>NZ_JBEZBX010000004.1:0-658604 GCF_040647275.1 Lentzea sp. NPDC042327
CCCGGGTACTCGGTGAACTCCTCGTCGAGGGTGTTGGCATAGGCCAGGCAGATCCCGCCCGGTGCGTCGTGCGGCGCGTAGTACAGGTAGTAGGCGGCACGGGCGCCGGGGATGCGGTCCTTCGTGCCCCGGATCGTCGGGAAGATCAGCTCACCGGTCGGGTTGTACCGCAGCTTGCTCTTGACCAGGGCGAGCCTGCGGTAGCGGTAGTCGGGAAACCCCGCCGGCGCCGCGGCGGCGGTACCGGCCGCACCGGTCGCACCCGCGGTGCCCGCCAGCAGAGCCGCACTGCCCAGCAGAAGACGGCGACGGTTGACTGTCATGGAACGCTCCTCGACGCTGAAGAATCCATTGTGGAGTGACGGCGGACGTCAGTAGATCGCCACGCCGTAGGCACGGAGGGCTTCGGTGACGGGCTGGTAGAACGACCGGCCGCCGCTGGCGCAGTTGCCGCTGCCGCCCGAGGTCAGGCCGAGTGCGGTGTTGTCGGCGAACAGCGGCCCCCCGCTGTCGCCGCCCTCGACGCAGACCGTCGTCGCGATCATGCCGGTCACGGTGGTGCCGTCCGCGTAGTTCACCGTGACGTTCAGGCCGGTGACCTTGCCCCGGTGGAACCCGGTGGTGCTGCCGCTGCGGCCGACGGTCTGCCCCACCACGGGGTCGCCGGCGCGGGCGATGTCGCGCTGGGAGCCGTTGTACAGGTTGACCGAGCCGGGCCGGCTGATGCCGCTGGTGTAGCGGAACAGGGCGTAGTCGTTGCCGGGGAAGCTGGTTCCCGTGCGGGACGCGACGACCTGACCGCCGGAGGTGCTCCAGGTGGACGTGAGGTTGCCGCAGTGACCGGCGGTCAGCAGGTAGGCGGTGCTGGTGCCGGGCGTCTTGACGTTGAACCCGAGCGAGCACCGCACGCCGCCGCCGAGGATGGCGTCACCGCCGGTGATGGTGGGCCGGAACGAGCCGCTGACCTGCTCCAGCCGTGCCGTGTCGCCGAGACCGCCGACCACGGACCTCAGCCGGGCGAGCGCGGAGCCGGTGACGGTCGCGTCGGCGGACACCACGACCTGGTTGGTCGCGGGGTCGATCCCCCAGGAGGTGCCGGGAATCCGCGCCGTGCGGTCCAGGACGGCGGCGCTGGCACCGAGAGTCGCCGCGCTGTGCTTGACGATCTCGGCACGCGCACCGGTCGCGGTGACGGTGTCCGCCGCGGCCCGGTCGGTCACCGTGACGACGAGTCTTCCTCCCCCGTCCACGTAGGACCCGGCGCTCGCGGCTCCGAGCCGGTCTGCGAGGACGTCAGCCAGCTGACCGGGATCGGGTGCGGCGTGCGCGACGGGCGCGGTCACGACCAGACCGGCTGCCAGGGCCACGACCGATGCCAGCTTGAGGGCGGCGGTGCAACCGTTCATCGTCTCTCCTCGGCTGTTCTCGACGGACGGCGGGCGGCGCGCCGGGTGTGCACAGCAGAGTGCTCGACCAAAAGAGGGACGTCCAGACGATAATATTTATTTCTCGCAGGTCACGAGATCAGCGAGAGCGTCAAGCCGCAAAGGGCGGAAAATAGTATTAGCGCTTTCAATAATGCCATTCCGCTGTGCTTCCGGCCGTGCCCAGCCCTAGTAGTCAAGCTCGAAGTCGTGGTGGTCGTCGGGGTCGACCGTCGCGGCCAGCTCGTTGCCCGGCCGCAGGCTCGGGTCGTACCTGGCGTCGTGTTCGGCCACGAAGCCGGGCACGTCGGGGCCGCTGATCCAGAGCCGGACGCGGACCGTGGCGTCCTCGCTGATCGGCTCCATGGTCAGCACGTGGGCGGTCGCGGGCAGACCCACCTCGTCCAGCCGCAGCAGCCGCCGCTTGGCCCGCCCGATCCCGCGCCACACGGAGATGCCCAGCGGCACCAGCACCGCGGTGAGCACGATGCCGACGGTGCCGCCGTCGTTGGCCGCGTAGACGATCGGTCCGGTGAGCATCAACGCCACGGCGAACAGGTGCAGGAACACGTTGTTGCCCCGGTTGGCCCCGTGGATCTCGACGAATCCGCTCTCCGCCATTCCGGCACCTTAACCGGATCATGTGGTGCCGTGGGCCGGTTCGGTGCGCCGGGCATCACCTGCGGTAGACGCCCAGCTCGTAGAGCGAGTAACCCCAGCCGGTTCCGCGTTGGGTGGCGTACAGCCGCACGTACCGCCCGGTCGCGGTGACGTCGATCGAGTCCACGCCGCCGTTGCCGGTGGTCGTGCCGTACACCGAACGCCAGTTCGTGCCGTCGTCGGACACCTGGACCTCGTACGCCCGGCCGAACGCGCCCTCCCACACCAGCTGCACGTGCTGGAACGTCGTCACCGCGCCGAGGTCGACGCGCAGCCACTGCGGGTCGGCCCAGTCGGTGGCCCAGCGGGTCGCGCCGTTGCCGTCGACGGCGTTGGCCGGCGGGAACGGGGCGCCGTCACCGACCTGCTGGTACGACGACGCGGTGACCGCCTTGCCCCGCGCGACGTCCACCCCGGCGGGCTGCGGTGCCACGACGTGGACGGACCTCGTCTCGATGCCGATGTTGCCGCGGCCGTCCTCGGCGATCACGTAGACCTTCCACACGCCGAGCCGGTCGGGTGCGGTCACGGTCAGCCGGTTGCCGTTCACCCGCACCGGCGCGTTCGCGAGGCCGCCGCTGTTGTCGACGTACTTGCTGTTGAACGCCGCCGACCAGGCGATGGCGTCCCCGTCGAGGTCCGACGCCGCGACGTCGATCGTGAGCGGCGCACCGGCGGCGACGGTCTGCGGGACGGTCATCGCGGAGATCACCGGCGGGGTGTTCGCCGGCGTCGCACCGCCGAACGCGCGCTGCACCGAGTAGAACGACAGCCGCTTCTTGCCCGCCGGGGCCAGGTTGAACCACACGGCGCCGAAGTCGTACTCGGTGCCGTAGTGGAACAGCGTGCCGCCGAAGGAAACGCCGGTGTGGCCGGTGATGCAGTTCCACGCCTGCGTGTAACCGTCGCGCTTCTGCACGTCCGTGGGCTCGGCCGGAACGCCGTTGGCGTCGTTGGGGACCTCCCACTCACCGGCCGGGCCGGCCTCGGTGAGGATGTACGGCTTGGTGTAGCCGCCGCCGACCCAGTCCTCCCGCACCTTGCAGACGTTGCCGTAGGAGTTGACCGCGTACAGGTCGAGGTCGGGAGCGTGGGCCTTCAGGTACACCCACGCACCGGTCCAGGCGTCGGTGTTGGTCACCGGGTGGTTGGTGTCGATCGCGTGGATCGCGCGGGCGGCCTCGTTGACGTACTTGGCGTAAGCAACGCGCTGGTTCTCCAGCTCGGCGCCGGAGTAGCAGTTCTGCAGCCCGAGGATGGACTCGTTGCCCACGTTCCACATCAGCACGCCGGGGTGGTCCCGGTAGGTCGTGACCCACTGCCGGATCTGGCCGAGCGTGTCCGCCTTGTACTGCGCGTCGGTCACGTAGTTGACGCAGCCGCCAGAACCGGGACCGCCACCGGGCTGCAACCAGAAGCCGTTGATCACGCGCAGCCCGTTCGCCGCCGCCGCGTCCAGCAGCGGGCGGGTGGAGGCGTCCGTGCCCCAGGTGCGCAACGTGTTGGCGCCCATGGACTTCAGCTCCGGCATGTACCGCGCGGCGTCCGCGGCGGGCGGGCCCCACGTCAGGCCCTTCACCGTCCACGGCCGGCCGTCCACGGTCAGCTGCCAGTTGCCCTGCGAGCCGGTCACCCGCACCCCGGTGCCCGGCTGCGGGGTGGAACCCTGCTCGCCGAACACCCGGAACTCCCACAGCGAGACGCCGTAACCGTTGGCGCGCTGTGTCGAGTGGACCCGGACGTACCGGCCGGTGCCGCTGACGTCGAAGCCCTGCCGGCCGCCGGTGCCACCGGTGACCGAGCGGACCGGCGTCCACGCGTCACCGGTGGCGGAGACCTGGATCTCGAACGCCGTGGCGTAGGCACCCTCCCAGTCGAGCTCGACGCGGGTGATGGACGAGGACGCGCCGAGGTCGACCCGCAGCCACTGCGGGTCGCTCCACGCGCTGGACCAGCGGGTGCCGGCGTCACCGTCGACAGCAGCGGATGCCGGGGTGCCCGCGCCCTCCGTCGACGAGGCGGTGGCGGGTTTTCCCTGGGACAGCAGTGAGGGCGCGGCGCTGACCGGGCCCGGCACGACTGCGAGTCCTACGACTACGGCGATGACTGTGCCGATGGAGCGGAGGCGGGACATTGCGTCTCCTGCAGGGTCGACTGGGGACGAGAGATGCGGGAGAGCGCTCTCACAGCCCCTGCCGACGAATGTTACGAACGCAGGTCAGCGATGTCAACGAGCCCTCTTGACACTTCCCGGCGCCCAGCGGGACGCTGTTTGGGAGAGCGCTCTCCAGTCATCGTCCGCGTGAGCAGGAGGACAGGCGACCAAGAACTTCGACAACACCGATTCACCGGGGACGCGGAACCAGGGCCACACGCAGGCGGTGCGGTGCGTTCAGGACACCTCGCAGCGGCTTGGGCGTCTGGCGCGGCAGGACGTGGTGACCTGCGAGGACCGCGGCGAGGACGACGGTGAGTTCGGCGGTGGCCAGGTGGGAGCCGGGGCAGAAGCGGTGCCCCAGCCCGAAGGGCAGGTAGGAGCCAGGGGAAGGGCGCGGAGCGGAGGTCCACCGGTGGGGGTCGAACCGGTCCGGGTCGAGGTGGACTGCCGGGTCGCGGTGGTTGAGGTACGGGCTGAACAGCACCTCGGCGCCGGCCGGGAAGCCGGGGACGGGGGCGTCCAGGACGCGCCGCAGCTGCCAGATCGGCGGGTGCAGGCGCAGGGTTTCCCTGACGACCGCCCGGCACAGGGGCAGGTCAGCGGCGCCAGGGTCCGGAAGTGCGGTGGCTTCGTCGCGGATCTTCCGCTGGAGATCGGGACACCGGGACAGCTCGTGCAGCGCCCACGCCAAGGCGGCGGCGGGAACGTGGTGGCTGGACAGCAGCATGGCCCGCACCGCCAGCGTGGTGCTCCGCTCGTCCAGTCCCGCGGCGGCCAGGTCAGCGACGAGTCCTCTGGCCGGCGTTCGATCGCGCAGGTGGGTGCGCAGGGCGGTGTACGTGGCGAGCTGCCTGCGCGGCAACCGGCGGGACACGGGGAAACGGGTCCGCTGCGCGGCCGACAGCTCGTTCCCGACGAGGGCGGTGATGACCGGCGCCGGTTCACCCAGGACGTAGTGGGTGTTGACCGCCGCCATCAGGCGGGTGGCTTCGGCCATCGCGTCGATGCTCGTCATCGACGCCCACCCGGTGACGGCCCGTCGGGCGTACGAGCCGGTGGTCGGCTCGAACCGGGCAGCGGCAGCCGCGGTCAGTCCTGGGCGCATGGCGCGGCGGGCCGCCATCCACCGCTCCAGGCCGTCCTCGCCCCAGGAGATGACATCCGCGCCCTGCTCGGTCCTGGCGGTCAGGGCGTGCCGGCTCGCCAGCAGGCGCTCGGTGGTGGCGGGATCGGTCACCAGCCACGTACCGGGCCGCAGCTCGACCACGCCACCCCCGGACCGCGCCACGGCGGTCAACGCCTGCCGCGGGTCTCTCACGCGGACGGCTCCCGGTCCGGGCCGCCCGAGCGGACGGCCCGGAAACAGGACCGGATCACACCGCCGGGTAGGCGTAGTAACCGGGCTTGGCGAAGCGACGACGGACAATCCTCTTCAGCAGTTTCACCAGACCACTCCTCACCTCGTGAACACCCAGTGTTCTCGGGCGATTACCCGCAGTCAACAGGCTGGCGTTGCGACAAACGAGGCACTGCGGTGTTCGCCCGAGCTGTCCGACCGAGTGGGCGCAGGCGGCGGCACGGCGCTCAACTCTCAGGCACCTGCCTACCGCACCGGACCTGATCAGTCAGGTCTGCCACTGACCCCACACCGGCGAGGAGGAAGGGTCAGCGGCCTCGTCCGGACAGAGCCGGATCAGTACCTGAGGACGACGCAGCCGTTGCTGCCGACGTCGCCGGTGAACCCGTTGAACACACCGCCGTTGGCGCCGTTGCCCCCTCGTCCGGTGCCGGCCGCGCATTCGGCGGGCACCGTCGAACCGGGCGCACCGCCTGGACCTCCGCCGCTGCTCAGCACACCGTTGCCTCCGGTGGCTCCAGCAGCGCCGGGGGTTGTGGTGACCACCGTGCCGCTGCAGCTCGCCGAGCTGCTCCCGTTGCCCCCGACCCCGCCGGTGTTGTCGCCGAGGGAGCCCTGCCCGCCCTGACCGCCGCCACCGTTGGCCCGCACGGTCGTGCCGATGGTGATGCCGGAGCTCCCGCCGGACGCGCCGGCCTTGGCCTGGTAGACGCCCTCGCGCGGACCGCCTCCGGTGCCCCCCGCACCGACCGAGATCTTCAGGACGGCACCCGCGGTGACGGCCAGCGTGCAGGTCGCGTTCGCCCCGCCTCCGCCGCCGCCACCACCGGGTCCGGGCACGGGGAAGAACCCCCAACCACTGCCACCGCCCCCGCCGCCGGCCCCGACGACGTGCACGGTGACGGCGGTGACTCCGGCCGGCACGGTGAAGGTGAAGTTGCCGGGGTTGGTGTAGGTGTTGACCAAGGCCGCGTGAGCGGGCGCCGGCGCGGTCAACGGCAGCAACAACGCTGTCAGCGCCGCTGCTGCCAGCCCTCTTCGGGTGAACGAGCGGCCGGCTGAGTCGACAGGTGACATGAATCCTCCAAAGATTGCAAGTGGCGGTGTTCATTCGTACTCGGAACGCACCGGGAACAACAGGTTCGATTAGGTGAAGCTCGCACCCCGGTGTCGATCTATTCCAATTTCCGGCGAAAGTCGAGATTCCACCTCGATCGCGAACGAAGAAGGGCGCGGAACGGCTCGGACCAGAAGTGGACACCCCGGCTGGGACAGTGCCTGGTCAGCGGTTCACCCGCGAGGAGCAACGGGTCGCCCATTCCTCGCCGCAGCACCGCCGGTGCGTGAAGCCGCGTCCGTGAACGGGCTGATCGAATTTCACCTGTTTCGCGCTGACGGTGGCCGTCGTCTGCCCGGCATGATGGAACACGGTCCATGTCGGAAACGACATCGTCTGCCGCCGCAGGGCGAGCGCGGGCAGCACGGCGGTGACGACGGTGCTCCTGCCCAATAGGTGGTCTTCGTGTTCTCACCGGAAGAACTGCGGATCCCGGTGCACGGCGACGCCCGCCGAGGCGCGGACGTCGAACTGTTGCAGCGCTTCGCGGCCTCGGTCCAAGAGCGTTCCCGGCACATGACCGGTTTTCCGGTCAACCTGGAATTCGACTACGGCCCGTTGGCCCCGTTCCTGTCGATGCACCTCAACAACGCGGGCAGCCCTGACCAGGCGAGCGAGTACGGGCTCGACACCAAGCCGTTCGAACAGGCGGTGATGACGTTCTTCGTCGAGCTCGCCGGCGGGTCACCGGACGAGGTGTTCGGTCACCTGGCGCACGGCGGGACCGAGGCGAACCTGTTCGCGGCCTACGTGGCGCGTGAGCGGTACCCGGACGGCGTGCTGTTCGCCTCGCGCGAGGCGCACTACTCCATGCCGAAGATCGCGAAGCTCCTGCGCATGCCCTACGTGGCGGTGGACGTCGACGAGCGCGGCGTGCTGGATCTCGCCGCGCTCGGGCACGAGATCGGCAGCAGAGGCGTGCCGGCGGTCGTGGTCGCCACCATCGGCACCACCGGCAGGAGCGCTGTCGACGACATCCCCGGCATCCGGCGGGCCGCCACCGACGCGGGGGTGGACCGGGTGTTCGTCCACTCCGACGCGGCGTTCGGCGGGCCGCTCGCCGAGTTCGGTCGACCACGCCGCCCCTGGTCGTTCCCCGACGGCGCGGACAGCGTGTCGATCAGCGGCCACAAGATCATCGGGTCGCCCCTGCCCAGCAGTGCGGTCCTCGTGCGCGAGGTGGACGCGGACGCGATCCGCAGGCCGGGAGTGGCGGTGGGCAGCGACGACGACACGATCGGCGGGTCTCGGGACGCGCTGTCGCCGTTGCTGCTGTGGTACGCCTTGCGCGGACTGGGACGCGACGGGCTCGCCGAACGGGTCCGGCACTGCCTGGAGGTCACCGAGCACGCGGTCCGGCGCCTGGGGGAAGCGGGGCTCAACCCGACCCGCTTCCCCGGCGGCAACGTCGTGCTGTTCGACCGTCCCGAGGACGAGGCCATGAGCGCCTGGCACCTGCTCGACGTGGACGGGCGCGCGCACCTGTCCGTCATGCCCCACGTCACCACCGAGCTCATCGACCAGCTCTGCGCGGACCTGACCGGTCAGCGCGCCTGAGCCGGCCGGTTCACCGCGTGCGGTCGGCGTACCCGTCGGGCAGGTCCTCGGGTGCGCGGTCGATCACGGTGTCGTCGTCGGTGTCCCGCTGGTCGACGAAGGTGATCCGCGCGGCCTCGTCGACCACCTCGACCGGGTAGGTGGGTCCGGCGTCGCGGAGGGCGGTCATCCGGTCGAGGTGGTCGTTCTGGAAGCACGCGGTCTCGGCGGGGTCGTCCCACACCCAGCGGGGGAAGAAGATCGCGCCGTGCAACTGGCGGTGCTCCAGGTCGACGACCAGGGCGACCGAGGTGCCGGTGGGTTCGGTCCAGGACACGGTGTGGGCGCCGGAGTCGAGGCGGGTGATGTGGACGGCCTGGTCCTTGACCCACCGGCCGCCGACGGGCCCGCTGTGGATGCGGTAGTCGATGCCGGTGGCGTTCTTGACGTACAACTCGTACCGCCATCCGCTGTCGTAGGTGTAGATCAGGTGCTTTCCGAGCAGGGCGTCGTTCACGTCGCTCACCTCCTGAGTGGTGTCACCGGTCCGGCCGGTGGCGGTGTCCCACCTTCCGCGTCCCGGACGAGCAGGTCGAGCGCGCCGGGCACGCCGTGCAGAACAGCGGCCAGGCGCTGCCGCATGGCCCCGTTGCCGCCGGTGAGCACCGCGTGGAGCAGCGTGCGCACCTCGTCGAGGTCACCGGTCGCGGCCAGTGCGTCCTCGACGTGCCGGAACAGGCGGGACACCATCGCGCCCGGTGCTGTGCGCGTGCCGCTCCACGGGTCCACGGCCGGGCCGTCGAGGCCGTGTCGAGCGGCCGCCCACAACGCGTCGCCCAGCACGGTGTCCCCGAGGCGGCGGGCCTCCCGGCCGGCGTCCAGCTCGCCCAGCGCGGTGCGCACGAGACCGCGGACCAGAGCAGCGTGGAGCACCGCCTCGTCGGTCGTGGCCGTGGTGTCGGCGACCCTGACCTCCACGGTGGGCAGGTGGTCGGACAGGCGGGCCAGGCGCAGGCCGCCGTGGTCGGGGGGCAGCAGCCCGCACTCCCGCAGGCGGGCCAGGTCGGCGTCGTACTCGGCGGTCGAACCGAACCACGGCGGGATGCCGGAGGCCGGCAGGCGGGTCAGCACCATCATCCGCCAGCTGTGGAACCCGCTGTCCCGGCCTCGCCGGAAGGGTGAGTTGGCGGTGAGCGCCAGCAGCGTCGGCAACCACGGTGCCAGGTGGTTGAGCACGGCGACGCCGATCTCGCGGTCGCCGAGCCCGATGTGGACGTGGCAGCCGCAGATCTCCTGGTCGGCCAGGGCCCCGGCGTAGGTCTCGCTCATCCACCCGTAGTGGCCATCGCACCGGGGAGGCGCGGTCTCGGCGCCGAACAGCGGGTGTCCCGAGGGCACCAGCTCCAGGCCCAGTGACCGGGCCGACCGTCGCAGCGCGGCGCGGTTGCGGGTGAGCTCGTCGCGCACCTGCGCGAGGTCGGAGCAGATTCCGGTGGTCGCCTCGACCTGGGTGTCCCACAGCTCGTGCACCACGCGGCTCTCACCGGGCAGGTCCGCGGGAGGCACACCGGCCAGCACCGCTGCGGCGTCGCCGACCGGCAGCCGGGAACCGCGGCTCACCAGGAGGAACTCCTCCTCCACGCCCATCGTCACGCCGGTGCCCTCCGGCAGGCCGGTCGACGCGCCGAGAGCGCTGTGGCCGGCGTTCACCGCTCACCGGTCCGCATGACGGCCCCGGTGCGCAGCAGTCGTGCGACGACGCTGACGTCACCTCCCACGCCGCGGTCGTCCTCGACCGGCGGCACGTGTTCGCGGACGAGGTCGCGCACGGCTTTCGTGGCGGGCGCGGCCCGGTCGGCGCCGCGGAGGTCCAACGCCTGGCAGGAGGCCAGCAGGTGGACCGCGGCGATGTTCTCCACCAGCTCCACCACGGTGTGCGCGTCGCGGGCGGCGATGGTGCCCATGCTGACCTTGTCCTGGTTGTGGCACTCGGTGGAACGGGAGAAGGCGGTGGCGGGCATGGTGTTCTTCAGCGCTTCGGCCGCCAGGGCGGAGCAGGTGATCTGGGCGGCTTTGAAACCGTGGCGCAGCCCGGCGTGCGGGTCGTCGTCGTCCACGCGGGGAATGAGGTTCGGGGTCAGGTCGCGGTTGTACTGCTCGTCCACCAGCAGCGCGACCTGCCGGTCCAGCAGGTCTCCGATGGACGCCGTCACCACCTTGAGCGAGTCCATCGCCTGGCCGACGTGGCCCGCGTAGAAGTTGCCGCCGCTGTAGGCCTGGCCCGTGCGCGTGTCGAACAGCGGGTTGTCGTCCACCGAGTTGATCTCCACCTCCAGCCAGCGGCCGACCCAGTCGAGGGTGTCGCGCAGCACCCCGATCACCTGCGGGGCGCACCGCAGGCTGTACGGCTCCTGGATCGGCTGGTCCAGCTCCTCGTAGTCGCCGTCGACCTGGTCGTCATCGCCCAGGGACGCGGGGTGGTCCTCGACCAGGCCGGACCGGTCCAGCAGCGACAGCAGAGCTTCAGCGCTCGCCCGCTGCCCCGGGTGCGGCTTGTGCTCGTGGATCACGGGGTCGTAGTGGCTGCGGTCGGCGTCGAGGGCTTCGCAGGCCATCGCCGTGCACACCTCGGCGGCGTGGGCCAGGCGGGTGGCGCGCTGCAGCGCGACGACCGCGAAGGCCGAGGAGAACGACGTGCCGTTGATCAGCGCCAGCACCTCCTTGGGCTCCGGCTCCCACGGCGTCAACCCGCACTCCCGCAGCGCTTCGGACGCCGGTCGCCGTTCACCCCCGACCACCACCTCGCCCCGGCCCAGCAGGACGTTCGCGATGTAGCACAACGGCGTCAGGTCACCGCTCGCGCCGACCGAACCGCGCTGGGGCACAACGGGAACCAGGTCGTTCTCCAGACAGGACAGCAGCAGCTCGACCAGGCCGCGGCGGACCCCGGAGGCGCCCTTGGCCAAGCAGTTGGCCCGGATCAGCATCGCCGCCCGCACCACCTCCGGCGGGGTCTGCGGACCGACCCCCGCCAAGTGGTACTCGGCCAGGCCCAGTTGCAGCTCCACCGCCTTGTCCGCGGACACCACCCGGCGCGCGCTGTCACCGAAACCGGTGGTCACCCCGTACAGGGGTTGTCCGGCCTCGACCAGCTCCCCGCGCAGCGCCGCGCTGCCGTCGACCCGCTCGGCCGCCCTGTCGGACAGCCGTATCCCGCCGCGGAGCTCACGGGAGGCGACCTCTGCCACCGTTCGCGGGTCGAGAGAATTCTCGCCCAAGATCAATGACCGGTCTCCGGCCGTCGTGTCCTCCACCGTCGTCCTCCACGGTATTCACGCGTATTCGATTTCGCTCGGAATTCAACCGCACAGTTCCCTTAATTGGTGATGCCCGCACGGGAAGCCTGCTAATCCACCACGGAGCACCTCATTCATTGGTAAGATCGAAATGGAGGGAAACCCGTCACTCGAACAGGCGCAGGAGCCTACGGTCAGCAGCAACACGTCCACCGGGACTGCGCTTTCCGGGTGCGGATTCCCACAAAAGAGTGGCCCTGCGACCAGTCGACCGGTGAAAGTGAAGGGCAATCGATGTCAATCGCGACGAACCCCTTGATCGTGGTCGCCGACCGGTTCTGGGACGGGATCGCCGACCGTCCTTCCGGGCGGACCTCGGTGCTCGTCGCAGGAGGCCGCGTGGAGGAGGTCGGCCCGACGCGGACGCGGGGGGCGGAGGTGGTCGACCTGGGCGATCGCACCCTGGTTCCGGGGTTCATCGACTGCCACGTCCACGTCGTGCCCGACCTGCCACCCGACACCTCCGTCAGTGCGCAGACCCTGGCGGCACTGACGTCGTTGCGGACCCTGCTGCACAACGGCTTCACGACGGTGCGCGACCTCGGGTGCGCACCCCCGTCCGTCACCGTCGACCTGAAGCAAGCGCAGCGCGAAGGGGTCGTCGACGGTCCGCGCATGATCGTGGCGCCGCGCATCATCTCCGGCAGAGGTGGCCACGGCGACAAGTCCGCCGGGTTGGGCGAACGCTTCGGCGTCGAGCTGGGCGCCCTCGCCGACGGCGTCGACGAGGTCGTCCAGGCCGTCCGCGTCGAAGCACGGCAGGGCGCGGACTGGATCAAGTTCGCCGGCACCGGCGGGTTCGGCTCCGAACACGACGACCCCGAACTGGTCACCTACTCCCAGGCGGAAGTCGACGCCCTCGTCGCCACCGCGCGCGACCTCGGGATGCCCACCGCTGTCCACGCGTTCAACGACGAAGGCGTCCTGCGCGCCGCCCACGCCGGCGTCCGCTCCGTCGAACACGCCTCACTCGCCACCCCTTCCACGCTCACCGTGCTCGTGGACAAGGGCATCTGGCTCGTCCCCACCCAGTTCGTCACCGTCGAATGCCTGCGCCACCTCGACGACGACGACTTCTGGACTGACAAGCCGGACCACCTCAGAGACACCTTCCGCACGCACGCCGACCGCCTGCACCAGTGCGCCACCCATCCCGCCGGCTCAGCGGCCCGGATCGCGTTCGGCTCCGACGCCAGCGTCCTGCCCCACCGCGACAACTGGCGCGAGTTCCCCACCATGGTCTCCAACGGCATCAGCGAGCTGCGCGCGCTCCGCGCCGCTACCTCCGAAGCCGCCGCGCTGCTCGCCACCCCCGACCGCGGCACCATCCGCCCCGGCGCGCTCGCCGACCTCGTCGCGATGCCCGGCAACCCCTTCGAGGACATCGGCTGCACCGGGAACGTCGACTTCGTCATGCAGAACGGTCACATCAAGCGGCACGCCCATCCGGATGTTCGGTGAGGCACGCTGGAACGGGTCGTTCCATCGAATGGGACGGCTCGTGGAAGGCGAAGTCCTGGTGCCATACCGTCCAGCGGGACAGGTCAGCTTCGATCCGCACAGCAGCGCAGAGGTTCGACATGACGGGATTCCATGAAGACCGCATTCGTCTTTCCCGGCCTCGGATCGCTCTTCACTGATCCGTTCGCCCACTACGCAGCAGGTCGACGGCACGCGGCCGAGCTCGCGAGCCGGATCGACGCCGTGACGGCTGACCTCGGGTGGCCGTCCGTCTTGAGCGAGCCCGAGCCCACGGCGTGGAGCCCGTTGAGCGAGATGCAGACCTACCACGCACAACTGAGCTGTCACCGGGTGCTCCTGGAGGAGTTCGGGCTTCGCCCGGACGTCCTGCTCGGACACAGCCTCGGTGAGATCACCGCGATGGTCGCCGCGGAGGGCATCACCGTCGAGGACGGCGCCCGCCTGTTGTGCGAACGCGCCAAAGCGTTGCAGGCACACGCAAACGCCGATGCCGCCACCGCGGCGTTCATGCTGTCGTCCTGCCAAGCGGCAGCGGTCGTGGCAGGTGCCAGGAGCGTCGTGGTCGCCGCGGTGAACAGCCCGACGCAGGTGATCCTCTCCGGCCCGGCGGAAGAGGTCGAACGGCTGGCGCACCACGCCCGTGCGCAGGGCACCACGGTGACCGCACTGCGCGCGGGCCCCTACGCCCAGCACCACGTCACGCTCGGCCCCGCGTTCGAACGGTACCTGGAGTCCGTACGTGGAATCCGGTCAGCGCCCCTGAAAACGGCTGTGTGGTCACCTGTGCTCGGGCGCGCGGTGGGAGCCGACGACGACCTTGTCCTGCTCGCCGCGCTCCAGATGGTGCGGCCGCTGGACTTCTGCCACGCCGTCACGGAGCTGAGCTCGGAGGGGGTGGCGGAGTTCGTGGAATGCGGCCTGAAGGACACGCTGACCCGGCTCGTCTCCGAGACCCTCGGCAGCAGGGCGCGGGTGTGGGCGCCGTTCAGGAAACGCGTGACCGAGACCGATGTCCGACAGTTGACCACTCTTCTCACCAGCCCCAGGGAGTCAGCCATGACCAGCTCAGACGACGTGGTGACCACCTACCTGCGCGAAAGCTACGCTGCCGCGCTCGAGATCCCGGAGGACATGGTCACCCCGGATGTCGACCTCGAAGCCGAGTTCGGCCTGGACTCCCTCCAGCACCACCTCGTGCTGGTCAAGGCCCAGCAGCGGTGGTCGGTCGAGCTCGGTCAGGTCGAGTCGCCCGCGACCATCACCGTCCGCACGGTGGCCCAGCTGCTGAAAGACGCCGGTGCGGCGCGGGAAACGGCTTGATCCGATGCACGCCGACCAGGTCTGCGTCGTCGCCGCCGGTGTCGTGACGCCGGGTTGCGACGACGTCGAGGAGTTGTGGAGGCGCGCGCAGGACGGCCCTCTCGTGTTCGGGCCCTCCGCCCGGTTCCGCGGGCTCGAATCGTTGGCGCGGTTGACCCACAGCGACACGGGTGAGCCG
Source organism: Lentzea sp. NPDC042327 (assembly GCF_040647275.1). Classification (NCBI taxonomy): domain Bacteria; kingdom Bacillati; phylum Actinomycetota; class Actinomycetes; order Pseudonocardiales; family Pseudonocardiaceae; genus Lentzea; species Lentzea sp. NPDC042327. Next base: position 14,589 of record NZ_JBEZBX010000004.1, read on the forward strand.
TACGAGCTCCGGTTCGGCGAGGTTCCGACGGCGCTGGGGGACGACGTCGGCGACCTCCAGGTGTCCTGGCTGCGTCGTGCGCTGCATCAATGCGTCACGACCACATCGCCCGGTCCGACCGGCCGCACCGGTCTGTTCCTCGCTTCGTCCACGGACACGAGCTACGAGATGGACCTCGCGCTCGCCGCGGACGCCCTCGCCGCCCAGACCGCGGCACGGCTGCCGGGAGACCGGCGCGACGCGATCAGGCGGAAGCTCGCGCAAGCGGACCCCTGCGCGCACCGCGGACACACCGAGTTCCTCCCCCACCACCAGGCCGTCCGCGCCGCGAAGGGACTGCTCCCTCCAGACACGCACGTGCTCGTCTCCGACAACATCTGCCCGTCGGCGCTGTACTCGGTGGACCTCGGCGTCAGGCACCTGCTGGACGGCGAGGTGGACGTCGCGTTCTGCGGTGGCGTGAGCTCACACGGACCGTTGCGCCAGGTGTACTTCGGCGAGATGGGCACGCTGTCGCGCACGGGACAGCTGCGCGCCTTCGACGCGGCGGCGGACGGCACGGTGTTCTCCGAAGGCGCCGGCGTCGTCGCGCTCAAGCGGATGAGCGATGCCCTGCGGGACGGCGACACGGTGCTCGCGGTGCTCGCCGGGTTCGGCGCCGCGTGCGACGGCAAGAGCAAAGCGATCTTCGCACCGAGCCAGGAGGGCCAGACTCGCGCGATGACGCGGGCCGGGGACGTCAACGGCGTCACCGGCGCCGAGGTCTCGTGGATCATCGGGCACGGGACCGCGACCCTCGCAGGGGACGCGACGGAGTTGCGCTCCATCGCCGCCGCCCACGCCGGTGGCACGCCGTGGGTCACGGGGAACAAGGCGATGCTCGGCCACACCGGCATGGCCTGCGGGATCGTCTCGCTGATCCAGGCCGCGATCGGCCTGCACCGGTCGACGGTGCCCCGGCAGCCCAACCACGCGTCGCTGCCGGAGTACGCCCGCTCCCTTTCCGTCCGGGTGCCCTCGGCACCGGTGCCGCTGGCGGCGGAGGAACGGTCGTTCGTCGGGGTCTTCGCCTGTGGACTCGGTGGCATCAACGGACATCAGCTGCTCTGCCCGCCCGGGACGCAGACCCGTGCCGTGCGGTCCGCTCCGTCCGCGTCCTGCGACGAGCTGGTGCTGGTGCGGTGGAGCGCGTTGCTGCCGGGCAAGCCGGAGGACGAGTCGGTCGCGCACCGGCTGTCCCGAGGCGACGATCCCGCCGACACGACCCGGTTCGAGGCCCCGTACCCGCTTCCTCCGTTCGCGAGCTCGTTGATCGTGCCCAAGGTCGCGGCTCAGCTGGACATGAGTCAGCTGCTCGCGGCCGAGCTGGCGGGCCGGCTGGCCGGATCGGGGGACGACACACCGTGGTGGCAGGGACTTGCGGAACGCACGGGTGTCTTCGGCGCCCGGTACGGCGTCAGCAGGTCGGCTGTCGAGTCCACCGTGCGGTGCCTGGGTGACGGGCTTGCGGCGACGTTGGACGGCGAGGAGAAGGCGGCTGCGGAGCAGTACCTGCGAGAGCTCCGCGACCGCAGCCGGGCCATCGGCCCGTACAGCCTGGTCGGACGCATGTCGTCCATCGCACTCGGGTGGATCAGCAACCGGAGGAACCTGCGTGGGCCGACGATGATGGTCGACGCCGGAGGGGCGTCAGGGCTCGCCGCCGTGCACACCGCCGGCTGCTACCTGCGCCGGGGCGACATCGATCTCGCGCTGGTGATGGCGTGGAACACCGATGCCTTCGGCAGCACCGGCTCGGTCGTCAGCGAGGGCGGGGAGAGCGCCGAGGGTGCGTTCGCGGTGGCGCTCGCCCGTCCCGAAACCGCTGCCGCCCGTGGCTGGCGGGTGCTCGCACGCGTGCGAACCGAACTGACGCCCGCATCCGCGGCGGCACCGCCACGCCGAAGCACCAGCTACCTCGCCGCGGACGGGGTGCTCGACGTCATCCGGAGCGTCGTGCAGGACACCCTGCCCCAACGGTTCTCCGCGGAGTCCGGCCCGACCGTCCACGTGCTCCCACCGCTGCCATGACGGCCACGGACGCGGTGGAGACGACTGTGCGGCCGTACGACCTCCGCTTGGTGCCACGTCCCGCTGTGGCCCGCTTCCCCGAACGCGATCCGCTGCCCGCCGGAGCGCTGGTGCTCACCGACGACGCGGAGATCGCGGACCAGGTGCGCGCCATCGCGGCGCACGAGGTGACGGTCGTGCTCGTGCCGGACGCCGCGGCCACCTGGGACGAGGAGGCGGTGACGAACCTCGTCACCTCGGCGGGAACGGTCAGCGACCAGCTGTGCGTGATCACGTCCCTGCGCGGTGCCACGTGGCCCGACGCGCCACGTCCGGGTCTTCTCGCCCTGCAGGAGGCGACCTTCGTCGCGTTGAAACAGCGTGCCGACCCGGCTCACGAGAACTCGTCGGTCGCGCTCCTCGTGCTCGACCGTTTCGACGGCGGAACACCACATCCGCACTGCGCGCTGCTGACCGGGATGGCGAAGTCGGTCGCGTGGGAGCTGCCGGCGGCGCACGTGCTCGCCGTGGTCACCGACGACGTCGGCCTCGCTGCCGCGTTGGCACGGCTTCGCGCGGAGTCCGGGTGCGGCAGAGGCCTGCCCGTCGCCTACTACCGGACCGGATCGGCCCCGGCGGTCAGGTGGGAGGAACGACTTCTCCCGCTCGAAGAGCCGTCACCTGCCGTCGAGGACCCAGCCGTCACCGGCCCCGTCGTGGTCGCGGTGGGCGGCGCGCGTGGCATCACCGCACGGTGCTTGGAGGCGATGAACCCTCCGCCGTCGGTGCTGTGGCTGCTCGGCAGCACCGAACCGGACACCATGGCTGCTGAGTCCGCGGAGATCGGTGACCTGAGCAGCGCCGACTACGTGCGCAGGAGGCGCCACGAGGACCCAGATGCCCACATCGGTGGCCTGCGGGCGACCTACGACCGTTGTCGCAGGTCGCGGGAGGCGCGTGCGACCATCGCGGCCCTGCGCGACCGGATCGGGGCGGACCGGGTGCACTACCTGGGGTGCGACGTGACGGACCCCGCCGCGGTCCGGCGCGCGGCGGCGGTGATCGCCGCGACGACGCCCCGCATCGACCTGGTGCTGAACGGCGCGGGGATCAGCGGCGCCCGCAGGCTGAGGGCCAAGGACCTCTCGACGTTCCGGCGGGTGCGTGACACCAAGGTCATGGGCTACCACAACCTCAGGGCGGCGTTCCGCGACCCCGCACCGCTCGCGTGGTGCCACTTCAGCTCCGTCGCCGGTGCGTTCGGCCTGCCCGGCGAGATCGACTACGGACCGGCCAACGACGTGCTCAACGCGGCCGCCCGGTACGAGTCCGGCCGCAGCTCGGGCGCCGAGTGCGCGATCGGCTGGAGCCTGTGGGGTGAGTCCGGGCTGGGGCCACGAAGCGGTTTCACCGACTACACGGCGAAGACCGGGCAGCTCGGCCTGATCAGCGACGCCGAGGGACAGCGGATCTTCACCACGCTGGTGCCGGCGAACCACCTCGGGCGGCACGCGGCACCGGTCCTGCTGGGCGAAGCGGAGTGGCGGCTGGCGGGATCGCGGTTCCCCGGCCTCGTGGGCGACGGCGCCGGACTCCCCTACGTGGGCAGCCCGTCCCACACCGACCGGGACGACACCGTCTGGCGACTTGACCTCTCGCGGCACGACCACCTGCGGGGCCACGTGCGGCAGTCGCGCGCGCTCGTGCCGGGTGCGCTCGTGCTGGAGCTCGCGGCCGCCGTCACCGGCCACCTCACCGGCGGCGCTGTCGTGGACAGGTTCCTGGACGTCCGCTTCGAGGCTCCCATCGCCGTCGACCCCCAGGTTGCGGAGTACACCCTGGCCGCGTCGTTCACGCCCGCGGGTCCGGATGCCGGCGTCGTGCGCGTCACCGTCCGATCGCACCTCAGGGCCGGACACCGCAGCCGCCGTGTCCACCACGTCGAGGTTCTGGTTCCGGTCGGCGGCACCACCGACAGCACCGTCACGCCTGCCCGGCCCCGTCAGCTCAGCGTCCGGCGCGCGCCGGCGACGATGTCCATGTCGGGCCTGTTCGACCAGGTTCGCGACCTCAGGTTCACGACCGGCACGACCTCGGCTCGCTGGGAACCCCCGCTCCCGGACGGCGAGTTCTTCGCCGCGCACCGGACACCGTGGCTGCTCGTCGACGCCCTGTTGCAGACCGCCTGCGCCATCGACACCCCGCACCGGTACGCGACGCCCCACTCGATCGCCGAGCTGAGGCTGCACACCGGGCACAACGACCTCGCGTTGGCAGCACAGGCGAAGAACGGCATCCACCTGCACGTGACACATGTGGACGGTGTCGCCGACGGCATCGCCGGCACGGCCGACGGCAGTCCACTCGTGACACTGTCCGGACTCGTGCTGAGCGGACGGGACGGCATGCCGTGACCAGTCCTCACGACGTGCTGCTGCGGCTGCTGTCCCCCGAGGGGCGGACCGCGCCCTACCGCCACTACCGCGAGCTGGTCGAACACTGGCCGGTGCTGCCGATCACCCCTCAGCGCCTGCTCGTCACCGGCTACCGGGAGTGCGCGGACGTCCTGGTGAACCCAAAGCTCTTCCCCGTACCCGACCGCCACTACGCCGACCGGCTGTGGCCCACCTGGTACACGGTCCCGTCGACCGATCTGCTCTACCGCAGCCTGCTCTTCCGCAACGCACCCGACAACCAACCCGCCCGCCGCCTCATCGCGCGCTTCTTCGCCCCCGACCAGGTCGAGCGGATGCGCCCGATGATCACGCGGCACGCCGGCGCCGGCACAGCGCCGTTCGGCGAGGGCGACGGCCTGGTGGACGCCGCCCGGTCGTTCACGACCATCCCCGACTCCGTGATGGGCGAACTGCTCGGTCTGCCGCGGCACGACGGCGAACGAGTGGCCGGCTGGCTCGACAGGTTCCTGGAACGCAACGAGATGCACCCGCCGGACAAGGCGCTCGCAGCCGCCGAAGAGGCATCGTCACACCTCGTCGACCACATCACGAACACGGTCCTGGCGAAGCGGGGAAGCGAAGCTCCGCTCGTCCGTTCGCTCAGGGAGCACAGCCAGATCGACGAGCGGGACCTCGTCAGCAACCTGGTGTTCCTGCTCGGCGCGGGCACCGCGACCACCGCGTCGCTGCTCGGCAGCGGCCTGCGTCAGCTCGCGGCGCACAACGACCTGTTGCCGGGTCTGCGCGACGACGACGCACTGCTGAGGTCGTTCGTCCTGGAGGCACTGCGGTACGACCCTCCTGTCCAGTACGGCGTCAGGGTCGCGGCGCAGGACACCGAACTGGCCGGTGTCCCCGTCGCCCGCGACAGCGTGGTGCTCGTGTGCTTCGGTGCGCTCGGCCGGGATCCCGGCAGGTTCGGCGATCCGGACTCGTTCGTGGCGGACCGGTTCCTCACGCCGGACACCGGGCCACGCGACGTCCTGTCGTTCGGGCTGGGCGCGCACCGGTGCGCTGGAGCCGAGTTGGGGCTCGTGACCGCTGAGGTCGCGTTCCGGCAGCTGGCGCTGCGGGTGGACGCGATCAGGGAGGCCGAGCAGCCCCAGCGCCAAGCGCGTGCCGTGGTCCGCCGGCACACCCGGCTCGTCGTCGACGTCACCCGGCGGTGAGCCGTGCAGCCGATCCCCGCCGAGACGTCCTCGGCGGTCATGCCGCCAGCTCGCGCTCCAGCGGAGTGCGCATCCGCGGTGTCACCCGGACCCCGCCCAGCCAGGTCGCACAGCGGCCGGCTGCCTCCTCCACCAGCTCCCGTTCGTCCGACGACACGTCTTCCAGCAGCCGGTGCACGACCTCGCCGCTCGCGCGCTGCGCCCAGCCGCCCACGACGCGGCCGTTCACCCAGACCGTCGGGCCGATGTTGCCCGCGCGGTCGAACAGCGCCGCCCGGTGCTCACCCAGGAACCAGTCGCGGTCCTGCCAGCCCATCGACGTCGGGTCCATGCTCGGCAACAACGCCGCCCACGGCTCCGGCACGGGCACCGGTTCCAGGTCGTCGGCCAGCACCAGCCCCGGCACGCCCGCCAGATCGACCTCCGCCGTCGCCACCCCGGCCAGGGCGCTCCTGGTCTGGCTGACCGTCCAGCCCGTCCACCACCGCAGGTCCGACACCGGCGCCGGACCGTACGCGCGCAACCACAACCGTGCCAGCTCCGTCCGCGCCGCGTCGGGCTCCCACGACCGCAGGCCGTCCGGAACCCAGTCCCGCAAGGGGTGCCAGACGTACTGCGTGCTCAGCCACGTGCCGCGTGGACGGCCGCGGACGATCCGGCCGTCCGCCGCCAGCTGGAACAACACCCGGCTGGTGACGTTGCCGATCGCCTCGTACGGCTTGCCCTCGAACATCCGCAGTTGCTGGCGCAGCCGTGGCTCCTCGTCGGCCAGCTGCGTCGCTGTCGCCGACCCGAGCCTGTGCAGAGCGGCCTCGACGGCGGTTTCGACCTCGGTCAGCCACGTCGCCGGTTCCGGCACGTTCTCCGGGTGTCCCTGCTGCCCGAGTTCTCTCTCCAGCAGCCGCCGTTGCTTCGTCGCGACGTCGGCGGAACAACCGTGCTGCACCAGAGCCGCGGTGTCGAGGTCTGTCACGAACATCGTGCGGCGCATCCCGAGCAGCCGCAAGCAGATGCGCTCCTGGTACAGCGCGTGCTCAACCTCCGCCACGGCCGGGCGCATGAGCCGTGCGGCCGCTGAGAGGTACACCGTCGCGGGGTCGGTGGCGTGCAGCGCGACGACGCCCTCGATGACCTCTTGGACTGTGGTCGCGGCCGTGGCCAGGTGGTGGCGGACACCGAGACGAGCCCGGCGTTGTCCGACGTCGACCTTCACTGCGGAGACCGTTGCCGTGCGGCGCGGGTGGCAACAGGGCGACGGCGGAGATGAGGGTGAGCGACTGGCGGGGTGACGTAGGCGACGTCCATGGGCCCCACATCCGTGCCCGGCGGCACGATCTCGTCGATGCGGTCGAGCACGTCGTCGCCGAGCAGGGTGTCGGCTCCCGCGATCAGGTCGTCGAGCTGGTCCAGGGTGCGCGGGCCGATGATCGCGGACGTGACCGCGGGGTGGGCGGTCACGAAGGCCAGTGCGAGGTGGGGCAACGACACCCCGGCCTCCTCCGCGACCTGTGCGAGTGCTTCGACGGCGTCGAGCTTGCGTTCGTCGGTCAGGTGCTTCCCGGCCCAGTGCAGGCGGCCGGCCGAGGCGGTCTCGGCGCTGCCCTTGCGCAGACGGCCTCCGAGCAGGCCCATCGCCAGCGGGCTCCACACCACGACGCCCAGTCCGTAGCGCTCGCACACCGGGAGCACCTCGCGTTCGATCCCGCGGTTGAGGATCGAGTAGTGCGGCTGCTCCGAGCGGAAGCGGGCCAGCCCGCGCCGCTCGGCCACCCACTGGGCCTCGACGATCTCCGCGGCGGGCAGGTTGGAGTGCCCGATGGCGCGGACCTTGCCCGCTCGCAGCAGGTCGGTCAGCGCGGCGAGCGTCTCCTCGACGTCGGTGCCGGGTTCGGGGTGGTGGACCTGGTAGAGGTCGATGTGGTCGACCCCGAGGCGGCGCAGCGATCCTTCGACGGCGGAGACGATCCAGCGGCGGGAGCTGCCGCGCTGGTTGGGGTCGGTGCCCATGGCGCCGTTGAACTTGGTGGCCAGCACGACCTCGTCGCGGCGGCCGCGCAGGGCCTTCCCGAGGATCGTCTCCGACTCCCCGTCGGGGCCGTAGACGTCGGCGGTGTCGACGACGTTGATGCCGGCGTCAAGGGCGCGGTGCACGATGCGGACGCACTCGTCCTGGTCCGGGTTGCCGTACGAGTTGAGCAGCATCGTGCCCAGCGCGTAGGGACTGACCTGGATGCCGGTGCGGCCGAGCGGACGGGTTCGCATGACTGTTCTCCTGCGTTGACTGCGAGTGGACTTCGTCCGCGGACGCTTCCGATGACAAGGGCACTGTGTCGCAAGTACCGGTCAGCGTTCGTCCTCTACTCGTGCCCACCGGCATGTCAACGGCGGTGATCCGCCGGAGGTGGGTCAGCTCGACATCATCCGCATCGCGTTCTCGACCACGGCCGCGGGAGCGGAGTCCACCGAACCCGCGTCGTAGGGCGGCTCCGGCGCGTACTCGATGATGAGCTGCACCGTCTGCGCCACGTCGTCGCCCGCGATCAGACCGGCCAGGGTCAACGCCATGTCGATGCCGGCGGACACGCCGGCCGCGGTCGCGTAGTGACCGTCGACGACCACCCGCTCCTTCGAAGGAGTCACACCGAACTCGGCGAGCTGGTCGAGCCCGCCCCAGTGGGTCGTTGCCCTGCGTCCGCCGAGCAGTCCGGCACCCGCGAGCAGGAAGGTGCCGGTGCAGACGGCCGTCGTCCACCTGCTCGTCCGGTCGGTCGTGCGCAGCCACTCCAGCAAGGCGTGGTTGGACATCTGCTCCACCTGGCCCGGGCCTCCGCCGACGAGAACGACGTCGGGTGCCGTGACATCGGCCAGGGTGGCGACGACGTCGATCGACAGGCTCTTCAGGTCGTTGACCACCAGGCCCGGCTTCTCGGCCACGAAGACGACCTCGGTGTCGGGAAGGCGGCCAAGGACCTCGTAGGGCCCGAGGACGTCCAAGGAGGTGAAGCCGGGGTAGAGCACGATGGCGACCTGCATGTCGGGACCCTTCAGTCAGACGATGTGGGCAACGGTAGGTCCGGTCGGTCGCCGTGCCCATGTCGTGCACCCCAACGAATCTGCCATCCGTCCCGGATCAGGCCCGGCTGCGCCGGTACTCCGTGGGCGACACGCCGAGCTCGCGCAGGAACGCGCGGCGCATCCCTTCCTGCGTCCCGTACCCGCACCGGCGCGCGATCCGCAGCACCCCTTCCCCGGTGTCCGCCAGCATGCGTTGCGCGGCCTCCAGCCGGATGAGGTCCACGAAGCGGCCCGGTGTCACGCCGGCCTGCTCGGCGAACGCGCGAGCGAACTGACGTGGCGACAGCCCGGCCCTGCCCGCCAGCGCCGGAACGGACAGGTCCGCCGCGAGGTTCGCGGTGGCCCAGTGCTGGACGTCCCGAAGCGGGTCGGAGTACGCGGCCTGGGCCGACAGCTGCGCGCTGAACTGGGCCTGGTTCCCCGGCCTGCGCAGGAACACCACCAGCAGACGGGCGATCTCGTGGGCCACCGCGCGGCCGAAGTCCTCCTCGACCAGGGCGATGGCGAGGTCCACACCCGCGGTGACACCGGCCGACGTGTAGAACGGGCCGTCCTGGACGAAGATCGGTTCGGTCTCCACCCGCACCCGCGGGTGCTTGTCGGCGAGGTGACTGCAGGACTCCCAGTGCGTCGTGGCCCGTCTCCCGTCCAGGAGACCGGCCTCGGCCAGGAGCCACGCCCCCGTGCACACCGACACCACTCGTCGCGAACCGGGAGCCCGCTCACGCAGCCACGCGACGAGCCGCTCGTCGACGTCCCCCACGCCGGGACCGCCCGGCACCAGGAGCAGGTCCGGGGTGTCGGCAGCGGCGAGGTCGAGGTCCGGGACCACCCGCAGGCCGCCGGCCGCGCGGATCGTTCCGCCGCCCAGTGAGGCCGTGCGAACGACGTAGGGCGGGGTGTCCGCTGTTCCGACGCAACGCGCTGCCAACGAGAACACGTCCAGAGGACCCGCGACGTCAAGGGGTTGCACGCCGTCGAACAGGACGACGAGCACCGAGTGGGTGCGTGTTGGGGCAACGCCGCGACGATCGTCCATCACACCGCCGAGGCTACCGAGGACAGGTTCAGCCTCGGCGGGACGTGGCCCACCCCGCCGATCGGCGGGGTCAGGTCCAGCCGGGTAGCGGGGTGTTCCGGACGTCCGGCAGCTGTGCACGGTCCGACGGGCTCACGAAGCTGGGACACGGCAACAGGTTCGACCCGTTCGTCCCAGGAGGAGAGCTTCTCATGTTCAATCGGATGCTGAGCGCCTTCGGCATCGGTGGCCCGTCCGTCGACACCGTGCTGGACTCGCCGCACGCCGTGCCCGGTCAGCCCGTCACCGGGCAGGTGCGCATCCAGGGCGGCAGTGCCGACGCCGACATCGGCCAGGTCGTGCTGTCGCTGGTGGCGCAGGTCGAGCGGGGTGGGTTCGCCTTCGCCCGCGACGACGAGCACGGTGGCGCGGAGTTCTTCCGGGCGGTGGTGCAGCAGGGTGTGCGGGTGCCCGCGGGCCAGCTGGTGGCGGTGCCCTTCCAGCTGGAGCTGCCGTGGGAGACGCCGATCACCGCGGTCGGTGGTGCGGCGCTGCCCGGGATGGGAGTGGGGCTGCGGACCGAGCTCGTCGTCGCGGGTGCGCCCGACAAGGGTGATCTCGACCCGGTCCTGGTCGGTCCGCTGCCGTCGCAGAACAAGGTGCTGGACGCGGTCGGGCAGCTCGGGTTCTCGTTCCGCGGTGCGGGTGTGGAGAACGGGCGGTTGCCCGGTGTGCCGCACGAGCTCGGCTTCTACCAGGAGCTGGAGTTCTTCCCGCCGGGGCGGTTCGCGGGCCGGGTGAGCCAGGTCGAGCTGACCTTCGTCGCCACCGCGCACGAGCTGCACGTGGTGCTCGAAGCCGACCGGCGGCGGGGCGGGTTCTCGATCGGCGGCGACACCTCCGGGCACCTGCGGGTCTCCCACCAGGAAGCGCTGGTCACCGACTGGGCGGCCGCGATCAGCGGCTGGTTGGCGCAGGTCGCCGAGCGCGGGGCGAACCCGGCGTTCGGTGGTGGCGCCCAGAACCCCGCCTTCGGTGGTGCGCAGAACCCCGCGTTCAGCGGGCAACCTGGGCACCACCCCGCCTTCGGCACCCCGGCCGGGTACGGCGGGCAGCAGGGCTACCGCGGCCGTGGTCACGACGACGACCACCACTACCACCAGCAGGACCAGCGGCGCGGAGCCGGCATGGGCGGCATGCTCGCCGCCGGTGCCGCCGGTGCCGCGGGCGGTGTGCTCGGCGGCATGGCGTTGAGCGGCATGGCCGAGGAGTTCTTCGGCGACGACGACGAGGGATGACCGTCCACTGCGGACGGTTCCGGTCGGCCGGGCGGTTCCGGTCGACCGGCGGGGTGCGCACCGCGACCTGACGGGTGGTCCGCCACCGGGCCGCACCGAAAAGGTGGCTGTGTGAAACAGCTGCCACCACAGGACATCTCCACCGCCCACCAGCCCGGCACACCGGTCACACCCTCGACGGCACGGCTGGTCGGGGTGGACCTGGCCCGCGCACTGGCCGTCTTCGGCATGTACGTCGTGCACCTCGGCCCGGCCGCGGACGCCACGTCCGGCATCGGTATCTGGGTGCGCCACCTGGCAGAGGGCCGGTCCTCGGCGCTGTTCGCCACCCTGGCCGGGTTCTCGCTGGTGCTGCTCGCCGGTCGCCTGGAACCCAGGACCGGTGTGGCCGGACGGCAGGCCAAGGCCCGCATCGCGATCAGGGCCGTGGTCCTGCTGGCGCTGGGCACGGTGATGGCCACCGTCTACGGCGGCGTGGTGATCCTCGCCTTCTACGGCCTCTACTTCCTGCTCGCCCTTCCGCTGGTGCGGTTGCGCGCCCGCACGCTCGCGATCACCGCGGCCGCGCTCGCCGTCGTCCTGCCGCCGCTGGCGCTGGGGCTCCGGTCGCTGCTGAGCGATCCAATCTCGGCCGCGCTCAAGGCCCACGACCCGCTCGACCGCGTCGGTGGTGTCGGGGTGCTCGACCTCCTGCTCACCGGCTTCTACCCGGCGCTCCCCTGGATGGCGTTCGTCGTCTCCGGCATGGCGCTGGGCCGGCTGGACCTGTCCTCGGGCACCGTGCGGCGCCGGCTGGCCGTGTTCGGTCCCGCCCTGGCCGTGTTCGCCTACGGCACCTCCTGGCTGATGTCGCAGCTGTTCGAGGGCGTCCGGTCGGCTGCGGAGGTGCAGCGTCCCTCTGTCGCCGGGAAGGCGGGACCGGAGGACCTCGGCGCTGACGCCGTCGGGTCGGCGTGGTCGTTGCTCACGGCAGGTCCGCACAGCGGCATGCCGCTCGACGTCATCGGCTGCGTCGGAGTCGCGATCACCGTGGTCATCGGCGCGACCGTGCTGCTCGACCGCCTGCCGCTGCTGCGCCGCCTGGCCACGCCGGTCATCGCGGTCGGGACGATGTCGCTGACCGCCTACGTCGGGCACTTCGTCCTGTCGCCACAACTGGCCGGGGCATCGGGAAGCACCGGCGCCGAGTCCCCGGCGTCCTGGGTGCCGGTGCTCGTGTTCGTCGTCGGCGTCACGGTGTTCGCCGGCGTCTGGTCGCGGTTCTTCCGCAGGGGACCGCTGGAGCACCTGCTCCACCTCGCCACCACACCGGCGAAGCACGTCCGCTGAGCCGGCTCCCCCGAACCGACTTCCCTGCGCCGGCTCCCCTCCGCCGACCGGCTGGTCGCGCCCGCCGGTCGGCGGAGGGGTCCGGCCGGTCCCCGGATGGCGCGCTCGCACGACTCCTGGGGACACTGCACGGACAGTATCCACAAAGGAGCGGTGCATGATCCGGGTGGTCGTCGTGGACGACGAGGAGCTGGTGCGGACGGGGTTCCGCCTCATCCTGCAGGCGGCGGGGGACATCGAGGTGGTCGCGACCACGACCGGCGCGCAGGCGGTGCGGGAGATCGGCCTGCGGAAGCCGGACGTCGTGCTGCTCGACATCCGGATGCCGGACGTCGACGGCCTCACGGTCCTGCGCCAGTTGCAGGGCCTCAAGCCGCCGCCGGTGGTGGCGATGCTCACGACGTTCGACTCCGACGAGTACATCGCCACGGCGTTGCGGACCGGTGCGGCCGGGTTCGTGCTCAAGGACACCGGGCCCGAGCAGCTGGCCCAGATGGTCCGCACGCTCGCCTGCGGCGGTGTGGTCCTGTCCCCCAAGGTGACCCGCACGGTCGTCGACGGGTACCTGGGCTCCGGTTCGGGCTCGCCGGCCTCCGAGCAGGTCGGTCTGCTCACCGAACGCGAACGCGCGGTGCTCGTGCTGATCGCCGAGGGGCTGTCCAACACCGACATCGGCGCGCAGCTCCACCTCAGCGTCGGCACGGTGAAGGACCACGTCAGCGCCATCCTCACGAAGCTGCGCGTGGGCAGCAGGGTGCAGGCGGCCCTGGTGGCGCAGCGCGCCGGCCTGCTCGACGGGACCGAGCGGTGAGCCGCCGCCCGCCCCGGTGGCTGGTCGACGCGGCGGCGCTCGCACTCGCGGTGGCCGAGGGGGTGCTCACCATGGTCAGCGAGGAGGACCCGGGCGGGATCGTCACCATCGCGGTCGCCGTCGCCGCTCTCCTGCTCGTCCACCGCGTCCCGGTGCCCGCCTTCCTGGCGACGCTGCCGGCGGTGCTCTTCCCCGGAGCGATCGTCCCCACGATCATCGCGCTGTACGTGGTCTCGAGCCGCTACCGCGACTGGTGGCTGCTCGCGGGGTGCTGGCTGCTCGCCGCGGCCGGTTTCGCGTTCCCCATGTCGGAGTTCGCTCCGACCATCTGGGACACCTACACCCTGCTCGGCGTCATCTACGCCACGATGACCGCGTTCGCACCGGTCCTGCTCGGCCAGTTCCTGCGGTCCCGGCACGAGCTGGCGCTGCGGCTGGAGGAGGTCAAGGAAGCCCGCGAGCACGAGCGGCGGCTCGACGCCGAGGCGATCCTGGCCCGCGAACGCAACCAGCTCGCCCGCGAGATGCACGACGTGGTGTCCCACCAGGTCAGCCTGATCGCGGTGCAGGCCGGGGCGCTCCAGGTCAGCACCCCCGACCCGGAGGCGAGGAAGGCCGCCGAGAACGTGCGCCTGCTGTCGGTGAACACGCTCGACGAGCTGCGGCACATGGTGAACCTGCTGCGGGCCTCCGGCACCCCGGCCACCGAGCTCACCCCGCAGCCCACGCTGACCGACCTGGAGCGCCTCATCGCGAACAGCGCGATCGACGCCCGCATGGTCGGCACCGCACCCGAGGGCCTCGAACCGCCGGTGCAGCGCGCCATCTACCGCACCATCCAGGAAGCGCTGACCAACGTGCGCAAGCACGCGCCCGGCGCCGGTGCCACCGTCGAGATCAGCCACGACGACACCGACCTCACCGTGACCGTCACCAACACCCCGCCCACGCGGCCGCACCTCGCGCTGCCCAGCGCACGGCACGGCCTGGTCGGGCTGCGGGAGCGCGCCGCCCTGCTGGACGGCACGCTCCACACCGGCCCCACCGCCGACGGCGGCTTCCGGCTGCGGCTGAGCCTGCCGGTCACCGCCCGCGGCTGAGCCTGCCGCCGGCTCAGCCGCTGAGCAGCTGCGTGGTGGCGAACTCCGCGTACAGCGGATCTTGACCGACCAGCTCGTCGTGGGTGCCGGTGGCCCGCACCGTTCCGCCGTCCAGCACGACGATCCGGTCGGCCTGGGTCACCGTCGACAGCCGGTGCGCCACCACGAGCACCGTCGTGGTCTTCGCGACGGCGGTGACCACGTCCCTGATCGCCATCTCGTTCGCGGCGTCGAGCTGCGAGGTGATCTCGTCGAGCAGCAGCAACCGCGGCCGGGTGATCAGCGCGCGAGCGAGCGCGACCCGTTGCCGTTCACCGCCGGACAGGAAGGTGCCGCGGTGCCCGACCGGGGTGTCGAGCCCGTCCGGCAACCGCTCGACGAGCGCGTCGAGGCGGGTGTGCGCGACCACGTCGCGGATCTCCTGCTCGGTCGCGTCCTGGCGGCCGTAGACGATGTTCTCGCGCAACGACCCGGACAGCAGCGGTGCGTCCTGCTCGACGTACCCGATGCCCGCGCGCAGCTCGGCGAGGTCCCAGTCCACGAGGTCGCGGCCGTCGAGGCGGATGCGGCCGGAGTCCGGCTCGTAGAACCTCTCGATCAACGCGAACAGCGTGGACTTCCCGGCACCGGACGGGCCGACGAACGCGGTCAGGCCCACCGGCGGAACCTCGACGTCCACGCCGCGCAGGACCTCCGGCAGGTCCGGGCCGTACCGGAACCGCACGCCGGAGAAGCTCACGCGGGCCGCACCCGGTGCCGCGGCGGTGGTGCCCGTGCCGACCGGTTCGGTCTGCAGCTGCTCGACCTCGCCCAGCCTGCGCACCGCGGCGAGTCCGATCTGCAGCTTGCTGCCGGCGTGCAGCAGCTGCCCGATCGGCTCTTCGAGGAAGAACAGGAACAGCAGGAAGGCCACCAGGGTGGACAGCGGGATCGCCCCGGTCGCGACGCGAGCACCACCGACACCGAGCACGGCGAGGAACGACGCCTGCACCGCAAGGCCGTTGAAGCCGTGCACCAGCGCCTCCCACCGCGCCGACCGCACACCGGCACGCCACGCGTCCTGCGCACCCCGCTCGATGGCGGCGAGCTCCACGGCCTCGGTACCCGCGGCCTTCACGGTCCGGAAAGCCCCGAGCACGCGCTCCAGCCGCGCGCCCGTCTCCCCGACAGCGCTCTGAGCGGCGTGGGAGGCCTTCTCGATCATCGGCATCCCGGCGAGGGCGAGCAGCCCCACCACGGCGAGCACGGCCAGGGTGATGCCGAGCAGGACGAGGTCCATCACCCCCATCATCACGACCATCACGACGGTCGTCGCCGACCCCGTGACGAGCCCGACCAGAGCGTGGGTGCAGACCTCGCGCAGCAACGTCGTGTCGCCGGTGAACCGGGACAGCAGGTCACCGGGCTCGGCTCGCTGCACCGCGGGCACCCGCAACGACAGCAACCGCGCGGCCAGCCGTTTCCTGGCCCCGAGCACGACCGACTCCGCGGCACGTTCGAGCAGGTAACCGCCGGCCATCGCGATCACGGCACCGGCCAGCGCGATGCCGACGAGCAACGCCAGCAGCCCGGCAACCCCCTCCCCCGAGCCCAGCCGGTCCACCAGCGCTTTGGCCGCCAACGGCAGCGCGGCGGCGGCGAGACCGCTCAGCAGGACGAGGAACCCTCCACAGAGGATGGTGCGCCGCTGTGGTTCGGCATACCCCAGGAGGGTTCGCCAGGTCGTGCGGTCGATCAGGGTGCGCACGGTGACACGACTCCGTTTGTTGTGGCTGTGTGGGTGGTCCGGGCAGGCGGAAGCGCCACCGCGGACCGGCTCCACCATCGTCACGCCCCGGTGCACCGTGCGGCACCGGTGACGCGGCTGGGTGCACCGGTCAGATGGCTGGACAACGCCCGTCACCCGGGGGGTGGAGCAAACCCGTTGGGATCGCTCGTCCTGGGCTTTGGAGCTTCCGGATGTCGTGCAGCAGCACAAAATCCTGCCCGGTTGTCAAGCCGCAGCCATAGCCGTTGATGAACTCGTCATAGGCGGACACGATGAACCGATCGGCCGCCTCGTCGGTCTTTTTCGTCCCGGTCGCTACGACAAACGAGTAATTTTCTCGGTTTTCCGGTTTGAGTGGACACACGGGCGGCGGGACCGGCGATAGTTCCGGGGGGAGTCGGCAGACCCCGCGCCGAGCGGTCGAGGAGACGACGTGCACACGAGGCTGCGGCAGTACTCGGTCCTGGTGTCGGTGGTGGCGGTGGTCTCCTCGGCGGTCACGGCCACCGGCGTGCCGGTAGCGGCCGCTCCCCGCGACCTGCCGGCCAGGACGGAGGTGGCGGCACCCCGCGCGGCGGCACCCCTCGTCGACCCACCACCCGGTCCCGCGACCTACGCGTACGACGCGCTCGGACGGATCGCCGGCATGGTCGGCGCCGACGGCTCGGTCGCGCGGTACACCTACGACCCGGCGGGCAACCCGTTGTCGGTCGAGCGGCTCGGCACGCCGGCCGTCGCGGTCCTGTCGACCGTGCCCGGCATCGTGCGTCCCGGCGACGCGATGGTGGTGTCCGGCAAGGGCTTCGGCACCACCGCGACGGCCAACACCGTGAAGGTCAACGGTGTCACGGCGACGGTCAAGACGGCCGCCGCCGACCGGCTGACGGTCACCGTGCCGACGTCGGCGACGACCGGCGCGGTCACCGTGACCACGTCGGCCGGCACCGGCACCGGCCCGGTGGTCACCGTCGTCCGCAACGACAAGCCGACCGTCACCGACGTCACGCCGAAGATCGCCGCCGCCGGGTCGACCGTCACCGTCACCACGACCAACTCCGACCCCGAGTTCGCCAACAACCTGGTGCGGGTCAACGGGATGCTGGCCGCGGTCACCGCACGCTCCGGCGGCTCCCTCACCGTCCGGATTCCGCCGGGCGCCGCGACCGGCACCGTGTCGCTCAGCACCCCGGCCGGCACCGGCACCAGCTCGGCCGTGCTGGTCGTGCCGCCCACCGGCATCGACCCGGCGAGCATCGACACCGCCGCGGCCATCACCGCGGGCACCGCGACCCAGGTGCCGGTGGCGGCGCGCAAGTGGGCGGTGCGGTACTTCTCAGCCGCCGACGGGGACCGGTTCGCCTTCTCGCTGAGCGACGGCACCTTCGGCTCCTGCGGCCTGTACGCCCGCGTCCACGACGAGCGCAACCGGCAGACCGCCACCGGCAGCTGCGTCGGCACCGGCGGCTGGATCGACACCGGCCCCACGAGCGGTCCCGGGCTGCGCACGATCTTCCTGCGCAACGACACCGACACCGCCGGCACCACCACGGTGACCGTGCGGAAGGTGCCGGCCGACCTCAACGCCGGCGCGCAGTCCCTGTCCGGCACCGCGAAGACGGTGACGGTCGCCAACCCCGGCCAGAACGCCTACACGACCTTCTCCGGCACGGCGGGCGGCCGCGTCATCATCCAGACCACCAACGCGTCGTCGCAGTTCGGCTGCTGCGGCCTGTACTGGTGGCTCGTCGCACCGGACGGCACCCGCGTCGGCGACACCAAGTACCCCAACGACACCCTCGACACGACCACCCTGCCGCAGACCGGCACCTACCGCGTCTTCCTCGATCCGGGTGGCGCCAACACCGGGTCGGTCACGGTCAGCGCGTGGTCGGTCCCGGCGGACCTCAACGCGGGCACCCAGCCGCTCGACGGCACCGCGAAGACCGTCACCTTCACCAAACCCGGCCAGAACGCGTACACGACCTTCGCCGGCACGGCCGGGAACCGGGTCACCGTCCAGTCCACGAACGCGTCGTCGCAGTTCGGCTGCTGCGGCCTGTACTGGTGGCTCGTCGCACCGGACGGCACCCGCGTCGGTGACACGAAGTACGCCAACGACACCCTCGACACGATCACGCTCCCCCAGACCGGCACCTACCGGATCGTGGCCGACCCGTCGTCGGTGCTGATCGGCTCGGTCACGTTCACCGCGTGGACGGTGCCCGCCGACCTCAACGCGGGCACCCTGACCCTCGACGGCACGGCCAAGACCGTCACGATCTCCAGCGCCGGCCAGGACGCCTACGTCACGTTCTCGGCCACGACGGGTCAGCGCGTGCTGTTCCAGTCCCTCGACACGTCCGCCAACCTGGGCTGCTGCGGCGCGACCTGGCAGGTGATCGCGCCGGACGGCACGCGTTTGTCCGACGAGTACATGAACTCCACTGTGGACACGCGCACGCTGCCCCAGACCGGCACGTACAAGATCTGGTTCGGCCCGCGCGGCACCAACACCGGCTCCACGACGTTCAAGGCGTGGACCGTGCCCGCGGACCTCAACGCCGGCACCCTGACGCTCGACGGCACCGGCAAGACCGTCTCGATCACGAACCCGGGCCAGGACGGTTACGTCACCTTCTCCGCGACCGCGGGTCAGCGGGTGATCTTCCAGTCCCTCGACACGTCGGCCAACCTGGGCTGCTGCGGCGCCGCCTGGCAGGTCTTCGCACCCGACGGCACGCGGATCTCCGACGAGTACATGAACTCCACCGTCGACACCAAGACGTTGACGCAGACCGGAACCTACAAGATCTCCTTCGGCCCCTACGCCGCCAACACCGGCTCCACCACGTTCAAAGCGTGGACCGTGCCCGCCGACCTCAACGCCGGCACCCTCACGCTCGACGGCACCGGCAAGACCATCTCGATCGCCAGCCCCGGCCAGGACGGCTACGTCACCTTCTCCGGCACCGCCGGGCAGCGCGTGATCTTCCAGTCCCTCGACACGTCCGCGAACCTGGGCTGCTGCGGCGCCGCGTGGCAGGTGTTCGCCCCGGACGGCACCCGCATGTCGGACGAGTACATGAACTCCACGGTGGACACGAAGACGTTGCCGCAGACCGGAACCTACAAGATCTCCTTCGGCCCCTACGGCACCAACACCGGCTCGACCACGTTCAAGGCGTGGACCGTCCCGGCGGACGTCAACGCGGGCACGATCACCCTCGACGGCACGGGCAAGACCATCTCCATCACCAACCCGGGCCAGGACGGCTACGTCACCTTCTCCGGCACCACGGGCCAGCGAGTGATCTTCCAGTCCACCGACACGTCGGCCAACCTGGGTTGCTGTGGCGCCGCGTGGCAGGTGTTCGCCCCGGACGGCACCCGCATGTCCGACGAGTACATGAACTCCACCGTCGACACCAAGACGTTGACGCAGACCGGGACCTACAAGATCTCCTTCGGGCCGTACGGCACCAACACCGGCTCGACGACCTTCAAGGCGTGGACCGTCCCGGCCGACCTCGACGCGGGCACGATCACCCTCGACGGCACCGCGAAGACCGTCACGGTCACCAACCCCGGCCAGGACGCCTTCGTCACCTTCTCCGGCACGGCCGGCCAGGCCGTGACCATCGGGTCCAGCAACACCTCCGGCTCGCTGGGCTGCTGCGGCGCGGCCTGGCAGATCATCGCGCCGGACGGACAGCGGTTGACCGACCAGTACATGAACACCGAGGTCACCGGGCGCACGTTGCCGCAGACCGGCACGTACAAGGTGTGGTTCGGCCCCTACGGCATCAACACAGGCGCCACGACCTTCACCGCGCGGACCGCCACCGCCCTCGCCGCGGCGGTCGCACCACCGGCCGAGCAGGCCAAGCAGAACGAGCGGACCGAGCAGGCTCCGGTGGCCACGGCCGTCGCCGAACCGAAGCACGAGACCAGGACCAAGCCCCAGCTCCTGCCGGCACGGCTGCGGGACGACTCGCTGCGGGTCGACCCCGACCCGGCCTCCCCGAACGCCGCGACGCTGGTCCGCGACGACCGGCTCGACGCGGCCTGGACGCCGGACGCGGGCAACCTCGACGGCCGTGACTGGCTGACGCGGCGCGGCCCGGCCACACCGGTGACCGACCTGACCGCGCCCAAGGGCGTCACCGCGATCAGCGGGCACGTGCTCGGGCTCGACGGCAGGCCGCTGGCCGGCATCCCGGTGCGCGTCGACTCGATCCGCACCACCACCGACGCGAGCGGCCGGTTCCTGCTGTCCGGTGTCCGCGCCAACGCGACCATGATCGTGGTCGACGGGTACGCGGCGGCCACCGGCAAGAGCAGGTACGGCACGTTCCGCATCCACGCCAGGGTCGAGCGGGGCACGACGACGCCGCTGGACGCGCCGGTGTGGCTGCCCAAGCTGGACATGGCGCACACGGTCGAGCTCGCCGCGCCGACCACGAAGGACACGGTCCTGACCACGCCGGCCATCCCCGGCCTCGAGGTCCACATCCCGGCCGGCACCGTCGTGCGCGACATGGACGGCAAGGTCGTCACGGAGCTGGGCATCACCGCCATCCCGATCGACCGGCCGCCCTACCCGTTGCCGCGCAACGGAATCGTGCCGACGTTCTTCACCGTCCAGCCGGGCGGGGCGACGATCTTCCCGGACGGCGCGAGCGTGGTGTACCCGAACTACACCAAGCTGCCCGCCGGCACCGTTGTCGACTTCTGGAACTACGACCCGGCCGAGAAGCAGTGGTACGTCTACGGCCACGGCAAGGTCAACGCGGACGCCAGCCGGGTGATCCCGGACGAGAAGACCAAGCTGTGGACCCTCGACGGCGCGATGTTCAACACCGGCGGCAACCCGAAGCCGGACAAGCCGTGGTGGCAGGACCTGCTCGACAAGCTCTCCGGTGACCCGGTCGACCTGTCCACCGGTCTGCTGACCGACACCCACACCGATCTCGGCCTCGACGACACGGTGCCGATCGCGCTGAACCGGCAGTACTGGCAGGGCGACAACCACAGCCGCGACTTCGGGCTGAACTCCGGCGCCGACCACAACATGTACCTGGCCTCCGAACAGCAGTACCAGGAGGTCGACCTCTACACCCCGGGCGGCGGGCGCGCGCACTACGTCCGCACCTCGCCCGGCACCGGCTACGGCGACGCGGTGTTCGCCGCGGTCGGCTCCCCCGGCCGCTACACCGGCTCCACCATCGCGCAGGAGAACGGCGACTGGGTGCTGACCCTGCGGGACGGCACCAAGTGGTTCTTCCCCTGGTACAGCAGGCCGCGTGCCATGCGTGACCGCAACGGCAACGAGGTCACGTTCGTGCGGCCGAGCGGCGCCAACGGCGAGGTCACCCAGATCGTCTCGCCCAACGGCCGCTGGATCGGGCTGGAGTACGACGCCTCGGCCCGCGTGATCAGGGCCAGCGACAACATCGGCCGCCAGGTCGGCTACACCTACGACACGGCGGGCCGGCTCGCGACCGTCACCGACCCGGCGGGCAAGGTCACCACCTACACCTACGACACCGCGAACCGGGTCACCGGCATCACCGACGGGCGCGGCAACACCTACCTGAGCGTCGCCTACGACGCGAACGGCAGGGTGTCGCGGCAGGACATCGCCGACGGCGGCTCCTTCACCTTCGCCTACACCCTCGACGCGCAGAACCAGGTCACCGAGACCAGGGTGACCCAGCCGAACGGGTCGGTGCGGCGGGTGACCTTCACCGCCACCGGGATGGTCGCCACCGACACCACCGCCTTCGGCACGTCGCTGGCGCGGACCACCACCTACGAACGCGGTGCAGGCAACCGGCTCGACGCCGTGGTCGACCCGTACGGCCGGCGCGCCGAGTACACCTACGACGCCGCGGACCGGGTGGTGAAGGCGACCGGCCTCGCGGACACCGCGGGCGAGTACACCTCGGCCGAGGCCACCTGGGGGCCGTACGACCAGCCGACGACCACCAAGGACGCGGCCGGGCGCACCAGCACCTTCACCTACGACGCGAAGGGCAACCTGCTCACCGCGACCGACCCGCTCGGCCGCACCACGACCACCACCCGCACGTCGGCGGGGCAGGTCGCGACCCTGCGCGACCCCGCGGGCGCGACCACCACGTTCACCTGGGAGTCCGGCACGCTGACCGGGGTGCGCGACGCGCTCGGCCGCACCGCGACGACCTTCCACGACGCGGCCGGCCGGCCGGTGCTGTGGACCGACGCGGCGGGAGCGCGCAAGCTCGTCGCCTACGACGCGCTGAACAACCCGGTGAAGGTCACCGACGCGCTCGGCGGCGTCAGCACGTTCACCTACGACGCCAACGGCAACCGGACCGCCTACACCGACCCGCGTGGCAAGACGACCTCGTGGACCTACGACAAGGCCGACAGGGCGGTCACCCGCGTCGACCCGTTCAACCGCACCGACACCACCACCTACGACGGCACCGGCCGGGTCACCGCGACGGTCAGCCGCGCCGGGCTGCGCACCGAGATGACCTACGACCAGCTCAACCGGCCGGTCAGCATCAGGTACGGGGTGACCGGCGCCGGCACGCAGCAGTCGAAGATCACCTACGGCTACGACGCCCTGGACCGGCTCACCACGCTCACCGACACGGCGGGCGGCACCACCAGCCAGACCTGGGACTCGTTCGACCGGCTCGCCACCACCACCGGACCCAACGGCACGGTCGGCTACACCTACGACGTCCTCGGCCGCACGACCGGTGTCACGGTGCCGGGGCTGCCCGCCACCACCTACACCTACGACAACGCCGACCAGCTCACCGGCGCGACCCGCGGTGGCGACACGGTCACCGTGACGCGGGACGCGGCCGGGCGGGCCAGTGCGGTCGCGTTGCCCGGCGGCTGGCGGCAGGCCTTCACCCGGGACGCGATCGGGCAGGTCACCGGCATCGCCTACAGCCACAACGGCACCGCCAAGGGCGACCTCGGCTACACCTACGACGCGGTGAGCAGGCGGACCTCGGTCACCGGCTCGCTCGCGAACGTGGCGCTGCCGGCCGCCAGGTCGGACCTGGCCTACGACAACGGCAACCGGCTGGTCTCCGCCGGTGGCACGGCGCTGACCTACGACAACGACGGCAACCTGCTCTCCGACGGCACCACCACCTACACGTGGAACGCGCGCGGCGAGCTGACCGGCACCAGCCGGTCCGGGCTGACCAGCACCAACGTCTACGGCCCCACCGGGGTCCGGGACACCCGCACGGTCGGCTCGGCCACCACCCGGTTCGTCTACGACGGCGCCAACGCCGCGGCCGAGCTCGACGCCGCGGGCACGTTGTCGGCCGGGCTGCTCGCCATGGGCACCGACAAGTGGGCGGGGCGGGCCCAGGCGGGCATCACCGACAGCGTCCTGACCGACGGGCTCGGGTCGCCGCTGGCGCTCGGGCGAGCGGACGGGACACTGGCCGCGACCCAGTCCTACGACCCGTTCGGCGTGCCGGCCACCACCGGTGACGCCCGCGGCTCGGACCTGTCGTTCACCGGGCGGCAGGACGACGGCACCGGCCTGCTCCAGTACCGCGAGCGCTACTACAGCCCCGCGCTGGGCCGGTTCATCTCCGAGGACCCGATCGGCTACCAGGGCGGCGGCAACCTCTACGCCTACGTCGGCAACTCGCCGGCCAACGCCACCGACCCGAACGGCACCAACCCGCTGCTGCTCGGCTGCCTCGGCGGGGCCGCGATGGACGCGGCGATGGACTACGCCGGGCAGCGCCTGTCCGGGCGCAAGGTCGACTGGGGCTGGGGCGGCGTCGGCGGTGCCGCCGCGGCCGGCTGCCTCGGCGGGATGCTCGGCGCCGGGATCGGCAAGTGGCTGTCGAAGGCCGCGGACATGCGCGACATCCAGAACGGGTGGAAGGCGGCGAACGGGAAGGGCTGGCAGCGCGGTCAGGACATCTACTCCAAGACCGCGGCGGGCAACGACCCGGCCTGGTCGACCGTGCGGTCGCGGTACTGGAAGAACGCCGCGGAGCACCCCAGCGCGAGCCGGCAGTGGTCCGACGCCGACCTCGCCAGGATGCGGTCCGGGCAACCGCCCACTCGCTACAATCCCGACAAGGGCGGCATGGAGTCGATGGAGCTGTCCCACGAGCCGATCCCCATGCGCGACGGCGGCAAGCGGGTCGTGCCGCGCTGGCCGCAGGACCACGCGGCCAGGGACCCGTTCCGGCACCCCGGGTACTGACGAGGGACTGTGATGGCCAAGAAGCTGGGCGAGTTGTTCGCCGAGGGGCGGGGTGCGCCCCTCGACGTGGCCGGGCAGCGCGTGACGATGACCTACGAGCTGCCCGACCCCGCCGACGGCCAGACCCTGCGGATCGCGTTCACCGGCGCCCGCCGGGACCGGCGGGAGGGTCTGGTGGTCAAGGCCAGGGGCGGGGTGCTGGAGGTCAACGGCCAGCGGCTCGCCGAGGTGGTGCTGTGGACCGACACCGCACCGCCGCTGGTCGAGCTGACCGTGCGCCGGTCAGGGCGCGGGGCGCTGCTGGTGCGGATGTGGAACACCTGGGTCGACGACACCGGCGTCGACCAGGCGTGGGTCGGCAACGCGGGGATCGTCGTGGAGGAGACCGGCGACGGGGCGGTGCTGCGGTGCAGCGACGGCTACGACGACCCCTCGTTCGACGACCTCGTGGTCGCGGTCGCCCGGTGATCGACCGCCGCGACCTGCTGGTCGGCGCCGGCCTCGGCACGCTGCTGGCGTGCCTGGGCCTGTCCGGCTGCGGCACACCGGGCACCGACCCGCCCGGCACCCACCCGGTGCTGCGCACCCCGCGTCCGGCCGGGGCGCTGGCCCTGCTGCGGGCACGGGGGACGGACGCCAGGGCGCGGCTGCTCGGCGTGCGCGGCGACGACGTGATGGTCGGCCTCGGCCCGACGCTCGCGGACGTGCCCGTGATGCCCGACTTCCCCGGCGAGACCCTGGACCGCGACCGGTCCCGCACCGACGCGTTCGTCCAGGTCGAGGGGGACGACCGGGACGACTGCGCGGACCGGCTGGCCGAGGTGCTCGCCGAGCTGCCCGGCCTCACGCCGGTGTGGACGGTGCCGGTCCACCGCGACGTCGCCCCGCCGCTGGACGGCAAACCCCTGCAGCGCAACCCGTTCGGCTTCGTCGAGGGGCAGACCAACGAGCAGTCGGTGCTGCTGCCCGACGGCGACACCCTCGCCGCGCTGCGCGTCATCCGGCTGGCCCACCCGCTGTGGGACGCCGACAGCGCCGAGGCGCAGGCCAGGATCATCGGCCGCCACCCGGACGGCACCTGGCTCGACGGCACCCCGCCCGGCCGCGTCCCCGACTACGCCGGCGACCCGGACGGTGTGGCGATCCCGCTGAACTCGCACGTGCGCGCCATGAACCCGCGCACCGGGGACACCCCGGCGCCGCGCATGCTGCGCCGGTCGTGGATCTACCAGGAGACCCCTGCCGAGACCGGTGTGGTGTTCATGGCGTTCCAGTCGTCCTTCGAGGACGGCTTCGCCCGCGCACAGTCCCGCCTGGCCTCGGACGCGCTGCACCCGTACCTGCTGACCACGGCGGGCGGGTACTACCGGGTGCCCGCCTGACCCCGGTCCTCGCGTTCTCCCCCGCGCGAGCGGTGCCGTTCCGGTGGCCGCGGTGAGAAGACACCGCTTTCGGGCGTTTCATCCCGGTTGCGCCTGTGCAAGGCGTTCCTGAGTGGATCATCCGATGGTTGAACGGGGTGGTCTTGGGCAACATCACCCGCATGGCATCGGTTGCACTGGCTCGACACGTGTGGCAACGAGCGGCCGCGGTGGTCCTGGTCCTGGTGTCGGTGGGCGGTTGCCAGTGGCCGCGCGACGCCGACGGCACCTTGGACCGGGTGCGGGAGGGCACGCTCCGGGTCGGGGTCGCGCACCGCCCGCCGTGGACGATCACGGACGGGAACCAGGCACCGGGCGGTGCCGAGACGGTCCTGGTGCAGCGCTTGGCCGACAGCCTGGGCGCGCGCGTGCAGTGGGTGTCCGGCGGTGAGGCCGAGCTCATGACCGCGCTGTCCGAACGCAGCCTCGACCTCGTCGTCGCGGGGCTGGACGCCGAGTCGCCCTGGGAGAAGGACGTCGCACTGACCACCGACTACCTCACCACGGACATGGTCGTCGCCGTGCCCGCGGGAGCAGCGGCTGACATCACCGGGCAACGGGTGCTGGTGCGGGAAGGCAGCGCCGAGGCCGCGCTGCTGTCCGACGAAGACGCGACCGCCGTCCCCGTCGCCGACGTTCCCGAACGCCCCGGCGGTGCCGCGGTCGTCCCGGACTGGCGGGTGGACGCGGCCGGCCTGACCGACTCCGGCATCCACCTGTCCAGTGCCGATCACGTCATGGCGGTGCCCGCCGGAGAGAACGCCTGGCAGAGCACGGTCGAGCGGTTCCTGCTGGACCTGAAGCCCGACGAGGTGCGCCGGCTGCTGCTCGACGCCCGCCGTGAGGGGGCGTGACATGGCCGCGATCCACGACAGCTTCGAGCTTCCGCCCGACAAGGCGGCGCTGCACCGCCGGGCCGTGCGCCTGGAGTGGTGGACGGTCGCGTTCTTCGTCGTGGCCATCACCGTGCTGGCCGTCGTGCTGGGCCAGTCGCAGGCCATGAAGGCGGCCTGGGTGGAGGACATCCTCGCTCTCGCGCCGCCCATCGCGTTCCTGGTCGCCGATCGCTACCGCAACCGGCCCGTCGACGAGGAACACCCCTATGGGCATCACCGCTCGGTGGCCATCGCGTTCCTGGCCTCCGCCTTGGCACTGCTGATCCTCGGCGGCTACATCCTCGTCGAGTCCGTGCTGCGGCTCGTGCAGGGCGAGCGCCCGCCGATCGGGTTGATCGAGGTCTTCGACCACGCGGTGTGGCTGGGGTGGCCGATGATCGCCGTCCTGCTGGCCACCATGGTCCCCGCGATCCTGCTCGGCCGCGCCAAGACGAAGCTGGCCGCACAACTGCACGACAAGGTCCTGCACGCCGACGCGGAGATGAACCGCGCGGACTGGCTCACCGCCGGCGCCGCCGTCCTCGGCATCCTCGGCATCGGCGCCGGGCTGTGGTGGGCCGACGCCGTCGCCGCGATCATCATCTCCGCCGACATCGTCCGCGACGGCCTGCGCACCACCCGCACCGCCGTCGCCGACCTGATGGACCGCCGGCCCCGCACCGTCACCGACGACCAACCGCACCCCCTGCCCGCTCAGCTCACCGCACTCGCCCTGGACCAGCCCTGGGTCACCGACGCCTGGATCCGGCTGCGGGAAGAAGGCCACGTGTTCGTCGGCGAGATGCTCGTCGTACCCCGGCCCGGCACCGACGACCTCGTCGAACGGCTCGACCGGCTCAGCCACCGGCTGCGCGACGCCGACTGGCGCATGCACGACATCGCCGTCATGCCCGTGCGCGAGATCCGCCGGTGACCCGGCATCCGCTCGCCGCGTGCAACGCCGATCTTGAACACGCGGCCGGGAACTGTCAGGACGACGAGAGGCAGCGCCGCACCGCATCGGCCACCGCACCGGGATCGTCCAACTGCACCATGTGCGACGCTTCTGGCACGATGCGATGAAGGCCATGAGCGGAAAGGGAGGCCATCGATCCGTGGGCGGTGAGGATGTGCAACGCCGACCTCGCACCGCCCAGCGTCCCTCCCGCCGTGAGCACCTGCCACGGCACATCCGGCAACGGGTGCGTGCGCAACGCGTCCACCTCCGCAACCAAAGCGGGATAACCGGCGAGCTCTTCGACCACGGCGGCGGTGGCCGGTGGCCTGCCGAAGAGCCGGAGCAGCGGACCGGCGCAGCGTGCGGCCGGTCCTGCGGCACCCACCCGGAGCAGGGCCTGCGCGAACACGGCGGAGAGGTCGAACGGGCGGCCGACTCCGGGCGGGACGAGGCTGGGGTCCACGAGCACCGCGCCGCGCACGCGTTCGGGGCGCAACCGCGCGTACGCCTCCACGTGCAGACCGGCGAGCGAGTGCCCGACCAGCACGGCCGGGGCTCCGGCGACGTCGAGGACCGCGTCCAGCACCGCCACCTCGCGCCGGGCCGACGGTGGTTCGGGCGACGGGGTGCTCGCGCCGGTGCCGGGCCGGTCGAAGCGCAGCACCCGCGCGGACGGGGTGAGCAGGCGGGTCACGACGTCCCAGTCGGCGACAGCGCCGGCCAGGCCCGAGGTGAGCACCACCGGCGGCGCGTCCGCCGGTCCGTCCACCAGCAGGTGCAGGGTCGATCCCACGACGTTGGCCACGGGACACAGCATGGCGCAAGGATGAGGCGGGCGTGATGCGGGAACCGTTGTCCCGCCGGCCGCACGGGTGGTTGGTCACTGCCGCGGTCCTGTACTCGTGCTGGCTGCTGGAGCTGGTCCTGCCGACCGGGTTGTCCTCAGTGGACAGCTACGTGAGCGAGCTGCTCGCCGACGACCAGCCGTACCGGTGGCTGTTCCGCGTCACCGACTCGCTGGCCGCCTGCTGCCTGCTGCTCGCCGCCCGCGGGATGCGCGGACGACTGGTCGTCGCCGCTGTGCTCGTCTTCGCGGGCGCGACCCTCGCCGACACCGCGCTCGCCCTGGACTGCGCGCCGAGCGTGGACATGGTGTGCCGCGCCCGGGAGAGCAGCGGGTCGGTGTCGCTCGGACATCAGTTGCACCAGGTGACGAGCGTGCTGACGTTCCTCAGCGCACTGGTTGCCGCCGTGGGTTTCGCACGGAGCACACGGTGGTGGAGCGCCTGGGTGGTGGCGGTGCTGCTGGCCGTGACGGGGGTGCTGTCCGCGGTGCTGGTCAACCACCCCGGTGCCGGTCTGGTGCAGCGCGTGCAGCTGCTGACCGTCGCGACAGGACTGCTGCTCGGGGCACGGGCGTCGGCCCGGTGGGCTCGCACCGGGCCGGCTGCCCCGCCGCGCGAGCCGCGGTGACACGGGTCATGCCATCACGGCGCCGCCAGGCCATGCTGGTCGTCTGCTTCGCGCTCGCGGTCTGCCTGCTCGCAGGCGCGTGGTGGCTGAGCACCCGGCACCGGCCGATGGGTTCGTCGTCGGGGACCTCGGTCTCGTGCATCACGGCGCAGGACGAGAAGGACGACCACTGCGGGCGGGTCGCGGCCGACATCGCCCGGCGCACGCCCCTCACCTCCGCGCAGCGCACCGCCGCTGAACAGGTCTACAACAACGTTCAGCGCGCCATGTCGGTCGACTCGCGCTGCAGTTCCGCGCCGAACGACAGGTGCGTCGTGCCCTCCAGGCGTCCACCGGCCACCGACGACGCGGATCGCCGCCGCACGGCCCTGGAACGGGCCGGGTTCGTGAACAGCGTGGTGCGCATCGCCCGCCCGGACGACCCCGCGCCTTCCGGGGCCCTGCTCTACGCGGTGCCCGTCGCGGAGAACGCCTGCCTCGTCGGGTACGTCACGAGCGTGCCGGGTGGAGGGGGCGGGAGCTTCCTGGGAGGGCTCCTGCCCCACGGCCGGTGCCTCGACGACTAGGGCCTGTGTCGAGGTCCCGTTCGATGAGAGTCGCGCCTGAGGTGGTTCCTGGCGGCCTCAGGCCCGGCTGTCGCGAACACGGACCTCGACACAGGCCCTAGTTCCGCGGTCCTGACCGCAGTGCGCTCAGGACGATCCGGCACAACCGGAGCTCACCCTCCGCGTAGTCCGCTCCGCCGAGCTGGGAGAACGTCGCGATGGCCTCCTCGACCTCGACGACGGCCCGGTCCAGCTCGGTGCGCGCGTCGGCGCGGATTGCGGCGAAGATCCGCTGGGCTCGGGCGTGGGTGGCCGTGTCACCGGAGCGGGCCGCGAGCTCACCGAGTGCGGTGACCGCCGTCTGGCTCGCAGCGAGTGCTTCGGTGGTGCGGCCCGCGGTCTGCTGGAGGGCTGCCGCCCTGGAGAGGTCGACGGCCCGCTGCCTGAGCAGGCTGTAGGTCAGGTCGGAGCCGGTGGGGCTGTGGGCCAGCAGCGCCTCGGCGTCCCGTGCGGCGCCCAGGTAGGTGTCGATGGCGTCGTCGAGCCGTCCGGCGTCGAGGAGCTGCCTCACGTGGGCTTCGCGCAGCTCCGCCGCCACGGACACGCTACCGGCCGGGGAGACGACGTGCGTCGGGATGTCGCGGTCGAGGGCCGCCTGCACCAGGGGGTGGTCCGACTGCGGTGCGGCGGTCGGTGGCGGTGGCGCGGGAGCTCTTCCGGCGCGGGCGATGCGCCACCACCTGTGGGCCTGGTGCGTCTGGTTGTGCCGCATCTGGTGGTCAGCGAGCTCCTTGGCGGCGTCGGCGTGGCCCGCCTCGGCCGCCTTGGCGAGCTGGACGGCGGCTTCCGCGTGCCGGCCCTGTTCCGCCAGGGTCAGGCCGAACCGGTAGTGGCCCTCCGGTTCGCCGCGTTCGGTGGCCGCGATGAACCAGCGCTCGGCCTCGGCCGGTGCGCCGTCGTCGCGGTACATGCTTCCCAGCACCGTCATGGCGATCGCCATGCCCGCGTCGGCGCCGGCGTGGAACCACCGGCGGGCCTCGTCCCGGCGCCCCTGTTGCAGGCACAGCGCGCCGAGGTTGAAGCACGCCGAGGTCATGCCCGCGGTGACGGCGGCGGTGAACCAGCACTCGGCGTCCGCAGGCCGACCGTCGGCGCGGTACAGATGACCGAGGTTGAACATCGCCTCGGCGAGACCCGCGTCGGCGGCTCCGAGGTAGCAGTGTTCCGCTTCGGTCGTGCGACCGGCTTTCTCCAGCAGCACACCGCGGTTGAACAACTCGACGGTCTCCGGCTGCGGTGTCCGGGAGGCACCGGCCGCCGGTGTGGAATCGAGGATTCGCAGGTTGCGCAGGGCTGTGTCCAACATGGATCGATGGCTTTCGTTGTTCACCACCAGGCGTTCGTACAACGCGACCGCTTCACGCAACGAGTCCACCGCGCGGTCGCGGTCGACCTGCGCGTAGACGCTGCCGCGGCTCGACAGCGTTGCGGCGAGCAGGGCTGTGTGGCGCACGGGGTCGGCTTGGGCGAGTTTCCTGGCCGAGGCCACGGCTTCGTCCGCGGTGGCCGTGGCTTCCGCGTCCCGGCCGACGTCGCAGAGCCGGCCCGCGTGGTTCATCAGCGACAGCGCCAGATCGGGCGCGTAGGCCTCTCGGTTCACCGCGACGAGGTCACGCCGGATGTCCACGGCCTCCGCGGAGGCTTCGAGTGCTTCAGCCGAACGTCCGAGCCGGAAGCAGGCGGTGCCGAGGTTCGTCAACGCCCGTGCGAGGCCGGGCAGGTGCGCTTTCGGGGCCGAGTCCACCAGGCTCCGGTACCTCTCCACGCTCTCGCCGAGCGCCCGCAGCGCCGCTTCGTCCTCGCCGACGGCCATGAGCCTCGTGCCGAGAGCGGTGAGCGCGAACGCGAACATCGGCGGGTCCGCGGCGGCGGTGCCCTCCAGAACCCGGTGCAGCGCAACGGACTCCTCCGCGGCGGCGACGGCGTTCCCTCGTTGGCCGACGTTCTGCAGCTGGTTGCCGTAGTTCGACAGGGCCAGTGCCAGGCCGGCGCGGGCCGAGTCCTCGGTCTTGGCGCGCAGCAGCTCGACCGCGCGACCGGTGAAGCCGACCGCGGTGTCGTGCCGGCCGAGGTCCGACAGGTGGGCGCCGACGCGCATCAGGCACAGCGCGACGTCGACCCCGTAGGTCCGCGGGTCGAGCTCTTCGAGCCGGCTCAGCGCCGCGAGCGCCTGGAGGCCGTACCGGACCGCCTCCTGCTTGCGACCGGCGTGCCCCAGGCGGGTCCCGAGCCGGGAGCACCAGGACGCGACGTCCTGGAGCCGGGCGGTGTCGGTCACCCGCTCGCGCACGAGCCGCTCGGTGACCGCGGCGGCGCCCTCGTCGAGGTCGACTTGGCGATCATCGGGCAGGTGGACCTCGACGGCGAGCAGCACATCCGTGTCGACGTGCCTGGCCTCGGCCAACGCGATCAGCGCCGCGCTGTCGGCGTGGACGGCGACCTGGGGGCGTTCGCCCAGCAGCGCGCCGAGCTGCCGGCCCACGTGCGGCCACCGGCCGGCGGCCGAGGCGAGCACCGTGATCGTCCTGGCCACCGTCGACGGCACCGCCGCGTCCGGTTCGTCGACACCGAGCAGCACGCCGGGCACGTCACCGGCCCACGGGTCCGGGTCGTAGCCGGTGATGTCGTGCCCCGGCAGCATGAGTGCGACGAAGTCCTCGGCCAGGCGGTCCGGCTGGAGCGGTTGCAGCACCCGGGAGCGGTCGTGCGGCGGGTAGCAGAACCGGTGGTCGTCGAGGACCTGCTGGGCGGGTTCGAGCCGCAGGCGGGTGAGCCGGGCGAGGCCGTCGCGGTGGGACATGCTGTCGCTGAGCACGGAGGTGAACACGGCGCGGGCCATGTCGGCCGACGTCGTCCTGAACCCCGGACGCGGTTGCAGGCGTTCCCACCCCATGCGTTCCCGATCGAGGAGGTACGCGGCGATGCCCTCGACGCCGTCGGGCACCGGCCCACCGGGGTGCCGCGCGCGCAGGGCCGTGACGAGGGCGGCCATGTGGATGGTCAGGACCTGCCCGAACTCGTCGCCGTCCAGGCCGCGCGCGACCTCGTCGACGGGCGCCGACACCCCGAGCACGGCCGCGAACCGGTCGCGGGCGGCGGCGAAGGCGCGTTCGCGGTCGTCAGTGCCGTCGGCGAAGTCCGGCAGCAGGAGGTCGCCGACGTCGGCACCGATCTCCCGCAGCTCACCGCGCAGAGCGGGCCACCACTGCACCGTCCGGCCGACGAGCAGCACCCGCACGGGTCTGCCCACCTGCCCCAGCTCCCGCAGGAGCGCGACGAGCTCCAGGTGCGGCCACCGGTCGGCGTAGTCCACGACCACCAGCAGACCGCCGGGCGAACGCGGCTCGAACGTCGCGCCGGACCAAGCCGCCTCGGACGCGTGACGGGCCAGCGCCACCTCCCAGCCGGCGGAGGCGGACACCTCGGCGAACCGCGCGGCCAGCCGCGTCTTGCCCTGTCCGCCGGGGCCGTGCACGAGCAGGGCGGACATCGGCGCGACCGCGGTGTCCCTCCACCTCGCCAGCGCGGCGAGCTCGTCGTCGCGCCCGCTGAACGGCACGACCTGGCTGCGCGCGTCGAGCAGCCGGCTGGGCTGGTGGGCCAGCCGCGCGGGGTCCACCGCGGGGACGAACGAGAACGGCTCGAGCCGGTGCGCCGGCGGCGTTCCGGTCACGGTGACCGGCCCCTGCGGGTGGTTGATCTGGACGCTGCCGGACCCGGTGACGAAGTGCTGGTCGCCGGTCATGGTTCCCGGCGCTCGGGCTGCTGCTGCGTGCCGTACTGGACGTTGACCGTGCCCTGCGGGGAGTTGATCTGCGTGCTCTGGGGGCCGGTGACGTAGTACTGGTTGCCGCCGCGCGGCTCCTCCGGGGCGGCCTCGGCGCGGGCGCGTCTTTCCAGCACCACCAGGACCGCGGTCAGCACGACCGCGACCGGCACGCCCACCCAGGCGAACCGGGCCCAGGTGTCGGGCAACGCCCCCGTGGCGATGTTGACCGCGCTGGGCAGCAACAACATCCCCACGACGATCCCACCGGCCAGCGGCCGGCGCCTCGCATCCCTCGCCATGATCGACCTCCCCTGGAAGACATCGGCGGACCGGGCTCCGGTGTGACATCTCCGACGTCGATGAAACCACCCGCGGGTCTCGAGCAGGGACCGGTGGCGACGCCGTCAGCACAGGTGTGCCCGGCGTTGGCCTGTGCGCTGCGGCTGTCCGATGAGGAGCGTCGAACCCTGCCGTGCTGACGGCGTCCATCCTCCGATCGGAGGATGGACGGGGTCCACCGCGCCCGCCGTGATCCGCGTCCGCGTGGTCGATCCGGTGCGCGGGCGGCGGCGGCAGGCTGTCCGCATGGCATTGTCCGACGTCGTCCGCACCTCTCGTCCGGCACGCATCCGCTACCTCGACAACCTCCGGATCTTCCTGACGTTCCTCGTGGTCGTGCACCACTGCGCGGCGCCCTACAGCACCATCGACGTCTGGCCGAACTGGCAACCGCCGGCGTCGGAGGCCGAAGCGGTGCCGTTGACGCTGCTGCTCGTGGTCAACCAGTCGTTCTTCATGGGGTTCTTCTTCCTGCTGTCCGGGTGCTTCGCGCCCGGTGCGGCCGACCGCAGGGGGCCACGCGCGTTCGCGGTCGAGCGGCTGAGGCGGCTCGGGATTCCGCTGCTCGCGTTCGTGGTGCTGCTGCGCCCGTTGTTCGACCTGCCGACCTACCTCGCCCTGCCGGCCGGCACCCGGCCGTCGTTCGTGGCCTACTACTTCACGGCCTGGGAGGTCGGGCCCGCCTGGTTCCTGGAGGTGCTGCTGATCTTCTCGCTCGGGTACGCGCTGTTCCTGCACCTGCGCGGGACCGCTGCGCCGGTGCGGTCACAACCGTTGCGGCGACGGGATCTGCTCGTCTTCACGCTCGTGCTCGCCGTGGCCACGTACGGCTGGCGCATCCTCGTCCCGCTCGGCACGGACGAGCCGGTGCTCGGGCTACCCAGCCCTTCCTACCTGCCGCAGTACGTGCTGCTCTTCTTCGCCGGTGTCGTGGCGTACCGGCGCCGGTGGCTGGAGTCGCTGCCGCAGCGGACGGGCTGGTTCGGCGTGGTCCTGGTGGTCACGTCGTTCGTGCCGCTGGCGCTGGGCGGGTACCGGGGGTTCGTGGCGGCCGGCGAGCTGGCCGGGTACGACCTCCCGCACCTGGCACTGGCGCTGTGGGAGTCGGCGTTCGCGGTCGGCGTCGTCCTGGTGCTGCTGCGGGTGTTCGCCCGGTTCGCCGCCGGCTCGTCGCGGTTCAGCCGGTACCTCGCCGACAACGCCTTCGCCGTGTACCTCGTGCACGCGCCCGTCATCGTCGGTGTCGTGGCGGTCTTGCAGCCACTCGACGCGGCGCCCGTGCCGAAGTTCCTGCTGGCACTGGTGATCGCCGCGACCGCGAGCTGGGCGGTCTCGGGGGGGTTGCGCCGGGTGCGCGCTGTGCGTGCGGTTGTCTAGCAACGGCTCCCCTCGCCCCGGGAACGGTCGTGCGATGATTCCCGGGGTGGGGGTCGAGGCCGAGTTGCGCGAGGAGTTCGACCGCTGGGAGCGCAGGGAGACCGCGGTCCTGCAGCTGCTCCCGTACCCGTTGCTGGTGGTCAGCGTCGTGTTCACGCTGCTGCAACCGCTCTGGGGCGCTCCCCTGCACCTGCCGGAGGTGCTGGTGCTTTCGGCCGTGCTCACCGCGTGGGTGGTGTGGTTCCACACCTCGCACCCGCAGTGGCACGGCGACAGCGCGCGGATGGCCTGGTACTACGCGGGGCTCGTGGCGTTGACCGCCTGCCTGGTGCTGGTCACGCCGTGGTTCGGCTTCTTCGCCTTCATCGGCTACGTGCACGCGTTCCAGTACCTCAAGGGCCGGTGGCGTTACGCCGGCGTGGTCGTCACGGCCGCGGTCTGCGCGATCTCCTACGTGGGCGGGGCGGACGGCATCAGTGCTGACGAGTGGTGGAAGTGGCCCGCGGTCAGCGCGGTCACGGCGGTGCTGGCCACGGCGGCCTTCTCCGCCGACGTGATGTCCGACCGGCGCAACCACCGGCAGAAGCGGGCGCTGGTGGAGCTGCACAGGGCGAACGCCGAGCTGGAGACCGCGCTGGCGGAGAACGCGGGCCTGCACGCCCAGCTGCTGGCGCAGGCGCGCGAAGCCGGTGTGCTCGACGAACGGCAGCGGATGGCGCGGGAGATCCACGACACCCTCGCCCAGGGCCTCGCGGGCATCCTCACCCAGCTGCAGGCAGCCGAGCAGGCCGCGGACGAACCGGTGGTGTCGCGCCGGCACGTGGCGAACGCGGTGGAACTGGCCCGCGAGAGCCTCACCGAGGCCCGGCGGACGGTGCACGCGGTGGAGCCGGCCGCGCTGGAGCGGACGCGCCTCCCGGACGCCATCGGCGACGTGGCCCGGCGCTGGTCGCGGGTGAACCGGGTGGAGGCGGTGCTGACCACGACCGGTGAGGCCCGGCCGATGCACACCGACGTCGAGGTGGCGCTGCTGCGGACCGCCCAGGAGGCCCTGGCGAACGTCGCGAAGCACGCGCGGGCCGGCCGGGTGGCCCTGACCCTGTCGTACATGGAGGACCTGGTGACGCTCGACGTGCTGGACGACGGGGTGGGGTTCGCACCGGACGCCCAGCGCACGGGCGGTTCCGCGGACGGCGGTTTCGGGCTCGCCGGCATGCGGCAGCGCGTGCAGCTGCTCGCGGGGCGGCTGGACGTCGAGTCCGAGCCGGGCGGGGGCACCGCGATCACCGTGGCGGTGCCGGCGATCCCTGCGGGAGGTGTGCGGTGATCTCGCTGCTGATCGTCGACGACCACCCCGTGGTGCGCGACGGGCTGCGCGGCATGTTCGGTTCCGACCCGCGCTTCGAGGTGGTCGGCGAGGCCGGTGACGGTGCGGAGGCGATCGCGGCCGGGGAACGCCTGCGGCCCGACGTGATCCTCATGGACCTGCGGATGCCCGGGACGGACGGGGTCGCCGCCATCCGGGAGCTGGCCAAGCGCGGGGTGCCGTCCCGGGTGCTGGTGCTGACCACGTACGACACGGACAGCCACGTGCTGGCCGCGATCGAGGCCGGCGCCACCGGCTACCTGCTCAAGGAGGCGCCGAGGGAGGAGCTCGTCCGCGCGGTGGAAGCCGCCGCACGCGGGCAGGCGGTGCTCTCCCCCGCCGTGGCGACCCGGCTCGTGGGGCAGGTGCGCAGACCGGCTCCGGCACCGTTGTCGCAGCGCGAGCTGGAGGTGCTGGAGCTGATCGCGCGCGGCTCGACGAACCGCGAGGCAGCGAAGCGGCTCTTCATCAGCGAGACGACCGTGAAGACGCACCTGCTGCACGTGTACGCGAAGCTGGGCGTCAACGACCGGGCGGCCGCCGTGGCCGTCGCGTTCTCCCGCGGCTACCTGACGCCGCAGGACTGACGGCCGCTCACCTCCGCCCGCCGCGTGGTACGTGGTCGAGGAGGACCTCCGGGGCGGCACGAGCGTGCCGCCCGCAACCGGGGTCGTTGAGGACCATGGTGCGGCTGATCGCGCCGTCGGCGAGGGTGACGAGCTGCTGGGGTCCTCGACGCCGAGCTCGGCCACCAGACCGGTCACAGCGTGAGCATCCCCCGCAGTTCGTCAGGCGAAGAAGCGGTTCATGCCGTCCACATCGGACAGGAACGTCTCGATCCGGGACACCTTGCCGTCCGCCAGCGTGAGGACGGTGGCGAGGTGCTCGTCGAGCACGACCTCGCCCCTCGTCGCGGTGTTGTGGAGGTTCAGCGCGACGTTGTCCCGGCTCACCAGCACGTGCAGCAGGGCGAAGTCCACGCCGAAGCCGCTGATCAACCGCACCCGGTCGACCACGCCGTCCTGGCCGGTCACGGTTCCGGAGACCTGGTTGTCGCCCGGCAGCGTCCAGGTCACGTCCTCGGTGAGAATCCCGCGCAGCAGGTCCCAGTCCTGGCCGGCCAGCGCCTTCATGAACGTCGCCGCCACGTCCTGCTTGACCTGTTCGGTCGTCATCACGCCCCACCTCAACTGTTCGATTTGATTCGAACCGTAACAGTTCGAGTCAAGTCGTACAATCGGGTGTGTGGAGACCGAAGAGGGCCCTGCCCGCGGGGACATCACCATCGAGGCGGTGCTCGCGGCGCTCGACCACCCGCTGCGGCTGCGGGTGGTCAGGACGCTGGCGGCGGCGGAGGAGCTGAACTGCCAGGAGATCCTGCCGGACATCACCAAGAGCACGGCCAGCCACCACTGGAAGGTGCTGCGGGAGGCCGGGGTCGTCGAACAACGGCGCGAGGGCCGGTACCTGTACCTGCGGCTGCGGCGCGAGGACCTGGACAGCCGGTTCCCCGGCGTGCTCGACGCGGTGGTGCGGGGCTGATCCCACCGGGTGCCGCGAGGGCGGGTCAGCAGTCGCGCAGGCCGCGGCCGCCCCGATGAGCGGGGTGGACGTAGACCTCGGACAGGTAACCCTCACGCTTGTCCGGCCACACCACGCGGTACCAGCCGTTCGACACAGCTCGGTGCGGGTTGTCGGGGTAGGGCGAGTCGCGGTTGTAGTTCACCAGCTCGTCCCCGGTGGCACGGCAGACCGCCACGACCAGAGCACCACTGGACATCTCGGTTCCCGCCAGCTTGCAGGCGTTCTCCGGTGCGGCGCACCTGCGGACGGTTCTGCTGGACAGGTAGGCGGGGGTCACGTCCTCGGCGAGCTCGTTCTCCCCGGCGACAGTCTTGTTCTGCACCTCGATGACCGCAGCAGCAGCAGCAGCAGCAGGAGCAGTGGTGTGGTCGCGGCTCTCGGTCACCGCCAGCACCAGAACTGTTGCCGCTGCGCCGAGAACCACCGCGACCGCGCCGACGGCCCCGAGGTGCCACGTCGTCCAGTTCCGCCGTTCCGGCTGATTTGTGGACACAGCTGACAAAGCGCGATAACGCGTCAGCCATTCGCGCTGTTCGGCGTCGTTCATGCCCAGAGCGGTGCACAGCTTGGTGACGAACTCCGGATCGGGGAACAGCTTGCCGCGCTTGCCCAGGTCGTAGATCGAGGTCCGGTTGCTCTGGGCGGCGTGGGCGATGTCGTTGACCGGCACGCCGGAGTCCGCGCGACGCGCGTGCCAGTCGGACCAGAAAACGGTGATCGTGTCTTGAGGTCTTCGCTTGCTCCGCAGGTTCATGGAGCAAGAGAACATCATCGGCACGAGATTCGTCGTCGTCTGTTCGGGGCTTTGTGCATTCCGCACCGCCGAGTGGACAACACCGACCGCAGACGGCCGCGCTGTCGCCCCTGGTAACCGCGTACGCACCGTCGGTCGGATGTCCGACCGACGTCCGGACGGTCATCAACGCAGGTCACGAGCCTTAGCGTCGATCTCCGACAGCACCGGCCTCGAAGCAGGCGACAGCCGAACCCGAGCGTCCGGTCGATCATCGACACCGGGAGAACCTCATGGCGATCTTGTCCAGATTGCGCACGGCCGCAACCACCTCGGCCTTGGCCACCGCTGCCGCGGCAGCGGTGGTGCTGGGCGCCGTCCCGGCCCACGCCGCGGCGCAGGGCTGCTCCGGCAACGTCTGCATCTTCCTGGGCGGCAACGCCGGCGGCACCGCGCTGGTGCAGGGCTGGGCGCGCAACACCACCTTCATCGGCTCGCTCACGCTCACCGGTCCCGGCGGCCTGAACTGGTCCCAGACCGGCACCTGGACGGGCGGCAAGGGCAACTGGGCCGACTACTCCCTGCAGAACGCCTGGAGCGGCACCTACTGCGTCACCGGCGTGTCCAACAGCACCGGTTACCAGGGCACGGCGTGCAAGACCCTCAGCTGAACGATCCACGTTCGGTGAGGCCGGGATGACATCAGCGGGGAACGCGCGGTGGCGCGTTCCCCGCTGATCATTCCATTGGACCAAGCCATTCCCACCGCACACCGCCTCTGCGGTGTCATCTAGTTGTCCACTGTTGACGGTGGATTTCGAGGTACCGTAATGGCTTCCGAAGTGACGTTCGTGCCAGGAGAGTTCAAGTCCTGTGTGACGCACATCGGAGGCGCAACGCAGTGGGCTGATCCGGCGGAGCCTGGTCCGCGAGCAA
This sequence comes from Lentzea sp. NPDC042327, assembly GCF_040647275.1. NCBI lineage: Bacteria > Bacillati > Actinomycetota > Actinomycetes > Pseudonocardiales > Pseudonocardiaceae > Lentzea > Lentzea sp. NPDC042327. Next base: position 54,340 of record NZ_JBEZBX010000004.1, read on the forward strand.
GTGCTCGCGGACCAGGCTCGGGCATTGAGCCTTACCGGGCGCCGTACGGGTCCTGGCTGAGCAGGTGGGCCTTGAAGCCTTCACCGACACCGGGCTCCGGCGTGCCGTTCCAGTCCTTGATGAGCACGGCGCCGGAGCTGCACCCCCACGGGTTCCAGGTCCACGCGAGGTAGCTCAGCTCGTGCGCGTCCGCCCAGTCCACCAACCGCTGCATGTAGTCGAAGCCGCAGTTGTCCTGCCCGAACTCCCCCACCACCACGGGAACCTGCTCGGCGAGCGGGGCGATCTGGGTGTCCCAGCAGGCTTCGCTGGCGCAGGCGTTGAAGCTGTAGGCGTGCCACGACGCCGCGATGTTGTTCAACGGGTCCACCGGCTTGTGGGCCAGCCACTCCCGCATGTCGTTGGCCCATTCGAGGCCGCCGAGCATGAGCACGTTGGTGGCGCCGGTGGCCCGCACCGCGTCGACCAGGTCCTGCATGCCGGCGGTCTCGTAGGGCAGGCCGGTGCAGGTGCCGCCGTCGCGCCAGCACTGCCAGCCGAGGGTCTTGTTCCAGTCGCTGGCGATCTCCGGGTACGGCTCGTTGAACAGGTCGAAGACCACGGCGTCGTTGCCCTTGAACGCGGTGGCGACGCCGGTCCAGAACTGCGGGGCGTACTGCGCGTCCGGCATCGGCTTCTGGCACACCGCGTGCTCGTCCTTGCAGTGCCAGTCCGGGCCGTTCGGGTAGGCGCCCCAGGTCCAGTGCGGGTCGAGGATCACGTTGATGCCGTTCGACACCAACAGGTCCACGTACTCCTTCACGGCCCGCTGGTAGGCGACGCCGCCGGGCGAGCCGTGGACGCCCAGCCAGCACTCCTCGTTCAACGGGATTCGCACCGCGTGGACGTTCCAGGTCTTCATCGCGTCCACCGACGCCTGGTCCACCGGGCCGCCGTCCCACATGCCCTTGCCCTGCACGCAGGCGAACTCGCCGCTGGACCGGCTCACCCCCAGCAGCCGGTACGGCTCGCCCTGCGCGGTGACGATCCTGTTGCCGGAGACGCGCAGCTCCGGCGCGGAACCGTCGGGCGGCGGGGTGGTCGTGGTGGTCGGCACGGTGCCGGTGCAGTCGGTGCCGTTGACCGCGAAGTCCGTCGGCTTGGCGTTGCTGCCGCTGTAGGAGAAGTTCGCCCCGGCGCTGACGCTGCCGCCCGCGGGGACGGTGGCGTTCCAGCTCATGTTGGCGACGGTGACCTTCTTGCCCGACTGGGACCAGGTGCCGCTCCAGCCGTGCTGCAACGTCTGGTTGCCCGCGTGGGTGTAGGTCAGCGTCCAGCCGTCCACCGCCGCCGAGCTGACGTTCGCGATGGTCACGTCGGCCTTGAAGCCGCTGCCCCAGTCGGTGGTCGTGTAGTCGACCCGGCACCCGAACGGGGCCGCGCTCGCGCCACCCGCGACCGCCGTCAGAGCCGTGCACGCGACGGCCACCGCCGCCCCCAGCACCGCGAGCACGGTACGGCGCTTCCTGGCTGTTCCCGACATCAGCACTCCTTCGTGCGCGTCACGGACAGGCCGCCACCCCAGTTCTGGGAGCGCTCCCAGAGCCGACCGTAGCGAAGATGCCGCGGCACGTAAAGAACCGATGTGTGGGAGGTGTCAGCGCAGGAAGCCGAGGCCACTCCTGCTCGTCGATCGACCGAACCCTCCGATGACTTCGTCCTGTCGTCTCCCGCACCTCGGTCTCGGACTGGTGCAGGTGGTCCGGCACGCCCGGCGGCAAGGCGAAACCCAGCGCCGGGTGAACGACTTGGCACACAGCGGGAACCCAGGCCGCGAAGACCACGCCCTGCTCACGTGCCAGCCGCCGGCTCCCGGTACAGCACGAGGTGCTCGTGGTACAGCACGCCGTCGCGGATGTCGCCGGTCGCGGTGAACCCGGTGTCGTCGACGTAGTCCAGGTGCGCGCCGGTCACGGAGTAGGACCCGGTGTAGGCGCTGCGCCGGGTACCGCGGGCTTCGTCGTAACGACCGTCGGCGCGCAGCTCCTGCCGGATGTGGCCGTCCGCCGTGACCCACATGCCCACCACGTCGATGTTGTCGTCGTTGCTCATGACGTCGAGGATCGGCCACTTCTCGCTTCCCGGGCAGGACGCGGTGGTCCTGGGTGCGGCACACCCAGGACTCGTCACTTCGGCGCGGTGTACCCGCCGCAGACCTCGGCGCTCGCTCGCGGGTCGCTGTCGCGCAACGTCGCGATGATGTGCTCGGCCTGGCGTTCGACGGGCTCCTCGGTCACGGGGAACCGCAGGACGAACTGCTTGTGCTCCAACGACTCGCGGGTCGTCCTCCAGTGCTTGTCGACGACGTGCCGCGGTGGCGAGGTGAACGTGACGTCGACCTGGTCGCGGGTGCCGGGGAAGGACTGCGCCCAGTCGACGCCGCTGTCCCACCGGTCCAGCACGGCGGGGTGCTCGCGCAGCCCGTCGCGCACCAGCCGCGCCACCTCCCGGCCGGGCCACTCCCAGAACCGGTCGCGGTCGGCGCGGGCGAGCTCGGCCTCGTACTGCGCCAGGTCGAAGCGGACCTCCGGCAGGGACAGCCCGTTGTCGTCGGGGTTGCGCCACCCGTCCCAGACGACCTCGCCGCCCTCGCGGCGGACGCGGACGAACACCGCGCCGCAGCACCCCCACGTGCAGTCCGCCTCGGCGATCATCACCTCACGCGGCTCGTCACCGGGCAGCAGCAGGCTGGTGGGCCCCAGCAGCACGTCGGGGTCCTCCCGCGGTCCTTCGGAGAACACCGGTTCGACCGGGTCTCGGTCGTCCACCAGGAGCTTCAGCTCGGTCCTGCCCCAGGCGGAGTGCTCCGGCGCCACGACGGACACGCGCAGCAGGCTCGTCACTTCACCGTTCCCGGAAACGCGTAGTCGGGCAGTTCGACGCCGTTGATCGCGCGGTCGATCAGGGCGGTGAACGCCTCCATGTCCGGTTCGGGGGCGGGCTCGGTCTGCGGCAGGAGGCTGTGGACGTGCATGCGGCCGATCTCCTGGTTGGCCTCCACGAACGGCCGCATCCGCTGCTCGTAGGCCGCGAACCCGGCTTCGGGGTCCCAGTCGGCGGTGGCGAGCTCCCCGGCCAGCAGGTGGGCACCGACCAGCGCCAGGCCGGTGCCGCCGCCGGACATCGGGGACGAGCTGAACGCGGCGTCGCCGATCAGCGCCACGCGGCCGTGCGACCAGCGGTCCATGACGACCTGGGCGACTTGGTCGAGGTAGAAGTCCGGGGTGTCGTCGAGGTGCGCGAGGATCTGCGGCGTCACCCAGCCCATGCCCGCCATCCGTTCGCGCAGCAGGGTTTTCTGCGCCTCGACGTCGCGGTGGTCGACGGTGAAGTCGGCCGCGGGGAACGACAGCATCGCCATGGCCCTGGTGTCGTCACCGATGGGGCGCAGGCCGGCGGAGCGGCCGGTGGCGCGGTCCTGGTGGTCGATCATCCAGCGGTCCACGCCGAACTCGTTGGGCACGCTGTAGAACGCCAGCACCAGGCCGAGGTGCCGCAGGAACCGCTCGCGCGGCCCGAAGACCAGGGCGCGCAGCGACGAGTGCAGGCCGTCCGCGCCGACCACCAGGTCGAAACGGCGCCGGGTGCCGCTCGCGAACGTCACGTCCACGCCGTCCGCGTCCTGGGTGAGCTCGGCGATGCGGTCGCCGAAGACGTACTCGGCGTGGTCGCGGGTGTCGTCGTGGAGCACCCGGGAGAGGTCTCCGCGCAGGATCTCGATGTCCGCGATGTAGCCGTCCCCACCGTCGTCCTCGGCGCGGTAGGTCTCCAGCACGGTGCCGTCGGCGTCCACGGTGTGCGCGCCGGCGGTGTCCGTGCGAGCCGCGCGCACCGCGTCCTCCAGGCCCATCCGCCGGATGGCCTCCTTGGCGACGCCGCGCGCGTCCACGGCCTGGCCGCCCGGCCGCAGCGCGGGTGCCCGTTCCACGACGGTCACCTCGGCGCCGCACCGGTGCAGCCAGTGGGCCAGCGCGGGTCCCGCGATGCTCGCCCCTGCCACCAAGACCTTGTTCCCGCTCACCGCAGCCCCCAGTAGTCCGATCAGGATGGTCCGGAGTATAGGAATGCGGCCGGGTGGCCGCGCGGGGTTTCGGCACCGGAGCGCGGGAGGTCCGGTGAATCCTCGTCGCCCGGCTGCCCGGCACCGCCGGTCCGGCGATCACGGCGGTCACCGAGGCGGTCGCGGCGGCGGGCGGGCGTCAGACGGTGATCACGACCTTGCCGCGGGCGTGCCCGGTCTCCACGTACCGGATCGCATCGGGCGCCTGAGCGAGCGAGAACGTGCGGTCGACGACCGGCGTGACGGCACCGGACTCGGCCAGGCGCCGCAGCTCCGCGAGGACCGTCCGGTCGGGCGCGGTGGTGAGCACGTGCAGCCGGTCGCGGACGAACGCGGACCGCAGCTTCGCCTTCAGCAGGAGCCGCAGCGGACCGACGAGACTGCCGCCCTCGAACACTCCCCCGCCCGACAGCACGACCGTCCCACCGGGACGGACCACGCGGCGCAGTGCGGCCAGCGGGTGGTTGCCGACCAGGTCGAGGACGAGGTCGTACCGCGTGCTGCCGGTGGTGAAGTCGGAGCCGGTGTAGTCGATGACGTGGTCGGCGCCCAACGAGGTCACGAGCTCGGCGTTCCGCGTCCGGCACACGGCAGTCACGGTGGCACCCACCGACTTCGCGATCTGCACGGCGAACGTCCCGACACCGCCGGACGCCCCGTTGACCAGCACGTGGTGACCGGGTCGCAGTCCCCCGCTGTCGCACAGGCCCTTCCACGCGGTGAGCCCGGCCAACGGCAGCGCGGCCGCCTGCTCGAAGCTCAGGCAGGCGGGCTTGGGTTCGACGAGGTCCTCGGCCACGCGCACGTACTGCGCGAACGCCCCGTCGGCGGGACCGAGGTCGCCGAACACCTCGTCGCCGGGGCGGAAGCGCCGCACGTCCCTGCCCACCGCCTGCACGGTTCCGGCGAAGTCGCGGCCGCGGATCTTGGCGCGGGGAGCGGTGAACCCGATCCCGGTGAGGCGGGCGAGGTAGGGGTCTCCGCGCATGATGTGCCAGTCGTAGGCGTTGACGGCGGCGGCGTGCACTCGCACGAACAGCTCGCCGCTGCCGGCCGACGGCGGTTCCACGTCACGCAGCGCCAGCACGTCCGGGGAGCCGTACCGGTCCTGGACGATCGCCTTCACCGCGTCACCCCGAGCGCGAGCGCGGAACGGGCGGACCGCGCCGGGCGGCGGACGACCCACTCGGCCACGGCGAGGTTGACGAGCCAGGCGGCGAGCATCAGCACCGCCTTGGTGAGCTGGTCGAGCGGGCCGCTGAAGGCGATCCAGGGTCCCATCAGCACGGCCTGCGTGCCGGCGCTCAGCCCGATCGCGAACGCGCGGACCATCCACGCGCGGTGGCCGGCGAGGTCCCTGCGCAGGGCCGCGGCGACACCGAGGACGAGGAACACCGCCCACGCGGTGCCGAACACCAGCCGGGAGCCGGTGAGAAACGCGCCCACGTCGGCCGGTTTCGGGTAGAACACGGTCATCCACAGCCCCGACAACGCCCCCAGAAGTCCACAGAGGACCAGAATTCGGCCGGAGACGCGGTGCCACCCCGGTCTGCGGCGGCGGAAACCGGGAGCGAACTGGAAGGCGCCGAGCACGCTGTAGACGCTCACCGTGACGGCGTGCACCACGACGGGCACGGGTGAGGCGAAGAACCGCGCGTTGTCCGGCGTGATCTCCGCGCCGGTTCCGAGCTCGGTCAGCCGCAGTGCGCCGCCGAGCACGGGGACGAGGCTGAACAGGATGATCGCGGCCGGGACGAGCAGGTCCCGCCGGGTGGTGGAGGTCATGCCCCAGATCGTGGCGCGGGAGGCGGTGCCGGCTCATCGGGAGAAGGTCTTCGGTCATCCTGGCCGATGGTCGGGTGCGGTCGTCGTACTTTCGGCTGACCGCTGCCGGAGACCGCCGCGCACGCGCCTGGTCTCGTAGGCCCAGATGGCGATCTCCACCCGGTTCCTGGCGCCGATCTTGGCCATCAGGCTGGCGATGTGGGACTTCACGGTGCTGAGCGTGATGTGCAGCTCGGCGGCGACCTCGCCGTTGGTGCGCCCGCCCGCGACAGCGGCGAGGACCTGCTCCTCCCGTTCGGTGAGCGGGTCGGCGAGCTGCGCGGCGGGACCGGCGGGACCGGTGTCCGCGAAGGCCTCGATCAGCCGGGCGGTGACGCTGGGGGCGATCAGGGCGTCACCGGCGGCCGCGGCGTGGACGGCCTGCGACAGCAGCGCGGGGCCGGCGTCCTTGAGCAGGAACCCCTTCGCGCCCGCCCGCAAAGCGGCGTAGACGTAGTCGTCGAGGTCGAAGGTTGTGATCACGACGACGGCGAGCGGGTCGGGGACACCGGGGCCGGCGAGGAGGCGGGTGGCCTCGATGCCGTCGATGCCGGGCATGCGGATGTCGAACAGGCACACGTCGGGCCGCACGTTCCTGGCGAGCTCCACGGCCTGCCGCCCGTCCGGTGCCGCACCGACGACCTCGATGTCCGGCTGAGCGTCGAGGATCATCGCGAGTCCGGTGCGGACGATCTCCTGGTCGTCCGCGACGACGACGCGGATGCTCATCGGGCGGCCCCCGTGAGCGGCAGCACGGCGGTCACGGTCCAGCCGCGGCCGGGGTTCGGGCCCGCCGCGCAGGTGCCGCCGAGCAGGTCCGCGCGTTCCTCCATGCCGATCAACCCGTGTCCGCGGGTGGTGCGTGCGGTGACCGGGTCGCCGTCGTCGCTGACCCGCAGCCGCACCGCCGAGCCGCCGACGTCGATGTGCACCTCGATGCGGGTGGCGTGCCGGGCGTGGCGGCGCGCGTTGGTGACCGCCTCCTGGCTGAGCCGGTAGACCGCGGTTCCCACCGACTTCGGCAGGTCGTCGGCCGCTCCCTCGATCAGCACGGCCACCTCGGGACCGGGCCGGCCGGGGCTCGCCAGCAGGGCGACGTCAGCGATCGCGGGGCTGGGCGCCAGGTCCGCGGAGTCGGTGCGGCGCAGGGCCCGCACCATCGTGCGCATCTCGGTGAGCGCCCGTGAGGCCTCCGACTCGATCAGCACGAGCGCCTCGGTCGCCGCCTCCGGGCGGGTGGCCGCCGTCGCGAGCCCGGCCTGCGCCCGGATCGCCATGGCCGACACGTGGTGGGCCACCGTGTCGTGCAGGTCGCGGGCCAGCCGTTCCCGTTCGAGCAGCTTGACCTGGTCGAGCTCACGGGCCCGCGCCCGTCCCCGGTAGCGCGCCGCGGCTCCGAGCGCACACGCCGCGGCCAGCACGGCACTGCCCGCCACCGCGTCCCCCGCGCCGAGGAACCCGAGCGCCACCGACAGGCCGACCTTGCCGAGCATGACCGCCAGCCCGACGACCGCCTCCCGCCCCGATCCCCAGCGGAACAGGGCGAACGGGAACAGCAGCAGGAACACCAGGGTGTTGAGGTCCGGCTCGCCCCAGAACACCAGCGACGCGACCGCGGCCACACCGAACGCGGCACCGGCGGCGAGCAACGGCCTGCTGCGGCGCACCAGCAACAACGGCAGCAGCACCACGGCCAGCACCACCGAACCGGCCCGCCAGCTCAGGTCCGGCCGCAGCACCGCCTCCAGCACCGCGACCGGCAGGAGCACGGCGACCAGCGCCCAGTCCCACCACAGCCGCGCGGCCCCGCGCACCGGCCGGGGCTCGTCCCACACCGACCGCAGAAGGGCGAACACGGCGTCATCCTACGAGTCGGCTACTGCATGTTCGTGACGTGCCGGTGCGCCGGGAAGTCGGCGCAGGCGTAGAACTGCAGGTTGTAGCTGCGGCCGATCGACAGCATCGTCGGCTCGTTGTCGTGCGGGAACAGCGCACCGCCGGCGTCGGCGTCCTCGACCGGCCGCCAGCTCGTGGTGCCGTCCCATTCGCTGGTGGCGAGGGTCAGCAGCGGCGTGACCACCCCGCCGCAGTCCGGGCAGGACAGGGGGAACGGGTCGGAGAAGCTCCACGGACCGTGCCCACCGGCCTTGCAGCCGGAGGACACGGACAGCGCGTACTGGTAGTGCTGGTCCTCCTGCTCCTCCCACCGCCGCACCCGTTCGCGGAGCTCGGCGGGCAGGCAGTGCGGGGCCGGGTACTCGGTGACCTCCTCCGGGTGCAGCACGCACGGCTGCGGCAGGTAGTGCTCCTCGACCGCGGCCGGCTGCGGGGCCTCGGCCAGCGGGTCGGTCACCTCGGCCGCCTTCCGCCACCGCAGCGCGGTGCGGGGCGCGCACCCCTCGTCCTCGTGGTCGAACGGGCACCACAGCACCTGCAGCAGATCGGCACCGTCCGGGCGGGGCAGGCCGGGGACGTCCCGCGCGTACAGCTGAGCCACCGGCACCATCGGTGCGGGCCCGTCCTGCGCGATCCCGGTGCCGTGGTCAACCCGGTCGACGACGACCTTCTCGTCCGCTGTCAACAGGTTCACGCCCTCGGCTCGCGGCCGTGCCCACGCCTCGGTCAGGATCCGCCGCCGTGCGAACACGTCCGCCACGCTCGCACCGTGCAGCTCGGGGCCGGCGTGCTCGGCGCAGGCCGGCCACTCCTCCCCCGCGGGCCACAGCAGCGGGCCGCCGATGGAGCTGTCCGCGGCGGTCGGTGCGCCGGGGCGCGGGTGCAGTCGCACGGCGGTGCGGGCCAGCGGTGCGAGTTCGGGGAAGTGCGCCGTGACGTCGACGGGACGCGGCGGAGTGGTGCGGACCATGGCCGAAGATGGTATTCGCGGCGACCGGGCGTTCCCTCAGCTCCGCAGGAGGTCGTCGACCAGTCCCTCGGCGTAGCCGGGACCGATCGCGGTGGGACGGCACAGGACCCGGTACACGATCGGCGCGACCACGCGGTCGAGCACGGTCTCGGTGTCGACGGCCGGTTCCCCGCGCGCGGCGGCACGGCCGAGGATCACGCTTATCTGGTCGGCCGCGTAGTCGGAACACCGCAGGGCGTTGACGCCCGGATCGCCGATGAGCGCGTCACGCAGGTAAGCGCGGCCGGGTGCGGACGACATCTCCTCCAGGAACTGCCCCGCCCACGCCCGCAGGTCCGCGATGAGGCTCCCCCGGTCCTCCGGAGGCGAGTCCGGCCGGAGGCGTTCGACCGCGATGTCCGACAGGAGCGCCTGCAGGTCGCCCCACCGGCGGTAGATGGTCGAGGGCGTGACACCGGCCCGCGCGGCGACGAGCGGAACGGTGAGCTTCTCCCGTCCCAGCTCGGGTTCCAGCTCTCGCACGGCGGCGTGCACGGCCTCCTGCACGCGGGCGCTCCGGCCACCCGGACGTGCTGTCCCTCTGCGGTCCACGACACCAGCCTAAAGCAAAGATGTTGCTTTAACGCCGATGCCAAGGCTACCGTCCGCTTAACGCGAAGAATTAGCTTCAGGAGGTCGGCCTGTGCCCACCTGGACCGTCGGGGACCTGACCGTGCACCGGGTTGACGAAGCGATCGCACCACCGGAGACCGGACCGTGGCTGCTCCCGGCGGCGACGCCCGACCTCGTCCGGCGCCACGACTGGCTGCACCCCGACTTCGCCGCGGCGGACGGCGCCTTGCGGCTCGCGACCCACAGCTTCGTCGTCGTCGGCAACGGCAGGCGGATCGTGATCGACACCGGTGTCGGCAACGGCAAGCAGCGGGCCAACCCCGCGTGGCACGACCTGCGCACCGGCTACCACGACCGGCTCGTGGACACCGGGACCACGCCCGACGCCGTCGATCTCGTCCTGCTCACCCACCTGCACACCGACCACGTCGGCTGGAACACGCACCTCGTGGACGGCGAGTGGGTGCCGCTGTTCCCGAACGCGCGGTACGCCACGTCGAGGCTGGAGCGCGAGTTCTGGGCCGGGCAGGTGCTGGACGAGCCGCGGCAGCAGGTGTTCCGCGACTCCGTGCACCCGGTCGAGGACGCCGGCCTGCTGGACCTGGTCGAGGTCGGCGCGCACGGCGCAGAGGTGGCCGAGGGGGTGCGGCTCGTCCCGACGCCGGGGCACACGCCGGGGCACGTCGCGGTGGAGCTGACCAGCGGCGGCGAGACCGCCCTGGTCACCGGCGACTGCCTGCACCACCCGGTGCAGGTCGCGCACCCGGAGGTGACCAGCTGCGCCGACGTCGACCCGGTCCAGGCCGAGGCCACCCGGCGCGCGCTGCTCGAGTCGCTCGCGGACACCGGCACCCTCGTGCTGGGCACGCACTTCCCGCCGCCGACGGCCGGCCGGATCGCGCGCGGGCCGGACGGCCTGGTGCTGACGGTCAGGTGAGGAGCTCCCGGATGACGGCGGTGGCGGCGGTCCCGCCGCTGTCGGCCTTGACCGCGGCGGCACTGAAGAGCACCACCGTCGAGCAGCACCGGCTTGCCGGGACGGCCCCCGCCGGAGCCGTCCCGGCGGCAGTCAGACGCCCTCGCGCAGCAGGGCGACGAGGGCGTCGGCGGCCTCCGCGGACGAGGCCGGGTTCTGCCCGGTGATCAGCAGCCCGTCCCGCACCACGTAGGAACCCCAGTCCGGGCCCTTCGAGTAGTCGCCGCCCTTGGCCTTCAGCTCGTCCTCCACGAGGAACGGCACCACGTCGGTCAGCCCGGCACCGTCCTCCTCGCCGTTGGTGAACCCGGTGACCGACCGCCCCTTCACCAGCGGCTCACCGTCCTCGCCGGTCACGTGCCGCAGCACGCCCGGCGCGTGGCACACCAGCGCGACCGGCTTCCCGGCCCGCAGGGTGTCCTGGATGACCCGGATCGAGTCGGTGTCCTCCGCGAGGTCCCACAGCGGCCCGTGCCCGCCGGGGTAGAACACCGCGTCGTAGTCGGCGGGGTCGACCGCGCTCAGCGCGACGGTCGAGCTCAGCGCTGCCTCGGCCTCGGGGTCCGCCGCGAACCGGCGGGTGTCGTCGGTCTGCGTGTCCGGTTCGTCGCTCTTGGGGTCCAGCGGCGGCCGGCCGCCCTTCGGGGACGCGAGCGTGAGCGTCGCACCGGCCTCCTTGAGCCGGTAGTACGGCGCGGCGAGCTCCTCCAGCCAGAAACCCGTCTTGCGGCCCGTGTCCCCCAGCTCGTCGTGCGAGGTCAGAACGATCAGCACGTTCATCGCGGAACCCTTCCGTCGTCGTCGTGGGGCCTTGAGGGTCAAAGCCGGTCCGCCCACCACCCTGGACGACGGGTCCGCTCCCGGCGACTCGGGAGGTCAGCCGCGGTCGTGCAGCGTGATCCGGTACCCGTCGGGGTCGGCGAAGGTGAACGTCCGCCCGAAGGGACCGTCGACCGGCGCGGCGACGATGGTGTGCCCGTCGGCGGCCAGCGCGTCGTGGATGTCCTGGACGTCGGTGGCGTGCAACCAGATCGCGGCACCGATGCCGGGCTGGGCGACGGCGTCGAGGTCGGTGCCGGGGACGACGTCGCGGAGCGCGAACGCGATGGGCTTCGTCTCGAAGACCACCGCGTGCGGCGGCCCGGCCGGCGAGCGGACGAGACCGAGGTAGCGCTCGTAGAACGCTTGCGAGGCCGTGAGGTCGCGGGCCTGCAGCGAGATGAAGTCGGGTCCGGTGACGGGCATGGCGTGGCTCCTCCACTACGTGTCAGTTTTCTGACATGCACCACGCTATGTCAGAATCCTGACATGAGTCAAGACGACGCGGGCATCGACCTCGACACGTCACTCGGCTACCTGCTGAAGGAGGCGTCGAGCGTCCTGCGTGCGGCCATGGAGCAGGTGCTGCGCCCGCTCGGGATGACCGTGACGCACTACTCGTGCCTGGAGCTGCTGGCCCAGCGGCCGGGCCTGTCGAACTCCGAGCTCGCCCGCCGCGCGTTCGTGACGCGGCAGTCGATGAACGTGCTGCTGCAGAACCTGGAGCGGGACGGGTACGTGACCCGGCCCGCGGCGGCGCCGGTCGGGAAGGTGCTGCCCACGCGGCTCACCCCCCGCGGGCGGCGGAGCCTGGAGAAGGCGTCGGCGGCGGTGCGGGCGGTGGAGGTCAGGATGCTGGCGGGGCTCACCGAGGGCGAGCGGGCGGAGGCGTTCCGGGTGCTGCGGAGCATGGTGCACGCGCTGCGCGACGAAGGCGCCTGAACCGGAACAGCCCTCGGGGCGGACGCCGTGGTGACGTCCGCCCCGGGGGCTGCGGATCAGAACGAGCCGGGCAGCACCAGCACCGCCCACGCCGCGATCGGCCCGAGGCCGACGATCACGCAGGTGTAGGAGATGACCTGGCGGTAGAACCGGGTGCGGTCGACGCCGCGGGCGTTGGCGAGGACCAGGGCGCCGTTGGTGGAGAACGGGGAGACGTCGACGATCGTGGTGGAGATGGCCATGGCGGCGACGACGCCCGCGACCGGCAGCGCGTCGGTGAGCAGCAGCGGGATCGCCATCGGGATGGTGGCGGTGAGGATGGCCGTCGAGGAGGCGAACGCCGAGGTGACGCCGACGATGACGCACAGCACCAGCGCCACGAGCAGCGGGGCGCCGAGGCCGACCGCGCCGTGGGCGACCCAGTCGATGGTGCCGGAGTGCTCCAGCACGCCCACATAGGTGACCATGCCCGCGACCAGCAGGATCGTCGGCCAGCTGATGCCCTCGACGGCCTTGCCGAGGTGCTCGCGGTCGAGCAGGGCGAGCACGGCTCCTGCGGCCAGGGCGAGGAAGCCGATCTGCAGGTGGAACGCCAGCGCGCCGATCACGAGCACCACCAGGGCAGCGAGGGTGGCCCGCTGGCGCCAGGTCACCGCCACCGCCTCCGGGCGGACCGCCGTGGCGACGCCACCACCGGTCGGCTCCGCCACCCCGCCACCGGACACCCCACCACCGGACACCCCGCCGCCGGAGGCCACGTCGTCCGGGCGTTCGACGAAGCTCTCCTCACCACGCCGACGCAGCATCACGTAGGTGACGGCGGCCAGCAGCACGTTGAAGCCCAAGCTCGCGAAGAACAACGCGGCGTGCGAGATCGTGAGACCGGACTTCGCAACGATGCCGTGGACCAGCGCGCCGGACACCGCCATCGGCGAGAACGCGCCGGCGTGGGCACCGCAGATCACCATCATGCCGATCATCAGCGGGCTGATGCGGTAGGCGAAGGCGAAGCTCATGCCGATCGGCACCAGCAGTGCGACCGCGGCCGGGGTGAACGTGCCGAGTGCGGTCAGCGTCGCGGCGACGGCGAACAGCACCCAGGGCACGAGGATCGCCCGGCCGCGCACGAGCCGGATCCCGCCCTCCACCAGCAGGTCGATCGTGCCGTTCAGCTTGGCGACGGAGAACAGGTAGGTCACGCCGACGACGGTGATGAACAGCGAAACGGGGAAGCCCTCGAAGATCTCCTTGTCCTCCAAGCCGAACACGAACGTGCCGACGAGGAAGGACGCGACCAGCGCGAGGATCCCGATGTTGACGGGCAACACGGTGGCGATGACGAACATGCCGCCCAGAACCAGGATGGCGATCAGCTGTGATGACATCATTGTCCTCTTGGGTCATGCGGCCCCGACGCTTCCGCCCAGGCAGGACGGTCGGGTCAGGAGGCCGACAGGGCGGCCAGTTCCGTGAGCGGGAGCTCCAGCGGTTCGTCATCGGGCAGGACCAGGGTCGCGTCGCCGATGCGGCGCGTCGTCCGGGTGACCCCGATGGCGAGCTGTCCGTCGCGGGTGTCAGCGCGGGTCGTCACGACTCCGGCCGGGGTGTCCAGGCGCAGCACCTCCTCGTCACCGGCGGTGAACCGGGACAGGACGGTACCCGCGGTGCGGGCGGCGGCGGTGAGGGCGACGCTGCCGGTGACGGCCAGCGCGGGGTGGGTCCGGCCCATGGACATCATCCGCACGGTCACGTCCGAGCGGCCGGGGCGGCCCTCGCTGACGAGAGCGATCTTCGGGGTGGCGCGGGCGGCCTGCTCGGCCTCGGCGGCGAGGCCCATGCGCACGGCGGCGGTGCGGCGGATGCGGTCGAGCCGGTCCAGCAGGTCCGGCTGGGCGTCGAGCGCGGCCGGGGACGCCTCCCCGTTCGCGCCGAGCTCGTCGGCGGGCACGAGGACAACCGGTGCTCCGGCGTCCAGGAGCGTGACGCGGACGCCGTCCACCACGTCGACGGCGTTGCCGGTGGGCAGCAACGCGCCGGTCGTGCGGCCGGCCGGGTCGACGAACCACAGGTGCACGCCGAGACCGGGCTGGGCGACACCGGGGATGCGGTCGGTGCCCTGTTCGGTGACGCGGCCCGCCGGCGTCGGCACGTCGACCACGATCAGCTGGCCGGTGTTGGTGTTGTTGATCCGCACCGTCGTCACGTCTCCGGTGGGCGTCACCCAGCCGCGGCGCAGCGCGTACGGGCCGACGACGGCCGAGCAGTTGCCGCAGTTGCTCGTCCAGTCCACGCGCCCGTCGGCGATGCCGATCTGGGCGAACGTGTACTCGACGTCGATGCCCGGCCGGTCGCTCCGCGCGAGCACCACGGCCTTGCTGGTCGTGGACGTCGCCCCGCCGACACCGTCGACCTGGCGCGGGTCGGGGCTCCCGTACAGCCGCAGCAGGACCTCGTCGACGCTGCGACCGGGCACCGCCAGCACATCGCGCTCGAACACCCAGCACTTGCTGGTGCCTCCGCGCATCCACGTCGCCGGTATCTCTCGCACAGCCACTCCTTCGCGGGCGGTGGCAACACCGCCGTGACAACCGGGGAATGACGGCAACCGTGACGTGCACCGAGGTTGAACACAATCACGAGAATCTGCACACCCGTGAAGCCCTCCTTCACGCTCAAACAGCCTAATCAATGCCCATGGATCAGCATCGAGGCCGAGAAACGCTGTTCAATGGCTATGGCTAGCCTGAAGCACAGCTGTACGGAAGTCATCGCACAGTGAAACGACCGCATCGAACTTTTCTGCCGAGGAGCGCCTCATGCTGGACGTCCGACGCCTCGCACTGCTCGCCGCCGTGGTGGACACGGGCTCGATGACCGCCGCTGCGGAACAGCTCGGCTACACGCCGTCGGCGGTCTCCCAGCAGCTGCGCCGGCTGGAGGTGGAGGCCGGTCAGCCGCTGTTGCACCGGCAGGCCAGGGGCGTGCGGCCCACCGAGGCCGGAGCGGTGCTGGCCGGTCACGCCCGCCACGTGCTGCGCCGGCTCAGCGCCGCCGAGGCCGACCTCGCCGAGCTGGCGGGCCTGCGCCGCGGCACGATCGCGGTGGGCGTGTTCCCGACCGTCGCGAGCGCGCTGCTCCCCCAGGTCGTCAGCCGGTTCCGCCGCCAGTACCCGGACCTGCGCCTGGACGTGCGCAGCACGCGGTTCGACGAGCTGGTCGAGCTGCTGGAGAACGGCACGGTCGGCATCGCGCTGCTGTGGGACTACGCGTGGAACCGGGTCGACGTGCCGGACATCTCGCTGACGCCGCTGCTGGACGACCCGACCGTGCTGGTCGTCGCCGCCGACCACCGCCTGGCGCGCAAGAGGTTCACCACCATGGCGGAGCTCGCCGACGAGGAGTGGATCGTGCGCGCCCACGACCACCCGGTCGCCGAGGTGCTCGAACGCAGCTGCCGCGCGGCCGGGTTCACCCCGCGGATCGCGTTCGAGGCCAACGACTACCAGGAGGCGCAGGCCATGGTCAGCGTCGGCCTCGGCGTCGCGCTCGCCCCCAGGACCGCGGTGCGCAACCCGAACCCGGACGTCCGCGTCCTCGCACTGGGCAGCGACGTGCCGGCCCGCCGGGTGCTGCTCGCGCACCGCCAGGACCGGCTCCGCGCACCGGCCGAGCTCGCGATGCACCAGTTGCTGGTCGACGTCGCCCGCGAGTACCAGACCAAACCCTGACACCGCTGCCTCACGAGGCGGTCAGGGCTGCGCGCCGGCCACGCAGAAAAGGTGCCCGGTCGCGGGCTCAGACCGTGATCAGGCACCCGTGGTCGTCGCGGGCGGCGGCGTCCTCGTCGTCGAACCAGTGGCCGTCGGAGCCGAGGTAGCGGAAGCGCAGGGTGGTGCCCCGCGGGACGACGACGGCGGCGGTGCGGCGGCCGTTGGACCGGGCGCGCAGCTCGGTCACGCCCGGCGTCCAGCCGTTGAAGTCGCCGACCACGCTGACGGGTCCTGACGGCTCGTGCCGGGGCAGCGCCCAGGTCACCCGCACTTGCTGGTCCTTCGCAGGCACGATTCGGATCATCGAGACGTCGGTCCTCTCAGGCTTTCCGGTCTTTGTGCCGTGACAGCCTGTCGAGGAGTGCCGCGTCTGACGAGCCGACGCGCCCGAGTGGACAGTCGCTGGATCGGGTGGTTCGTCCGCCGGGCACGGCGCTCGCCGAGCAGCGGTGTGATCATCGCGGCGAGCAGCAGCTCGGCGATGTCACCGCCGTAGTACATGATCTCCGCACCGGTGCGGACCTCGGCGGCGGGTGCGTCGACCTGGGTCCAGAAGCCGCCGTAGAGCAGCTGGGAGACCACGGCGTGCATCGCGATGGCGCAGCCGAGGTAGACCAGCCGGGTGCGGACGCCGGGTCGTGCCGGCGCGGGGTCGGGGCCGGCGATCACGTGGGCGAACAGCAGCCCGGCGGCCAGGAAGTGCGCGTGCAGCAGCCAGTGCCCCGCCGGGTCGGCGGTGATCGCGTTGTACAGCGACGTGAAGTAGAGCGGCACGAGACTGCCGGTGCTCAACAGGAACGCGACCGCCGGTCGTGCCGCGAAACGGGCCGGTGGGCTGTGCAGCACCGCGACGAGCCGACGCGCCGCACGGACCGGCAGCGTTCGCAGCAGCAGTGTGACCGGTGCGCTCAGCACGAGTGCCAACGGCGCGTACATGCCGATCAGCAGGTGCTGCGCCATGTGGCCGCGGAAGTCGGTGTGTGCCCATGGTGCGACCGGCGGCAGCAACGCGACGGCCAGCAGGGCGATGCCGCCGAGGAACCCGGCTGTGCGCCACGGGCTCCACCCCAGGACCGGGTTCGACCGTCGAGCGCGGCCGACGAGCAGCAGGTAGACGACCGCGCACGACAACAACGGGACGATGGGCAGCCACGCGCCGATGCTCGGGCCGTGAGCGTGGTGGTCCATCAGGAGTCACGCCGACTGCGTTGCAGCAGATAGCCGCCCACGACCAGAACCGCGCCCAGGGCCAGGAACGCGAGGTCCCACCACAGCTGGTGCGGCCCGCCGCGCACGTGGTGCACGCCGAGGAGGTGGTGGTCGAGCACGCCCTCGACGAGGTTGAACGTGCCCCAGCCGACCAGGACCCACCCCCACAGCGCGCGGGAGGTCCACGTCCCGCGCCGGTTCTCGGTGACCCTGGAGTGCAGGACGGCCAGCCCCAGCAGGACCGCCAGCCAGCAGACCGTGTGGAAGATGCCGTCCCACGCGGTGTTCATCCGCAGCCCGGAGACGGTGTCCGGGTCGTAGAAGTCGATTCCGGCGTTGTCGGTGTTCGTGCTGCTCAACATGTGGTGCCACTGCAGGAGCTGGTGCAGCAGGATGCCGTCGGCGAACCCGCCGAGGCCCACCCCGAGCAGGATTCCGGGGGCTTTCAGGCTCGTCCGCTGTTCGACGGTGGTCACCTGGGCCGTCCGTTCGACCGGGCTTCTTCGTCGAAGATCGGTGCTCTCGTCATGGCTGCCACTCTGGTGGCCCCCCACGCCGCCGCGTAAGGGGCCACTTCGAGCCGGTCAGGAACGCAGGCTCCACTGCTGGTTCGCCGCACCGTTGCAGGTCCAGAGGATGATCCTGGTGCCGTTCGCGGTGGCCGCGCCGTTGGCGTCGAAGCACAACCCGGACTGCACGCCGGTGATCGTGCCGTTCGCGTTGACGTTCCACTGCTGGCTGGTCTGGTTCGCGCAGTCCCCGATCACGACCGCGGTGCCGTTGCCGGTGCCGCCGCCGCTCGCGACCAGGCACTTGGTGCCGTACACCTGCAACTGCTTGGCCGAGGTGAGGGTGAAGCGCTGGTTGGTGTTGCCGTGGCAGTCCCACAGCTGGGCCGCGGCGCCGTTGGCCGTGCTCGCGCCGTTGATGTCGACGCACCGGCCGGACTGGCCGCCCACGATCGTGCCGCTCTGCTGGCTGCCACCGCCCTGGCGCCGCACCAGCGACTTCGACTCGGCTGACCGCACGCCCTGCGCGTCCACGACGAACAGCCGGTAGTCGCCGTTGGTGGCCGGGACGTCGATGGTCGTCGCCGTGCCACCGGCCCTGGTCATCGTCGGTCCCACCGCGAAGTTCGTGGTGCCGGAAGGCGCCAGCCACACGGTCCTGGTCGCGTCACCGGTGCTGCGGATCGGGATCGAGGCCGTGCCCGCGCCGACGAACGTGCTGGCGGGCAGCGCGTAGTCGGGCCGGGAGAGGTTGGCGGCGGGGACGATGTCGCGGTAGGCGTCCTCCAGGCCGGAGCGCACGGCGATGCCGTAGGCCGCGGCCGGCCACACGTAGTCCGAGGACACCAGGATGTCGTGGATGGTGCTGTTGGGCAGGACCTTCTGCGAGACCTTGTTGATCGGCCCGTAGGTCTGCGTGATGCTCAGGTCGTGCTTGCGGCCGAAGTCGTCGGAGTTGACCAGCCAGGTGACGTTCTTGTCGACGCTGAGCACGTTGTCGCGGAAGGTCATGAAGGCCGACCCCTCGTCCGGGTGCAGGCCGTACTTGTGCCCGGACGGGACGCCTTGCAGGTAGTTGTCCGTGATCGTGGTGCCCGGCTGGCTGCCCAGCGTGTAGATGGGCGCGGTGTCGTTGAGCCGCTGCACCGTGTCGATGATGTGGTTGTGGCTGACGGTGTTGTTGCGGGCCGTGGTCGTCGGCCGGTTCGGCGCGATGGAACCCGATGAGCCGTCGAAGTTCCACCAGCCCCAGCCGAGCGTGATGCCGTTCCACGGCGCCTTCTCGATGCGGTTGTGCTGCACCGTCAGCGTGTCCGCGAAGTAGGCGGAGATCGGGCTGTGGCCGTTGAACAGCACCGCGCTGTCGTAGAGGTAGTTGTTCTTGATCTCGATGTTCTTCGGCAGGCCCTCGGCCTGGGCGGTGTACTTCTCGCGGTTGGACGAGGTGTGGTCGCCGATGTAGACGTGCTGCGGGTGGCCGACGACGATCGCCGACCCGGCGACGTCGTTGGTGACGTTGCCGACCAGCTGGGTGTTCAGCACGTCGTTGACCATGCTGATGCCGTCGACGCCGGTGTGCTGGACCCTGTTGCGCAGCAACGCGATGCCTTCGGCGTTCTCCAGCTGCACGGCGCCGGGTGCGGTGTCGACGTTGCGGTAGTAGTAGACGTGGAAGTTGCCCTTGGCGTAGGCGGTGTTGCCGAGGTTGCCCTGCTGGGCCTGCTTGAACGACGACCCGGCCACGGTGAACAGGTTCCAGTCCGAGTGCTGCACGGTGATGCCCGAGAACGTGATGTTGCGCGCGCGGTTGGCCGTGGAGGTGCCCGCGATCCGCAGCAGCGTCGAGACGTTGTTGGGCGCGAAGACCGACGCGGTCGCCATGTTGTCGGAGTCGGCCTTGTAGTAGAACACCGTCTGGCTCGACCGGTCGAAGTAGAACTCGCCCGGAGCGTCGAGGAACTCGTAGGCGTTCATGAACTTGTGGCTGCCGCCCGACTGGAAGTTGCCGTTGAACGCGCCCTGGGCGATGGCACCGCCGGGCTGCTGGAACAACGCCACCCGGCTCGCACCGTCGCTGCTCGTGGTGATCTGGCGGACGCCGGCGATGGCCGTCGTCCACGTCGTGGCGGTCTCGATCTCGATGTCGGCGGGGTTGCGGGTGATGGCGGGCAGGTCGCCGGGGTTGTAGCGGGCGCCGTCGCACTGCGAGCCCGACTCCCACGCCCACGGCGCCTGCCCTGCGGTCACGGTGTAGGTGCCGTAGCAGCCCTGCGAGCTGATCGTCTTGGTGGCCATGAAGGCGCGCTTGTCGTTGACGTACAACGCCCGCAGCTTGTTCGCGCGGCTGAGCGGTGCCTTCCAGATGTTGCCGCTGTGCTGCGTCCAGCCGGTCACCGGCACGCCGCCGCTGAGCACCGGCACCTCGTCCTGGTACGCGGAGTACAGGACCCGGTGGCCGTTCGTGCCCGAGTCGCCCGGCGTGAACTCGACGGTGCTCGTGACCGGGTAGTTCCCGCCGCGCAGGTACACCTGGATGTCGCCGGACATGTTCGCGTTCACCGCGCGCACGGCGTCCCGTGCACGCGGCAGCGTCCGGAACGGCGCCGTGAGCGTGCCGGGGTTGGAGTCGTTCCCGTCCGGTGCGACGTAGAACGTCTCCTGCACGGCGGCGGAGGCGCGGAGCTGACCTGCCGAGGCCGGCAGCAGTGCGGCGGACACCAGCACCGCGAGGGCGACCAGCGACCTCGCGGCGTTCACGGCTGTGCTCCCCATGCTCTCCCCTTCGCTCACCCCGCGAACCGGCCGGGAGCCACCCGCGGATCACCGCCACCTTCCAGCACGCCGGGCGCGGGCGGGCAGCCGATGGCAGATATCTGCCACGATTGTGAGCGCTAACGTTTTAGCAAGGGCCGGATGGAGCACGGCACCGCGCTAGTGGCTGTTGAGCAGGCGAGATCTGCGCGACAGTTTCGATGTGAGCGTTGTGCAACCCGGTGGTCCGCCATCGCTGTGGCGGACCACCGGCGCGCACGGTCACGCCTTCGCGAACGTCTCCGCGAAGATCGGCACCGCGGAGGTCAGCTGCGCCTCGGCCGCCGCCTGCGTGGGACCGAACGCCACCACGACCGTGATGAGCGTGCCGCGGCCCATGACCGCGTGGCACGACCAGTCGATGAGCGCGGGGTCCTCGGTCGTCTCGCAGTAGGCGTAGAAGTCGTCGACGCCCTGCGGCTTGGTGAGCGGGAGCTCGAGCTTGATCTTGTCGGCGCCGCGGTACTGGGTGCACTGCTGCGCCCAGGTCCGCACCCGCTCGACCAGCGTGGCCGCCGGGCGGTCGGCCGTGGCGTGAACCCGCTGGAACAGGTCCACCCGCCCGTCCCAGGTGCGCGTCCGCGAGACCGACATGCCGTCGGCGAACAGCTCACTGGTCTTGCAGACGAAGGTGACCGGCTCGCCCTCCAGGCCGGGGTCGGTGTCGGTGGCGGGTGTGCTCGACCCGACCTTGCCGCCCTGGGCGTCGAACGCACCGGGCGGGGCGATCGCCGCCTTGGCGCGCAGGTCCAGCTCCGCCGCGGTCGGCGGCGCCGTCGTCGTGGTGGTCGTCGTGACCGGCGGCGCCGCAGCCGGCTCACCACCGCAGGCGGTCGTGGCCAGGGCGGCGATCGCCACGACGGCAGCACAAATGCGCTTCTTCAACTTGTTTCCCCCAGGAGTCACGCGCCCGGCAACGGGCGCACGGAGATGATCTAACCAAATCCGGCACAGCGGTTTTCCCTCGCAACCTGGCTTGGCTTGAGCACAGTCAGGGGGTAGCGTCCTGACTATGCCTTCCACTAGTCAGGCTGTCGTCGTCGACGCCGTCCGCACCCCGCTGGCCAAGGGCAAGCCCGGTGGCGCGTACTCCGAGATCCACCCGGTGGACCTGCACAGCGCGGTCCTCAAGGCACTCGTCGACCGCACCGGGCTCGACCCGGCCGCGGTCGACGACGTCATCAGCGGCGCCGTCGGCCAGGTCGGCGAGCAGTCGGGCAACACGGCGCGGTGGGCGGCGCTCGCGGCCGGGTTCCCGGAGTCGGTGCCGGGCGTGACCGTGGACCGGCAGTGCGGGTCGAGCCAGCAGGCGCTGCACTTCGCGGCGCAGGGGGTGCTGGCCGGCGCCTACGACGTGGTGGTCGCGTCCGGGGTCGAGTCGATGAGCCGCGTCCCGATCGGGTCGCAGGCGCTGGGCAGGGACTTCCTCGGGACGAAGGTCGCCGCGCGCTACCCGGAGGGGCTGGTGCCGCAGGGCATCAGCGCGGAGCTGATCGCGCGGAGGTGGGGCCTGTCGCGGGCGCGGCTCGACGAGTTCTCCGCCGAGTCGCACCAGAAGGCCGCCGCGGCGTGGAAGGACGGGCTCTTCGACGCGCAGGTCGTGGCGGTGACCGACCTGGCGGTGGACGAGACGATCCGCCCCGACACGACCGCCGAGGTGCTGGCCGGGCTGCGACCGGCGTTCCGGGCAGAGCACTGGGAGACGCGGTTCCCCGAGCTGGACTGGCGGATCACCGCCGGCAACAGCTCACCGGTCAACGACGGCGCTGCGGCCGTGCTGCTCACCAGCGAGGAGGCGGCGGCGCGGCACGGGCTGCGGCCACGGGCCCGCGTGCACTCGTTCGCCGTCGCCGGCGACGACCCCGTCCTCATGCTCACCGGCATCATCCCCGCCACCCACAAGGTGCTGGCCCGCGCCGGGCTCACGATCAACGACA
This sequence comes from Lentzea sp. NPDC042327, assembly GCF_040647275.1. Classification (NCBI taxonomy): domain Bacteria; kingdom Bacillati; phylum Actinomycetota; class Actinomycetes; order Pseudonocardiales; family Pseudonocardiaceae; genus Lentzea; species Lentzea sp. NPDC042327. Next base: position 76,714 of record NZ_JBEZBX010000004.1, read on the forward strand.
TCGACGTGTTCGAGGTCAACGAGGCGTTCGCGCCGGTCGTGCTGGCGTGGCAGGCGGAGACCGGCGCGGACCCGGCGAAGGTCAACGTCAACGGCGGCGCCATCGCGATCGGGCACCCGCTGGGCGCGTCCGGGGCGCGGCTGATGACGACGTTGCTGAACGCGCTGGAGCAGACCAGCGGCCGGTTCGGGTTGCAGGTCATGTGCGAGGCGGGCGGACTGGCCAACGCGACGATCATCGAGAGGGTCTGACGGTGGACCGGACCCGCACCTACGGCTGGAGCGACCCGCGGCTGCTCGCCCGGGCGGCGAGCGAGCTGGACGGCGCCGAGTTCCTCAAGAAGATCGGCAGCGGCGACCTGCCCGCTCCCCCTGCCGCCGAGACCACCGGCCTGAGAATGGCCGAGATCGGTGACGGCTACGCGCGGTTCGAGCTGACACCGGCCGAGTGGCACTACAACCCGATCGGCTCGGTGCACGGCGGCGTCCTGTCGACGCTCGCCGACACCGCGCTCGGGTGCGCGGTGCACAGCAGGCTGCCCGCGGGCACCGGCTACACCTCGCTGGACCTCACGATCAAGTTCACCCGCCCGGCCACGCTCGGCAGCGGCACGCTCACGTGCGAGGGCCGGGTGGTGTCCAGCGGGCGCCGCACCGCCACGGCCGAGGGCCGCGTCACCGACGCATCCGGCCGCGTGATCGCGCACGCCGTCACGACGTGCCTGCTCCTCGGTTGATCCGCACCTGCAACCCCTCCGGCGTGAGCGACCCGGCGCCGGAGGGGACGACGTGCACGCTCACCGGTTCACCGGTCTCGGCGGCCACCACCTGCAACGGGCCGTCCTCGCGCAGGTAGGTGTCGCCCCACTGCATGAGGGCGACGACCACCGGCAGCAGCGCGTTGCCCATGTCGGTCAGCACGTACTCGTACCGCGTGCGCGCGCCGGGCTCCCGGTACGGGCGTTTGGCGAGCACGCCGGCCTCGACCAGTTCCTTGAGACGCTTGGCCGCGACGGCCTCGGTGATGCCCACGCGCCGCACGAACGCGTCGAACCTCGTCGTGCCGTAGAAGGCCTCGCGCAGCAGGAGGACCGCCGACTTCGTGCCGATGACGTCCAGCGCCAGCGCGATCGAGCACCGGTCCGGCTGCCACTGGTCCAGCGCGGCCAACGGGCCCTTCATCTGCATGGGCATGCAGGGGAGCCTACACCTGGCTAGTGTCGGACATACCCAGCTTGGCGGGGCGGTCCGCCAGCGTCGCGGCCAGGAACGGCAGGCACAGCGCGAGGACCTCGTCGGGGGTCTGCACGTGCGGGTAGTGGCCGGCACCCTCGATGACGGCCAGCTCACCGCAACCCCGGGGCAGGCCGGCGAGCACCTTCTCCCCCTCGGCCCGCGGGTCGGCCCAGTCGGGGTCGGCGTCGCCCATGACGACGAGCACCGGGCAGGTGACGTCGGCCAGCCGCGCACCGGCGTCGGCGGGGCTGGTCTTGCACATGGCCCGCAGCACCCCCATCCGACCGGGTTCGCCGAGCTTGGCCTCGATGCGCGCGAGCTCCGCGGTCCAGTCGGCCGGCTTCACCGGCACCGCGAGGTCCAGGTACCTCGTCCAGCCCGGCAGGCTGCCCGCGATCATGACCTTCGCGAGCTGCGCGTACCCGGCGCGGAAGCGGCGCACCCGCAGCAGCCCGCCCACGTCGAAGGACTGCGCGCGGGTGAACGGCGCGAGCTCCACGACACCGGCGACGACGTCGGGCGCGGTGGCGGCCGCGATCGTCGCCGCACCGCCGCTGATGGACTGACCGATGATCACCGCCGGGCCGCCCAGGTGGCGGATGACGGCCACCAGGTCCCCCGCGATGTCGGTGCGGCTGTAACCGTCCCAGCCGACGCCGGAGTCACCGCAGCCGCGGAGGTCGACGTTCGCCACCCGGTACCCCTGCGCGGCCAGTGCCGGGGCGAGGAAGCGGTAGGAGTGGCGGCTGTCGCCGATGCCGTGGGCGAGCACGACGAGCGGCCCCTGCCCGATCAGGTCGTAGGCGAGGGTGTTGCCGTCGATCTCCAGGTGCTCGGTCACGCTGTTCTCCAGAGCCTCGGCTAATGTCGTTAGCCAAAAGCTAATGCCATTAGCCTGTGTTGTCAAAACCCGGCGGTCCCGGCCTGCTTCGTCGATTACGCTCCGCCCGTGAAGCGACTCATCGCGGCCGTCCTGTGCCTGGCAGCGGCCGCCTGCACCACCCCGGCTCCGGACGCCGCACCGCCTTCGACCGGGGCGTCCAGCGGCGCGCCGACGACCGTGCCGACGTCCGCCGGTGATCCGCAGGCCATCTCCGCCGCCTTCGAGACCTACCGGGAAGCCGCGCTGGCCAAGGACGGCGCCGCCGCCCTCCCCGTGCTGCTGAGCAACACCTTCAAGATCTACGACGGGATCAGGCGGGAAGCGGTCACCGGCACCGAGCAGACGGTCGCGACCCAGCGGCCGAGCGCCCGCCTCCTCACGTACGCGATGCGCGCCGAGCTCGACCACGCCGTGCTGCGCACCGGCTCGCCGCAGGACCTGGTGAAGACGATCATCGACCGGGGTCTGGTCAACGCGGACGACGCCCGCGACATCGCGCTGAGCCGGCCGACGATCCACAACGGCGTCGCGCTGGCCCGCTACGCCGTCCGGGGCGAGCAGGCGTCGGGCATGATCGGCTTCGGCCTCGAGGACGGTGTGTGGAAGTTCGACCTGCCGGCCCTGTTCGACCTCTCCGACCTGGCGTTCAACCAGCAGAAGAACCGCGAGGGCCTGACCTCCGAGCAGCTGGTCGACCAGCTGCTGACCACCAGGTACGGAGCAGCCAGGGCCGCGAAGCTCCGCACGCCGCTCGGCGCCTGACCGCGCGACTGGAGGATCATGGCCGGCATGAGCGAGAACGCCCGCCCGCTGCCGTCCAAGGTGGACCTCGGTGACCTGGACCGCCGGATCATCCGGTGGTGGCAGGACAACGACGTGTTCGCCCGCAGCGTCGAGCAGACCGCCCAAGGGCCCGCGTGGGTGTTCTACGAGGGACCACCGACCGCGAACGGCATGCCGGGCACACACCACGTCGAAGCGCGCGTGTTCAAGGACGTGTTCCCGCGCTACCGCACGATGAAGGGCTGCTCGGTGCCGCGCAGGGCCGGGTGGGACTGCCACGGGCTGCCGGTGGAGCTGGCGGTCGAGAAGGAGCTCGGGCTGTCCGGCAAGCCCGATGTCGAGCGGATGGGCGTCGCCGAGTTCAACGCGCGCTGCCGGGAGTCCGTGCTGCGGCACGTCGGCGCGTTCGAGCAGCTCACCGAGCGGATGGGCTACTGGATCGACCTGGCGCACCCGTACGAGACGATGACGCCGGAGTACGTCGACAGCGTCTGGTGGTCGTTGCAGCGCATCCACGCCGACGGCCGGTTGGTCGAGGACTTCCGGGTCACGCCGTACTGCGCGAACGACCAGACCACGTTGTCCGACCACGAGGTGGCGCAGGGGTACGAGACGGTGACGGACCCGTCCGCCTACGTGCGACTCCCCCTCGTCGAGCCGCTGCACGGCATCGACGGCGCCGAGCTGCTGATCTGGACCACGACGCCGTGGACGCTGGTGTCCAACACCGCGGTCGCCGTGCACCCGGAGGTCACCTACGTGGTCGCGCGCACCGGGGACGGCGTGTTCGTGGTGGCCGAGCCGCGGGTCGAGGCCGTTCTCGGCGACGCCGAGGTGCTGGCGGCGCTCACCGGTGCGGAGCTGGCCGGGCTGCGGTACGAGCGGCCGTTCGAGCTCATCGACATCCCCGACGCGCACCGGGTGGTGCTCGCCGGCTACGTGACGACCACCGACGGCACCGGTCTGGTGCACCAGGCGCCGGCGTTCGGCGCCGAGGACCTGGCCGTGGCGAGGGAGAACGGGCTGCCGCTGGTCAACCCGGTCGGGCGGGACGGGCGGTTCCTGGCAGAGGTGCCGCTGGTGGGCGGGACGTTCTTCAAGGACGCCGACCCCGTGCTGGTCGAGGAGCTGCGCCGGACCGGCCGGCTGTTCCGCTACGAGGACTTCGAGCACCCGTACCCGCACTGCTGGCGTTGCCACTGGCCGCTGCTCTATTACGCGCAGCCGTCGTGGTACGTCCGCACGACCGAGGTGCGCGCGGAGCTGCTGCGGGAGAACGAGGCGACGAACTGGTTCCCCGAGCACATCAAGCACGGCCGCTACGGCGACTGGCTGGTCAACAACGTCGACTGGGCGCTGTCGCGGACGCGCTACTGGGGCACGCCGCTGCCGCTGTGGCGCTGCGACGGCGGGCACGTCACGGCCGTGGGCTCGCGGGCGGAGCTGGGGCGGCTGGCCGGGGCTGATCTGTCCACACTGGACCCGCACCGGCCGTTCGTGGACGCGGTCACGTTCGCCTGCCCGGACTGCGGCGAGGTGGCCACGCGGGTGCCGGAGGTCATCGACGCCTGGTACGACTCGGGCGCGATGCCGTTCGCCTCGCTCGGCTACCCGCACCTGCCCGGCAGCGTCGAGGCGTTCGAGGCCACCTACCCGGCGCAGTACATCTGCGAGGCGATCGACCAGACCCGCGGCTGGTTCTACACGCTGATGGCGATCGGCACTCTGGTGTTCGGCAAGTCGCCGTACGAGAACGTCGTGTGCCTGGGCCACATCCTGGCCGAGGACGGCCGCAAGATGAGCAAGCACCTGGGCAACATCATCGAGCCGATCCCGTTGATGGACACGCATGGCGCGGACGCGTTGCGGTGGTTCATGGCCTGCTCGGGCTCGCCGTGGTCGGCACGCCGCGTCGGTGCCGGGCCGCTGGACGAGATCGTGCGCAAGGTGCTGCTGACGTACTGGAACACCGCCTCGTTCTTCAGCCTCCACGCCTCGGGTGCCACGTGGACCGCGGGCTCCGACCGGCCGGTGCTCGACCGGTGGGTGCTCTCCGAGCTGCACGCGCTCGTGGCCGCCGTCGACGTTGCGATGGAGCAGTACGACACCGCGCAGGCCGGCCGGTTGCTCGCCGGGTTCGTCGACGACCTGTCGAACTGGTACGTGCGCCGGTCGCGGCAACGGTTCTCGCGCGGCGACGAGAACGCGCTGGCGACGCTGCACGAGTGCCTGGAGGTGCTCACCCGGCTGCTGGCGCCGTTCGTGCCGTTCATCACCGAGGAGGTCTGGCAGCGGGTGATCAGGCCGCACGACCCCGCCGCCGCGGACTCGGTGCACCTGGCCACGTGGCCCGTCAGCGATCCCGCCCGCGTCTCCCCCGAGCTGTCCGCGCAGGTCGCGAGTGCCCGCGTGGTCGCGGAGCTGGGCCGTGCCGCGCGCAAGTCCGCGGGTCTGCGCATCCGCCAGCCGTTGAGCCGCGCGCTGGTCAGCGTTCCGTTGCCGCGGGAGCTGCTCGACGACGTCGGTGACGAGCTCAACGTCAAGGTCGTGCTGCCGCTCGACGCCGCGAGCGAGGTGGTCGACATCGAGGTGCGGCCGAACTTCCGCGTACTGGGCAAGCGGTTCGGCAAGCGCACCCAGGAGGTGGCGGCGGCGATCACGGCCGCGGACCCCCGCTCGTTGGCGGAGGCCCTGCGCGCCACGGGTGCGGCCGAGCTGGCCGGGTCCGTCACGCTCTCGCCGGATGACGTGCTGGTCACCGAGGCGCCGCGCAGCGGTTGGGTCGTGGGTGCGCAGCAGGGCGTGACGATCGCGCTCGACACCGCGCTCACGCCGGAGCTGGAGGCGGAGGGCCTGGCGCGGGACGTGGTCCGGCTGGTGCAGCAGGCCCGCAAGGACTCCGGGTTCGACGTCTCCGACCGCATCGAGGTCGTCCTGACGGCACCCGAGGACGTCGCGGCGGCCGTTCACACGCACCGCGATTTCGTCGAACGCGAAACGCTGGCCGTGTCCCTTCTCCTGCACCCAGGCAAGGAGCTGACCGTCCAACTCCACAAACCCTAGCCCCACCCCGCTTGTTGCAGATGCCGTGGAAGGCAGGGGGTTACGCCCCGCGGGTGGATTTGGGAGCGGGAACGGGACTGCACTAGAAACTGGAACGTGTTCTAGTTAGGCTACAGCGCATGATCGCCACAGTGGTGTGGGGCACGGGCAACGTCGGGCGTGCGGCAATTCGGGCCGTGGAGGCCCATCCTGGGTTGAAGTTGACCGCGGTGGTCGTGCACGACGCCAACAAGGTGGGACGCGACGCCGGTGAGCTTGCTGGAACCGGTTACAACACAGGGATCGTCGCGACCGACGACATCGGCGCGGTGCTCGCCACGGGTCCGCGGGCCGTCGTCTACGCGGCCTCGGGTGACGTGCGGCCGGCCGAGGCGCTCGCCGACATCACCAGGGCGATCGCGGCGGGCGCGGTGGTGGTGACGCCGTCGCTGTACGCGCTCTACGACCACCGCAGTGCGCCGCCGGAGCTGCGCGACCCGGCGCTGAAGGCGATCGCGGACGGCGGCGGGTCGCTGTTCGTGTCGGGTGTGGACCCCGGCTGGGGCAACGACGTGCTGCCGTTGCTGATCAGCGGACTGGGCAGCCGGATCGACGCGGTGCGCTGCCAGGAGATCTTCGACTACTCGACCTACGACCAGCCCGACGCGGTGCGGTGGCTGATCGGCATGGGCCAGCCGCTCGACTACCAGGCGCCGATGCTGATGGCGACGGTGCCGACCATGGTGTGGGGCGGCCAGATCCGGCTGATGGCCAGGGCGCTGGGCGTGGAGGTCGACGAGATCCGCGAGACCGTCGACCGGCGCGCGCTCGACGAGACGGTGACGACGCGGACCATGGGCGAGTTCGAGGCGGGCACGCAGGGCGCGATCCGGTTCGAGGTGCAGGGGGTCGTCGGCGGCGAGCCGTTGATCGTGATCGAGCACGTCACGCGCATCCACCCGTCCTGCGCGCCGGACTGGCCGATGCCGCCCTCCGGCGACGGCGCGCACAAGGTGATCATCGAGGGCCGGCCGCGCATCGAGGTGTCCGTCGAGGCCGACGACGAGGGCGAGAACCGGTCCGCGGGCGGCAACGCGACGGCGGTCGGGCGGCTCGTGAACGCCATCGACTGGCTGGCCGCGGCGGAACCCGGTCTCTACGACGCGTTGGACGTGCCGCTGCGACCGGTGGCGGGCAAGCTGGGGAGGAGTGTGCGGTGAACGTCGACATCCCGCAGGGCAAGGACCCCATCGGGTACGTGTGGAGCGAGATGGTGCCGGGCATCGGTGTCGCCGCGGCGAACTTCTCGCTCGCTGTCTACCAGCACACCACGCTCGGGCTGCGCGAGTTCGAGGCGGCACGGCTGCGGACCGCGCAGATCAACGGGTGCCTGTTCTGCCTCGACTGGCGGACCGAGCGCGACGGGCAGAAGGTCGAGGACGGGTTCCTCGACGCGGTGACCCAGTGGCGCACCACCGACGCCTTCGACGACCGCACCAGGATGGCCGCCGAGTACGCCGAGCGGTACGCACTGGACCACCACGGTCTCGACGAGGACTTCTGGTCCCGCATGACCGCGTCGTACAGCCAGGTGGAGATCGTGGAGCTGACCATGAGCATCGGCGCGTGGCTCTCGTTCGGCCGGTTGAACCACGTGCTCGGGCTCGACGCGGTCTGCGTGCTGCCGAGTCAGCTGGGAGCGTCCACGCAGGACTTCACAGACCCGGTCACAGGTCCGTGGCGATGATCTTCTCGATGTTGCGTTCCGCGAGCGCGGTGATGGTGACGAACGGGTTCACCACGGTCGTGCCGGGGATGAGCGACCCGTCGATGACGTACAGCCCCGGATAGCCGTGCAGGCGGCCGTAGGCGTCGGTGGCCCTGCCCAGGACCGCGCCGCCGAGCGGGTGGTAGGTCAGGTGGTCGCCCCAGATCTTGTACACGCCGAACAGGTCGGTCCGGTAGATCGTCCCCTCCTTCGCGTTGATCTTGTCGAAGATCGTCTTGGCGGCGGTGATGGACTTCTCCTTCCACACCGTCTGCCAGTTGAGGTCGACCTTGTTCGTGGCGGCGTTCCAGGAGAACGCGGCGCGGTGCGGGGTCTTGGTGATCGACAGGTAGAACGAGGCGTAGGTCTCGATCCCGGTCGGTAGCGGCGCCACCTCCGCGAACGCTCCCCCGGCCGCCCAGTTGTCGATGCCCAGCGTCGGGATGGACGACTGCAGCGCGCCCGTGGCGTCCCACATGTGGTTGGCCCGGCCGCACATGACGTTGCCGTTGTCACCCCAGCCCTTGCCGACCTCGCCGTTCAGGTTCGGCAGCGCACCGGTGGCCCTCAGCTTCACCAGCAGCTTGCTGGTGCCGACGCTGCCCGCCGCGAAGAACACCTTCGCCGCGGTCACCGACTTGGTCGCGATGACGTCACCGGTGGTGTTGAGCTGCTCGACGGTGACCGCGTAGCCGCCGGTCGTGGGCCGGACCGAGGCGACCCGGTGCAGCGGCGAGATGGTGACCCGCCCGGTCGCCCTGATCTTGGGCAGGTAGGACTTCTGCAGGGACTTCTTGCCGTGGTTGTTGCCGTAGAGGATCTCGCCGGCCAGCGCCGACTTCGGGACGGTGCCCGCCGCCTCCTGTTCCATGTAGCCCCAGTCGTACACGGTGGGCACGAACACGTACGGGAAGTTGCTGCGCTGGGCGTGCTTGCGGCCGACCCGCGCGTACTGGTAGCACGCGGTGCCGTCGAACCAGGCCGGGTTGACGAGCCCGGCGCCGAGCTCGGCGTTGGCCCGCGGGTAGTAGGTGCCGTACATCTCGTCGGCGTTCACGCCGGGCAGCACGTCGCCGAAGGTCTCGCGCCGGGGCGTGACGGCCATGCCGCCGTTGACGAGGGAGCCGCCGCCGACACCGCGGCCCTGGTAGACGGTGATGCCGCCGAACTCCTCGGCGTCGAGGATGCCGGTGTACCTCGGGATCGCCTTGTCGATCGGGAAGCCGAGGAAGTTGCTCAAAGGCTGTTTCGTCCTGGTGCGCAGCCAGAACGAGCGCTGGTCCGGCGTGGTCGTGTTGGCGAAGACCTTGCCGTCGGAACCGGGCGTGTCCCAGGCCATGCCCATCTCGACCATGTGGACGTCGACACCGGCCTGGGCCAGGCGCAGCGCCGCGACGCACCCGCCGTACCCGGTGCCGATGACGAGCGCCGGAACCACCGCCGCGTCGGCGATCGTGCTCGCTCTGGCCGCCGGTGCGAGACCGGCACCCAGGGCCATGCCACCTAAAATAGAACCTGTTCCAGTCAAGAACGAACGTCGAGAGGGACCCTTGAAACCGTTATCACACGTCATTGTGTGGTTCATGTGATCATCCTCACTCTTGCCGCATGAGAACAAGTTATACCTGCGCTTGTGCGGCAAGTCACTACCTGCTAGTCAGATCGACGGGGCCTTCCTCGACGTCGGAGGGGTCTGGAGAAGTGCGATCAGGCCTTCACGCGGGCCTTCGTCGTCCACATCCGGTACCCGGCCTTCAGCGCCTCGGTCTCGGTCCCGAACATCACGTCGCCCTTCATCCGCCGGTAGTACGGCGAGTCCGGCGTGTGGTAGACCATCGTTCGCGAGTTCCCCTTGACGGGCAACGCTTCCTCGTCATCGGCGGGCACCGTCACCACGGGTTCGTCCGCGACCTGGAGCAGCGGCTGCTGGCGCACGATCGGGTTCTCGGTGCGGGGTGCGGGCAGGGCGAGGCGGGGCTTCGGGGACTCGGCGTGGCGCTTGCGCACGGCCAGCCAGGTGAGCAGGCAGCCGGCGGCGAAGGACGCCAGGCACAGCAGGAACATCTGCGAGAACAACCAGAGCACGGGAACTCCTAGCGGACTACGACGTCGACCTGGCGGGTGGCCGGGTCGTACTCGCCGTCGGGGGCGGGGCGGGTCTCAACGGCGATCAGGGCTGGGGAGACGCCCTGGCCCACGAGCTCGTCGCGGACCATCTGGCCGCGGGTGGTGGCCGTTACCGGGTCGGTGCCGTGGGCGACCAGCGTGACGGAGGCGCGGGGTGCGACCAGGAGCATGCGGCCGACGCGGTGCACGAGCACCGGGCCGTGGCCCTCCCAGGCGGTGGTGCCCTGCACGAACCGGATCGCACCGTTGCCGTTGACCATGCGGCTGATCGAGTCGTGCAGGGCCGCGACGTCCAGGTCGCCGGCGGTGGTGGACGGGCCGACCTCGACGCGGTCGGTGACCCGCAGGCCGTTCGCGGCCTGGCGGATGGCCTCGCGGACCGCGGTGGCACGTTCCTCGTCCGGCACGCGGGCAGCCACGGCGACATGTCCACCGTGGACGGTCGTGGTCACCTCGGACACCCTGGCGGACAACGCGGCCGACACCAGCCGGCCGACCACCGCGGGCGGGATCGGCAGGGTGCCTCCCAGGCGCAGTGCCGCGGTGACCCGGTGACCGGGGGTCTGGACGGCGTCGACCAGCGCGCGGCGTTCCGCGTCGTCGGCGACCGCGCCGGACACCAGGACCTCCGCGCCGCGCACGGCCACGAGCAGTTGCTCGGGGCCGGCCGCGCGGATCTCGGTGGTGGCGACACCGTCCACGTCGGACACCACGGCGCGCACGGCGTCGGCCGCGCGCGGGGCCACCTCGCTGACCACCACCGACCGCCCGTCCACCGCCACGACGCCGTGGTAGCCGGCCTTGGTCAGCGCCGAGCGGACATCGGCGTCGAGCGACCGTTCGACGCCACTGCCGTAGACGAACACACCGGTGGCGGCGAGCAGGGCGGGCACCAGCAGCCCGCCGACCCAAACCGCGTGAGGCAAACGCACGCCGGAGGGCTTACCGGACCGCGCGGCCGAAAAGCCAGCCGCTGCCGTCGTTCGGGCGGAACTTCACCCGGTCAGGTGGCCGAAACGGGGTGGTGGACTCCGCGCACGTCGCCGGTCGTGAAGACGTGCTCAGCCGGTGGCGCGGGCGTTGCACACCGCGGTGCGGTTCGTCCACTTCGGACGTTGAGCGGCTCCTGCTACCGTCGGCGGCGTGTACCGGTACGCGTTCGCGGGCCACGACTTCACGGCGCCGCGGCGCACGGACGACTCCGGGTGGAGGGCCGTGGCCGCGGCGCTGGCGGCCGGGCTGCGCTACGAGGGCTTCGAGACCTGCGGGTGCGACCGGCGTTCCGGCCGCGCACGGCAGGCGCGGGACGGCGGCTGGGGGTGCCGGACGCGGAGGCGCTCGCGGCCCGTGCCCCGGCGGACCTGGTCTGACGGACCGGCTCCTCGTGGGTCAGGACGCCTGGTGCTCGGCGAACAGGTCCACCAGGTTCTGCGGCGCGTTCTCCCCGAACAGGCTTTGCAGCAGCTGCTCCTCGTCGACGCCCGCCTCCACGCGCCCGAACATCTTCCGCTCGTACTCCGCCAGCGCCGCCTCGACGTCGTGCGGGTGCGCGGCCAGTGCCTGCGCGAGGTCGGCGCCGTCGAGCATCGCGAGGTTGGCGCCCTCGCCGTCCGGTGCGGCGACGTGGGCGGCGTCGCCGACGAGCGTCACGCCCGGCACGCGCTCCCAGCGGTGGCCGGAGGGCAGGCCGTAGTGGGGCCGCCACAGCGGCGGGGTGTCGGTGTCGGTGATCAGCGCGACCAGTTCGGGGGCCCAGCCGTCGAACTCCCGCGCGAGCGCGGCGGTGGCCGCGGCGGGGTCGGTGAAGTCGAAGCGGTCGAACCACTCCTGCGCTTCGGTGAACATCACGTAGACGTGCAGCGTGCCCCCGCGTTCCCGGTGGGCGTGGATGCCCTTGTTCGGCGCGGCGGCCATCATCATGCCGCCGCCGACCAGTGCGGCGGCCCCCGGGTGGCGGGTGTCGGCGTCGAGCAGGAAGGTCTCGACGGACGACGTGCCCGCGTACTCGGGGGTCGCAGGCGTCAGCAGCGGGCGGATGCGCGACCAGGCGCCGTCCGCGCCGACGAGCAGGTCGGTGGCGATGACGGTGCCGTTGTCGAACGTGACCTCATGGCGGCCGTCGTCGAGGGTGCGCGCGCTGCTGACCTTGTGCCCCCATCGGACAGTGCCTTCGGGCAGCGAGTCGATGAGCAACGTGCGCAGCTCGCCGCGTTGCACCTCCGGGCGGCCACCGGTGCCGTCGTCGGCCTTGTCGATCAGGACGGTGCCGTTGCGGTCGACGACGCGCATGGCCTCGCGGCCCTCCAGGACGATGGCGCGGAACTCGTCCATCAGCCCGGCGGCGGTGATGGCGAGCTGGCCGTTGTAGTCGTGGATGTCGAGCATGCCGCCCTGGGCGCGGGCGGTCGGTGACGGCTCGGCCTCGTAGACCGCGGCCTCGATGCCGTGCACGTGCAGCACGCGGGCGAGGGTGAGGCCGCCGAGACCGGCGCCGGTGATCGTGACGTGCATGGGGTGGACTCCTGATCAGCTCTGGGGTGTACGCCCAGAAGACTGGTGGGAGGCGCTGGCACCGGGCGCACGTGCGGCTGGCAGGGCCTGACAGCCGCTGACGGGCCCTGTCAGCGGGCGACCGCGACAGCATGGCCAGGGCGTGCGCCAGGCTGCTCGGCTGAACACCACCGCGCAACCGGTCAGCCCAGGTCCTCCGCCTGCAGCTCCGCCCGCGACGACACCCCGAGCTTGCGCAGCACCCTGGCCGCGTGCTGTTCCACGGTCCGCGGCGACAGGAACAGCACGTCGGCGATCTTGCGGTTGGTGTGGCCGGCGGCGAGCAGGCGGGCGACCTCCTGTTCGCGCGGGGACAGCTCGTTGCCGTAGCCGCGGCGGCCGCGGCGGGACGGTTTGCCGCCACCGATGCTGCGCAGCAGGTGGCGGCACCGGGCGGCGTCGCGGGTCGCGCCCAGCGCGTCGAAGGTGTCCACCAGGGCGGAGAGGACCTCGGTCGCCTTCTCGTGGTCGGTCGGGAGCAGGCAGACGGCCTCGCGTTCGGTCACCAGGGCCGTGAAGTACGGCGCGGGCAGCGCCGCGTAGCGGTCGGCGGCTTCCCGGTAGAGCGTCATGGCGACGTCGAGCTGACCGCGGGCCTCGGCGAGGCGGGCGCGGCACTGGGCCAGTGCGGCCACCGCCATCGGTGCGTCGCGGCCCTCGATGCCGCGGGCGATGTCGGCGATCAGGGTCTCGGCGTCGGTTTCGCGGCCGGCGGCGAGGAACGTGGCCACGGCGACCGGGCCCAGCTCGGTGGCCCACACCCAGACGCCCTTGGCGCGCACGACGGCGAGGCCGCGGTCCACGTCCACGCAGGCGCGGGTGACCTCGTCCTGCGACAGCACCGTCCACGCCAGTGCGGCGCAGCCGGCGATGGCGACCGGGGCGATCGACTCCTCCGGGGCGAACGCGCCGGTCTCGGTGAGGTGGCTGGTGGCCTCCGCCCACTCGCCGCGCGCGGTGGCCAGCGAGCCGAGCACCAGGTTCAGCTCGCTGGCCACCGGGAACAGGTCGCGGTACTCGTCGAGCAGGGTCTGGGCGCGGTCGGCGAGGCCGTCCCAGCGGCCGGTCAGCCAGTCGAGGCGGACGCGGGTGGCCTGGGCGGTGCTCACCACGAACGGGGCGCCGCACTCGGCGGCGAGGCGCAGGCCGTCGCGCAGCAGGTCACCGCACAGGTCGAGGTGGCCGGTGGTGGCCAGCGCGTCGGCGAGGTTGCAGTGGGCGCGGGCGAGCTGGCGCAGTTCGCCGGGGGTCGTGGCGGGGGTGAAGTCCAGCTCGCGCAGCACGGACGGGTCGCCGGTGTGCATCTTCGAGCCGAGCTGGTTGGCGTAGAGCGACAGCCGCAGCTCGGCGTCGCCGGTCGACGCGCGGTGCTCCTCGACGAGGTCCAGCCACGGCATGCACTCGCCGACCGGGGTGGTGCCGAGGTAGGGCAGGCCCAGCACGGCGGCGCCGCGGGCGGCCAGGTCGGGGCGTTCGCCCAGGTCGGCGACGGCGCGTTCGATCTCGACGCGGGCTTCCTCCAGGCCGCCGGCCTGGCGGATCAGCAGCAGGCCGCGGAACAGGCGCACCTCGCCGCGCGCCGAGACGGACAGCCGCCGGTCGGACAGCAGGCGTTCCAGCGCCTCGGTCGGGGCGTGCTGGTCGAGGCCGCGGTGGGCGACCTCGCCGAGCTTGATCGCGAGCCGGTCCACGTCGGCCGCGGGCACGGCCGGGTCGAACAGCAGCCGTTGCAGCAGGGCGGTGGCGGTCCCGGCCTCACCGCGCTCGGCGGCCCGGTCGGCGGCGGCCTCGCCGAAGCGCAGCCACTCAGCGGTGTGACCAGCGCGTTCGCTGTGCTCGGCCAGCTGCACCAACGGCAGCGGCTCGACCTGCGACAACGCCTCGACGGCCCGGCTGTGCAGCTGCTGGCGGTCCGGTCCGCTCAACGTGTCGTACACGGCCTGGCGTGCCAGCGCGTGGCGGAAGCCGTAGGTGCGTGCGTCGGCCTCGTGCAGAACGTGGCCCGTCAGCGCGTGGGTCAACGCCGTGCGCACCCGGTTCTCCCCGATGGCGGCCACCGCACCGAGCAGCTCGGCCGTCGCGGGTACCCCGAGCACGGCCGCTGCCTGCACCAGCCGGGTCGCGGTCACCGGCAACGCGGCCAGCCGCTCGGCCATCGCGTCGCGCAGCAGCACCGGCACGTCCACGTGGTCGAGCAGCCGCCGCGCCGTGGCACCGTCGGCGTGCACGGCACCGGCCGGGTTCCGCAGCGCGCGCAGGGTCTCCTCGACGACGAACGGGATGCCCGCCGTGCGTTCGTGCAGCTTGGCCGCGAACTCCGCGGACACCGGCTCGCCGTCGAGGATGGCCGAGGTCAGCGCCCGCACCTCGGCCACGTCGAGCGGCTCGAGCTCCAGCACCGCGCTGGTGGTCCCACCGGGCGGCCGGTACGCCGACCCCAGCGGCACCCCGCCGGGCACGTCCTCGCGCCGGTAGGTGACCACGATCGAGAGGTTCGCGGGCGGGTCGCCCATCAGGAACCGCAGCAGCTGCCGCGACCCGTCGTCGGCCCAGTGCAGGTCCTCCACGACCAGCAGCACCGGCCCGAGGACGCTCACCAGCTCCCGCACCGCGCGGAACACCCGGTGCCGCTCGGCCCGCGGGTCACCGGTCGGCGGCGGTGGCGGCGGCAGGTGTTCGGCGATCTCCGGCAGCAACGCGCCCAGCACACCGGTCACCGGGCTGAGCCGCGGACCGCGCGCGAGCCGTTCGGCGCAGTCGCGCAACGCCTCCAGCACCGCCCCGTACGGGAACGGCTCCCCCACCGGCTGGCAGTGCCCGATCAGCACGGCGATCGGACCGAGGTCGGAGTCGAGCAGCTCGCGGACCAGGCGGGACTTCCCCACACCGGCCTCGCCCTCGACCATGACCACGGCGGGGTGCCTCGGCACGGCGGCGCGCAGCGTGCCGAGTTGGTCCCCCCGCCCCACGAGCACCGGGGAGCTGGTCCGCACCAGTGCGGCGGGGCCGGGCCGGCGCTGGCTCGGTGTCCGACTCATCCGGACTGATCTTAGGCGAAAGACGGGTATCCCTACGTAGCGATATCCGGATTGTTCGCGGTGCGCACGCGACCGATGGTGATCCGCACGTGGCCGCCCACTCCCTGCCGAGGCGGCCCAGAACGGAGAACCTCAGATGCGACTCGATCGCACATCCCGCCGGCTGGTCACGGCCGGACTCGGTGTGGCCGCCCTGTGCGCCGCGGCTGCGGCGGCGACCCCCGCCTTCGCCCAGCAGGCCGAGGTCAAGGCGGTGGCGCAGCCCGTCGCGGGCAGCTACATCGTGGTGTTCAAGGACGGGGCGAGCGACGCGCCGACCACGAACGCCAAGGCACTCGACCTGGCCCGCAAGCACGGCGGCAAGGTCAGCAACACCTACGTCGCCTCCGTGCGCGGTTTCGCGGTGAAGCTCGACGAGGCGGCGGCCCGGCGGCTCGCGGCCGACCCGCAGGTCGCCTACGTGCAGCAGGACGGCTGGGCGCGCACGTCAGAGACCCAGACCAACCCGACCTGGGGCCTCGACCGGATCGACCAGGCGAACCTGCCGCTCGACCAGCGCTACACCTACCCGAACACCGCCTCCAACGTCACCGCGTACATCCTCGACACCGGCATCTACAAGGCGCACCCGGAGTTCGAGGGACGCGCCAAGGACGGCTACGACTTCATCGACAACGACCCGGACGCCTCGGACTGCCAGGGCCACGGCACGCACGTCGCCGGCACGGTCGGGTCGAAGACCTACGGCGTGGCCAAGAAGGTCAACCTCGTCGGTGTGCGCGTGCTCGACTGCTCGGGCAACGGGCAGTACTCGCAGATCATCAAGGGCATCGACTGGGTCGCCCAGAACGCGAAGAAGCCGGCCGTGGCGAACATGAGCCTCGGCGGCGGCGCCGACTCCACTGTGGACAGCGCGGTGAAGCGGGCGATCGCGGCGGGCGTCACGTTCGGCGTGGCGGCGGGCAACAACAACGGCGACGCCTGCCAGACCTCCCCCGCCCGCACGCCGGAGGCCATCACGGTGGCCGCCAGCGACTCGGCCGACAAGCGCTCGATCTACACCGGCGGCCAGGCCTCCAACTGGGGTTCGTGCGTCGACATCTTCGGGCCCGGCTCGAACATCACCTCCACGAAGAACGGCGGCGGCACCACGTCGATGGGCGGCACCTCGATGGCCACCCCGCACGTGGTCGGCGCGGCCGCGCTGTACCTCTCGGCGAACCCTTCTGCCACCCCTGCCCAGGTCCGCGACGCGCTGGTGAACAACTCGACGCCGGACAAGATCTCGGACACCAAGGGCTCGCCGAACAAGCTGCTCAACATCTCCTTCATCGGTGGCGGCGGCCCCGACCCCGAGCCGTGCGCGGCGGCCACCAACGGCGACGACGTGTCCATCCCGGACACCAACACCGCCGTCTCCTCCTCGGTGACCGTCTCGAACTGCACCGGCAAGGCGTCCACCACCACCAAGGTGAAGGTGGACATCAACCACCCCTACACCGCTGACCTGGCCATCGACCTGGTCGGCCCGTCCGGCGCGAAGTACGGCCTCAAGAAGGCGGGCGGCGCGTCGTCCACGACCGGTGTGCACGAGACCTATACCGTCGACGCGTCCGCGGAGGACCGCAACGGCACGTGGAAGCTGCAGGTCACGGACGTGTGGAGCTACGACAGCGGCACCATCGACTCCTGGACCCTGACGTTCTGACGACGCCCGGAAGGACCTGTCATGCAACGCACCGCTCTCGGGCTCGCCGTGCTGGCGTCGCTCTCGGTCATCACCGCCCCGGCGGCGCACGCCGCTGAGGCCGACTTCGTCCGGGCCGAGCACCCCGCCCCCGGCGACAGCTTCATCGTCTCCCTCAAACCGGCCGGCGGCATCTCGCTGGCCGGTGTCCAGGCCGCCTCCTCCACGCTGGTCCAGCGCTACGGCGGCACCCTCGACACCGTGTTCTCCCGCGCCATGCAGGGGTTCCAGGTCACCGGCCTGAGCTCGCAGCAGGCCCGCAGGCTCGCGGCCGACCCCGCGGTCAAGGCCGTCTACCAGGACGGCACGGCGCGGGCCACCGAGGTGCAGAGCAACCCGACCTGGGGCCTGGACCGGATCGACCAGGCGAACCTCCCGCTGGACAAGAGGTTCAGCTACCCCGACGGGGGCGCGTCGAACGTCACCGTCTACGTCACCGACACCGGCATCAAGACCGGCATCGCCGACTTCGAGGGCCGTGCCACCGTCGGCGCGGACTTCATCGAGGACGGCCAGAACGGCCAGGACTGCTCCGGCCACGGCACGCACGTGGCGGGCACGGTCGGGTCGAAGACCTACGGCGTGGCCAAGAAGGCGAAGCTGGTGTCGGTGCGGATGCTGGGCACCAGCTGCACCGGCAACGGCCCGGACTCCGCGGGTGTCAAGGCGATCGAGTGGATCACCGCGAACGCCCGCAAGCCCGCGGTGGTCAACGCCTCCTGGACGTTCGACACCGCCGACATCGGCAACGACGCCATCGCCGGCATGGTGAGCTCGGGCGTGCAGATGGCCGTCGCGTCGGGCAACAGCTCGACCGACGCCTGCTCCACCGGCCCCGCGAAGATCGCGGCGCTGATCACCGTGAACGCGACCTCGTCGAACGACGCCCGTGCCTCGTTCTCCAACTACGGCACCTGCACCGACATCTTCGCGCCGGGTGACAACATCACCTCGCTCGGGCTGAACGGCGGTGCCACGAACATGTCCGGCACGTCCATGGCCACCCCGCACGTCGCGGGGGTCGCGGCCCTGTACCTGTCGGCCAACCCGTCCGCGAGCCCCCAGGCCCTGCGCGACGCGCTGGTGAACGGCGCCACGAGCGGCAAGGTCACCAACCCCGGTTCGGGTTCACCGAACAAGCTGCTCCACAGCGGGTTCATCGGCGGCGGCCCGGCACCGGAGTGCGGCCCCGGCACGAACGGCGAGGACGTGTCCATCCCGGACAACGGCACCGCGGTCTCGTCCTCGGTCACGATCGCGGGCTGCACCGGCAACTCCACGGCCTCGGCAACCGTCAAGGTCGACATCAACCACACCTACACCGGTGACCTGGCCATCGACCTGGTCGGCCCGTCCGGCCGGTCCTACGTGCTCAAGAAGGCCGGCGGCGCGTCGTCCTCGGCGGGGGTCCACGAGACCTACACCGTCGACCTCTCCTCGGAGACGCGCAACGGCACGTGGAAGCTCCAGGTGAAGGACGTCTACACCTACGACGTCGGCACCATCGACTCCTGGACTCTCACGGTCTGAACACCTGGGGCCAGAAGTCTTGTCCGCCCCTCCCCTCCTTGCTTGCCCAAGGCGTCTGCAAGTACCAGTTGGTGGTACTTGCAGACGCCGGCAGAGCCAGGGGCGGGAACTCGGGGGCGAAGGCACGACAGCTGGCAACCTGCTCAGCAGCGAGAACACGTGTGGGGTGTGACCGCGGGAAGCGGTCACACCCCACACGTCGTTGTTGCTGCTAGCGGGTGACGGTCAGCGTGAACGTCGTCGTGCCGGTCTTGCCGTCCGCCGAGGTGGCCTTGACGGTGATCGGGTAGGTGCCGGGCGGGGTGGAGAAGTTCGTGAAGACCCAGACGTTGCTGCTGCCGTTCTGGCCGATGGTGGCCGGGTTGAACGACAGCTGCGCGCCCGCGGGCACCCCGGACGCGGTCAGCGTGAGGTTCCCGGTGCCGCCGGCGGCCTTCACCAGGGTCTGCGCGAGCAGGCCCTGCTTGACGGTCGCTGACGACGGCGTCGCGGTGACGGTGACCTCACCGGTCGGCGGTTCGGTGCCCTCGACGGTGAGCGAGACCGTGGTGGTGGCGGTCTTGCCGCCCGCGTCGGTGCCGGTGACCGTGATCGACGAGGTGCCGGCGGCCGCGGTGGTGGAGACGTCGAGCGTCAGCTTGGCCGCGCTGCCCGCGGCGATCGACGACGGCTGGAAGGCCGCCTTCACGCCGGTGGGCACGCCGGAAGCGGAGAGGGTGATGGTCTGGCCGTCGCCGGTGCTGCCGACGGTGGTCGAGACGTACTTGCCCTTGGCCGCCTTCACGCTGCTCGGGGTCGCCGCCAGGGTGAAGTCGCCCGGCTGCGGGTCGCCGCCGCCGGTGACGGTCAGCGAGTACCTGCCGGACGCGGTCTTGCCGCTCGACGTGGTGCCGGTGACGGTGATCTCGTAGGTGCCGTTCGGAGCGGTGGTGCTCGCGTCGAACGTGACCTTGCCCGAGCCACCGGTGGTGACCGACGTCGGCTGGAAGACCGCCTTCACGCCGCTGGGCAGGCCGGAGGCGGACAGCGTCGCGTTCTCCGCACCACCCGAGCCCGCGGTCGTGTTGACCGCGGCGGACAGCGCCTTGCCGGCGGCGACCGAACCGCTGCCCGGCGCGACGGTCAGCCCGAAGTCACCGACCGGGGGCTGCTCGCCGACCTCGGTCTTCACCCAGTCGCCCATGTCGTTGTCGAGGCGGCCGTAGATCGAGTACCACTTGAAGTCCGACCGGCTCCACGACGCGACGCCGTAGACCTTGCCGTCGACGACCAGCGGGCCACCGCTGTCACCGGGCAGGATCGTGGTGCGGCCGTCGGAGTAGCCGGCGCAGATCATGGTCGCCGACTTGAAGCCCGCGCCGACGCCCTGGCAGACCCGGTCGCCGTCGACGACCGGCAGGCTCGCCTTGTCCAGCGTGACGTCCTGCGAGGTGTCGTTGAAGTCCTTCTTGCCGTAGCCGAAGCCCTGGCCCGTCTTGCCCGGTGCCGCGCCGCCGGCGTCCGCCGAGGTGGCGAACTTCGGGTAGGCCGCCCCGCCCTTGAGCGCGATGTCGCGGTCGACGGTCACGACCGCCACGTCGTAGCCCTGGTCGAAGTTGACGTACCGCGGGTGCTTCTTGTAGCTGACGACGTTCACGGCGAACCCGGAACCGGCGCCGCCCCGGTAGTCCTTGAGGTCGTCGAGGCCGTAGACGAACTTCTTCTCCCCCTCCGCGTCCGCGCAGTGCGCCGCGATGAGGATCTTGCGCGGGGCGACGACCGTGCCGGTGCAGGTCTGGCCCTCCGGCCGGGAGCCACCGGCGCGGATGCCCGCGACGATGCCGGGGAACTCGCTCACCGTGGCGTTCTGGCCGCCGGCGAACATGGGCGAGACGTCACCGAGGTTCGCAGGGACGGTGTCGCCGAGGTAGGTGGCCGCCGGGGCGGTGCGCTGGGCGTTCTCCGGTGCCGCGTGCGCGGTGCTGACCGGGGCCAGCGCCGCCGCGGCGACCAGGGCCAGCAGACCCCAGGACCGTGGTGTTCTGTTCACTTCAGTTCCTCTCGGATCAGGAACGCTCGCCTTCAGGCAGGGACGGCGGCAGTTCACTGCCGATCACTGTCAGGCGGTGTCCGGTGAGGAACAATCAGGGTCCGCATCCGTAGGGGTACGGCACTTTATCGGCCGGTCGCCCGGATCGCGGGACTGAGAACCGCAGCACGTTCACACCCCTCGCGGCCGGTCGGTGGGTAGAACTCAGGGCATGACGCCCAAGATCACCGTCTGCCGGGGGTGCTGCTGCGGTACCGCGCGCAAGCACCCCGACGTCGACCACGACCACCAGCTCGCGGTCCTGCGTTCCCGCCTGTCCGGTGTCCGGGTCGCCGACTGCCTGGACGCGTGCGAGGTGTCCAACGTCGTGGTCGTGCTGCCCGGCGCGCGGGAACGGGCCGCGGGCGCCCGGCCGGTGTGGGTCGGGTCGGTGCTGGAGGACGAGGTGGTGGACGGCGTCGTCGAGTGGGTCGAGGCCGGTGGACCGGGGCTGGCCGCCGCGCCACCTGCGGTCGCGGAGCGGATCGTGCCCGCGCCCGCCGCGAAGGAGAAGAAGGCGAAGGAGAAGAAACGGCGGCGCTGACCAATACTCGGACGGGTTGTCACGCATAGATGGCGTTTAGGCGGGTACTGCCTGGCTGACGTTCAAGCTCCGAGGAGGAAGCAAGTGGCGACCCAGAAGCCGGGCAAGCGCGTGAAGGCGGCGTTGGAGAAGGCGGTCGACAAGGTCACCGAGATGGTGAACCCGCCGATCCCCGGCGTGCCGAACAGCGAGCCGCCTTCGCTCGAGGAGCCGACCGAGCCGCGGGGCCCGTTGCCGCCCAAGCAGGACCAGACCGGTCCGGAGACGGTGTCACCGACGGGAGCGCCCACCGGTGCCCCGAAGCTCGCCAACGGTCAGCAGGGCGAGTTCCTCACCACGTCGGCCGGCGCGCGGCTGTACGACACCGACCACTCGCTCAAGGCCGGTGACCGCGGCCCGACGTTGCTGCAGGACCACCACCTGCGCGAAAAGATCATGCACTTCGACCACGAGCGCATCCCGGAGCGCGTGGTGCACGCACGCGGCTACGGCGCGCACGGCGTGTTCGTCGGCTATGGCACGGCCGCCAACGTCTGCAAGGCCGCGTTCCTGGGCGACGGCGTGGAGACGCAGGTGTTCGTGCGGTTCTCGACCGTGCTGGGCTCGCGCGGTTCGGCCGACACGGTCCGCGACACCCGCGGGTTCGCGACGAAGTTCTACACCCAGGAGGGCAACTTCGACCTGGTCGGCAACAACATCCCGGTCTTCTTCATCCAGGACGGCATCAAGTTCCCGGACATCATCCACGCCGGCAAGCCCCACCCGGACCGGGAGATCCCGCAGGCGCAGAGCGCGCACGACACGTTCTGGGACTTCGTGTCCACCCACACCGAAGCCACCCACCACGTCCTGTGGAACATGTCCGACCGCGGCATCCCCCGCTCGTACCGGACGATGGAGGGCTTCGGCGTCCACACGTTCCGGCTCGTCAACGCCGAGGGTGAGACCGCGCTCGCGAAGTTCCACTGGAAGCCGAAGCTGGGCGTGCACTCCCTGGTGTGGGAGGAGGCGCAGATGGCCAACGGCTTCGACCCGGACTTCCACCGCCGCGACCTCGCCGACGCGATCGAGTCCGGCGCGTACCCGCAGTGGGAGCTCGGCCTGCAGATCTTCCCGGACACCCCGCGGCAGACGTTCGAGGGCATCGACCTGCTGGACTCGACGAAGATCGTGCCGGAGGAGCTCGCGCCGGTGCAGCCGGTCGGCCTCCTGACGCTCAACCGCAACACCATGAACTTCTTCGCCGAGACCGAGCAGGTCGCGTTCCACCTCGGCAACCTGGTGCCCGGCATCGACGTCACCGACGACCCGCTGTTCCAGTCGCGGCTGTTCTCCTACCTGGACACCCAGCTGACCCGGCTGGCAGGGCCGAACTTCAACCAGATCCCCATCAACCGCCCGCACGTGCCGGTCAACGACATGTTCCGCGACGGCTACCACCAGCACGCGGTGCACGCCGGGGTGGCGCCGTACCGGCCGAACACGCTTGACGGCGGCAACCCGTTCACCGCGGGCGTGGAGGACCGGGCGTTCGTCGAGGTGGCGCAGCCGCTGCCGAAGTCGGCGAAGGTGCGGCAGTCGCCCGTGTCGTTCGCCGACCACTTCACGCAGCCGCGGCTGTTCTGGCTGAGCCTGTCGCCGGTGGAGAAGGAGCACGTGGTGCGCGCGTTCACCTTCGAGCTCGGCAAGTGCTACGAGCAGGCGATCAAGGAACGCCAGCTGCGGGTGCTCGCCAACGTCGACCCGACGCTGTGCGCGGAGGTCGCCCGCGGCCTCGGCCTGCCCGCGCCCGAACCCACCGTGCGGCCGAGGAAGGTCACGCCGAGCCCGGCGCTCTCCCAGGTCGGGAAGACCTGGCCGACCGACGGCCGCCTCATCGGCATCGTGGTCGACCCGGCCGACCTCGACGGCGTGCGGACCGTCCGCGAGACGATCCTGGCCGGCGGGATGGTGCCGTTGCTGATCGCGCCGACCGGTGGTCCCATCGGCGACTCCGGCCTGGTCGCGCAGCGCACGTTCCTCACGGCCCGGTCGATCGAGTTCGACGCCCTGCTGCTCGCCGCGGCTCCCCCGCCCGGCCCGGACGCGGTGCCGGCCAGGGACGCGAAGGCGGGCGCGCCGGGCACGACCGTCGACCCGCGCGTGCTGCTGATGGTCGAGGAGTGCTTCCGCCACGCCAAGGCCATCGGCGCGTGGGGCACCGGCCGCGCTGCCCTGGAGGCCGCCGGGATCACCGGTGCCGCGGGCGTGGTGGCCGGTGAGGACGCGACGAAGGTGTTCACGGAGCTGATGACGCTGCTCGGCGCCCACCGCGTGTGGGAACGGTTCCCGGCGACGATCGCATGACCGGGGCGCTGACGGAGGAGGAGCTCGCGTTCCTGCAGTCGATGTTCGACCTGGCCCGCACCGGCGACACCGAGCGGCTGGCCGAGGCACTCGACGCGGGCGTGCCGGTGAACCTCACCAACGGCGCCGGTGACTCGCTGCTGGTCCTGGCCTCGTACCACAACCACCCCGACACCGTCGCCGCGCTGCTGGAGCGCGGCGCCGACACCGGGCGGGTCAACGACCGCGGGCAGACCGCGCTCGGGGCGGCGGTGTTCCGCCGTTCCGAGCGCTCCGTGCGGCTGTTGCTGGAGGCCGGGGCGGACCCGGCACTCGGGCCGAGGTCCGCGCTCGACGTGGCGCGGTTCTTCGACCTGCCGGAGATGCTGGAACTGCTGGGGTCCCGGACGGCCTGAGCCGGGTCGGCCGGGAGGTCGGCGGCGGTCGTCCCCCGGGGAGATGACCGCCGACCTGCCGTCATCGGGGTTGCGGGTGCTCCAGCTCGCGCGGTCTTCAGGTCGTGTCCGGTCAGCCGGACACGACCTGAAGACCGCGACCTCGCCGCCCCTGTACGGCGCCTCAGCGGCAGGGCGCGGACCCACGTCCGGGTACCGGAATCCGGGAAGGCGTTTGACGAACCCCGGGAGGGGTAAGTGATCACGGGATCGCGATCACCCCCGTCGGAGGCACTGATGTTGTTGCCCACCGCCCGAGGACCGTTGAGCGCCGGCGTCATCGCCGCACTGCTCGACGTCCGCACGGCACCCCCCGCCCTCACGGCGGTCGACGAGCCGGCGCGGCTGGTGGCCGACCCGGACTTCCAGCTGGCCCTGTGGATCGCCCTGCACGAAGGCGAGTTCGACGGCGTCGGCGCCGAGCGCGCGGCCGAGCCGGAGGTCGTGCGGTGGCGTGCGCTGCTGAGCGAGCGGTGGCTGGCCGCCCTGC
Organism: Lentzea sp. NPDC042327; assembly: GCF_040647275.1. NCBI lineage: Bacteria > Bacillati > Actinomycetota > Actinomycetes > Pseudonocardiales > Pseudonocardiaceae > Lentzea > Lentzea sp. NPDC042327. The sequence continues at coordinate 101,299 of NZ_JBEZBX010000004.1, forward strand.
GGGAGATGACCGCGCCGATGGTCAGGGACGCGGGCGGTGACACCGCCTCCCCCGCCCGCATCGGCGACCACCTCATCAGCCTGATGCGCAGCAGCCACACCGCGCTGTACACGTTCATCGAGACCAAGGCCACCACCACGCAGCTGCGCGAGCTCGTCACCGCGAAGTCGCTGCACGAGCCGCAGCCCGCGATCGACCGCGTGCCCGCCGTCGCCATCGCCGCCCACAACACGATGAGCGCACTGGCCCTCTCCACCGCCACGGCCATCGGCCACCGGACCGCGGCGGCGGGCATCGCGCTGCTGTTCGACCGCCGCCTCACCGCGGGCCTGCACCGCGTCGGCGGCCGCCCGGTCCGGTCCGTCGCGGAGGCGCCGGACGAGCGCTGGGCCAGGATGCTGAACGAGAGCCGCGAACACCTGTCCGCCCACCCCGGCCGGACCCAGGACCTCCTGCACGCCGCTGCCGCCGCGATCGCCCTGGAGGCGTCCCTGTGCCGGCACCTGCTGCGCAGCTGGACCCAGGCCACCCCGGTGCTCGAACCGGTGCGGACGACGGCGGTGCCGTTGATCGGCACGGACGCGACCGTGGGCACCCAGCGGCGGGGCGACACGCAGAACCTGCTCAAGTCCGGCTGAGCCGCGGGCGGCGGTGCCGAACGCGGAGAGCCGACGACGACCTGGCTCGCGGTCCCACCACGAGCTTGCCGACAACGACCGCACCGACGATGCGATCACGCCGGCCGTGGACGGCGGCCGGACCGCTGAGGCCCGCCGCCGTCCGAAACCCGGCTACACCAGCCAGGCGGGCTCGCCGGTCACCGCCTCCGCGATCGCCGACAGCGGGATGACCGTCCACTCGGGACGGTAGCGCTGCTCGTGGCACACCTCCAGCACCGCCCGGTCCAGCTCGACCGCGGCCAGCAGCGCGCCACCGGGACGGCGGTCCGGCGCCACCTCGGCGTAGCCGTCGCAGAACGCGCCGCGGTTGCGGTCCAGCCACCGAGCGGCCCGCGGCAGCAGGGTGGCCACGTCGTCCGCGCCCACCAGCAGCTGTGCCGCCGCGTAGTGCAGGGACCGCAGGGCGGTGGCCACGTCGTGTTCTGCGGGACGTGGCCGGGCCCGTTCCGCCGCACCGCCGTGGGGTTCGCCCTCGAAGTCGACGAGCACCCACGTGTGCGGTGAGCGCAGCACCTGGCCCAGGTGCAGGTCGCCGTGCACCCGCTGCAGGCGGACCGGCTCCGCGGCGGCCAGGACGGCGTCGAACCGGGCGCGCAGGCCCGCCTCGAATGGTGCCAGCGCGGGGACCTCGGCCAGTGCCGCGTCCAGGCGGTGGTGCAGGGCCGCCACGAACTCGGCCTCCTCGTCCGGTCCCGCGGTCTGCTCGCCGAGCGTCTCGCGCAGGTCGGCGTGCACCCGCGCGACGGCCCGGCCGAGCCGGCGCGCCTCCGCGGCGAAGTCGCCGCCCGCGGCCTGCGGGTCCGTGCCGGGGCTCGCGAGGAAGTCCCGCACGCTCGCGGTCGCCATCGGCCAGCCCAGGGCGCCGAGCGGGACGAACTCGTGCAGCACCGCGAACGTGGTGCGCTCCCCGTCCAGCTCGGACTCCAGCGCGCCCTGGGGTGGTGCGATGTGCGGGTCGTCGATGGAGTGCAGGGCGGTGTGCAGCACGAGCTCCGGGTTGTCGCCCGCGACCAGCTCGCGGAAGAACTTCAGCACGTGGCGCTGGCCGTAGACGATGGAGCAGTTGCGCTGCGGGCCCGGGAACGGCCGCCCGACCGGCGCGTCGGTGTAGCGCGGCGGCAGGTCGCCGCGGAACCGCAGGCCCGCCACCTGCGCGGACTCCTCGAAGTGCCGCAGCAGCACGGCGGTGAGCTCGGGGTCGTACACCGCCTCGTACACCTGGCGGTCGCCCGCGGCGCCGATCCTGGCGTGCACCAGCCGTTCCGGCAGCTCGTCGCGCACGCCCAGCAGCAGCTGGTAGCGGCGTCCGCCCGCCGCCAGCACGACGTGGGCCAGCGTCGGGTCACCGTCGCGCAGCACGGTCACGCGTTCGCACTCCACCGGCCCGCGGCCGCGGAACCAGGGCTGGGTCACCAGCCAGCGGTCCAGCTGCTCCGGCACGACCTCGACGGCCTCGCTCGTCGTCACTTCTTGTCGCCACCTTCCACGTCGGAGGTCAGCTGGAACCAGTAGAAGCCGTGACCGGTCAGGGTGAGCTGGTACGGCAGCTCCCCGATCGCCGGGAACCGCACGCCGCCGGTGAGCTCCACCGGCACGCTGCCCGCGTGCTCGGCCAGGTCGAGCTCGACGGGCTGGGGGAAGCGGGAGAGGTTGTTGACGCAGAGCACCACGTCGGCGCCGAGCGTGCGGCGGTAGGCGAGCACGGTGGGGTTCGACGCGCCGAGCTCGGTGAAGTCGCCGTGGCCGAACGCCCGGTGCTGCTTGCGCACCGCGATCAGGTGCCGGGTCCAGTTCAGCAGCGAGGACTGGCTGCGGGCCTGCGCCTCGACGTTGAGGCCCTGGTAGCCGTAGACCGGGTCCATGATCACCGGCAGGTAGATCCGGCCCGGGTCGCAGGAGGAGAACCCCGCGTTGCGGTCCGGGGTCCACTGCATCGGTGTGCGGACCGCGTCGCGGTCGGCCAGCCAGATGTTGTCGCCCATGCCGATCTCGTCGCCGTAGTACAGCACCGGCGAGCCCGGCAGCGACAGCAGCATCGCGGTGAACAGCTCGTGCTGGTTGCGGTCGTTCTCCAGCAGCGGGGCCAGGCGCCGGCGGATGCCGATGTTGGCCTTCATCCGCGGGTCCTTGGCGTACTCGGAGTACATGTAGTCGCGCTCTTCGTCGGTGACCATCTCGAGCGTCAGCTCGTCGTGGTTGCGCAGGAAGATGCCCCACTGCGAGTTCTCCGGGATCGCCGGCGTCTGCGCCAGGATCTCCGAGATCGGGAACCGCGACTCCCGCCGCACCGCCATGAAGATCCGCGGCATCAACGGGAAGTGGAACGCCATGTGGCACTCGTCCCCGCCCACCGCCGGGTCACCGAAGTACTCCACGACATCGGACGGCCACTGGTTCGCCTCGGCGAGCAGGATGCGGCCGGGGTACTCGTCGTCGACGACCTTGCGGCACTTGCGGAGGAAGTCGTGCGTCTCCGCCAGGTTCTCGCAGTTGGTGCCCTCGCGCTCGAACAGGTACGGCACCGCGTCCAGGCGGAACCCGTCGATGCCGAGGTCCAGCCAGAACCGCAGGGTGTCGATCATCGCGTCCTGGACGGCGGGGTTGTCGTAGTTGAGGTCCGGCTGGTGGCTGAAGAAGCGGTGCCAGAAGAACTGCCCGCGCACCGGGTCGAAGGTCCAGTTGGACGACTCGGTGTCGACGAAGATGATCCGCGCGTCGGAGTAGCGCGAGTCGTCGTCGCTCCACACGTAGTAGTCGCCGTACGGGCCGTCCGGGTTCTGCCGCGACTCCTGGAACCACGGGTGCGCGTCACTGGTGTGGTTGAGCACCAGGTCCGTGATCACCCGGATGCCCCGCCGGTGCGCCTCCTCCAGCAGGTGGACGAAGTCCTCCACCGTGCCGAACTCCGGCAGCACCGCACGGAAGTCGCTGATGTCGTACCCGCCGTCACGCAACGGCGAGGCGTAGAACGGCGGCAACCACAGGCAGTCGACACCGAGCCACTCCAGGTAGTCCAGTTTGGACGCGAGGCCGCGCAGATCGCCGGTGCCGTCGCCGTTGGAGTCGCTGAAGGCCCTGACCAGGACCTCGTAGAAGACAGCGCCCCTGAACCAGTTCGCCTCGTGCTCCATGGCACCTCTCGCTCGCAACGTCGTCGGATTGCGGCAGAGTGGGGCACGACGGGCGCCAAGATCAAATCCTTCACACGGTCGTGTGAACCTGCCGGTACGCACTTCGCCTGAACCGGCGGAAACGACGACCTTTCAGGCAGAGGTGAGCGGGACGCGCACCAGCACGTCGCCGAGCCCGGCGAGCGGCCACGCGACCACCAGGTCGAGCCACCCGTCCTCCGGGCGCCGCAGGACGAGCTGCTGGAGGCAGGAGAACGTCTGGTCGCCACCGGAGGCGACCAGCTCCCCCCGCCGCACCCAGAACGCCCCGCTCCCCTGGACGACCGCCACGGCGGCGCCGGGGCCACTCGTCCGGACCCGGGCCGGGTCGTCCGGCGCTGTGTCCTGCCGATCGGAGAAGGCGTGCTCGTTGACCACGTCAGCGGCGTGGCCCCTGGCGACGCAGAGCAGCTCCGCGGACAGCACGGGACCCGGACCCACGACGGTCAACCGGGTGAGCACCACGGCGGCGCGGTGGACGCGGCGGTGCAGCACGAGCGGTGGCGCGGCGATCGTGCCCGTTTCGAGGGCCGGTGCGTCGTGGTGCGGTGCGACGTGGTGGGTCAGGCCCTGCGGCAGGGGCCGGACGTCCAGCGGTGCCCGCCAGATCGAGATGGTGGTCCGCTCGACGGTGGCCCGGTCCGGCAGCGGCAGGCGAACAATTGTCTCGGGGAAGCCGATCTCCGGCCACGCGAGGACGAGCGACATCTCGTCGAACACCGGTGGGAAGCGGAACACGACCCGATGGCCGGAGGTGCCGCCCACGTGGTCGCCGCTGTCGGACCACGACGAGAGGGCGTACTCCCAGTGCGCGTGCCCGGTCTCGTCGAGCCAGGCCACGCGCAGGTCCACGCCCTCGTCGTGTGCGGGCAGCAACCGGCGGGGTGCGACTTCGGCCGCGCCGCGGTGGTCGAGCGGACGGCGGGCCTGCAGCTCGATCTCCAGGGCCCAGGGCGTGGAGATCGCGCGCACGACACCCACGACGAGTTCCGGGCGGTGCACCAGCAGGCCGCCCGGATGTGCCACGGCACCGAGAACCTCGGTCGTGTCCACGGGTCCACCGTCCCGCGCCGTCACCGCCCGATGTCCTCGACGCCGAGCCGCGACCACTCGTCCCCCGCGAACACGTGCAGGTCCGAGCCCCGGCCGACGACCTCGGCCGTCCTGGGCAGCGACCGGCCGTCGGGCAGGACCAGCCGGAACTTCCCGGTCACCTCGACCCGGCCGTTCGCCAGCACCCCCACGACGAGCCGGTGGCGGTCCGGTCCGTACCCGCCGTACAGGGCGATGCGGTCACCGGCCACGGCGAGCGCCTTCGCGCCGCGCACCTCGTTGTGCCACCCGGACACGGCGTCGTCGATCCGCACCACCGGGAAGTCGGTGTAGTAGCAGGCCCACGCCGCGCTGTCGCCGACGTTGAGCGCGTAGCAGTCGCTGATGGCACCCCACTCGTCTTCCCAGTGCGACGGGTACCGCCACTGCCGGGTGAGGTCGGCGGAGAACCGGATCAGCCCGCAGGACCCGACGGGCGCCGGGGAGTCCGCTTCGCCCCAGCCGAAGTTGCCGTAGACGCCTTCGTCGAAGTACGCCACCCACACCTCGCCGTCGCGCGTGGCCTGCACGTGCTCGATTCCGTCGCCGAAGGTGTGCGCGGCCTCCACCGCGCCGGTGGCGTCGTACACGAACGCGTTGCGCTCCGGGTCGTTCTTCCGCCACCGGCACCGCGCACCCACCACCAGGAAGCGGCCGCCGGGCAACGGCTGCACCGACGGGAAGTCCACCTTCAGGCCGGCGAGCCGGACGGTGAGCACCTGGTCCGGCTGGTGCACGGTCACGTGGGCCGGCACCGAGGGCTTCACCCTGCTGGCGGGTCCTGCGCCCTCCGGCAGGTCACCGGCCGCCACCCACAGCGCCACGGCCTCGCCCGACGGGCCCGCGGACACCGACTTCAGCACGTCGCCGGGTCGTGGCGCGGTGAGGTGCGCGTGGTGCCGGGCCCGGACGGTGGTCGAGGAGCGCTTGCTGGTCACCGGCGCATTCGACCACGCCACCGCTCCCCGTTCCCACCGATTTCCCGTGGTCAGCTCTTCAGGAACCGCAGCAGCTCCGCGGTCACGAACTCCGGGTTCTCCTCCACCAGCCAGTGCCCGGCCCGCGGAACGTCCACCGCCCGCACGACGTTCGTCATCCGGGTCGCCGCGGTGCCGCGGATGGCCTCGACCTGCCCCTGCGCGGCGAGCACCAGTGCGGGCGTGGTGACGGGTGCGGCTGCCGTGGTGTCGCGGACGTCGCGGTCGAGGGTGCGGTACAGGTCGAAGCCGCCGGACAGGGCCGAGGGCCTGCGGTAGGTGCGGGCGTACTCGTCGATCTCGGCGGCGGTGAACGGCGAGCGGTCCGCGGTGCCGCCGAACGCGCTGCCGCCGAAGGAGACCTGCGGGTAGAACAGGGCGAGGTAGTCGCGGACGTCGTTGCCCACCACGGCCTCCGGCACGCGGGGCTGCATGTGGAACGCGATGTGCCAGCTCAGGGAGCGGTAGGCGGCGGCGTCGACGGCGGGACCGGGCAGGGGCAGGTCGAGGTAGCCGAGGCGAGCGGTGTCGGCGGGGAACTGCGCGGCGTACTGGAAGGCGACGGCGGCACCGAGGTCGTGGCCCACGACGGTGGCGTCGCGGACGCCGAGCCGGGTCATCAGGGTGTGGACGTAACGCGCGAGGGTGGCCTTGTCGTAGCTCGCCGGCGTGCCGGTGCTGTCGCCGAGGCCGGGCAGGTCGACGGCGTAGACGGTGTGGTGCTCGGCGAGCGCGGGCATGACCTCCCACCACCCGTACCAGGTCTGCGGCCAGCCGTGCAGCAGGACGACCGGGGTGCCCTCGCCGCCGGTCACGTAGTGCATGCGGATGCCGTCGACGTCGGCGAACCCGTGCTGGAACGTGCGGGAGAAGACCGGGTCGTCGTGGGTGACAGCGGCGTGCTCGGGGACTTCGGCGGGTGGTGAGGCGCAGGCGGTGACGAGGGCCAGGACGAGGACGAGAGCGCGGATCATGCCGGGGAGTTTTGTGGCGGACCGGCCGTTCTGGCACGAGAACTTGCTGTATCGGCAAGACCTGCGACGCAAGTACACGATCGAGGAATGTTCGGGCTCAACCCACCGACCGCACAATCGTGCGATGCCGGAGAGAGCCAGCGTGGTCGTGGTCGGAGCGGGTATGGCGGGGCTGGCCGCGGCGCGCGCGTTGCACGACCGGGGGCACCGGGTCACGGTGCTGGAGGCGCGCGACCGGGTCGGCGGGCGGATCTGGACCGATGGGCACGGCGTCGACCTGGGTGCGCACTGGATCCACGGCACCGACGGCAACCCGGTCACCGAGCTGGTCGAGGACCTGGGCATCCCGTACAGCTACGTCGGCGGCGACAGCGCCTACACCGGCGGCTTCGACAGCCTCGACCTGTTCGGCGCGGACAACCGGGTCGTGGGCCACCGCTACAAGAGCCGCACGCTGGAGCTGGCCGACGACGTGCTGCACGAGCTCGAACAGCGCGCCGCGCTCGCCCGCAGGGACGAGCTGCCCGACGTCGCGCTCGGCCAGGCGTTGCGCGAGGTCCTCGCCGGGAGGGCGTTGTCCGCCGAGGACGAGCAGGCGGTCCGCTACCACCTCAACGTGCTGCTGCGCGAGGACGCGGCGGAGGACCCGGACCGGCTGTCGCTCCAGCACTGGGAGGAGGGCTACCTGGTGTACGGCTACGGCGACAGCACGTTGCACCGGGGTTACCAGTCCGTTGTGGACGCTCTGGCCGAGGGGCTGGACGTGCGGCTCGGCCACGTGGTCTCGCTGGTCGAACCGGGCCGGGTCACGACGGGGCAGGGGGTGTTCGAGGCGGACAGGGTCCTGGTGACGCTGCCGCTGGGCGTCCTCAAGGCGCGGGCGGTGCGGTTCGACCCGCCGCTGCCCCGCGACAAGCGGACGGCGATCGACAAGCTCGGCTTCGGCACGCTCAACAAGATCGCGCTGCACTACCCGGAGCCGTTCTGGCCGCGCGACCAGTACGTGTTCGGCTACCTGTGCCGCGACACCGACCGCTACCCCACCGTCGTCATCAGCATGTGGAAGTCGCACGGCAAGCCGATCCTGGTGATGCTGCTCGGTGCGTCGCTGGGCCGGGAGCTGGAGACGTGGACCGACGAGCACGTCGAGGCGTACGCGACCACGGTGGTGCGGGACGTCTTCGGCCCGGACGTGCCCGCACCGCAGCACATCTCGCGCACGGCGTGGACGGCCGACCCGTTCGCCCACGGCTCCTACACGTGCATCGGCGTCGGCTCGTCGTCGAAGGACGTCGCCGCGCTCGCCGAACCGGTCGGCGACTGGCTGCACTTCGCCGGCGAGGGCACGAACCCCTACCACTGGGGCTGCGTGCACAGCGCCTACGAGTCCGGGCGGCGCGAGGCAGCCAGGATCAGCGGTGACGCGACGCTGTTCGCACCGCCGAGCGCCGGCACGCCGCGCCGCCAGACGCGCAACGTCGACCGGATGCTGCGGTTCGTGCGGATGCGGATGACGCACCTGAGCGAGCCCGAGCTGACCGAACGGGTGGCGTGCCTGCGCGACAGCACCGACCCGCACGGCGTCCGCCTGTTCACCGCGCTGGCCGACGCCGAACTGGAGACGCTGGCGTCGATGTTCGACGAGATCCCGTTCGGCGCCGGTGACCGGTTGTTCCGCGAGGACGACCCGGCCCACGGCGTGTTCCTGGTGCGCGCCGGTGAGGTCGAGGTCGACTTCGGCGGCATCTACGAGCGCGCGCGGCTGGGCAGGGGCGCGCTGCTCGGCCACCACGACCTGTTCTTCAACGCCCGCACCACGTCCGCGACGGCGCTGACCGACGACGTGGTCGTGTACTACCTGGACCACTACCGGTACCAGAGCTTCCTGTACGCGTTCCCCGACGTGCTCATGGTGATGATGTCGGACCTGGTGACGCGCTGGGAGCAGCTGGAGACGGCCCTGGGCGCCGCTCCGCTGATCAGGCGGGACTCCGCCTGACCAGCCGCTGCACGGTGGTGAGGTCAGGCCCTTGCCCGCCACGGCCGATCAGAGCAGTGCGCGCAGCCCGTCGCGGTCGGCGGGCAGACCGGCCCTGCGCAGCCACAGCACCCGGTTCGCGATCGAGCCCCAGCAGCGGTCGTTGTCCACCACCGCGCCGAGAAAGCGCCGCTGCGCCTCGGAGAGCCGATCACCTGGACCGCCGCGGAACGCCCTGAGCAGCAGCGGTCCCCAGTCCGCGTCCACCGTGTACTCGTTGGTCATCCGGGCGACCGCCACGGCCTCGTCGGCGATCTGGTCGAACTCGGTCGTGCGCCGCAACAGCGCCGCGACCAGCTGGAACCGCAGCTTTCCCTCCAGCTGGGGCGGGTGCTCGCCGAGCAGGTCGTCGGCTGCCTCAGGGTCGCGCAACGCCGCCCGGACCTCCGCGAGCGCCGCGGGATCGCCGTCGTGCGCGGTGGTGACGGCCGCGCACGCCCGCACGCCGGGGTGGTCGTCGGTCAGCAGGGCCGGGATGCCCCAGCCGCCCAGGCTCAGCGCGATGCCCGCGCGCTCCGCCGGGGACGCGTCCTGCGCCGCACGCAGCAACCGGTCGGCCACGGCGCCCCGCCGGTCGGCGAGCTCGTCGGCCTGGAGCAGGTGCGCCACGGCACCGGTGGCCGCCTAGCGCACGGCGGGGTCGGTGTCGTCCAGGAACGGCGCGACCCGGTCGAAGAGGTCCGGCAGGAGGAGCCGGCCGGCCACCCACGGGTCGTCCTCGTCCTCTTCGTCGTCCTCGTCCTCGTCGTCCCACGTCACCGACTCCGCGAACGCGCCGAGCCACTCCAGCAGAGCGGCGCGCAGCGGGCGTTCCCTTTCATCCCACGGCAGAGCGCTCTCACACGGGACACCCACGCGCGGGTCGTCGAGGACCGCGGCCACGAGCTCGGCGGCCGGGAGAGTCGCCGAGCAGACCGAACCCTGGTGCAGCAGCGCCGAGTCGAGGAAGCCGAGGGCGTCTCCGCAGGCCTCCGGGTCCTCGCTGAGCAGGGCCGCCAGCCGACCGGGGGCGTCGGAGGCGGGACCGCAGGCGTGTTCCAGGTCGTCCCAGCCGGTGTCCCGCAAGATCGCTTCCGCTGTGCGCACGGCGGCATCATGTCAGGCCGAATTCCCTCTTGATCGGTCCACCCCGGCAGGCCAGGGTGTGTGCAAGAACCTGAACGACCCTCGCACGCCAACGTTGTCAACGAGGAGACCCGATGCGGAAACGCACGACAGCACTACCTCTGCTGGCACTACTGGGCCTGGTCCTGCCGATTCCGGCGACCGCACAGCCGACGGACACGGTCGTGTCCGGGCAGGCCAGGTTCCAGGTCCTCTCCCCCACCCTGGTGCGCACCGAGTACGCCGGTGACCGCCGCTTCGAGAACGCGGCCACTTACAACGTTGTAAACCGCGCCGGCTTCCCCCGCACGGCCTACCGCTCGCGCACCGAGAACGGCTGGCTGGTCATCACCACCTCGGCGATGACGCTGCGCTACCGCGTCGACTCCGGGCCGTTCCGCGCGGACAACCTGGAGGTCAAGACGGCGAGCACGACCGCGTCCCCGTGGCGGCGGGTCGTGTGCGCGACCGGGCAGCTCTGCGAGGTCGAGGACCAGCAGCGCGAGGGCCTGCTGATCGCGGCCGACCACCCCGGTCACACCGGCAGCGGGTTCGCAGCCGGGTTCCAGTACCTCAACAACGGCGTCACGGCGACCGTCCGCGCCACCGCGGCGGGCAAGCACCGGATCGTCGTGCGCTACGCCAACGGGCAGGGCGGTGACGGCAGGCACGAGAGCCGCACGCTCGGGATCGGCGTCGACGGCAAGGCGCCGAAGCAGGTCACGCTGCCCAGGACCGCGGACTGGCGGGACTGGCAGCTGGCCGAGACCGAGGTCGACCTCACCGCCGGCGAGCACCGCGTCGCACTGACGCGAGGAGCGGGCGACTCCGGCAATGTCAACGTTGACAGCCTCGCGGTCCTCACAGCCGGCCAGGCGTTCCCGACGCAGCGGGCGACCGACGAGTGCCGGTTCGGCACCACCTGCGAGGCCGAGAACGGCGTGACCGACGCCGACATCGCCGACGAGCACGCCGGGTACGCGGGCACCGGGTTCGTCGCCGAGCTGGTCGGCGGCAGGAGCGTGACGCAGCGGATCAGCGGGGTCCCGGCGGCGGGCACCCACGCGGTCCAGCTGCGCTACGCCAACGGCGTCGGCGGCGACGGCAAGCACGAGGCGCGCACGGTGTTCGTCAACGGCACGGCGGTCTCGTTGCCGGCCACGGCGAACTGGGCGACCTGGGGCACGGTGACGGCGCAGGTGCCGTTGCCGGCGGGCAGCTCGGAGCTCGCCGTCACGTGTCCGGCGACCGGCTGCCACGTCAACCTCGACACCATCGGGATCGCCTCGACGTCGCAGCACCTCCAGCTCGGCGGTTACCGGCGTTCGCTCGACGGCTACTCCGGCAACGACGGCCCGCCGAGGCTGTACGCCGGTCTGCTGCACCGCGACGGCTGGTACCTGCTCGACGACACGACCTCCGCTCTCGCCACCAGGGCCGTGCGGCCGGACCGGGGCGCACAGCCCTACCAGGACGGGTACGTCTTCGGTTACGGCCAGGACTACAAGGCCGCGCTGGGTGACCTGGCGACGCTGACCGGTGGCCCGAAGCTGCTGCCGAGCTGGGCCTACGGCGTCTGGTACTCGGAGTACATCGACCGGACCGCGGCCGACTTCCGAGACCGGATCGTGCCCGCGTTCCGCGCGAACGGCGTGCCGCTGGACGTCCTCGTGATCGACACGGACTTCAAGGCGCACAACGCGTGGAACGGCTGGCGGGTCGACCCGGCGAAGTTCCCGGCCGACTTCCAGGACTGGGTGCACGGGCAGGGCCTGCACAGCACGCTGAACATCCACCCGAGCATCCAGGCCGACGACCCCGACTTCGCGCAGGCCCAGGCCACCGCGAAGGGCAAGCTGGCGAAGAACGGCAGCCGCGGCGGTGTCGACAGCTACGCGTTCGACTGGGCGGACCCCGACCAGCTGCGCGCGTACCTGGACCTGCACCGGCCGATGAAGACGGACTTCTGGTGGCTCGACTGGTGCTGCGACGGCTCCGGCTCGTCGGCACGCGGCGTCACGCCGGACACGTTGATCAACGAGGAGTACGCGAAGCTGTCCACCCTGGACCGCGGGTTCGCGTTCTCCCGCGGCTACGGCTCGCTGCAGGCGGGCGGCTACAGCGGGTCCGGCCCGCTGCCGACCGGTCCGTGGGCGGAGAAGCGGCACACCCTGCACTTCACCGGCGACACCTCGTCGACGTGGGGTGCGATGAAGGGCACCATCGGCCTCACCTCAGCGGAGGGCGTGGCGACCGGCATGTCGAACATCAGCCACGACATCGGCGGTCACAACGACACCACCGGGCTGCGCGGCTCGGAGACCTACCTCGACAACGGCCAGCTCCGCCACACCACCAAGCTGCCGGACGACCTGTACGCGCGGTGGGTGCAGCTGGGCGCGTTCCAGCCGATCACCCGCTTGCACAGCAACCACGGCGACCGGTTGCCGTGGCAGTACGGGCCGGCGGCGCAGGCCTCGGCGACGAAGTTCCTGAACCTGCGCGAACGGCTCGTGCCCTACCTCTACACGCTGGCGGAGCAGGCCAACCGGACCGGTGTGCCGATGGTGCGTCCCGCGTACCTGGAGTACCCGAGCAGCCCGGAGGCGTACTCCACCGTGGACACGCAGTTCCTGCTGGGGTCTGACATGCTGGTCGCACCGATCACCACCCCGGGTGAGGTCGGCGAGACGCGGGTGTGGTTCCCGCCGGGCCAGTGGACCGACTACTTCACCGGCCGGGTGTACCAGGGCAACACCTGGGCGACGGTGAGCGCGGGCCTCGACACCATGCCGGTGTTCCTGCGCTCGGGCGGCCTGCTGGTGGAGCGCACCGGGAACGTCGCCAACCACGTGCAGAACAAGGCCGACGCGCTGACCGTGCACGTCACGGAAGGCGCTCGCGGTGAGTTCTCGCTCTACGAGGACGACGACCGCAAGCTGTCCGCGCGCACGCGCATCAAGTATGAGGACGGGAAGGTGACGATCGACCCGGCGCGCGGCTGGTTCCCCGGCAAGGTGTCCCAGCGGGACTGGACCGTCGTCGTGCACAGGGCCGACGGCACCACGCGCACCGTGCAGGCGATGGCGAAGTCGGCGCACCGGCGGGTGGTGGTCGACCTCCGCTGACGGTCAGTCCTCCGGGACCCAGTCCAGGAGCCTGACCTTCGCGACCGTCCGCACGTGCCTGCGCATGGCCATCGCCGCCTTCTTCGGTTCACCGGCGGCGATGGCCTCGTAGATCGCGGTGTGCTGGGCCAGCGACCGCGACGGGCGGCCGGGCTGGCGCAGCGACTCGGTGCGGCTCTCGGTGATCTGCGTGGCGATGGTCCGCATGAACTCGGCCAGCAGCGCGCTGTGCGCCGCGGCGGTGACGGCGGCGTGGAACCGGCGGTCGCCCTCCACGCCGGCCCCGCCGTCCGCGATCTCGTCGCGCATGAAGTCCAGTGCCAGCCGGATGTCCGCCAGCTCGGCGGCGGTGCGGCGTTCGGCGGCGAGCTCGGCCAGCTTGGTCTCCATGGCCTCGCGGGCCTCCAGCACGTCCGGGAGGCGCTTGCGGCGTTCGACGAGCTGCTCGACCGGCTCCACGTCGAGGGTGTCGCGCACGAGGTAGGTGCCGCCGCCGTGGCGGGCCTCGACCAGGCCCTGTACCTCCAGCACCACGATCGCCTGCTTGACCGACGCGCGGCTCACCCCGAGGCCGGCGGCGAGGTCGCGTTCAGGCGGCAGCCTGTCCCCCGCCTTCAGACCCGCCTCGGCGACGTGGGCGCGCAGGCGTTCGAGCACCTGCTCGTACAGGCGGGACTTCACCACCGGCCGCAGCGCCTCGGACATCTGCCCAGGGTAACCGGTCAAGTGGCTCAGCCACTAGGCCACCTCTTGACAGCCGGTGGACCGCGGGCGGAAAGTGGCTGAGCCACTCGGCCACTGACCCGGACCACCGGCCCAGCTCGGACAGCACCGACGACGGGAGCCCCGCATGTCCGCCGAACTGATCTCGATCCTCGTGCTGGTCGTGGTGTTCGTGATCGCCACGACCCGGTCGGTCAACATGGGCGCGCTCGCGTTCGCCGCGGCCTTCGGGGTCGGCACGCTGGTCGTCGGCATGGAGGCCGACGACATCTTCAAGGGCTTCCCCGGTTCCCTGTTCGTCGTGCTGGTGGGCGTGACGTTCCTGTTCGCCATCGCGCGCGCCAACGGCACCACGGACTGGCTGGTGCACCAGGCGATCCGGGTGGTCGGCGGGCGGATCGCGCTGATGCCGTGGGTGATGTTCGCGATCACCGGCGTGCTGACGGCGATCGGTGCCGTGAGCCCGGCGGCGGTGGCGATCATCGCGCCGATCGCCATGGGCTTCGCGGCCAAGTACCGGATCAGCCCGCTGCTCATGGGCGTGATGGTCGTGCACGGCGCGCAGGCCGGTGGCTTCTCCCCCATCAGCATCTACGGCACGATCGTCAACGGCATCGTGGCCAAGGAAGGCCTGCCGGGCAACGAGGTCGTGCTGTTCCTGGCCAGTCTCGTGGTGAACCTGCTCATCGCGGCCGTGGTGTTCGTGGTGTGCGGCGGCCTGAAGCTCGCCCGCCAGCCGCTGGAGACACCCGCGCTGGTGCGGACCGGCAGTGGTGGCGACGTCCCCGGCGACAGCGGTGGGACCGAGGAGCGGACCACCCTCACCGCGCCGCGGATCGCCACCCTCGCCGGCCTGGTCGCGCTCGTCGTGGCCGCGCTGGTGTTCGACCTCGACGTCGGCCTGGCCGCGATCACCGTGGCGGTGCTGCTGAGCGTGGTGTGGCCGGAGCAGAGCAAACAGGCGATCAACCAGATCACCTGGCCGACCGTGCTGCTGATCTGCGGCATCCTCACCTACGTCGCCGTGCTGCAGACGATGGGCACGATCAAGTGGGCCGGCGACTCGGTGGCCGGTGTCGGCGCACCGCTGGTCGCCGCGCTGCTGATCTGCTACATCGGCGCGATCGTGTCGGCGTTCGCCTCGTCGGTCGGCATCATGGGCGCGCTCATCCCGCTCGCCGTGCCGTTCCTGCTCCAGGGCGAGGTCAGCGCGGTCGGGCTGATCGCGGCGCTCGCGGTGTCGGCGACCGTGGTCGACGTCAGCCCGTTCTCCACCAACGGCGCGCTGGTGCTCGCCGGTGCGCAGGACGTGGACCGCGACAAGTTCTTCAAGCAGCTCATGGTCTACGGCGGGATCATGGTCGCGGCGGCGCCGCCGCTGGTCTGGCTCGCCCTCGTCGTCCCCGGAATCTGGTGAGTGCCTTGTTCTCGTCGCCCTCGAACCGCGTCGCCCTCCGCTTCGGCGACCAAGCCCTGACCCACGCCGAGCTCGCGTCCTGCGCGGGCGCCCTGGCACAGCGGCTCACCGGCCTGCCGCGGGTGGCGGTGTGGGCCACCTCGACGATCGAGACGTGCGTGGCCGTCGTCGCGGCGCTGCTCGCCGGGGTGCCCGCCGTGCCGCTCAACCCGAAGGTCGGCGAACGGGAGCTGGCGCACATCGTCTCGGACAGCGCACCGGCCGCGGTGCTCGCGGCGCCGGGTGTCGAGCTGCCGCCGGGCCTGCGGTCGGTGCCGCGGCTCGACGTGACCCTCGGCGGTGCTTCCGCCGAGACGTTCGCCGAGCCAGGTGACGAGGCGCCCGCGCTGATCGTCTACACCTCGGGCACGACCGGGTCCCCCAAGGGCGTGGTGCTGCCCCGCCGCGCCATCACGTCCACGTTGGACGCGGTGGCCGACGCGTGGCAGTGGACGGGGGACGACGTGCTGGTGCACGCGTTGCCGTTGTTCCACGTGCACGGCCTGATCCTCGGCGTGCTCGGGCCGCTGCGGCGCGGCGGGACCGTCGTGCACCTGGGCAAGTTCTCGACCGCCGCGCTCACCGAGGCGTTGTCCGGTGACGGCACGATGATGTTCGGCGTCCCGACCATGTACCACCGCATCGCCGAGGAGGTCGGTGACAACCCGGCGCTGGCGGCGGCGCTGCGGGGTGCGCGGGTGCTGGTGTCGGGTTCGGCGGCGTTGCCGGTGCGCGACCACGAACGCATCGCGGCGGCGACCGGGCAGCGGGTCGTGGAGCGCTACGGGATGACCGAGACGCTGATGAACACCAGCGTCCGCGCCGACGGCGACCGCAAACCCGGCGCGGTCGGCCTGCCGCTGGCCGGTGTGGAGGTCCGGCTGGTCGACGACGGCGGTGCCGTGCTGGACGAGACCGGTGCCATCGGCGAGATCCAGGTGCGCGGCCCGAACCTGTTCACCGAGTACCTCAACCGCCCGGACGCGACGGCGGAGGCGTTCGCGGACGGCTGGTTCCGCACCGGTGACGTCGGCACCCGCGACCCGGACGGCTACTACCGGATCGTCGGCCGCAAGGCCACGGACATCATCAAGAGCGGCGGCTACAAGATCGGCGCCGGCGAGATCGAGAACGCGCTGCTCGAACACCCGGCGGTGAAGGAGGTGGCGGTGACCGGCGAGCCCGACGACGACCTGGGCGAGCGGATCGTCGCCTGGGTCGTGCCGGCCGGTGCCGCGCCGTCCGAACGCGAGCTGGCCGACCACGTCGCCCGGCTGCTCACCCCGCACAAGCGCCCGCGGCGGGTGCGGTTCGTGGAGTCGTTGCCGCGCAACGACATGGGCAAGGTGATGAAGCGTGCCCTCCGGCCGTGAACCGGCCAGGGCGCTGATCGCGGCGCTCACCACGTCGTTCACCGAGCTGCCCGGCGACCTGCCCGGGGTGTCGGACGGTCCGCTGGGGTGGCCCGGCTACGGCTCCTCGCTGACCGCCGCCGCGGACCGCACCGGCGAACGGGAGTCCGTCGTGTGCGGCGTCGCGTCGATCGGTGCCGTCCGCGCGGTGGTCGTGGCGTTCGAGTTCGGCTTCCTCGGCGGCTCGCTGGGCACCCATACCGGCACGCGCATCGAGCAGGCGTTCTCCCACGCCCGCTCGTCGGGCCTGCCGGTCGTGTCCCTGGTCGCCACCGGCGGCAGCCGCATGCAGGAGGGCACCGTCGCGCTCACCCAGCTGCACCGCATCGCGCGCCAGCTCGTCCTCACCCGCGCCGCCGGCCTGCCGCACCTCTCGGTCCTGCGCGACCCGTCGACCGGCGGTGGCTGGGCGACGCTCGGCGCGGGCGCGGACGTCGTGCTGGGCCTGGAGGACGCGCAGGTGGGGTTCGCGGGCTCGCGGGTGCGGCCTCCGGGTTACGCGGTGGCCCAGCAGTTCGCAGCGGGTTCGGTCGACCAGCTGGTGCCGCCGGGCGAGCTCCGGCCGCGCCTGGAGCGGTGGCTGCGCCTGCTGACCACCCCGTCGCCCGTTCCCGCCGCGGTTCCGCCGGCGTTGGGTTCGGCGACGCTGCCGCGGACCGGCTGGGAGGCGGTGGAGAACGCCCGCGCGCCGGACCGTCCCCGTGCCGCCGAGTACCTCGCGGCGTACTTCGACTGGTACGAACCGATCAGCGGCGACCGCTGCGGTGGCGTCGATCCGGGTGTGCTGTGCGGCTTCGGGTTCCGCGAGGGCGTTGCCGTCGCGTTCGCGGCCCAGTGCGGCACGGCCACCCGTCCCGCGGGCTTCCGCACGGCGGCACGGCTGGTGCGGCTGGCCGACCGGCTCGCGATCCCGGTGCTGACGCTGGTGGACACACCGGGCGCGGCCAACGACCTGGCCGCGGAGGAGGCCGGGGCCGGGCCGGCGATAGCGGACATGTTCACGGCGGTGGCGTCGGCGTCCGCCCCGGTCACGACGCTGCTGATCGGCGAGGGCGGATCGGGCGGTGCGCTGGCGTTCGCGGCACCGGACCGGACGTGGGTGACGCCGGACAGCTACCTCGCCGTGATCTCGCCGGAGCTGGCGGCGGCGATCCTGAAGCGTGACCGGGACCAGGCGCGGGAGACGGCGGACCAGCTGCGGTTGCGGCCGCAGGACCTGGTGGAGCTGAAGATCGCGCGGGGGATCGCGGACCGCTCCTGACTCACCGGCGACAACGTGCGGCACGGGCTCAGCTCCGCCCTCGGGTTCAGCGCCGCCGACCGGGCGGAGAACGTCCGGCGGATCGCCGAGGTCGCCGCGCTGATGGTCGACGCGGGCCTGATCGTGCCGGTCTGGTTCATCTCGCCGTTCCGCACCGAACGCGCGCGCTGGCACGGGACCTCATCGTCGAGAACGAGTTCTACGAGGTCTCCGTCGACACCCCGCCGGCGGTGGCGGAGCAGCGCGACCCGAAGGGCCTGTACCGCAAGGCCCGACGCGGTGAGCTGCCGAACTTCACCGGCATCGACTCCCCTTACGAGGACCCGGAACGACCGGAGGTCCGGATCGACACCGCGGTGCTGACGCCGGAGCCCGCCACGGCAGAGGCGCTGGCGGGACTGCGTGCGCTCGGCGCCTGTTGAACGTTGTCCAGAATCGGGTATCTTTGACTAGAACACGTTCTAATCGGGAGGTCGGTGTGCCGGATCAGGCGTGGTCGCGGTTCTGCCGGGCGCTGGAGGAGGCAGGCCGGGTGGTGCTGTCGGAGCACGCGCCGGACACCCAGCTCGACCGCGCGGAGGGCTACCGCTACCTCGCCCGGCTGACCCGCGAGATGCTGTACTCCTGCCTGGACAACGCCGACCCCGACTTCCCGCGGTTCCACGAGCTCGACCTGGTGAAGATCGGCGCCGACAACCCGGACAACGTTTACCTGTCCGCGAACATCCGGGGCGACCGCACCTACCGCATCACCGGGACGCGCGGCAGCATCGCCTACTTCAGCATCGGCTCGAAGGCCAACCGCTACGCCAAGGACGGCACGATGGCCTCCACCGGTGAGCTGTCCGGTGCCGACCTCGTGACCGCGCCGGACGGCACCGTCGAGATCATCGCGAGCGCGCAGGAGCAGGGGCCGAACTGGCTGCCGCTGGCCCCCGACTCGACCGGTCTCGTGGTTCGGCAGACCTACCTCGACCGCACGACCGAGGTACCCGGCCGGTGGCACGTCGAACAGGTCGGCGGGCCTGCCGAGCCGGCCCCGCTGACGCCCGAGTTCCTCGCCAAGGCCCTGCACCGGGCGGCCCTGTCGGTGCACGGCACCGCGGCCACGTTCGCACACTGGACCCGGACGTTCATGGCCCGCCCCAACGAGTTGCCCGACTTCGGCCAGGAGGTGTTCCAGCGCGCGGGTGGCGACCCGGAGATCTTCTACCTGCACGGCTACTGGACGCTGCGGCCCGGCGAGGCCTGGGTGGTCGAGACCGACGTGCCCGACTGCCCGTACTGGAACTTCCAGCTGGGCAACTGGTGGATGGAGTCGCTCGACCACCGCCGCAAGATCACCGTCAACAAGCACACGGCCGTGCTCGACCGCACCGGCCGCCTCACGATCGTGGTGGCCGAGCGCGATCCCGGCGTGGGCAACTGGATCGACACCTGCGGTCACACCTCCGGCACCGCGCTGCTGCGCTGGCTCGGCGCCACCGAACACCCGATCCCGAAGTGCCGTGTCGTCGCCCTGGAGGAGCTCCGATGACGGTCACCACCGCGCTCGACGTCGACGAGCTGCTGACCGGGGCCGCTGCCAAGACCGGCCTGGACGACTTCGGCGACGACTGGTTCCGCGAACCGCTCGACGTGCTCGTCGCGAGCCTCAACGCGGAGGCCTCCCTGTCACCGCCGGGGGTGCGGCTCACCCGGCACCGGCTCACCGCGCTGCTGGCCGACCGGTTGCGGCTGCGCGCCCTGCAGCGCGAGCACCCCGAGGTCCTCGACGTCGAGGTGCGGGTCGCCGCGGAGATCTGCGGCCTGCCGCGCACCGGTTCCACGCTGCTGCACCGGCTGCTGGCCGCGTCGCCGCAGCTCACCTCGACGCTGTCGTGGGAGGTCGCCTACCCGGTGCCGTTCCCCGGGGAGGGGCCCGATGCCGCCGAGCGCAAACGCCGTGCCCAGGAACGCATGCGGGCCTTCGCGCAGCTCTCCCCCGACTTCGGCGACCTGCACACGGTCGTGTGGGACGGGCCGGAGGAGGACGTGCTGCTGCTGGACCGGACGTTCGTGTCCATGAGCTTCGACTCGTTCTACCGGGTGCCGTCCTACGGCGACTGGCTGCGCGCCGCCGACCAGACGCCGGCCTACCGCGAGCTGCGCGAGTGGCTGCAGGTGTTGCAGTGGCAGCAGGAGGGGCGCACCCGGCCGTGGGTGCTCAAGTCGCCGCACCACCTCACCGCGGTCGACACCGTGCTGGACACCTTCCCCGGCTGCAAGGTCGTGATGACCCACCGCTCACCCGCGCGAGCCGTGCCGTCGTACGCCTCGATGGTGCGCATGATGTCGTCGCAGTACAGCGAGAACGTGGACCCGCTGTGGATCGGCCCGTACTGGTCCGGCCGGTTCGCGCAGACGCTGCGGGGTTTCGCCGCGGCCCGGCAGGCCCGCCCCGAGCGGTTCGTGGACGTCCGGTTCGCCGACACCGTGGCCAAACCGCTCGTCGTCGCCCACGACGTGCTCGGCGAGCTCGGCCTGCCCGCGGGCCCGGCCGACGACCAGGCGTTCGCCGCCTACCTGCGGCAGAACCGCGCCGAACGGCACGGCGCGCACTCCTACGCCCCGGAGGACTTCGGCCTGACCGAGGACCGCCTCGAACGGGACTTCGCCTTCTACACGGAGGTCTACCCGTGATGCTCCAGGACGAGGTGGTCGTGATCACCGGCGTCGGGCCGGGCCTCGGCTCGAAGCTCGCACTCCGCGCCGCCGCCGAGGGCGCCAAGGTCGTGATGGCCGCTCGCTCCACCGGCGTGATGGACCGGGTGGCCGAGGACGTGGCGGCTGCCGGCGGCGAGGCCGTCGGGGTGTCCTGCGACGTCCGCAGACCCGACCAGGTGGCGCGGCTGGTCGAGACCGCCGTCGACCGGTTCGGCACGATCACCGGCCTGGTCAACTCGGCGTTCGGCCACCCCGGTTTCGCCGACCTGCTGGACACGCCGGAGAAGGCGGTCCGGCGGTCGATGGACATCATCCTGCACGGCGCGCTGAACGTGACCCGCGAGGTCGTGCCGCACATGAAGGCCGCAGGACGCGGCTCGATCGTGAACATCGGTACGATGACCACCCGCAAGCCGATGCGCGGCGAGGGCGGCTACGCGGTCGCGAAGGCCGCGATGGCCACCGCGACCCAGTTCCTGGCGCTGGAGCTCGGCGAGCACGGCATCCGCGCCAACCAGGCCGTCATGGGCTGGCTGGACGGCCCCGGCGTGCGGTTCTACCTGAAGTTCACCGCCGACGCGCGCGGCGTGAGCGAGCAGGACGTCTACGACGAGATCGCCGCCCGCAACCCGCTGGGCCGCATCCCCACCGACGAGGCGTGCGCGGGTGCGGTGCTGTTCCTGTTGTCCCGCTTGGCCTCCGAGGTCACCGGTGCGACGCTCGACGTCAACGGCGGGGAGTACATGCCGGCATGACCCACCTGATCGAGTCCGTCGTCGTGGAGATCGGCGCACCCGCCGAGTTCGTCTGGCAGGTGCTGGTCGACTACGCCGGCTACCCGCAGTGGAACCCGTACACGCTGAGCGTGGCCACGACGCTGGAGGTGGACTCGCCGATCGACCTCACCCTGCCGCGGCCGGACGGCTCGCCGGGCACGTTCGTGAGCCGGGAGTTCGTGCGTTCCGTCGTCCCACCGAGGTTGTTGCGCTACGACACCGGGGACACGTTCCCGGGGCTGCTCGGGGTGCGGGACCAGTGGATCACGCCGCTGGGCCCTGCCCGGTGCAGCTACCACACCTGTGAGACGTTCAACGGCAAGTACGCCGACGCCGTGGTGGCCGCTCAGGGTGCCTACGTGAAGCAGGGTTTCGACGCCGTGGCGCACGCGTTGCGCGACCGGGTGGCCGCACTGGTCACGGGCTGACCCGGTCCACCGGCCCTGCGGGCAAGAAGACGTCCCAACGCTCGGAACCGCATGTTCGAAAGGGTCGAGGCGGCGCCCAGGCGGTCATTGTCGGACGGCGTCTCATTGCTTGCCAATGGACATCCGCCATACCCTCCGCATGCTCATTTGCCAGTTGATTCGGGGCGATGCGGGTGGGACCCTTCACGGTCGCTTTGAGTGACCTCCATGAAACGCAGAGCATGCCATTCATCGACGCGACCGCTCTTCGCCGGGTCACGTCGGGAAAATCGGGTGATGTCATCTCGCTCGCTTCCGGCACACCGGACGAGAGCGACTTCGACCTGAACACCGTGCGAAGTCATCTGGAACTCTTCCACCGACACCTCGCGGACAGCTACGGCGGGGACGAGCGCGACGCGACCAGGACGATTCTTCAATACGGCCGCGTCAAAGGCGTGATCAACGACCTCGTGGCCCGGCACCTCGAGGTCGACGAACAGATCACCGCGGACGCGGATTCCATTGTTGTGACGGTGGGCGGCCAAGAGGCGCTGTTCTTGGTGATGCGGGCAGTGCGCCGCACCGACAGGGACGCGGTTCTCGCGGTCCACCCCACCTATTTCGGCTTCACCGGCGCGGCAGAGCTCGCCGATCTGAAGGTGCTGCCGGTGAAGGACAGCGCGGACGGGATCGACCTGGACGACCTGGCGGACGTGGCCGCCGAGGCGGTCGCGGCCGGTCTCCGGCCCCGTGCCGTCTACGTCGTGCCGGACTTCGCGAACCCCACCGGTACGACCATGCCCGTGCACACCAGGCAGCGACTGCTCGAGCTCGCAGGCCGGCTCGGGTTGCTGGTGGTGGAGGACAACGCGTACGGGCTGCTGTCCACCGATCGCGCGCACCCGCGCACGATCAAGTCGATGGACCGGGACAAGCAGGTCGTCTACTGCAGTTCGTTCGCCAAGACCGGTGTTCCCGGCGCCAGGGTGGGGTACGTGGTGGCCGACCAGCCGGTCACCGGCGGCGCCCCCGGCGAGACGTTGTCGGACGAGCTCGCCCGGATCAAGAACATGGTCACGCTGAACACCTCGCCGATCGCACAAGCGGTCATCGGAGGAAAGCTCCTCCACCACGATTTCAGCCTGCGCGAAGCCAATCTCGCCGTGGCCCGGCACTACCACCGCAATCTCACCGTCGCACTGGACACCCTGGCCGAACTGTTCCCGGAGGGCTCCGAACCGGAGGTCACCTGGTCCGCGCCGCGCGGTGGGTTCTTCATCGTGGTGAACGTCCCGTTCGAAACCACGGACGAGCTCTCGGGAAAGTGCGCTGCGGAGCACGGAGTTCTGTGGGTCCCGATCCACCGGTTCTACGGCGACGGAAGACCGCGTCGCCAGCTGCGCATCTCGATCAGCTCGGTCACGCCTGAGGCGTTGCGCACCGGACTAGTCAGATTGGCCGGCTTCATCTCGCAGCACGTCGAGAACTGTTCGCCCAGCGTTTTCCCCACCTCCTGACCGGGAGCTCCACAATGACTCAGTTGAACGAGGTCCGGCCGTCGTCGACCACCCGGTCGGCCACTGCCACCTGGCAGATCAGCCTGGCGGGAAACCAGCGGGGTGCGGTGGTCGAGGGCCCGCAGAAGCAGTTCTTCCGCGCCGTCGCGACCGACGGGTTGTGCGGGGCTTCCGACCTCTCCGCCTACAGCGTGGCCCTGACGCCCGATCGGCAGGTGATCCCCCACTACCACGAGGACGACCGCATCGTCGTCATGCGCTCCGGAACGGCCGTGACCCTGCTCGCCGCACCGGACGAGAGCACGTGGGAGGTGGCACTGGTGTCGGGACCAGGGGACATGATCTTCATTCCCGCGTTCTGGCGGCACCAAGCGGTCTGCCTGCACGACGTCGACGCCTTGGAGATCTCCGGAGATGCCCGGTTCAACCACTCCGTGGTGCTCGCTCCCGAGTTCGAACGCCCGGACGTCGAACAGGAGCTGCGCGAGCAGTACTCGGCAGGACGCCTGGCCCGCGGAGCCCACCTGCTGACCGGGCTCGCACAGCCGCGCGAGCCCCTGGGTGCGGGTGACGTCGGACATGTCCTCCCGTCGTAGTCGGCCAAGCGGGTAACACGGCGGTCACAAAGCTCTCCCCTGGGCGAAACGCGGGCTTCCTAGCGTTGCCGGTCGTGACAGCTGACGTGGTGGAGCGCAGCCAGACTTCCGGTACCTCGGGGGAAACCCTGGAGGACTACACCCTGCGGTTCGCGCCGCGCACCTACCGCCGCTGGACGCCAGGGGTGGTGGGTGCGTCGGCGCTGGGTGGCATCGCCTACATGGCGGACTTCTCGATCGGCGCGGGCATCGGGCTGACCCACGGCACCGCCAACGCGTTGCTGGCCATCGGGTTCGCCGCACTCGTGATCTTCGTGACCGGCTTCCCGCTGGCGTACTACGCCGCGCGGTACAACATCGACCTCGACCTGATCACGCGCGGGTCCGGGTTCGGCTACTACGGGTCCGTGCTCACGAGCGTGATCTTCGCGAGCTTCACGTTCATCTTCTTCGCGCTCGAAGGCTCGATCATGGCGCAGGGCCTGCGGTACGCGCTCGGGCTGCCGCTGTGGCTGGGCTACCTGCTGTCGACGCTGGTGATCATCCCGTTGGTGGTCTACGGGATGAAGGTGCTGGCGAAGCTGCAGAGCTGGACGAACCCGCTGTGGCTGCTGCTGATGGTGGCGCCGCTGCTGTTCCTGGTCGTCACCGAGCCGGAGTCGGTGCGGCGGTTCCTCTCCTACGACGGCGGCGGCAACGGGGTCGGCACCGCCGCGGTGGTGCTGGGGGCCGGTGTCTGCCTGTCGTTGATGGGCCAGATCGGTGAGCAGATCGACTACCTGCGGTTCATGCCGCCGCGCACCGCGGCGAACAAGCGGGTGTGGTGGACGTCGGTGGTGCTCGCCGGACCGGGCTGGGTGGTCTTCGGCGCGCTCAAGCAGGCCATCGGCGTGTTCATGGCGGTCTACGTGCTGGACGCGGTCGGCGCGGTGGCGGCCGTCGAGCCGATCGAGCAGTTCACCGGCGTGTTCAAGCAGTTCATGCCGGCGTGGCTGGTGGTGCCGCTGGCGCTGGTGCTCGTGGTGCTCAGCCAGGTGAAGATCAACGTCACGAACGCCTACTCGGGGTCGCTGGCGTGGACGAACTCGTTCACGCGCGTCACCAAGCGGTATCCGGGGCGGCTGGTGTTCGTGTGCGTGAACCTGGCGATCGCGCTGGTGCTGATGGAAGCGGACATGTTCAGCTTCCTCAACAAGATCCTGAGCTTCTACTCCAACTGCGCCATGGCGTGGGTCGTCACCGTCGCCACCGACATCGCGGTCAACAAGTACCTGCTGAAGCTGTCGCCGAAGCAGCCGGAGTTCCGGCGCGGCATGCTCCACGCGGTCAACCCGGTGGGCGTGGTGTCGTTCCTGGCGTCCTCGGGGCTGTCGATCGGCGTCTACTTCGGACTGTTCGGGCCGGCGATCCAGCCGTACTCGCCGGTCGTGGCCGTGGTGGTCCCGATCGTCGTGACACCGCTGATGGCGGTGCTCACGCGGGGCCGGTTCTACCTGCGCCGCACCGACGACGGGATCGCGGAGCCGCTGCTGGATGCGGACGGCAACCCGAGCGGCAGCAGGTACGACTGCGTGGTCTGCGGTGAGTCCTACGAACGGCCGGACATGACCGCGAGTGCGCAGGGCGGTGAGGTCTGCTCGCTGTGCCTGAGCACGGACCGCACGGGCGCACACGTACTGCCCGCCACTACCAACGTATAGCGCACGGGGGGTCTTGCCGCAAGACCCCCGGTGTGCAGCACACTCTCCCGTCGAAGGTCACGACCTGCGGAAATCTGGCGTCGGCAGGATGCTGGAGCCCCGCAGGCGAAACGGGGGAACCGAAGTTGACGTACAGCAGTTTCGTGCTCGGGCTCGACGAGGTCGACCAGGCACAGGTCGCGGTCGTCGGCGGCAAGGGCGCGCACCTCGGCGCCCTCACGCGCATCGACGGGGTGCGCGTGCCGGCCGGCTTCTGCGTGACGACGGAGGCGTTCGAACGCGTCGTGCGGGACGCGGCGGTCGGTGACCTGCTGGACCGGCTGGCCCGCCTCTCACCGGACGACCGGGAGGAGATCCGCCGGGGCAGCGCCGAGGTGCGACGGGTGCTGGAGGGCGTCGCCGTCCCGGACGAGGTGACCGCGGCGATCACCGGCGCGGTCACCCGGCTCGGCGCCGAGCACGCCTACGCCGTGCGGTCGAGCGCCACGGCCGAGGACCTGCCGACGGCGTCGTTCGCGGGCCAGCAGGACACCTACCTGAACGTGGTGGGTGCGGAGGAGGTGGTCCGGCACGTCAGCCGGTGCTGGGCGTCGTTGTTCACCGAGCGGGCCGTGACGTACCGGCTGCGCGGCGGTTTCGACCACCACCGGGTGCGCATGGCCGTGGTGGTGCAGCGGATGGTGTTCCCGCGGGCGGCGGGCGTGCTGTTCACCGCCGACCCCACGACCTCGAACCGCAAGGTCGCGTGCGTGGAGGCCACCTTCGGCCTCGGTGAGGCGCTGGTCTCCGGCCTGGTCAACACCGACGTCTACCGGGTCCGCGACGGCGAGGTGCTCAGCCGGTCGATCGCCGCCAAGGACGTGGCCGTCGAGGCCCTGCCGTCCGGCGGCACCCGCGAGCAGCCGGTGGACCCGGCGCGGCGCGAGCTGCCGGCGCTGACCGACGCTCAGGTCGTGGAGCTCGTGCGGCTCGGCCGGCGGATCGAGGCGCACTTCGGCCGCCCGCAGGACGTCGAGTGGTGCCTGGCCGACGACGGGTTCCAGGTGGTGCAGAGCCGCCCGATCACCACGCTGTTCCCGGTGCCCGGCGGCGACGGCGACGGCAACGGCAACCGCGTCTTCGTGTCCGTCGGCCACCAGCAGATGATGACCGACGCCATGAAGCCGCTGGGCCTGTCGGTGTGGCAGCTGACGACACCGCGCCCGATGGTCGTCGCGGGCGGCCGGTTGTTCGTCGACGTCACGCCGATCGTCACCGCACCGGCGAGCCGTGCCGCGTTCCTGGGCGTGGCGGGCAAGTCCGACCCGCTGATGGGTGACGCGCTGCAGACCGTCGTCGACCGCGAGGGCTTCCTGCCCGCACCGGACGACACGCCGGTGCCACCGATCCCTGGCGCGACCCCGGCCACGATCGAGACGGACCCGGCGGTCGTCATCGAGCTGATCGCCGCCGCCGAGGCCTCGGTCGCCGCACTGGAACGCGACATCGCGCCGCTGTCCGGTGTGGACCTGGTCGACTTCGTCCTCGCGGACTTCCAGGAGCTGCGCCGCGTCCTGTTCGACGCGCGCAGCACCCAGGTGATCATGGCCGGCATGCAGGCGAGCTGGTGGCTCAACGGCCACCTGCACGAGTGGCTGGGTGAGACGAACGCCGCCGACGCCCTGAGCCTGTCCGCGCCGCACAACGTGACCTCGGAGATGGGCCTGGCCCTGCTCGACGTGGCCGACGCGATCCGCCCGCACCCCGAGGTCGTGGCGTTCCTGGAGAAGAGCCCCGACTCGCTCGACGGCCTGGCCGAGGTGCCCGGTGGCGCCGAGGCCCTCGCCGCGTTGAACGGGTACCTGGACCGGTACGGCATGCGCTGTGTCGCCGAGATCGACATCACCCGGCCGCGGTGGAGCGAGCGTCCGTCCACTCTGGTGCCGATCATCCTGACCAACGTCCGCAACTTCGCGCCCGGTGCCGGTGAGCAGCGCTTCGAGCAGGGCCGCCAGGAGGCGTGGGCGAAGGAGCAGGAGCTGCTGGAGCGGTTGCGCGCGCTGCCGGACGGCGAGGCCAAGGCCGCGGAGACCAAGCGGATGATCGACCGCGTGCGGACGTTCATCGGCTACCGGGAGTACCCGAAGTACTTCATGGTGAGCCGGTACTTCGTGTACAAGAAGGCGTTGCTGGCGGAGGCCCGGCGCCTCACCGGCGTGCTGGAGTCCGAAGAGGACATCTTCTTCCTGACGCTGCCGGAGTTCCGCGACGTCGTGCTGACCGGGCAGGCCGACCTCGCGCTGATCCGCAGGCGCCGCGAGGAGTTCCGCTCGTTCGAGGCGCTGACGCCACCGCGGGTGCTGACGTCGGACGGCGAGGCCGTCACCGGCACCTACCGGCGGTCGGACCTGCCCGCGGGCGCGCTGGTCGGCCTGGCGGTGTCCGGCGGCACGGTCGAGGGGCGGGCGCGCGTCCTGCTGGACCTCGCGGAGGCCGACCTCGAACCGGGCGACGTCCTGGTCACCGCCCACACCGATCCCAGCTGGTCACCGCTGTTCGTGGCCATCGCCGGGCTGGTGACGGAGGTCGGCGGGCTGATGACGCACGGCGCGGTGGTGGCACGGGAGTACGGGCTGCCGGCCGTGGTGGGGCTGGAGAACGCCACCCGGCTGATCCGGGACGGCCAGCGGATCCGGGTGAACGGGACCGACGGGTACGTCGAGCTGCTCGACTGACCCCCGGTCCCGTGCGCCGGATCAGGAGTGGTGGTGCCGCGCCGGCCTGTTCTCCCCCACTCACCGGTAGCCCCGCATTGCGGCGGTTGAGGTACGCGCCGCGTGGTGTGCTGCGGTGGAGCTCCAGAGGCGGTGCCGGGGGTGGGCTGAAGCGCTGGCCGTGCACGGCTTCGCCGACGCCGCGGGACGGTCAGCGCTTCGGGCGGCGGTCCACGATGCGCTTCATCTTCCCCACCGACCGCTCGATCCCGCCCGGCGCCACGACCTCGACGGCCACCGTCACGCCGATCGAGCTCTTCACCAGCTGCCGCAACGTCTCGCCCGCCGCACCGGGGCCGGTGTCCTCGCGGTGCTCGACCACCACGGTCAGGTCGTCGAGGTTGCCGGTGCGGTTCAGCACGCACTGGAAGTGCGGTGACAGCGCGGGGATGCGCAGGATGAGCTCCTCGATCTGGGTCGGGAACAGGTTCACGCCGCGCAGGATGATCATGTCGTCGGTGCGGCCGGTGATCTTCTCGATGCGGCGCATCGTGCGGGCCGTGCCGGGCAGCAGGCGGGTCAGGTCGCGGGTGCGGTAGCGCAGGACCGGCATGGCCTGCTTGGTCAGGGAGGTGAACACCAGCTCGCCCTCCTCGCCGTCGGGCAGCACCTCGCCGGTGACCGGGTCGATGACCTCCGGGTAGAAGTGGTCCTCCCACACGTGCAGGCCGTCCTTGGTCTCCACGCACTCGCTGGCGACGCCGGGGCCGATGACCTCGGAGAGGCCGTAGATGTCGACGGCGTGCATGTCGAGGCGGCGTTCCATCTCGGCGCGCATGTCGTTCGTCCACGGCTCGGCGCCGAAGATGCCGACCTTCAGCGAGGTGCCGCGCGGGTCGATGCCCTGGCGCTCCATCTCGTCGATGATCGAGAGCATGTACGACGGGGTGACCATGATGACGTCCGGCTCGAAGTCGCGGATGAGCTGCACCTGGCGTTCGGTCATGCCGCCGGAGACCGGGACGACGGTGCAGCCCAGCAGCTCGGCGCCGGCGTGGGCGCCGAGGCCGCCGGTGAACAGGCCGTAGCCGTAGGCGTTGTGCAGCACGTGACCGGCGCGGCCGCCGGCGGCGCGGATGCTGCGGGCCACGACCGAGGCCCAGGTGTCGAGGTCGGCCCTGGTGTAGCCGACGACGGTGGGACGGCCGGTGGTGCCGGAGGAGGCGTGGACGCGCAGGACGTCGGTGCGCGGGACGGCGAACATGCCGAACGGGTAGTTGTCGCGCAGGTCGGCCTTGGTCGTGAACGGCAGGCGGGCCAGGTCCTCCAGCGACTTCACGTCGTCGGGGTGCACGCCGGCCGCGTCGAGGGAGGCGCGGTAGTGCGGCACGTTGTCGTAGGCGTGCCGGACCGACCACCGCAGCCGTTCGAGCTGCACCGCGCGCAGCTCGTCGACCGAGGCGGTCTCGATCGGCTCCAGGTCACCGGGCCGCGGGCTCAGGTCCAGCATCAGGTCCTCCTCCAACCGTTGCCCGCACGGTAGTTGATCGCCGGAAGTACCGGTCTTTTGCACATTTCAGTCAACATCTTGCGGACTTCTGATTCAGAGTTGCACCCTGATGTCGGATCGCCGACAAAGGAGTTCGCGATGTCCCTGTCTCGTCGCACCCTGCTCAGCTCCGCCCTCGCCGTGCCCGCCCTCGACCTCCTGCCCACTGCGGCGCGTGCCGCCAGCCCGCCGGGCGACGTGGTCGGCAAGATCACCGTCGGCTACCAGGGCTGGTTCGCCTGCCGCGGTGACGGTTCGCCGATCGACGGCTGGTGGCACTGGAACGACGACTGGAGCCGGCCGCCCGCCCCGGCGACCAGCTCGGTCAAGGTGTGGCCGGACGTGCGCGACTACGCCCGCACCTACCCGACCGCGTTCGCGAACCTCGGCGACGGCCGGCCCGCCGCGGTGTTCTCCAACCACGACCGGCAGACCGTGGACGTGCACTTCGCCTGGATGCGCGACAACGGCTGCGACACCGCCGCCCTGCAACGGTTCAACCCCACCGGCGGTGAGGGTCCGGTCCGCGACGCCGTCACGGCGCACGTGCGAGCCGCCGCCGAGGCCACCGGCCGCAAGTTCTACATCATGTACGACGTCACGAACTGGCAGAACATGCAGTCGGAGATCAAGACCGACTGGCAGGCCAAGATGGCGGCGCACACCTCGTCGCCGGCCTACGCGCGGCAGAACGGCAAGCCCGTCGTCGGCATCTGGGGCTTCGGCTTCAACGACCCCGGCCGCCCGTGGGGACCCGAGCCCTGCCAGGACGTGGTGAACTGGTTCAAGGCGCGCGGCTGCTACGTCATGGGCGGCGTCCCTACGCACTGGCGCACCGAGGTCGAGGACTCCCGGCAGGGGTTCGGGAACGTCTACCGCTCGTTCGACATGATCTCGCCGTGGATGGTCGGCCGGATCGGCACCGCCGCGGACTCGGACCGCTTCCACACCAACGTGAACCTGCCCGACCAGGCCGAGTGCAACGCGCGGGGCATCGACTACCAGCCGTGCGTGCTGCCCGGTGACCTCAACGCGCGGCAACGGGTCCACGGCGACTTCATGTGGCGGCAGTTCTACAACATGGTCCGCCTTGGCGCACAAGGCATCTACATCTCGATGTTCGACGAGTACAACGAGGGCAACCAGATCGCGAAGACCGCCGAGTCGCAGGCCGACGTGCCGGTGGGGTCGGGTTTCCTGGCACTGGACGAGGACGGGACCCGCTGCTCGGCCGACTACTACCTGCGGCTCACCGGTGACGGCGGCCGGATGCTCAAGGGGCAGCTCGCGTTGACCGCCACCCGCCCGACCGTGCCGTGGGTCGGCGGACCGCCGGCGCCGGACGTGGACCTGGCGGCGGGCCGGCCGACCGCGCAAAGTTCGCAGAACCAGCACTACGGCAGCGGCAACGTGGTCGACGGCGACCCGAGGTCCTACTGGGAGAGTGCGAACCACGCGTTCCCGCAGTGGGTGCAGGTCGACCTCGGGTCCGCGGTGGCGGTGCGGCGGGCGGTGCTGACGTTGCCGCCCGACCCGGCCTGGGGACGGCGCACGCAGGTGGTCGCGGTCGAGGGCAGCGTGAACGGGCAGGCGTTCGGTCCGCTGGCCGGGGCGAGCGGGCGCGTGTTCGACCCGGCGAGCGGCAACAGCGCCACGATCACGTTGCCCGGCAGCCAGGTCCGGTACGTGCGGCTGGTGTTCAGCGGCAACACCGGCTGGCCCGCGGGACAGCTGTCGGGGTTGCGCCTCTACGCGTGACGCAGGTGGCGTTGCGCCAGCTCGACGAACGCCGCGGTGGACGGGTGCGCGGGCAGTGCGGGCCAGGCGAGGTGGACGGTGACCGGGTCGGCGTCGGTCAGCGGCAGGTACGTGACGCCCGCGTGCGGGTGGTGGTGGATCGTGCCCGCAGCCGTGACGCCGACCGTCGCCCCGGTCGCGATCGAGGTCAGCCACTCCTCCACGCCCGGCACGTCCACCGTGCGCGGGCGGGCACCGGACGGCCACAGGTCGGCGGTGGTCGTCGCCGCGGTCTCGCACACGGCCACCGCCTCGCCCACCAGGTCGTCGAGGGTGAGGGCGGTGCGGGCGGCGAGCGGGTGGTCGTCCGCCACGGCGGCCACGCGCGGTTCCTCGATCAACGCCGCGTGCTCCACGTCGGGTGACACCGGGTGGGTGCGCAGCACGGCGATGTCCGCCTCACCGCGCCGCAGCGCCGCCTCGGGGTCGTCGGCGCGGCGGATGCGCACCAGCACGTCCGGGTGCCGGGCCCGCCACTCGCGCAGGAACGGGACCGTGAACCGGCCGAGCGCCGCCCACGCGAACGTCAGCCGCAACGGCTGCGGCCGGACGGCCTCGGCGAGCGCGCTGTCGAGCTGGGTGAGGATGCGGTGGCTGTGCTCCCACAGCCGCTGCCCGCTGCCGGTGAGCGCCACGTGGCGGGTGGTGCGGTCGACGAGGCGCACCCCCAGCCGCCGTTCGAGCTGGTCGAGCGTGCGGGACAGCGCGGGCTGGGTGACGTGCAGCGACCGGGCCGCGGCGGTGATCGACCGGTGGTCGCCGATGGCGGCGAGTGCCCGCAGGTGGCGCAGCTCGACATTCATGACTGCCGATCATAAGTGCTGCACGATCGGCATTTCACCGGCGCGCGGAACGGGCTTAGCGTCGTCGGCATGAGGATTTTGCTCGTGGGAGCCACCGGACTGCTGGGCACCGCCGTGCACGAGGAGCTCGTCGCACGCAAGCACGACGTCGTCACCGTGTCCCGCACCGGCGGTGACCTGCGGTACGACGTGACCGACCCGGACCGTGTGGCCGACCTGTACGCGGCCGTCGGGCCGGTCGACGCCGTCGCGTCGGCGGCGGGCTCGGTGCCGTTCAAGCCGCTGACCGACCTGACCACCGCCGACTACCAGGCCGGGATCACCGGCAAGGTGCTGTCGCAGGTGTCGCTCGTGCGGGAGGGCCTCTCGCACGTCACCGCCAACGGCTCGTTCACGCTGATCACCGGCGTGCTCGCGCGCGAGCCGATCGTGACCGGGGCGGCGGCGTCGCTGGTCAACGGCGCGGTGGAGGCGTTCGTGCGGGCCGCCGCCATCGAGATCGCACCGCGGCGGATCAACGCGGTGAGCCCCACCGTGTTCACCGAGGCGCTCGACACCTACGGCGACTTCTTCCCCGGCATGAGGCCGGTACCGCTGGCCGAGGTGGTGCGGGCGTACGTGCGGTCGATCGAGGGGCGGCAGACCGGCCAGGTCTACGTCCCCTGACCGGACCGGCCGGAGTGGCCGGGCCCGTGGACGTGGGTGCGCAGTCCCTGCGGGTCGAACAGGATCAGCAGCTCGACCGCGTTCCCGTCCGCGCTGCCCAGCCAGTGCGGCTGGGAGGTGTCGAACTCGGCGGCCTCACCGGGCGGCAACGTCAGGTCGAGGTCGCCGAGGAGCAGCCGCAACCGCCCGTTGAGGACGTAGAGCCACTCGAACCCGTCGTGCGTCTGCGGGGTCGGCTCGGCGAGCCCGCTCGGGATGAGCATCTTGAACGACTGCACGCCACCGGGGCGCCGGGACAGCGGGATGAACGTCATCCCGAACCGGTGGATCGGGGTCAGGTGGATGCGCGGGTCACCGGTGCGCGGGGCGCCGACGAGGTCGTCCAGCGGCACGTTGTACGTGCGCGCCAACGGCAGCAGCAGCTCCAGCGTGGCCTTGCGCTGCCCGCTCTCCAGCCGTGACAGGGTGCTCTCCGAGACGCCGGTGGTCGTGGAGAGCTCGGCGAGGGTGATGCCGCGGTGCCGGCGCAGGGCGCGCAGCCGCGGCCCCACGCCGGTGAGCACGTCGTCGGTGTCCACGACCGGCATCTTGCCAGGGCAGGCCGCGGTGGCTGCCGCACCGGGCGCTAGGCCGGGTCCTCGCTGAACGGACCGCCCGGCGCGAAGGCGTGCTCCGCGAACCGCTCCCCGATCCGCCGGTGTGCCGCGGTGTCCGGGTGCAGCGCGTCCGGCAACGGCAGCTCGGCCGCGTCCTGCTCGCCGTACAGCCGCAGACCGTCCAGGTAGGACAGGTTCGGGTCGTCGTCCCTGCGCTCCACGACGGACTCCAGCGCCTCCCTGACCACCCGCAGCGTCAACCGGCCCGGCTCCGGCACCCCGGTCGCGGTGAACAGCCGCCGCCCGGACGCCAGCGCGTCGAGGTCGATCGCACCCGGACCCGGCGTGTCCTCGTGGATGCCGCAGAAGATCGGCGAGATCAGCACCAGCGGCGTGTCCGGGTGGCCGTCGCGGATCGTGTCGAGGAACCCGTGCACCGCGGGCACGAACGCGCGCAGCCGCATGGCGTCGAAGTTCACGACGTTGATGCCGAGCTTGACGCTGATCAGGTCGGCCGGACGGTCGCGCAGGACCCGCGCGGTGAACGGGTCGACCAGCGCGCTGCCGCCCAGGCCCAGGTTGTGCAGCTCGACACCGCCGTGGCGGGCGGCGACGGCGGGCCAGATCGCGGTCGGCGTGGCGGCGTTCGAGCCGTGGCTGATGGAGCTGCCGTGGTGCAGCCAGATCCGCCGGCCCGGGTCGTGCGGGCGCAGCGGGGCGTCGGCGCGCACCGCGACCAGGTCGACGACCTCGTTGTGCGGCAACCAGAACTCGATGACCTTGGTGCCCTCGGGGAGCTCGTGGCGCTCAGTGTGCGGCCGGCCGGGGACCAACCGGGCCTCACCGGTGCGCAGGTCGACCTCCTTGACGTCGCCGGCGGCGAGCACGGTGCTCGCCGCCGGCACCCCGTCCACCACGAGGTCGACGCTGCCGCGCGGCCGGTCGAGTCCGGCGTAGGCGGTGCAGGTCGGGTGCAGAACCAGCTCGACGGTGCGCGCCTCGGTCTCCGCGACCAGGCGCACACCGGACGGGTGGCTCTCCACCGACAGCAGCTGCGGGTCCGGGTACCGCTCGCGCACCCACGCGGGCAGGCGGTGCGGGCGCAGGCCGCGGTCGGTCTGCTCCAGTTCGGCGGCACCGCGCACGAGCGGCGCGACGGGTTCAGATCGGAGCGACACGGTCACCCCACGGCAGCGCCTGTTCGAGCTGGGCGGCGAGCCTGATCAGCAGCGACTCGCCGGCCAGCGGTGCGACGAACTGGACGCCCAGCGGCAGGCCGTCGGCGGTCCAGTGCAGCGGCAGCGAGATGGCGGGCCTGCCGGTGAGGTTCGCGAGCTGGGTGTAGGGCACCCAGCCGAGGTTGTCGCGGATCATGTTCTCCACGATGCCGGTGTTGCGCAGGAACCGCGCGGTGCCGGTCTTGAGCAGCACGTCGGTGGCGCGCTGCAGGTTCACCGGCAGGTCGAACGCACCGATCTTGGGTGGCGGGGTGGCCAGCGACGGCGTGAGCAGCAGGTCGTAGGTGTCGAAGAACGTGCTGAGGCGGCGGGTGTGCTCGTGCCGGCGCTGCACCGCGTCCACGTAGTCGACGCTGCTGGTCGCCCGGCCCAGCGCGGCCATCAGCAGCGTGTCGCGTTCGAACGCGATGTCCGGCGCACCGGTCTGCCGCTTCGCGTCGCCGACCTTCCAGGCCAGGTTCACGAACCAGGTCAGCAGGAAGTCGCGGGCCAGCGCGGCGTCGTCGAACGGCGCCTCCGGCAGCTCCTCGACCTCATGACCCAGCGACGTCAGCACCTCGATCGCGCCGTCGACCGCGGCGCGTGCCTCGGGGTGCGGGTTCGGGTTGATCGCCGACGGCACGCGCACGCCGATGCGCAGCTTGCCGGGTTCCTCGGTGACGCACGACGCGTAGGACGCCTCGGGCATGCCGGGGGTGAACGGCCCGTACGGCTCACCGCCGCAGATCACGTCGAGCATCGCCGCCGTGTCGCGGACCGTGCGCGAGACGACGCCCTGCACCGCCGCGCCGTGCATCATCTCGGCGGTGCCCGGTCCGAACGGCGTGAGCCCGCGCCCCGGCTTCAGCCCGACCAGGCCGCAGCACGCCGCGGGGATGCGGGTGGAGCCGCCGCCGTCGTTCGCACCGGCGCACGGCACGATGCCCGCCGCCACCGCGGCCGCCGAACCGCCGGAGGAGCCGCCGGGCGTGTGGTCGAGGTTCCACGGGTTGCGCGCGGGACCCCACACGGCCGACTCGCTGATGGCCTTGGCGCCGAACTCGGGCAGGTTCGTCTTGCCGAAGATCACCAGGCCGGCGTCGAGCCAGCGCTGCACGACCGTGGAGTGCTCGGTGACCGGGAACGACCGCAGCGACCGCGACCCGTTCGAGGTCGGCAGGCCCGCGTAGTCCTGACCGAGGTCCTTGATCAGGAACGGCACGCCGGCGAACGGACCGGTGAGGTCGTCGGAGGGCGTCGCGGGGACGTCCCTGACGATCGCGTTGAGCCGCGGGTTCACCGCGGCGGCGCGTTCCCGCGCCACGGTCAGCAGCTCGGCCGCCGACACCTGCCCGGAAGCGACCAGCTGCGCCAGCCCGGTGGCGTCGTGTTCGCGGTACTCGTCGAAGTCCACGCGATCAAGGTAACCGCTCGTCGCGCCGCTTTCTGCCGAGCGGAGCAACGCCGGGAGCTGCTACCGTTGACCGGGTAGAGATCAACCTCCTCGAAGGAGCTCGACGTGCTGGTGGGTGAAGACGACATCTCCGGGTGAGCCCGGGGTGTGACAGGCCATCGCCTCCGATGGCCGTTTCGTCGTCCCTTCTTCCACCCGCGCGGGTGGCCCGCGCGTTCGCACCTCCCGAGGTCTCACCATGTCTTCCGACGCCTACGTCGTCGTGTCCGGCCTGTCCTTCTCGTGGCCGGACGACACCGTCGTCTTCGACGATCTGTCCGTCTCCTTCCCCGGCGGCCGCACCGGTCTGGTCGCCCCGAACGGTGCCGGCAAGTCGACGCTGCTCAAGCTCATCGCGGGTGCGTTGCCCCCGGCCGGCGGCAGCGTGACCGTCGACGGCGTGCTCGGCTACCTGCCGCAGGACCTGCCGCTCACCGCGGACGTGACCGTGGCCGAGGTGCTCGGCGTCGCGGCGGTGCTGCGCGCCATCAGTGCCGTCGAGTCCGGTGACGTCGACGAGGAGCACTTCACCGTCATCGGCAACGACTGGGACCTGGAGGAACGCACCCGCGCCCAGCTCGACCGGCTGGGTCTGGGCGACCTGGCGCTGGACCGGAAGCTGGGCACGCTGAGCGGCGGCCAGATCGTGTCGCTGGGGCTGGCGGCCCAGCTGCTGAAGCAGCCGGACGTGCTGCTGCTCGACGAACCGACCAACAACCTCGACCTGGACGCCCGGCACCGGCTCTACTCGGTGCTCGACGACTGGCGCGGCTGCCTGCTCGTGGTGAGCCACGACCGGGCGTTGCTCGACCGGGTGGACCGCGTCGCCGAGCTCGACGCCGGCGAGATCCGGTTCCACGGCGGGAACTTCAGCGCCTACGAGGAGGCCGTCGCCGCCGAGCGCGAGGTCGCGGAGAAGAACATCCGCAGCGCCGAGCAGGAGGTCAAACGCGAGAAGCGGGAGATGCAGCAGGCCCGCGAACGCGCGGCCCGGCGTGCCTCGAACGCCCAGCGCACCCTCTCCAGCGCCGGACTGCCGAAGATCTTCGCGGGCACCATGAAGCGCAACGCCGAGGTGTCCGCCGCCAAAGCCGACGGCACGCACGCCGCCCGGCTCAGCGCCGCGAAGACCCGCCTCGACCAGGCGGAGCGGTCGCTCAAGGACGAGCAGCGGATCAGCCTGGAGCTGCCGCAGACCGCCGTGCCCGCCGGGCGCACGTTGTTCCTGGGCACCGGCATCCGGGTGCGGGACCTGTTCGACGACGCCGACCTCGCGATCCGCGGCCCTGAGCGGATCGCCCTGTCCGCACCGAACGGCGCGGGCAAGTCGACGCTGCTGCGGGTGGTCGAGGGCTCGCTCACGCCCGAGGCCGGTGAGGTGAAGCGCGCGGACGGCCGGATCGCGTACCTGTCGCAGCGGCTGGACCTGCTCGACGACAGCCGCACGGTGGCGGAGAACCTGGCCGCGGCCGCACCGGCGATGCCGCAGGCCGACCGGATGAACCTGTTGGCGCGCTTCCTGTTCCGCGGCGCGCGGGCCCACCTGCCGGTCGGGGTGCTGTCCGGTGGCGAACGGCTGCGCGCCACGCTGGCGTGCGTCCTGTTCGCCGAGCCGGCACCGCAGTTGCTGCTGCTCGACGAACCGACGAACAACCTCGACCTGGTCAGCGCCGCGCAGCTGGAGAGCGCGTTGAACGCCTACCAGGGCGCGTTCGTCGTCGTGAGCCACGACGAGCGGTTCCTGGGCGAGGTGCGGATCGACCGCTGGTTGCGCCTGGAGGGCGGCAAGCTGCTGGAGGCCGCTCGTGGCTGAGGCGGTGCCGGCGCAGGCGTTGGTGGCGCACGAGCTGGTGCGCGGGTTCGGTGGGCGCCGGGTCCTCGACGGGGTGTCGCTCACCGCGGCACCCGGCCGGCGGATCGGCCTGATCGGGGAGAACGGCGCGGGCAAGTCGACGTTGCTGCGGCTGCTCGCCGGGGTCGACGAGCCCGACGGCGGCCGGGTGGACCGGCCGCGGGACCTGGGTTTCCTGCACCAGGAGATGCCGTTCCCGGCGTCGGCGACGGTGGCCGAGGTGGTCGGCGACGCGCTGGCCGACGCACGCGAGGACCTCGCTTCGCTGGACCGGCTCGGTGCGCTGCTGACCGCCGCGCCCGACGACGTGGAGCTGCTCGCGGCGTACGCCGACCAGCTGGAGGTGGCGCAGCGGCACGAGGCGTGGGACGCGGACCGCAGGGCCGAGATCGTCCTGAGTGGACTCGGGCTGGGCGGTGTGCCGTGGGAGCGCACGCTGGGTTCGCTGTCGGGCGGGCAGCGCCGGCGGCTCGCGCTGGCGGCGCTGGTGGTGCGGCGGCCGGCGGCGTTGCTGCTGGACGAGCCGACGAACCACCTCGACGACGCGGCGGCGTTCCTGGAGGAGCAGCTGCGCGCGTTGCCCGGCGCGGTGGTGCTGGCGAGCCATGACCGGGCGTTCCTCGACGCGGTGTGCACGGACCTGGTCGACCTCGACCCGGCCGTGGAGGGCCCGGTCCGGTTCGGCGGCACGTACAGCGAGTACGTCGGGCAGAAGCGGGCCGACCGCGAGCGCTGGGAACGGCGGTACGCCGAGGAGCAGGAGGAGCTGACCGGGCTGCGCACCGACCTGGAGCTGACCGCGCACCGGGTCGCGCCGAACCGGGCGATGCGCGACAGCGACAAGATGGGCTACGGCGTGCGCGCGAACCGCGTGCAGAGCCAGATCTCCCGCCGCGTCCGCACCACCGCGCGGCGGCTGGAGGAGCTGGAACGCCGGGCCGTGCCTGCTCCCCCGCCCCCGCTGCGGTTCCACGCCGAGCCGACGTCGGCGGCCGAAGAGGTCCTCGTGTCGTTGCGGGAGGTCCACGTGCCCGGCCGGCTCGACCTCGACCGGCTCGACGTGCGCGAGGGCGACCGGGTGCTCGTGAGCGGTCCCAACGGTTCCGGCAAGTCCACGCTGCTGCTCGCCCTGGCCGGCCGCCTGGCGGTCACGGGGGTGCGGCGACGTCCCGATCTGCGGGTCGGACTGCTCGACCAGGACACGGTGTTCGAGCACCCGCGGCGCACCGCCCGTGCCACCTACGGGCGGGCGCTCGGGGCGGAGCGGGCGGCGCGGGTCCCGCTGGAGTCGCTGGGGTTGCTGCACCGGCGGGACCTGGGCAAGGCGGTCGGCACGTTGTCGGTCGGTCAGCGCCGCCGGCTCGCCCTGGCGTTGCTGGTGGCCGACCCGCCGCAGCTGTTGCTGCTCGACGAGCCGACCAACCACCTGTCGCCGACGCTGTGCGACGAGCTGGAGGACGCGCTGGGGCCGGGTCCGGGGGCGGTCGTGGTCGCGAGCCACGACCGGTGGCTGCGCAGGCGGTGGGAGGGCGAGGAGCTGGTCGTGGCCGCCCGGGGCTGACGCGGCCCTAGTGCAGCAGCTGCACGAGCTCGTCGACGACCGGTTCGGGACCGCCGTTCGCGACGTGGGCGACGACGGAGAACGGGGCGAACGTGCGCGCCCAGGCGAACAGCCGGTCGCCGTCGAGCCCGCAGGCACCCGCGACCGCCGCGCACCGGGCAGTGACGCCCTCCCGGCCGGCGCCGGCGAGCACGAGGTCGACGGCGTCGAAGCAGGGATCTCCCAGGCACGCCTTGGGATCGACCGCCACGAGGCCGCGTGCGGGACCGCCGTCGAGGGCGTTGCCGGGGTGCAGGTCGCCGTGCAGCACCACGGTCGTGCCGGTCGTGTCGAGCAGGCGCGCGCACTGCTGCATCGCCCGCGCCCACTCCATCGGCCCGATGCGCGCGGCCACGACGGGGTCGTGCAGCCGGCGCCCGATGCGGGCGAAGGCCTCCTCGCACCGGGCCCGCAGCGTGCCGAGCGGGTGTGCGGGCGGGTCGGTGGCGTGCAGCCCCGCCAGCAGGTCCGCCCACAGCGCGGGCAGCGCGTAGGCGGGCAGGTCCTCCGCGAGCGTGCCGGGGAGCACCTCCTCCAGCACGAGGGCACCGGCCTCCTCGTCGGCCGCCAGCACGGCGGGCACCTTGCCCGACGGGGCGAACAGGGCGAGGGCGGCGGCCTGGGCGGCGATCAGCGAGCGGTCCTCGCTGACCTTGAGCACGGCGGGTGTGCCGTCGGACCAGCGGCAGCGCACGACGGTGGCCGACGAGCCGCCGTCGAACGGGGGGCCGAGGGTGAGGTTCCAGCGGGTGGCGAGGTGGGCGGTCGTGCGGTCCAGGTCCACCTTGATCACCTTGCCGCCTTCCCGGTCAGGGCCGGGTGAAGGCGCGCAGGAAGGTGTCCAGCAGCTCCTCGCGGCCCTCGACCGCCACCTGCCCGGACCGCGCGGCGCGGACGACGGCGCGGTAGGAGGGCAGCTCGTCCTCGGCGATCAGGGCGGTGGGCCTGCTCCAAGGCCCATGACGGCCTGAGCCGTCTCCTCTGCCTCTGATGGCATCTGCAAGTACCACCAACTCAACATCAACGGGCACTTTTCTACTACCAACAGCGCCTCCACCCGCCCAAAGGACTCAGGACTGGTTCGGCGAGTGGCGAACAGGTTGGTGGTAGTCAGCGGCGATTTGATCATGTGTTGGTGGTGCTTGCAGATGCCATGGGCGACAGCAGGGTCGGCGGTCAGGCCTGGTCGAACTCCGGGATCAGCTCCCCCACCAACCGGATGCTGGTCATCACCTCGTCCGCCCCGATCGGCCCGATCTGCTGCAGGCACATCAACCGGTCGATCCCGAGGTCGGCGTACGCGCGCAGCTTCTTGCGGCACGTGTCCGGGCTGCCCACGATGAGCGACTGCTGCGCGGAGAGCACCTCGAACAGCTCGTCGTCGGGCACGTCCTCGCCCTGGAGGATCCGGCCGATCACGAGCTGCGCGTCGGTGGGAGCGGCGTCGGCCTCGGCGCGCAGGAACTCGCCGGTGAGGCCGGTGCCGCCGGCGGCGAGGATGTCCTGGTGGCGTTGCATGGTGGCGGCGAACTCGGCGGCGGCGTTGAAGAAGCGCAGCGCGGTGACGGTGTACCAGGCGGCGGCCGCGGCGGCGCCGTTGCGCATGGCCTGCTCGTCGGTTTCGGCGCAGTGCACGAAGGTGAAGTAGGCGACCTGGTTGTTGACGAACTCGCCGACGGGTGCGGTGCACTGCGCGGCGGCGGCGCGGTAGAGGTCGATCATGCGGGCCACCCGGTCGAGTGACTCCCAGATGGTGGTGCCGAGCACGCCCACACCGCGGCGGCCGGCCTCCTCGAACGACGTCGGGGACGCGGCGGCCTGCCACAGCGGCGGGTGCGGGCGCTGCAGGGGCTTGGGGACGATCGAGACGTCGGAGATGTCGTAGTGCTCACCGGTGTGCGAGAAGCGGTCGGTGGTCCACATCTTCGGGATCATCTCGAACGCCTCCGCGGTCTGCGCGCGGGCGTCGGCGGGCTCGATGCCGAACAGGTTCCACTCGGGGATCGTCGACCGGGTCAGGCCGAGCTCGACACGGCCACCGCTGAGGTGGTCGAGGGTGGCGGCGCGTTCGGCGACGCGGATCGGGTGGTTGAACCGGCCCGGCGCGAGGACGGCGGCGTGGCCGAGGCGCATGCGGGAGGTCTGCTGGGACAGCGCGGCGAGCATCAGCTCGGGAGCCGACGAGAGGCTGAACTCGCCGGCGCCGTGGTGCTCCACCTGCCACCAGCAGCCATAGCCGAGCTCGTCGGCGAGACGGGCCTGGTCGAGGGCCTGGCGGAAGCGGAACTGCTCGGGGGCGGCACCGGGGTTCTGGATCTCGTTGAACAGGTCGATCTTCATCGGCACACCTCACGTCGCGCGGACACCACGGCTGATGTCTCCCCCGGCGGCCAGGTCGTTACCGTCCCGATGCACATTCGCGCGAACGGACGGGTGCCGGTCAGCCCACCGGTGGGTTCACGTTCTGGTTCGCGTTTTCGAAAACCATTGGACGTCAACACGAATCGAGAC
The DNA here is from genome assembly GCF_040647275.1 of Lentzea sp. NPDC042327. NCBI lineage: Bacteria > Bacillati > Actinomycetota > Actinomycetes > Pseudonocardiales > Pseudonocardiaceae > Lentzea > Lentzea sp. NPDC042327. The sequence goes on from NZ_JBEZBX010000004.1 coordinate 143,756, forward strand.
GAAAGGACCGGGAAAACCGGCATCACCGTTGACCGTCCACCCACGAGCGCAGGTCACGCCGCTGCCGCCGTTCACCGTGAATATGCCGGTGAACACAGTTCGCAGAAGCGGGCACGGGCGCTCACGTGGTCGAATGCCCGCGCCGCCGCGATCGGTCGCGGAGATCGACAGCTCGGCACCGGGTCGGTGATCTGTCCGTCTCCCCCGCTGCGTGCGATTCTGGCGAAATGCGGGGGAACTCCAGGTCCTGGCAGGCACATCCGTTCCGGCTGCTGCTCGTCGAGGACGACCGGGAGCTGGCCGAGCTGCTCGCCGCCGTGCTGCGCGGTGAAGGGTACTCCGTGGACGTCGCGAGGGACGGGCATCGGGGGCTGCACCTCGCGCTCACCCAGGCCTACGACGTGGTGGTCGTCGACCGCGGGCTGCCCGTGATCGACGGGCTGGACCTGGTGGTGCGGATGCGGTCCCGGTCCGTGCGCACGCCGGCGCTGGTGCTGACCGCGATGGGCGGGGTGGACGACCGGATCGACGGGCTCGACGCCGGTGCGGACGACTACCTGGTGAAGCCGTTCGACCTGGGCGAGCTGAGCGCGCGGCTGCGGGCGCTGTGCCGGCGGGCGGTGGAGCTGGCCGCCGTGCTGCGGATCGGGTCCGGTCAGCTCGACCTGCAGCAGCACGAGGTGGTGCTGCCCGACGGGGAACGGGTGCCGCTGACCACCAGGGAGTTCGCGCTGCTGCGGGCGCTCGCGAGCCACCCGGAGACGGTGCACACGCGGGCGGCGTTGCGCCGCACGGTGTTCCAGGACGCCCCCTCACCCTCCATTGTGGACACGTACGTGCACTACCTGCGCAGCAAGGTCGGGCGCTCGGTCGTCCGAACGGTCCAGGGCGTCGGCTACCGGTTGGGGGCCCTGTGAGGGCGTGGGCCGAGGCGGAGCGCGCGGAGCTGCGGCGGGCGCGGTTGCGGATCAGCCTGCTGGTGGGCGTGGCGATCTCGCTGATGATCGCGTTCGTCGGCGGCATCGCGTACGTCGTCATGGAGCAGGGCCAGAAGTCGCTGGTGGCCAGGGAACTGCGGTACAACGCCGAGTTCGGCGTGCCCGGCACCGCGCCGCGGTGCGCCTGGGTGTTCACGCTGCGCGGCGGTGAGCTCGACCTCGGCGTGCTCGACGTGCCGCACGGCTTCCCGCTGCACGACGACCTGGCGGCGGTGCGGGCGTCCGGCGCACCGGTCGAACGCGCCGTCGCCGCCAACGGCACCGAGTACCTCGTGCTCACCCGGTCCGGCCGCGACGGCGCGGCGGTGCAGGCGGTGTTCGACACCCGGTACCAGCTCGCCGACCGGCGGCACCTGTTGCAGGCGCTGGGGATCGCGCAGCTGGCCGGTCTCGTCGCCGCGGCGCTGGTCGGCCTGGGCGTGAGCCGCCGGACGGTCGCGCCGCTGGCCGAGGCGCTGGCGCGGCAACGGCGGTTCGTCACCGACGCGAGCCACGAGCTGCGCACGCCGATCGCGCGGGCGTACACGCGGGCGCAGGTGCTCGTCCGGCTGGCCGCGGCGCACGACCTGCCCGACGACCACCGCGACAGCCTCGGCAAGCTGGCCGAGTCGATCCGCGGTCTCGGCGACGTGGTCGACGACCTGCTGCTGTCGGCGCGGCTGCGCCGTGAGCTCGACGGCCGGCCGGTGGACCTCGCCGCCGTGGCGGACGCGGCGGTGACCGGCGAGGGCGACCGCGCCGCGGAACGGCGGATCAGGCTCGCGGTCGACCGCCCCGCCGAGCCGGTGGTCGTGACCGGTGTGGAGACGGCGTTGCGGCGGGCCGTGGACGAGCTGCTGGCCAACGCGGTGCGGCACACGCCGGAGGGCGGGCGGATCGACGTGCGGGTCGGGTCGGGTGCCGGGTACGCCGTGGTGGAGGTCGCCGACACCGGCGAGGGGTTCGCCCCCGCCGACGCGGACCGGATCTTCGAGCGGTTCCGGCACGGCGCGGGCGAGCAGCGGTTCGGCGTGGGGCTCGCGCTGGTGCGGGAGATCGTCACGAGCCACGGCGGCGCGGTCGAGGCCGCCGGGAACCCGGGACGGGGTGCGCGGTTCACACTGTTCCTCCCGATGGCGGGTGCGTCTCCGCGCTCGGTCCCGCCGCGGGTCGCGACCGCGTGCCCGTGACGAGGTCGGCGGCCACCCGCACGTCCTCGTCCAGCGGGCGGTCCGGGTCGACCGGCTCGACCGCCCCGGCCAGCGCGTCCAGCAGGTCGGCGCAGCCGGGCGCCGTCGGCCGCCGCCCGCCCACGTGCACCGCCTGCCGCAGCCCCAGCGCCAGCGACCCGCACAGCAACCGCAGCAGCTCCGCGAGGTCGTAAGCGCGCAGCGCGGCCTGCGTCCCGAACGGCACCACGTCTTGGTTGTGCAAGTTCGTCGGCAGGCTCTGAGTGGACGCGGGCACGGTGCCGCGCCGCATCTCCGCGACGAACGCGGTGGTCGCCAGCTGCACGCCCTGCAACCCGTGCTGCTGACCGGGTCCCGCCGCGAGCATCGGGGGCAGGCCGGTGTTGCGCACGGGGTCGACGAGCAGGTCGAGCTGGCGTTCCGCGAGGTTGCCCAGCGACGTCGTCACCATGGCGAGCACGTCACCGGCGAACGCGGCCGGCTGGCCGAAGAAGTTGCCGCCGTGCGCCACGAGGTCGTCGTCCGGGAAGAACAGCGGGTTGTCGCTCACCCCGGCCAGGTCCGAGCGGACCACGCCGTCCACGTACCGCAGGGCGTCCTCGCACGCGCCCAGCAGCTGCGGTGAGCAGCGCAGGCTGTACGGCTCCTGCAACGGGCGGTCGCCGCTGGGCCGGATGCCGTCCAGCAGAGCACGCATGCGCGTGGCAACAACCCGAGCGCCGTCGTGTCCGTAGGCGTCGATCAGCCGCGGGTTCACGAAACCGGGGTCGGCACCGAGGACGTCCGCGAGCAGACAGGTCAGGTCCTGCACGGCGATGTGCGACGCGCGCACGGACGACAACGCGAGCGAGAGCGCGGCAGTGGTGACCGAGGTGCCGTTCACCAACGCCAGCGCATCGCGTCCGTCCAACGACAACGGCGTCAGCCCGGCCTCGGCCAGCGCCTCGGCCGCGGGCACCCGCACGCCGTCCAGGTAGGCGAACCCCCTGCCGCGCAACGCCTGCGCCGCGTACGCCAACGGGATCAGGTCCCCGCTGGCACCGACCGACCCGTAGCGCGGCACGGCGGGCACGAAGGACGTGCCGAACATCGCGGCGAGCCCGTCCACCACGTGCGCCGAGACACCGGACAGGCCCTGCGCCAGCGACCAGGTCCGCACCAGCAGGGCCGCGCGCACGACGTCCGGCGGGAGGTCGGGACCCTGGCCCGCACCGAGGTGCGCCAGGGTGTTGTCGCACTGGTCCGCCTCGGACGCACGACCGGCGAAGCCCACGAGAGCACCGAAACCGGTCTTGGCGCCGTAGACGGGGCGTTCGTCGTCGGCCAGGACCCCGCGCAGGTGGTCGCGGCCGCGGTGCAGGCGCTGCGCGACGGTCGGCCCGATGAGCACCTCCACGGGTGCGGCCGCGCGGAGGAGGTGCTCGCCGGTCAGCGGCGAGGCGAGGTCCACGGTGGTGCGGGAAGCGGTCGTGGTCACGGCGTCGAAGGTAGGGAGTCGATCTCAGAGAGTTCTGAGATCGCGTGGGTAGCTTCCTCGGCCATGGCGCACGACTACCTGATCATCGGGGCCGGACCGGCCGGGTTGCAGCTCGCGGCACTGCTGGAGCGCGACGGTCGCGACTACGCCGTCCTCGAACGCGGCAACGGTGCGGGCGCGTTCTTCACCCGCTACCCGCGGCACCGCAAGCTCATCTCCATCAACAAGGTCCACTCGGGGTACGCGGACCCGGAGCAGCGGATGCGGATGGACTGGAACTCGCTGCTGCTCGACGATCCGGACCTGCTGTTCACCCGGTACAGCCCCCGGTACTTCCCCGCGGCCGACGACATGGTCCGCTACCTCGAAGACGTCGCCACCGGCCTGCGTGTGCACTATGACGTCGAGGTCGCCCGGATCGCCAAGCAGGGCAACGCGTTCGTCGTCACCGACCACAGCGGACGGACGTGGCAGGCCGCGCACCTGGTCGTGGCCACCGGCGTGTCGCAGCTGCACGTGCCGGACATCCCCGGCATCGAGCACGTCGAGCGCTACGACACCTTCGACACCGACCCGGAGGGGTTCACCGGCCAGCGGGTGCTGGTGATCGGCAAGGGCAACTCCGGGTTCGAGACCGCCGACGCGCTCGTCGAGCACGCCGCCGTCATCCACGTCGCCGGGCCGCACTCGGTGAAGCTGGCCTGGCAGACGCACTACGTCGGGCACCTGCGGGCGGTGAACAACAACTTCCTCGACACCTACCAGCTCAAGTCGGAGAACGCCGTCCTCGACGGCACGATCGAGCAGATCGACCGCAGGCCGGAAGGCGGTTTCCGGATCCGGTTCCGGTACGCGCGCACGCAGGAGCAGCTGCGCGAGCTGGACTACGACCGGATCATCGCCTGCACCGGGTTCCGGTTCGACAGCTCGATCTTCGCCGGCAGCGCACGGCCGCGGCTGGTGGTCGACGACCGGTTCCCGGAGCTCACCTCGGCGTTCGAGTCGACCACCGTGCCCGGCCTGTACTTCGCCGGCACCATCACGCAGTCGCGCGACTTCAAGAAGTCGACCAGCGGGTTCATCCACGGCTTCCGCTACGGCGCCCGCGCGCTGCACCGCATCCTCTCCGCCCGCAACCACGGCACGCCGTGGCCGGGGCGGGAGGTCGACGCCTCTCCGGAGTCGATCAGCGACGCGCTCATCGCCCGGCTGAACCGCTCGTCGTGCCTGTGGCAGCAGTTCGCGGTGATCGGCGACGTCGTCACGGTCGACGGCGGCACGGCGCGGTACGAGGAGGAGGTGCCGGTCGCCTACGTCCACGACGGCGGTCTCGACGCGGCCGAGCACCGGTTCGTCGCGACGCTGGAGTACGGCCCGCACCACGACACCGTCGACCCGTTCGACATCGACGTCCCCCGCGTCGCCGAGAACGACGCCGCGCACGCCGCCGACGCGAGCTACCTGCACCCGGTGGTCCGCTACCACCGCAACGGCGAGCTGGTCGCGACCCACCACCTGGCGGAGAACCTGGAGAACCACTGGGACCTGCCGGGCGTGCACCAGCAGCCGCTGGCCGTGTTCGTGAAGGAATGCCTTGCCGGCGCGTGAGGCCGGGCCGTTCCCGCGGGCGGTGCTCGACGTGCTCGCCGTCGCCGCGGACCGGCCGGTCTTCGAGCACGGCACCCGCGTGGTGACCGGCGACGAGCTGCTGGACCTCACCGCGCGGATCGCGCACGGACTGCGCTCCCGCGGCATCGGTCCCGGTGACGGGCTGGCGCTGCTGCTCGGCGTCACCCCGGAGGCGTTCGCCACGATCCTCGCCGGGCACGCGGTGGGCGCGCGGGTCGTGGGCGTGCGGCCGGGCCTGACCGACGCCCAGGTCCGGCACCTGCTCGGCCTCGACATCGCGCTCGTCCTCGAAGACGCCGACGTGGACGCGTTGCGGCGGCACGGGAGCGCCGAGCTCACCTGCGCCGGCCGCCCGGACGACGTCGCCCGGCTCATCCACACCAGCGGCAGCACGGGTGCGCCCAAGGCCTGTGCCCAGACCTACGCCGCGATGACCCGCGCGTGGACCGCACGGCCCGAGGCGTGGCCGCCCGCGATCCGCGACCTGGCCGGCCGCCTCGACCGCTACCTCGTGTTCGGGTCGCTGTCGAGCCAGGTCATGTTCGAGTACGCGGTCCTCACGCTCACCGCGGGCGGCACGGTCGTCGTCGCCGACACCCCCGCGCCGGTCGAGTCGATCACCCGCCACCGCGCCACCGCGCGGGTGATCACCGTGCCCGGACTGGCGAAGCTGGTGCGCGGCCAGCGCGAGCGGCCCGCTGACCTGTCGGCGTTGCGCGCGCTGCTCGTCTCCGGGTCACCGCTGACGGCCGAACGCCACCGCGAGGCACTGGAGGTCCTGGGACCGGTGCTGTTCCACGGCTATGGCCAGACCGAGACCGGCATGATCTCGATGGCCACGCCCGCCGACCCGCCCGGCACGGTCGGCCGGCCACCGGTCGACGTCGAGGTCCGCGACGGCGAGCTGTTCGTGCGGACACCCGGCCAGGCCGGCTCCTACTGGGCGAACCCGGCCGAGTCGGCCGAGGTGTTCGTCGACGGCTGGGTCCGCACCCGCGACCTCGGCCACCTCGACGCCGATGGCTTCCTGCACCTCACCGGGCGGGCCCGCGACGTCGTGATCGTCAACGCCAACCTGCACCACATCGGCCCCATCGAACAGGTGCTCGCCGAACACCCGGACGTCGCCGAGGCCTACGTGGTCGCCGTGCCGGACGAGGACACCGGCGAGGCCGTGCACGCGTTCGTCGTCCCCCGCGCCGACCGCGTGCCCGCCCTCGCCGAGCTGCGGCACCTGGTGACCGAACGGCTGGGCGCCGCCTGCGCTCCGGTGCGGGTCACCGCCATCGCCGAACCCCCCGTCGCCCCGAGCGGCAAACCCGACAAGCGCCGGTTGGTCGAACCGGTCGGCACCGCGTGAAGGAGAAACCCTTGTCCAGCGAGGTTTCCACCGACTGTCTCGTCATCGGCGCCGGTCCTGCCGGGCTGCAGGCGTCCGCCCTGCTCAAGCAGGCGGGACGCGACCACCTGGTGCTCGAGTCCGGTGCGGCGGCCGGGACGTTCTTCACCCGCTTCCCGCGCCACCGGATGCTGATCTCCATCAACAAGGTGCACACCGGCTGGGACGACCCAGAGCTGAACCTACGCACCGACTGGAACTCGCTGCTCACCGACGACCCGGACCTGCTGTTCACCGCCTACACCCCGCGCTACTTCCCCGGTGCCGACGACATGGTCCGCTACCTCGGCGACTTCGCCGTGAAGAACGACCTGCCGATCCGCTACGACACCACGGTCGTCTCGGTGACCCGGCCGGACGACTTCGTGGTGCACGACCAGCACGGCGGCACGTACCGGGCGAAGCGGCTCATCGTCGCCACCGGCGTCTCGAAGCAGTACGTCCCCGACATCGAGGGCGTCGAGCACGCAGAGCCCTACTACGACGTGTCGGTGGACCCGGCCGACTTCACCGGCAAGAAGGTCCTCATCATCGGGCGCGGCAACTCGGCGTTCGAGACCGCGGACAACCTGGTCGAGACCGCTGCGGTCATCCACGTCGCCGGCCCCGGTTCGCTGAAGCTCGCCTGGCAGACGCACTTCGTCGGCCACCTGCGGGCGGTGAACAACAACTTCCTCGACACCTACCAGCTCAAGTCGCAGAACGCGGTGCTGGACGGGCACATCGCGGGCATCCGGCGCGACGGCGACGACTACTGGGTGAAGGTCAGCTTCCAGCGGGTGAACGAGGTGGTGAAGGAGATCCGGTACGACCGGGTGATCCTCGCGACCGGGTTCCGGTTCGACGCCTCGATCTTCGCGCCGGAGTGCCGCCCGCAGCTCACGATCAAGGACCGCTTCCCCGACCAGACCGCGGCGTGGGAGTCGGTGAACGTGCCCGACCTGTTCTTCGCCGGCACGATCACGCAGGCCAGGGACTTCAAGAAGTCCACAAGCGGGTTCATCCACGGCTTCCGCTACGGCGTGCGCGCGTTGCACCGCATCATCGAGCACCGCTACCACGGTGTGGACTGGCCCAGCCGGGAGATCGCGGCCGACGGCGTGACCGACGCGATCATCGAGCGGGTCAACCGGACCTCGGCGCTGTGGCAGCTGTTCGCGTTCATGTCCGACGTCGTGCTGTTCGGCGCCGACGGCACGGTGCGCTACGTCGAGGAGGTGCCGGTCGCACACCTGCACGAGGCGGTGGCCCGCGGCGAGTTCGGCGACGTGGAGTCGTACCTGGTGGTGACGCTGGAGTACGGCGCAGACCACGACAAGGTCAACCCGTTCGACATCTCCGCCGGCCGCACCTCGCAGGACGACACCAGCGGGCTCGACGGCCGCTACCTGCACCCGGTCGTGCGCCGGTTCCGCGCCGGCGAGCTGGTCGACGAGCACCACCTCACCGAGAACCTCGAGAACGAGTGGGACAGCGAGACGGTGCACAGGGCGCCGCTGCGGGAGTACCTGCGGTGAACCCGGTGCTCGCGGAGCTGCACGACAAGGCACGCGCGGTGCTCGACCCCGTCCACTACGACTTCTTCGCGGGCGGGGTCGGGGACGAGGTCGTGCTCGCGGAGAACGAGGCCGCGTTCGCCCGGCGCGCCCTGCTGCCCAGGGTGCTGCGGGGCGGCGCGGTGCGCACCGGGTTCCCGGTGGTGGTAGCGCCGACGGCGTTCCACCGGCTCGCCCACCCCGACGGCGAGCTGGCGACGGCGCGTGCCGCCGGGGAGGCGGTGCTGGTGTCCAGCATGGCCTCGACGGTGCCGATCGCCGAGGTCGTGGCGGCGGCGAGCGGGCCGGTGTGGTTCCAGCTCTACCTCCAGCCCACCCCCGGTGTGACCGAGGCGCTGGTGGAACGGGCGGAACGGGCCGGCTGCGCCGCGCTGGTCGTCACCGTCGACTCGCCGGTGTTCGGCCGGCACCGCAGGGACATCGCGCACGGGTTCCACGACCTGCCACCGGGGCTGGCGGCGGAGAACATGCGCGACCTCGCCGGTGCCACCGGTCTGCGCGACATCGAGATGGCGGCGTTCACGTGGGAGGACGTCGATCGGCTGCGTGCGCGGACCTCGCTCCCGGTGTGGTTGAAGGGGGTCCTGCACCCGGCGGACGCGGTGCTCGCGGTGGAGCACGGGGTGGCGGGGATCTTCGTGTCCAACCACGGCGGCCGTCAGCTCGACGTCGTGCCGGCGGCGCTGGACGCGTTGCCCGCAGTGGTCGAGGCGGTCGCCGGGCGGGTGCCCGTGGTGCTCGACGGTGGTGTGCGCGGCGGCGGGGACATCGCGGTGGCGCTGGCGCTCGGAGCGTCCGCGGTCGGCATCGGCCGGCCGGTGCTGTGGGGGCTCGCCGCCGACGGCGAAGCAGGGGTGCGGCGGGTGCTCGACGTGCTGCGCGACGAGTACCTGCACGTGCTGGCGCTGTGCGGGGGCGAGCTGAGCGGCGACATGGTGGTGACCCGGTGCTGAGGTGGTTGCCGGGGCGGGTGGTCGCGTTGCGCGCCAAGGTGTTCGAGAAGGTCAACGGCGACAACGCCATCACGTTCCCGAACGACGTGGTGGGTCCCGACCGGTTCCAGGAGCTCTACGGCCACCCCGCCGTGAACGGCCGCAGCAGGGGCGCCGGGTTGTCGGACCTGTTCTGGTACTGGCTCTCCCCCGGTCCCGAGGTGCACCAGGAACACCTGGAGGACGGGCCGCGCTACGACGACGTGGCCCGCGTGACGCGGACGTTCCTCGCCGGGCCGAGCGCCGATCTCGCGGACCTCGCCACCCGCTGCACGGCGAAGGTCCTCGGCGAGGTGCTGACCGGACCGGTCACGCACGTGCGGTTGCGCGACCTGATGATGCCGGTGTGGGCCGAGTACTTCTACGAGCTGGTGTTCGGCGAACCCTGCCCTCGGTACGCGCGTGACCTGGTCGTCGAGCACGCCGACGACGTCGTGAGCGCGTTGAAGTGCACGGGGCTGCGCCACCCCGCCCGCCGGGAGCGGCTGAGCCGGTACCTGCGGGTGCGGCTCGCGGACGTCCGCCACCCGCTGCCGGAGACGTTGTCGGAGACCGAGCAGGTGCACTACCTGCAGGGCACCTACTTCAACACCGCGGTCGTGCAGATGTCCGAGGCGATGGCGCACCTCCTGCTCGCACTGGCCCAGCACCCCGAGGCGGCCCGGCGGGCGGACGACGACCGGTACTTCGGCCACGTGCTGGACGAGACGTTCCGGCTCTACCCGCTGTTCGGCATCGCCCACCGCATCACGACCGCCGACGTCGTGCTCGACGAGCACACGTCGTTCCCCGCCGGTTCGGTGCTGTGCTTCGACTACCCCGCCTACCACGCCACCGGCTACGACGACCCGCACGCGTTCGACCCGTCCCGCTGGGAGCGCACCAACGCCCGCCGCGAGCACCACATCCCGTTCGGCGTCGCCGCCAACCGGCCGTGCCCGGCGTGGCGGCTCTCCCCCATCGCGATGCGCGCGGCCGCCAGGGAGGTCCTGCGGCAGGTCACCCCGCATTCGCCGGTGGCGCACACCCGCTCGTTGCCCAGCCGCGGCCCGTGCCTGCTCGTCCGCACCGGCCCGGTGCCACGGCGGCGGCTCGCCCTGATGCGCGTGCGCGACCGCTGGGGTGACGTCTGGCGCAGCGTCGTCCAGCTCGTGCTCGGCACCGTGATGGTGGTGCACGCCCGCCGGCTGCGGCTGGCGGGGCGCTACTTCGAGACGAACGACCCGCAGGGTTGCCCGGTCCGCCACTGACCCCAGGAGATCCCCGGTGAACCAGATCCACTTCGCGTTGCAGGTCTTCGCAGCGCTCGCCGTCGTGCTGGTCGCGACCACGGTGTGCGGGCGGCTGGCCATGCTGGTCAAGCAACCCAGGGTCGTCGGCGAGATGGTCGCGGGCGTGCTGCTCGGACCGGCGCTGCTCGGTGCCGTCGCCCCCGGTCTGCAGGCCCAGCTGTTCCCGGCTGACGTGAAGAGCACGCTGTACGTGCTGAGCACGATCGGGCTGACGTTCTACATGTTCCTGGTCGGGTCCTCTTTGGACCACGGCCTGACCACGGGTGCCAACGCGCGCAGGGCGTCGGTGCTCGCGGTGTCCGGCATCGTGCCGACGTTCCTGCTCGGCGCGGGCGCGGCGATGCTGTTCTTCGACTCCCTCAGCCCGCAGGGGTCGAGCCTGTGGGTGTTCATGCTGTTCGTCGGCGGCGCGCTGTCGATCACCGCGTTCCCGATGCTGGCGCGCATCCTGCAGGAGCGCGGCATCGCGAACACCCCGATCGGCGGCCTGACCCTGGTGGCCGCGGCGATCGACGACGCGGTGGCGTGGGCGTTCCTCGCGCTGATCATCGCGGTCGGCGCGTCGGGCAGCCCCGGCGGTGCGCTGCGCACGATCATCGGCGCGGCGGTGTTCGCGGTCGTCATGCTCACGATCGGCCGCAGGTGGCTCGCGAAGCTGGGCGAGCAGACCGAGCGCACCGGCGAGCTCAGCCGCGACGCCATGGCGGTCATCCTGCTGGTCGTGCTGGTGGCCGGCTGGTTCACCGACTTCATCGGGGTGTTCTCGGTGTTCGGCGGGTTCATCACCGGGCTCGCGATGCCCAAGTCGCCGGTGTTGCGCCGGGAGCTGGAGACGAAGCTGACCGACCTGAACTCGATCCTGCTGCTGCCGGTGTTCTTCGCGTTCAGCGGTCTCAACACCCAGGTGTCCGGGTTCGGGTCGGGTGGGGCGCTGTGGTGGCAGCTCGCCGTGGTCGTGCTGGCCGCTTTTGTCGGCAAGTACCTCGGCTGCGGGCTGGTCGTGCGGGCGCAGGGCTACTCGTGGCGCTACGCCTCCGCGGTGGGCGGCCTGATGAACGCGCGCGGGCTGATGATCCTGATCTTCATCAACATCGGCCTGGCCTACAACCTGGTGACGCCGGAGATGTTCGCGATCCTGGTGGCGGTCGCCATCCTGACGACCGCCGCCGCGATGCCGATCTACCGCGCCTCGCTGCCCGCGGGCATGGACCTGCAACCGGAGGTGGAGCCCGCCCCCAGGACGCCGGCGCGGCCGGCTGCCTGACCACCGCCGCCGGATCGGGCATCGCCGCGCTCTTCCGCGCCACCTCCCCGGCGACCTCCCGCGTGGCGGGGTCGTCGAGGAGGTGGCGCGCCCGTTCGGTGATCACGGCCGCGGACAGCGCGTCGCCGTTGACGAACTGGTCGGCGCCCTGCGGCAGCACCAGCTGGGGCAGGCCCGCCGCGAGCGCGCCGAGCACGGTGCTGGTGCCGCCCTGGCGAGCGGCACCAGCGGGTGGAGGTGGCCGTGGGCCGGGCGGCACGAGAAGAGGATGCGCACCCGGCCGAGGCCACTGATCATCACTCGCGCATGCCGATGGTGTCGATCGGCTTGGCGCGCAACGACAACCGGGTCGCGACCGCGATGGACGCGGTGCCCAGCAGCACCGCACCGGCGAGCACGGCCGGGAACACCCACCCCGGCCCGGCCGGCAGCGGTGTGCCGGTGGCGCCGAGCGCGAGCAACGCCAGCGGCAACGCCGCCACCAGCGTGCCGAGCACCACGGCGATCCCGACGGTGAGCAGCGCCTCCGCCCGCATCATCCGCACGACCTGCCGGCGACCGGTGCCGACCAGGCGCAGCAACGCGAACTCGCGGCGGCGCTGGGCGGTCGACATCACCAGGGTGTTGGACACCGAGATGGCGACGTAGCCGAGGATCACGCCGACGGCGACCAGGTTGAGCAGGAACTGCGCCCGCTGGTCGCTGCGGTCCGGTCCGTCGAGCGCACCGGTGAGCGCGAGGCCGGGGTAGCGGCCGACCAGGTCGGTCAGCTGTGCGGCGTCGTCGGTGCGCACCAGCAGAGCGCTGTCCATGCCCGCGTTGGTGTGCGCGCGAGCGTCGGCGGCGGACATGACGTGGTCGCCGAACGCGAGGTCGTGCTTGAACGTCGCCACGACCTTGAGCCGCGCGGGCTGGCCGTCGGCGTACCAGAACTCGGCGGTGTCACCGATCTTCTTGTCGTTCCAGTACGCGTAGGAGTCGCTCAGCGCGACCGTGCCGGTGGTGAGGTCCCCGATGGTCCCGCTCGTGACACCGAGGTCGACGGCGGCGTCGGAGTCGATGCCGTGGGCGGGACCGCGGTTGACCTCCGTGCTGTCACCGGTCCTGCGCGCGGTGATGACCTCGGTGCGCACGAGCGGCGTCACCCCGGTCACGCCGGGCAGGTCCCGGACGGCACCGGCGAGCTCCGCGGGCACCCCGGCGACGCCGGTGACGACGTGGTCGGCGGTGATGGAGCTGGTCGTCTCCTGCTGCACCGCGGCGGTGAACGTCGTCTGGCTGTAGAAGTTCACGACGGCGAACCCGATCGCGAGCATCAGCGGCGTGACGGCGGCGGCCATGCGGCGGGAGTTCTTGAGCGCGTTGGCGGCGGCCAGGTGCCCGCTGACCCGGGAGAGCCGGCCGAGCCCCGGTGCGACGAGCCGCACCAGCCGGCCCACGACGCGCGGCCCGACCAGGGACAGGCCGATGATGATCACCAGGGCGGCCATCACCGACATCGCGGCGCCGAGCTGGCCGCGGACGAACAGCGGCACCGCGGTGGCGCCGACGCCGACGGCCAGGGTGACCCAGCCGACGACCAGCCGCACCCGGCCGAGGTCGCGCTTCTGCAGGGAGGCCTCGCCGAGCGCCTCGACCGGGTTGATCGAGGACGGCCGTCGCGCCGCGCTCCAGGCGGCGACGCGGGCCGCGCCCAGTCCGATCAGGAGTGCGGCGGCGAGCGGGATCGGGCTGATCGTCAGCTCGAAGTCCGCCGGCACCACACCGATCTGCGCGAACGCGCTGCGCAGCCCCTGGCTGACCGCGATGCCGAGCACGCTGCCCAGCACACCGGCGACCGCCGCGACCACCAGCGTCTCGACGCCGATGAGCTTGCGGACCTGGCGCGGGGTCGCACCGACGGCGCGCAGCAGGGCGAACTCGCGGCGTCGCTGCTCGACGGCCAGCGCGAGCGTGCTGGCGACGACGAAGATCGCGACGAGGACGGCGTAACCGCCGAAGGAACCGGCGATGATCGCGAGGATCGACTTGGTCTGGCTGACGTCGTCGAACTCGGCTGCGCTGCGGTCGGCACCGGAGGCCACGGAGACGTGGTCAGCGGCGAGGGCGTCCTCGACCCGGTCGGCGAGCCCGGTGGCGTCCCCGCCGCTGCCGAGCACGCCGATGGCGCTGACCTTGCCGGGATGGGCGGCGAGCTCGTCGGCCTCGGCGTCGGTGAAGAACACCGACGCCTGCCTCGACCCGGCGCCCTCCGCGACCCCGACGACCCGGTAGGTCACCGGCACGGACCGGGTCGCGATCCGCACCTCGTCCCCGACCCGTGCCGCGAGCCCGGCGTCGAGCACCACCTCGTCGCCCGCCGCCGGGGCCCGCCCGGACTTCAACGTGAACGGCGAGAGCACCGCCGAACCCCAGTTGTGGCCGAACGACGGCTTGTCCGCGAGCACCTGCCCGTCCGCGGTGACCACCGTGGCCGGGAAGGTCTGCTCGGCGACCGCGGCGCGCACACCCGGCACCGCGCGGACCTTGTCGACCAGCCCCGCCGCGACCGGCGGCTGTTCGCTGGCGTGCTCGAACGCGAGGACGTCCCCACCCTCCGGTCGCACGATCCGGTCACCGCTGACGACGACGTCCGCCGCCGCGTACCGCTGGGTCGGCACGCCACCGCGCAACCCGGACTCCATGAGCACGCCGCACGCCGCGACGAGCGCCGTGCCGCACAGGATCGCCACGAAGGCGCCGATGAACCCGCCGGTGCGGGCCTTGACGGTCTGCCAGGCCAGGATCAGCACGGCTCACCACTCCCCGAGGTGCGTCATGCGCTCGGCGACCTTCTCCGGCGTCGGCGCGACGAGCTCGCCGGCCAGCCGTCCGTCGGCCAGGAACAGCACGCTGTGCGCGGCCGAGGCGGCCACCGGGTCGTGCGTGACCATCAGCACCGTCTGCCCCATCGAGTCCACAATGGACCTCAGCAGGGTCAGCACCTGGTGCGCGGTGCGCGAGTCCAGCGCACCGGTCGGCTCGTCGGCCAGCACGACCTCGGGCCGGGCGATCAGCGCCCGCGCTATCGCGACCCGCTGCTGCTGCCCGCCGGACAGCTCCGCGGGGTGGTGCCCCAGCCGGTCGCCCAGCCCGACCCGCTCGACGACCTCGTGCAGCCACCTGCGGTCCGTGGACCGGCCGGCCAGCCGCAGCGGCAGGGTGATGTTCTGCTCGACGGTCAGCGACGGCAGCAGGTTGTAGGCCTGGAAGACGAACCCGATCCGGTCGCGGCGCACCTTCGTGAGCGCGGCCTCCTTCAGCGCGCCCAGGTCGGTGTCGCCGAGCAGCACCCGTCCCGAGGTCGGCTTGTCCATGCCGGACGCGCAGTGCAGGAACGTGCTCTTGCCCGATCCCGACGGCCCCATCACGGCGGTGAAGGTGCCCCGGCCGATGCCGACCGTCACCTCGTGCAGCGCGGTGACCGCACCACCCCCGGTGCCGTACACCTTGCGCACCGCCTGCAGCGACAGCGCGTCTGCCCTCATCACGTTCTCCTCGGTAGGTCCTGCTTGCAGGAGAAACGTAGGTTCGGCGACCCCTTCGGAACGATCACGCAGACTGCCCGGCCAGAGGTGGAGCCTGCTCCACCACGCCAGGGCGTTCGTCGGAGCGGACGAACCCGGGGTGTCAGATTCGTCGGCCCGCACGAGGTGTCCGCGGGGCCGCCGAACCTAGCGTTGCCCGCGACCGGAGTCACGTCGAGGTGAACGGGGCACGTGCATGTCGAGGCTGAACGAGATCAACGACTGGTTGCAGCAGAACCTGCCCGAGCTGGTCGCACGGCACGGCGTGCCGGGAGCCACCGCCGCCGTGCTCGCCGGCGACGAGCTGGTCGAGGCCGCGGCCGGGGTGCTCAACAAGAAGACCGGTGTGGAGACCACCACCGACTCGCTGTTCCAGATCGGGTCGATCACCAAGGTCTGGACGACGACGCTCGTGATGCAGCTGGTCGACGAGGGCCTGGTCGACCTCGACGCCCCGCTGCGCACCTACCTGCCCGAGTTCCGCATCGCCGACGAGGACGCCGCGCAGCGGATCACCGTGCGGCAGCTGCTGAACCACACGGCGGGCTTCGAGGGCGATCTGTTCACCGACACCGGCCGCGGCGACGACTCCGTGGAGAAGTACATCGCGACGTTGCACGACACGCCCCAGCTCTTCGCACCCGGCGGGATGTTCAGCTACAACAACGCCGGCTACACCGTGCTCGGCCGGGTCGTGGAGGTGGTGCGCGGCAAGCACTACGACCGCTGCCTGCACGAGCACCTGTTCGCACCGCTCGGCCTGACCCACGCGGCCACCGACGCCTACGAGGCGATCCTGTTCCGCGCCGCGGCCGGGCACCTCACGCACGACCCCGGGCAGGGCCCGCAGCTCGCACCGGTCTGGGCGCTCGTGCGCTCGAACGCCCCCGCCGGCTCGATGCTCGCGATGAGCGCCCGCGACCTGCTCGCGTTCGCGCGGATGCACCTCGACGGCGGCCTCGCGCAGGACGGCACGAGGGTGCTGTCGCCGGAGAGCGTCGCCGCCATGCAGCAGGTGCAGGTCGAGGTGCCGAAGCTCGCGGTCATGGGCGACACCTGGGGTCTGGGCTGGGAGCTGTTCCACCTGCCCGGTGCGACGGTCGTCGGCCACGACGGCGGCACCATCGGGCAGAACGCCTTCCTGCGCCTGGTCCCCGAGCAGGGCGTCGCCGTCAGCCTGCTGACCAACGGCGGCAACACGCTGGAGCTGTACCGCGAGGTCGTCGGGCACGTCCTGCGCGAGCTCGCCGGCGTCGACCTGCCCGCCATGCCAGAACCGGCGCAGGCCGCCGAACGCCCCGACGGCGCGCGGTTCGTCGGCACCTACACGTCCTCGGTCGGCGAACGGGTCGTGACGCAGGACGACGACGGCCGGATCTGGATGGAGCTCGTGCCCAAGGGGATCATGGCCGAGCTCAGCCCGGAACGCGCCGGCCGCACCGAGCTGTTCCCGTGGGAGGGCGACACGCTCGTGGCCGCGGAGCCGACGCTCGGCATCTACCTGCCGCACGCGTTCGTCGGTGACGACGGCCAGGGCCGGGCCCTGTACCTGCACACCGGCCGCGCGGACCGCCGGGTGGCCCCGTGACGGACAGCGCGGTGGCGGACGGCGCGGTGACCGGCAGCGCGATCTCCGACCGCATCCGGGCCGCGTTCGCCGAGGCCGGTGCCGAGGGGTTCGTCCACGCCCGCGAGGTCGGCGTGACCGGCGGGCCCGAGGTGTGCGTCGGCGCGGACGACCAGGTCGTGCTCGCGTCGGTGTTCAAGATCCCGGTGGCGGTCGCCTACGCCGCGGAGGTGGCCGCCGGGCGCCTCGACGAGACCGAGCGCACGCGGGTCACGTCCCGCTACCGGATCGGCGGCATCGGCACCGCGGGGTGTGCCGACGACGTCGAGATGAGCTGGCGGGACCTGGCGCTGTTCATGATGACCATGAGCGACAACGCCGCCACCGACGTGCTGTTCCACCGGATCGGACAGGCCGCGGTCGACGGGGTGCTCGACCGCCTCGGCCTGCACCGCACGCGGATCATCGGCTGCTGCGAGGACCTGTTCGCCTCGATGACCGCGGACCTCGCCATGGGCGTGGAGCAGGCGGAGGAGGTGCTGGAGGCGCCGACGTGGGAGGTCGTGCGGAACCTGTCCATAGTGGACCCGCAGCGGACCACCTCCTCGACGCCGCGGGAGGTCACCGCGCTGCTGGACGCCATCTGGACCGACCGCGCCGCCGTCGCGCAGGCGTGCGAACGGGTTCGGTCGATCATGGCCAGGCAGGTCTGGCCGCACCGGCTCAGCTCCGGCTTCCCCTCCGACGTCCGGGTCGCGGCCAAGACCGGCACGCTGCCCGGTGTCCGCAACGAGGCTGGCGTCGTCACGTACCCCGACGGCCGCGACTACGCGGTCGCCGTGTTCACCCGCGCGGACTCCGCGGTCCTGCGCCAGCCCGCCGTCGACGCGGTCATCGGCCGCGCCGGACGCCTCGCCGTCGACCACCTCCGGAGCACCTCATGAAGCGCACGATCGCTCTGCTAGCGGGAATCACCCTGGTGGCCGGCTGCGGCTCCGGCGGCACCTCGTCCGGCGCGCTGGCGCAGGGCGGGACGTTCACCCTGTCCGTCGGCGCCGATCCGGGCACGCTCGACCCGGCGCTCACGGTGCTGTCCGTCGCGCGCCAGGTCGGCCGGTTCCTCTACGGCCGCCTCGTCGAACCCACGCGCTCGGGTGAGGTCGTGTCCGGGCTCGCGGAGAAGTGGGACGCCGACGTCAGCAAGGCGACCTTCACGCTGCGCTCCGGTGTCACGTGCGCCGACGGCGCCCCGCTCACCGCTGCCGACGTCGCCGCGAACATCAACTTCGTCGGCGACCCGCAGAACAAGTCGCCGCTGGCCGGCCTCCAGGTCGCCCCCGGCACCACGGCCACCGCCGACGAGGCCACCCGCACGGTCACCGTCACCAGCGGCGCGCCGGACGCGTTCCTGCTGACCAACGTCGGCACGCTGCCGATCGTCTGCGCGAAGGGCATGGCCGACCGGTCGCTGCTCGCGAAGGGCGAGCAGGGCACCGGGATGTTCACGATCTCCGAGGTCGTGCCGAACGACCACTACACGCTGACCCGCCGCAAGGACTACGCGTGGGGTCCCGGCGACTGGCAGCAGGAGCAGCAGGGCCTGCCGGACAAGGTGGTCCTGCGGGTCATCCCGAACGAGACGACGGCGGTCAACCTGCTGCTGTCCGGTCAGCTCACCGCGGCCACGGTCGCCGGTCCCGACCAGGAACGCCTGCTGGCGCAGAAGGTCGACCACGTCGACTACGCGACCCCGCTGGGCATGTTCGCGTTCAACCACGCGCAGGGGCTGCCCGGCAGCGACCCGGCCGTGCGCAGGGCGTTGCTGCAGGCGCTCGACCTGGGGCAGGTCGGCAAGGTGCTCACGAGCGGCAAGGGCAAGCCGTCGCAGAGCTTCGTGACCGTCGAACCCCGGCCGTGCACCGGCGACAACGTGAGCGCGCACCTGCCGAAGTTCGACAAGGCCGCCGCCGAGAACGCGCTGAAGGCCGCCGGGTGGACGAAGGACACCAAGCCGCTGACGATCCGGCTGATGCAGCCGACCATCCTCGGGCCGACGCTGACCGCGACCGCCGAGCTCATCCAGAAGGCCTGGCAGGAGATCGGGGTGCGGGTGACCATCCAGCCGGTCGACTCCGCCGGGCTCAACCAGGCGTTGTTCAGCACCGGCGCGTGGGACGTGTCGATGGCGCCGATCACGCTCGGGCTGCCCAGCCAGCTGGTGCCGTTCGCGGCCGGCCCGGTGCCGCCGCAGGGCGTGAACTTCGGTGCCATCACCAACCCCGAGTACGCCGAGCAGACGAAGCTCGCCGCGACGAAGGCGGGCAGCGCCGGCTGCGAGAACTGGAACAGGGCCGAGTCCGCGCTGGTGAAGAACGCCGACCTCCTGCCGTACTTCGACGCCGTGGTGCCGACGTTCGTCAAGGGCGCCAGGTTCACCATGAGCGACGGCCTCGACCCGGCCTCGATCCGGATGCTCGCCTCGTGACCACCGCCACGACCTCGACGGCTTCGAGCGGCACCTCGTGGCTGCCATTCGCGCGGCGGCGGGCGGTGCGGTTCGCGACCTCGCTGTGGGCGCTGGTGACGGCCGCGTTCCTGATGATCCACCTGATCCCCGGTGACCCGGTGCGGGAGGCGCTCGGCCTGACCGCGCAGCCCGACGTGGTCGCCGCGCGGCGGGAGGCGCTGGGGCTGGACGACCCGCTGCTCGTGCAGTACTGGAACTACCTGGGTGACCTGGTCCGCGGCGACTTCGGCGTGTCGCTGGTCAGCGGCACGCCGGTCGCGGACCTGATCGGCGACCGGCTGCCCGCCACCGTGCAGCTCGCGGTGCTGGCGTTCCTGGTCGTGGTCGTGGTGGCGGTTCCGGTGGGCGTCGGCATGGCGGTGCTCACGAAGGGCGGTCGCCGGCGCGGCGGCGAGCTCGGGTTCACCTCGGTGAGCGTGGTGGTCGCGGCCATCCCCGAGTTCCTGCTCGCGGTCGCGCTGGTCAGCCTGTTCGCCGTCACGCTCGGCTGGTTCCCGGTGGCGGGCAACGACGCCGCCGGCTCGTGGGTGCTGCCGGTGCTGGCGCTCGCGCTGGGCCCGGCGGCGGTGCTCGCGCGGATGGTGCGGGTGGAGCTGCTGTCCGTGCTGGGCAACGACTTCGTGCGCACGGCCAGGGCGAAGCGGCTGCCCGCGCGGCTGGTCTACCTGCGGCACGCGCTGCCCAACGCGCTGACCGCGACGCTCACGCTCGGCGCGATGATGCTCGCCGCGCTGGTGGCGGGGACCGTGCTGGTGGAGAACGTGTTCGCCTGGCCGGGTCTGGGTTCCACGATCGTCGGGTCGATCCAGCAGAAGGACTACCCGGCGGTGCAGGGCATCGTCCTCGTCTACGGCACCGGTGTGCTGCTGGTGAACCTGGCCGTGGACGTGGTCCTCGCCCTGCTCGACCCCCGTTCGACGATCCGGGAGGCGTGATGCGCCGTTGGCTCGCAGTCGCCCGCACACCGGTCGGTGCCGCGTCCGCCGTCCTGCTGCTCCTGCTCGCGGGACTGGCCCTGTTCGCCCCGCTGCTGTGGGGTGAGCAGGCCGGCGCGATCGACACGGACGCGCTGCAGCAGGGGTCGTCCGCAGCGCACCCGCTGGGCACGGACGCGCTGGGGCGCGACATCCTCCACCGGGTGCTGGTGGCGACCCGGCTGACCATCGGCCTGGCGCTGCTGGCGACCGTGGTCGGCGTGGGAACGGGTGTGGTGCTCGGCGCGCTGCCCGCGGTGCTGCCGCGCTGGGCCGGGCGCGTGGTGACGGCGGCGGTCAACATCGCGGTGGCGTTCCCCGGTCTGCTGCTGGCGCTGTTCTTCGCGGTCGTCTTCGGCACCGGGACGACGGGTGCGGTGCTCGCCATCGCGTTCGCCCTCGCGCCGTCGTTCGCCCGCCTCACCCAGACGCTGACGGCGTCGGTGAGCGGCCGGTCCTACATCGCGGCGGCACGGGTGAGCGGCGTCGGCCGGTTCCGCGTCCTGGTGCGGCACGTGCTGCCGAACGTCGCAGAGCCGCTGGTGATCAACGCGACGCTGGCGGCGGGGTCGGCGCTGACCGCGTTCGCGGGACTGTCGTTCCTGGGCATCGGCGTGCAGGCACCGTCCTACGACTGGGGCCGGCTGCTCGGCGAGGGCCTGAACCGGATCTACGTCTCCCCCGCGCCCGCGCTGGGACCGGCGGTCGCCGTGGTCGTCGCCGGGCTGGCGTTCAACCTGTTCGGCGAGGCGGCCGCGGCCGTGCTGGGCCACCGGCCACCGCCGGTGCGGCGCGGCCGGCCGGCGCCTGCTCCGTCCACTGTGGACGACGTGGCGGACGAGGGCGTGCTGACCGTGCGGAACCTGCGGGTGTCGTTCCCCGGCCCGGACGGCTGGGTCACGCCGGTGCGCGGGGTGTCGTTCGCCGTGCGCGAGGCCGAGGTGGTCGGGGTGGTCGGCGAGTCGGGGTCGGGCAAGAGCCTGACCGCGCTCGCGGTGTCCCGGCTGGTCGAGCACCCCGGTGTGGTGACCGCGGACCGCCTGGAGTTCCTGGGGAAACCGGTGGAGGGCACGCCGGACCGCGAGCTGGGCACGTCGCTCGCCATGGTGTTCCAGGACCCGATGACGTCGTTCAACCCGACCCGGCGCATCGGCAGCCAGCTCGCCGAGGTCTCCGAGCAGCACCAGGGGATGTCGCGCAAGGACGCGTGGCAGCGGGCGGCGGACCGGCTGGAGTCGGTGCGGGTGCCGGGGCAACGCGCCAAGCAGTACCCGCACGAGTTCTCCGGCGGCATGCGGCAACGCGCCATGATCGCGATGGGCCTGATGGGCGATCCCCGGCTGGTGATCGCCGACGAACCGACGACCGCGCTGGACGTCACGGTGCAGCGCGAGGTGCTGCGGCTGCTCGGCCGCATCCGCGACGAGCGCTCGACGGCGGTCCTGCTGATCAGCCACGACATCAGCGTCGTGCAGCGGACCTGCGACCGGGTGCTCGTGATGTACGCGGGGCGGATCGTCGAGGAGCTGCCCACGGCGGAGCTGTTCACCGCGGCACGGCACCCGTACACGACGGCGTTGCTGGCGGCGGTGCCGACGCTGGAGACCGACCGCGACCAGCCGCTCGCGGTCATCCCCGGACGGCCGCCGGAGCCGGCCGAGGTGGTGGCGGGCTGCCCGTTCGCTCCGCGCTGCCCGCTGGCGGACGACCGCTGCCGCGCGGAGGAGCCGGTGCTGACCGCGGTCGAGGCGGGACACCGGGTGTCGTGCTGGCGGGTGGAGGAGCAGCAGCGGTCGGCACTGGCCGAGTCTGCCGGGAGCCGAGGGGGAACCACGTGAGCGAGCTGCGCTTCGAGTCCGTGTCCGTCCACTACGGACACCGCAGGACCGGGCACCTGGCCGTGGACGACGTCAGCCTGACCGTGCCGTCCGGGAAGGTCGTCGGCCTCGTCGGCGAGTCCGGCTCCGGCAAGTCCACCCTGGCGAGCACCGCCGTCGGCCTCGTCGACGCCACCTCCGGCACGATCTCGCTCGACGGCGTGGACGTCCGCAGGCTCCGCCGGCGTGACCGCGGGTTGCAGATGGTGTTCCAGGACCCGTACTCCAGTCTCGACCCGCGGATGAGCATCGGCGAGTCGATCGCGGAGGCGATGCCGAGGGGCACCGACCGCCGCGCCGAGGTCGCCCGGTTGCTGGAGCTCGTGCACCTCGACCCCGACCGCGCGACCGCGCTGCCCGCCCGGCTCTCCGGCGGGCAACGGCAACGGGTCGCGCTCGCCAGGGCGCTCGCCGGGCGGCCGGAGGTGGTCATCGCCGACGAGATCACCTCCGCGCTCGACGTGTCCGTCCAGGGCGCCGTGCTCAACCTGGTGCGCGACCTGCAACGACGGCTCGGCCTGTCGATGCTGTTCATCTCCCACGACCTGGCCGTCGTGCGGTACGTGAGCGACCGGATCGCGGTGATGCGCGGCGGCCGGATCGTCGAGGAGGGCGAGGCGGACCAGGTCCTCGCGCGGCCCCGGCACGACTACACCCGTGAACTGCTGGAGGCGTACTGATGGACCTGCACGACCGCTGCGTCGTCGCCGACACGCACAACGACCTGCTCGACGCGATCGCGCACCGGCCCGTCGAGCGCTGGGTGCCGCACTTCCGCGAGCGCTGGCTGCCGCAACTGCGGGCGGGCGGGGTGAACCTGCAGGTGCTGCCGGTGTTCGTGGACGACGTGTTCCGGCCGGAGGGGGCGCTGCGGCAGACGTTGCGGATGATCGAGGCCGCACACCGCATCGCCGAGGCGAACCCGGACGCCGTCGCGCTCTGCCACGACGGCACCACCGTCGACGCCGCTCTCGCGGACGACCGCATCGCGCTCGTGCTCGCACTCGAGAGCGCACCGGGTGTCGGTGAGGACGTCGAGCTGCTGGAGACGTTGTTCCGGCTCGGCGTGCGGATCGCGTCGCTCGCGCACTTCGGCCGCACCGCGCTGGCCGACGGCAGCGGTGAGGACGCCACCGGCGGCAGGCTGACCAGGGCGGGCGTCGCGGCGGTGGCCGAGATGGAACGGCTCGGGATGATGTTCGACGTCAGCCACCTGGGCGTGGCCGGTGTCGAGCACGTGCTGGAGCTCGCCACCCGGCCGGTGATCGCCACGCACTCGTCGGCACGGGCGTTGCGCGACCACCACCGCAACCTGACCGACGACCAGCTCAGGGCCATCGCGGCGAACGGCGGCGTGGTGTGCGTGAACTTCTTCGCGCCGTTCCTGCACGAGACCGACTTCCGCATCGAGCGGCTGGTCGACCACATCGAGCACATCGCGGGCGTGATGGGCATCCGGCACGTGGGCCTGGGACCGGACTTCGTGAAGGAGGTCCTGGAGGACGTCACTCCCCCGTGCTGCGAGGCGCAGTTCATCGAGGGCGTGCCGACCGACCGGTTCCTCCCCGGGCTCGAAGGGCCGGCGGGGCTGCCGCTGGTCACCGAGGCGCTGCAGGAGCGCGGGTGGCCCGACGACGACATCGCGCTGGTGCTCGGCGCGAACGTGCTCGACCTGTTCCGCGCCGAGCTCGGCAAGCCGAACCACTGACGAGGGGATCTGCACCGTGACCACCATCGAGGACCTGTACGGTTTCGCGCTGCCCGAGCAGCCCGCGATCTCCCCCGACGGCAGCGAGGTCGTGTACGTCCTGCGCACCACCGACCGCGAGCGGGACCGCGACCTGCGGTCGCTGTGGCGCGTAGCGGACGGCGAGCCGAGCCGGCTCACCAGGGGCGAGGCCGACGTCGCACCGGCGTTCTCACCCGACGGCGCGCGCATCGCGTTCCTGCGCGCCCAGGACGGTCCCGCCCAGCTGTGGCTGCTGCCCGCGAACGGCGGCGAGCCCGAGCAGCTCACGACCCTGCCGCTCGGTGCGGGGGCACCGGTGTGGAGCCCGGACGGCACGGCGGTCGCGTTCAGCGCACCGGTCGACGAGGGCGACGCGAAGGCACCCGTCGTGGCCGACCGGCTCGACTACAAGGCCGACGGGGCCGGGTTCCTGCGCACGGTCCGCAGCCACCTGCACGTGCTCACGCTCGCCGGCCGCGAGGTCAGGCAGCTCACCAGCGGCGACTGGCACGCAGGCCCGCCCGCGTGGTCACCGGACGGCACGCGGCTCGCCTTCGCCGCGGCCACGGACCGCGACGCCGACCTGACCTTCCGCGCGCCGGTGCACGTCGTGAGCGCCGCCGGTGGTGAGCCGAGGCTCGTCGGGCTCGCCGACGGCCAGGCCGCGACGATCACGTGGTCGCGCGACGGGTCGGCGTTGCTCGTCACCGGCCGCACCACCACCGACACCGGCCACCTCGGCCTGCTGGAGCTGCCGCTGGACGGCGGCGAGCCGCGCGACCTCGCCGCGCCGCTGGACCGCAACGTCATGCCGGGCATGGCCGGCTACCCCGGCGGTCAGCCCGCGCTCACGCCGACCGGTGTGGTGTTCTGCGCCCGCGACCGCGGCTGCACGCAGCTGTACGCGGTCGACGGTGACGACGCGCCCAGACTGCTCGTCGGCGGTGACTCCCGGGTCGTGTCCGGGCTGTCGGTCAGCGGCACCACCGCGGCGGTCGTGCTGAGCAGCGGCACCTCCTACGGCGAGATCGCCACGGTCGACCTGACCACCGGCGAGGTGACCGTCCGCACCGGGCACGACAGCGGCGCCGACCGGTTCGTGCCGCGGGAGCGCGAGTTCACGATCTCCGACGGCACCGTCGTGCATGGCTGGCTCGTCCGCGACCCGGAGCGCACCGGCCCCTCCCCGCTGCTGCTGGACATCCACGGCGGCCCGCACAACGCGTGGAACGGCTCCGCGGACCCGGTGCACCTGTACCACCAGGTGCTGGCCCGGCGCGGGTGGACGGTGCTGCTGCTCAACCCGCGCGGCAGCGACGGCTACGGCGAGGCGTTCTACCAGGCTGCGCTCGGCGCGTGGGGCAAGGCCGACGCGCGCGACTTCCTGGAGCCGCTCGACCAGCTGGTCGCCGACGGCACCGCCGACCCGGCCCGGCTCGCCGTCACCGGCTACAGCTACGGCGGCTACATGACCTGCTACCTGACCAGCCGCGACCACCGCTTCGCCGCCGCGGTCGCCGGTGGCGTGGTCAGCGACCTGACGAGCATGGCGGGCACGTCCGACGCCGGTCACGCGCTCACCGCGCTGGAGCTGGGCGGTGCGGGCGACCACCTCGCCGAGCTGTCCCCGCTGACCCGCGTCGACGACGTCCGCACGCCGACGTTGATCTACCAGGGCGCGAGCGACGACCGGTGCCCGGCCGGGCAGGCCGAGCAGTGGTTCACCGCGTTGCGCCAGAACGACGTCCCGGCCCGGCTGGTGCTCTACCCCGGTGCCTCGCACCTGTTCATCCTCAACGGCACGCCCTCGCACCGCGAGGACTTCAACCGGCGCGTGGTCGATTGGGTGCGCGAGCACACCGGTGAGGGCCGGGCCCTGGACGCGGCGCACTGGCAGCGCAGGCTGTCCGTGCTCGCGAAGAAGCACGGCGTGCCCGGTGCGGCGCTCGGCATCCTGCGCGGCGACGACGTCGCCGAGGCCTGCCACGGCGTGCTGAACACGGCCACCGGGGTCGAGGTCACCCAGGACTCGGTGTTCCAGATCGGCTCGATCGGCAAGGTGTGGACGGCGACCGTGGTGATGCGGCTGGTCGACGAGGGCCTGCTCGACCTCGACACGCCGATCGCCGACGTGCTGCCCGAGCTGAAGCTGGCCGACCCGGTGGTCGCGCAGAAGGTGACCATGCGGCACCTGCTCACGCACACCAGTGGCATCGACGGCGACGTGTTCACCGACACCGGCCGCGGCGACGACTGCCTGCGGCGCTATGTCGAGCAGCTGGTGGAGGCGGGCCAGAACCACCCGCTCGGCGCCACGTTCTCCTACTGCAACAGCGGGTTCTCCCTCGCCGGCCGGGTGGTCGAGAAGCTCACCGGGCAGACGTGGGACGCGGCCATGCGGGAGAAGCTCTTCGGCCCGCTCGGCCTGGACCGCACCGGCACGCTGCCGGAGGAGGCGCTGATGCACCGCGCCGCCGTCGGCCACATCGACGCCGACGGCGAGGCGAAGCCGGCCCCGGTGTGGCAGCTGCCGCGCTCGCTCGGCCCCGCCGGGACGATCTTCTCGACGACCGCGGACGTGCTGGAGTTCGCGAAGATGCACCTCACCGGCGGCGGGTCCGTGCTGGCGGAGGCCACCGCGGCGGCGATGACCGAGAAGCAGACCGACGTGCCCGACCCGAACGCGCTAGGCGACTCGTGGGGCCTGGGCTGGATCCGGTTCGGCTGGGACGGTCACCGGCTCATCGGCCACGACGGCAACACCATCGGCCAGTCGGCGTTCCTGCGCCTGCTGCCCGAGCAGGGCCTCGCCGTCACGCTGCTCACCAACGGCGGCAAGGCCCGCGAGCTCTACCTGGAGCTGTACCGGGAGATCTTCGCCGAGCTGGCCGGTGTCGCGATGCCGCGCCCGCTGGAGCCCGGCGACCCGGTCGAGGTGGACACCGCGCGGTACGTCGGCCGGTACGAACGGGCCTCGGCGCGCCTGGAGGTGTCCGAGGGCGAGAAGGGCCTGCGGCTGGCGATGACGGTCACCGGATCGCTGGCGGGGCTCGTGCCGGACCCGCCGGAGGTCGACCTCGTGCCGATCACCGACGAGCTGTTCGTGTGCCGGGACTCCGAGCAGGACAGCTGGACCTCGGTCGTGTTCTACACGCTGCCCACCGG
Source organism: Lentzea sp. NPDC042327 (assembly GCF_040647275.1). Classification (NCBI taxonomy): domain Bacteria; kingdom Bacillati; phylum Actinomycetota; class Actinomycetes; order Pseudonocardiales; family Pseudonocardiaceae; genus Lentzea; species Lentzea sp. NPDC042327. Next base: position 170,937 of record NZ_JBEZBX010000004.1, read on the forward strand.
CGAGCAGTACCTGCACATGGGCGTCCGCGCCACGCCTAAGGTGTCCTGACGTGCTCAAAGACATCGAACGCCTCATCAACTGCGAGTCCCCGTCCACCGACCTCGCCGCCGTCGCCCGCAGCGCGGACGTCACCGCCGAGGTGGGCACGGCCCTGCTCGGCAGCGCCCCCGACCGGATCGTGCTCGACGGCCGCACCCACCTGCGGTGGCGGCTGGGCGGTGGTCCGCGCAAGGTGCTGCTGCTGGGCCACCACGACACGGTGTGGCCCATCGGCACGCTCGACCGCATCCCGTTCTCGGTGCGGGACGGCGTGCTGCGCGGTCCCGGCTGCTTCGACATGAAGACCGGCGTGGTGATGATCTTCCACGCCGTGGCCGCGCTCGACTCCCCCGACGGCGTCACGGTGCTCATCACCGGCGACGAGGAGATCGGCTCGCCGTCCTCCCGCGGCCTCATCGAGACCGAGGCGCGCGAGCACCGGGCCGTGCTCGTCACCGAGGGGTCGGCGGACGGCGGCGCGCTCAAGACCGAGCGCAAGGGCACGTCGATGTACGAGGTGGTGCTGCACGGCCGCGCCGCGCACGCCGGGCTCGAACCCGAGCGCGGTGTCAGCGCGACGATCGAGGCGGCCCACCAGATCCTCGCCGTGGCCGCACTGTCCGATGTAGACTCGGGTACGACCGTGACGCCGACCGTGCTGTCGGCGGGGACGACCACGAACACCGTTGCCGCGCACGGCAGCTTCATGGTGGACGTGCGCGTGCGCGACCTCGACGAGCAGCTGCGCGTGGACGAGGCGATGCGGGCGCTGGAACCGGTGCTCGACGGGGCGGAGGTCGAGGTGACCGGCGGCCCGAACCGCGCGCCGCTGGAGGCCGCGATGTCCGCCGAGCTGTTCGCGCTCGCGTCCCGGCTGGGCGGACCGCTGACCCGGGCCGCGGTCGGCGGTGCCTCCGACGGCAACTTCACCGCGGGCGCAGGCGTGCCGACGCTCGACGGGCTCGGCGCCGTCGGCGGTGGCGCACACGCCGAGAACGAGCACGTGCTGGTGTCCGAGCTGGCGCCGCGCACCGCGTTGCTCTCGGCACTGGTGAGGGAGCTGACCACATGACCGAACCGCTGCTGGCCCAGGACGTCGTGGTCCGCCAGCTCACCGAGCAGTCCGAGCTCGTCGCCACCGAACGGCTCTACGCCGAGATCTGGCGGTCGAGCGGGAACACTCCCCCGGTCACCGCCGAGCTGCTGCGGGCGATGGCCAAGGCGGGCAGCTACGTGGCGGGCGCGTTCGACGGCGACGAGCTCGTCGGCGCGTGCATCGGGTTCTGCTCGCCACCGGCGGCCGGCACGCTGCACAGCCACATCGCCGGTGTCTCGGCCCGGATGCGCGGCCGCAACGTCGGCTACGCGCTCAAGCTCGACCAGCGGGCGTGGGCGCTGGCCCGCGGGCTGACCGCCGTCACCTGGACGTTCGACCCGCTGGTGCGCCGCAACGCCTACTTCAACCTGGGCAAGCTCGGTGCCGACGCGGCCGAGTACCTGCCGGACTTCTACGGCGACATGCGCGACAGCATCAACGGCGGCGTGGAGAGCGACCGGCTGCTGGTGCACTGGCGGGTGACGTCACCGGAGGTCGCCGCGGTGTGCGCGGGCACGCCGCGGGTCGTGGAGGCCAGGGGCGTGGTCGGGCTGGGCATCTCCGCCGACGGTCTGCCGGTGCCCGGCACCACCGGCGGTTCCACCGTGCTGGTCGCGGTGCCGCCGGACGTCGAGGCGCTGCGGGTGGCGAACCCGGCCGCGGCGCGGCAGTGGCGGCACGCCGTGCGGGAGGTCCTCGGCGGGCTGCTCGCGGGAGGTGCCCGCGTCACCGGGTTCGACCGGGCCGGGTGGTACGTCGTCGAGAGGAACGAGTCGTCATGAGGCTGTCCGGGGTCGAGCTCCGCTGGGTCGAGATGCCGTTGAAGAGCCCGTTCCGCACGTCGTTCGGCACGCAGACCGTGCGCACGCTGATGCTGCTGCGCGCCGTCACCGACGTGGGCGAGGGCTGGGGCGAGTGCGTGGCGATGGTGGACCCGGTCTACTCGCCCGAGTACACCGAGGGCTGCGCGGACGTGCTGCGGCGGTTCCTGGTGCCGGCGCTGACCGGTGAGGTCGACGCCGTGTCCGTCGGACCGCGGCTCGCGAAGTTCCGCGGCCACCGGATGGCCAAGGGCGCGCTGGAGATGGCCGTGCTGGACGCCGAGCTGCGCGCGGCCGGCCGGTCGTTCGCCCGCGAGCTGGGGGCGACGCGCGAGTCCGTGCCGTGCGGCGTGTCGGTGGGGATCATGAACTCGATCCCCGAGCTGCTCGACGCCGTCACCGGGTACGTCGAACAGGGGTACGTCCGGATCAAGCTGAAGATCGAGCCGGGCTGGGACGTCGAGCCGGTGCGCGCGGTGCGGGAGCGGTTCGGCGACGTGCTGCTGCAGGTCGACGCGAACACCGCCTACACCCTGGCCGACGCCCGCCACCTCGCGAAGCTCGACCCGTTCGAGCTGCTGCTGATCGAGCAACCGCTGGACGAGGAGGAGATCCTCGCCCACGCCGAGCTCGCCAAGGTGGTGCGGACCCCGATCTGCCTGGACGAGTCGATCACCTCCGCCCGGTCGGCCGCCGACGCGATCACGCTGGGCGCGTGCCAGGTCGTGAACATCAAGCCGGGCCGGGTCGGCGGGTACCTGGAGGCGCGGCGCATCCACGACGTGTGCGCGGCGCACGGCATCGCGGTGTGGTGCGGCGGGATGCTGGAGACCGGCATCGGGCGGGCGGCGAACGTGGCGCTCGCGGCGTTGCCGGGGTGCACGCTGCCCGGTGACACCTCGGCGTCGGACCGGTACTACGCGCTGGACGTCACCGAGCCGTTCGTGCTGCGGGACGGGCACCTGCGGGTGCCCACCGGGCCAGGGCTCGGGGTCGAGCCGCTCCAGGAGGTGCTCGACGAGGTGACGGTGAAGACGGAGTGGGTTCCTCTGGCGTGAGCGCCGCGCTGACCTGCTCACCGGTTCCGGGACCGACGTTCCGGAACCGGTGAGCTCTGGTCATTCCGGTTTTCCGGAACAGTAGGTAGCGTCGTGGTCACACAGCGCGAACTCCTGAAGGAGCGGAATGCGACGCGACGACCACACCAGCGGCGATGGCACCGATCCGACAACACGGACGGGCCGCGGCTTCAGCCGTGCGACGTTCCTGAAGGGGGCCGCCGGCGCACTGCTCGGCGGCGGGCTCGGCGGGCTCGGCGCCGGGACGGCCGGCGCAGCCGGCACCCCGCGGGCCGGCTACCTCAAGGACCTCACGGGCAACGAGACGGCCCGGTTCGGCTTCCGGGGCACCGACCTCGGGTTCACGGCACGGACCAACCACGGTTACTGCATCTCGATCTTCGGCGACACCTTCGACCAGCCGGTGCCGGTCAACGTCACCGGCTGGCGTTCGCCCGTCGGGCTGCGCCAGTCGAACACCGACCTGCAGAACGGCATCCGCTGGGACAACGCCATCGGTGGCTCACAGGCCAAGCAGTTGATCCTCTATCGGCACAACGACCCCAACTACGCCAGGAACACGCCGGGGCAGGTCGTCACCGAGATCCCCAACGACCTGATCCACCTGCCCGACGGCCGCTACATCATGAGCACGTTCGGCGTGCGGGACTGGGCGATCCCGGAGCAGGGTGGCATCCCGAGCGCCGGTGGCAGCTGGCGCACCTGGTACTCCCGGCTGTGGACGTCCACCGACACCCACGCGGAGAACTGGACCACCACGTGGAACCTGGAGACCAACCGGGAGAACATGGACTACTGGAACAGCGGCGACATGAGCCTGTTCCAGAACAACACCATGATCATGTGGCCGGGTGAGAACTTCGTCTACATCTACGGGACCAACGAGGGCCGGTGGAACGGCGGTGGCATCCACCTCATGCGGGTGCCGTGGGACAAGATGTGGAACTACAGCCAGTACCGCTTCTGGGGCGTCGACGGCTCCGGTCGCTGGGACTGGCGCCAGTACGGGCCGATCACGCCGATCATCAACGCGCCGAGTCGCACCGAGGCCATCGGCGAGTTGTCGGCACAGGTCATCGAGGGTCGGGTCGTGTTGTCGTTCCTCAACGGCGGCCGCGGCGCGGTCACCCAGACGGCGACGTACCCGACAGGCCTGTGGACCGCCCCGAAGACCCAGGTGACCTACGCGCAGGCCCAGAACATCTACGCGCCGATCGTGCATCCGTACTCGACGCTGGCGAACTCCCACATCCTGTTGTCGCAATGGGTCGGATCGGAGTACTACGGCGTCCGCCAGTGGACCGGCAACATGTACGGCACCGTCGCGGCGCGTGGCTCGGTCGGTGACACGCTGGCGGTGACGAAGGACGAGCCCGCCCTTCCCGGGCACGTCGGGCCGGTGTCGCCGCAGTGGCAGGAGCTGCCGCTGGCCGAGCAGATCGCGGTACTCGGTGACAACACCGACGACCGCGTGAGCAGGGCCGACATCGCGGCGGTGACCAGGTCTGCGGCGAGCGCCAACACCGGGGTGTCGGCGGCACGCCACCGAGCGGGGGCGATGGCGCCGACCGACTAGAACACCGGGCCGGCCACGGGCGACACCCGGTTCACCCCTGTCCGGTGCCGGTGCTGGCCGTCATGTCGAGCGTGGCGGCAGGTCGCCTTCACAGGCCGGCCTTGGCCAAGGCAGCCAGCAGCGCCGGCTGGTGGTGCGCGGCGGTGAACTGGTCCAGGCAGTCAGCGAAGTCCAACCCGGCCCGGTGGTGCAGCACCTCGATCTCGGCCAGCACCTCACCGGCCCGCGCGTACCTGGCCTTGTCCGTGCGACGGTCGATCGTGAGCTCGGCCGCCCGCACCAGGACCGGGATCGCGGCGGTCGGATGCCGGTGTGCGAGCGCACGTGCGATGTGCGCGAGCTGACGGTCGTCGAGGTCGTGTTCCCGCGCCACTCGCCACGCCTGCTCTTCGTCGCCGGCGACGAAGAGCAGGTGGACCAGTGACGTGGCGGCGTCAGCTCCGGACCGCGCCACCTGTTCGCGCAGATGCGCGAAGGCGCGGTTCTTGGCGTACTCCACCGCGTTCAGCGGTTCGGCGGCAGCCAGCAGCGCCCAGTACGCTCGTTCCCGGTTCCGGTCGAAGTGGCCGTGGGGCACGCGTTCGAAGATGTTCCAGCGAATCCTGGCCGCGTCCCGGTACCGGCCGCGCGTCCCGTACAGCTCGGCGAGCAGGTCGTCGGCGTTCTCGTCCCTTTGCCGCAGGCCTTCCAGGCAGGAGATGGCGCGGTCCGTCGCGTACTCCACGGCGTCCAGCGGTTCGGCGACGGCCAGCAGCGCGCGGTAGTGACCCGAATGGGGCAAGCGTTCGAAGATGTCCCAGCGGACCCTGGCCGCGTCCCGGTACCGGCCGCGCACCTCGTACAGCCGCGCGAGTTCGTCGTCGCCTTCGTGGCTCCTCCGTGGCACGTCTTCGAGCCAGGCGAGGGCTTCGTCGACCCGGCCAGCGGAACGCAACGCCTTGGCGATCGACACGGCACTGCCGGGGCGTGGGTTCTCGGCGTAGAAAGCGCTCAGGACCTCGACATCCGGTTCGAACGCCACCAGGAACTGTTCGCGGATGTAGGCGATCACACCGTGCTGGTGCACCGAGTGGTGGTCATAGGGGTCCTCAGGGGCCAGGTTCCGGTGCGCCTGGTCCAACCGCCGCCGGTAGGTGGCCAGCCCGCGCGGACCGAGCGCCTCCACCAGATCGGCGACGTCGAAGAAGTGCGCAGGTTCCTCCGCCTGCAGGTCGAAAGCCCAGACGGCCAGCTCGTCGGGGTCCGCCGGTTCGCGCACGCACGCCTGGACGAGACCCGTGGTCGCCTGCTCCACCGCGTCCGACCACAGGGAGTACGCCTCGTGGGAGCCGAGGTTCGACCCGTTGCGCGCCAAGCGCCGCACCAGCCGTTGGTACAGCGGCCTGGTGACCGCCGGGTGGCCGATGGTGGCCTCCTCCAAGGTGAGCAGGAGCTTCTCGGCGTCATCGGCCCAGCGGTCCGGGTACGTGGCGTCCGGACGTGTCCTGCCGACCGAGTCCACCGCGGTGAGCAGCGCCTTGGCATCCAGTGGACGTACGACGTCGACAGCCAGCACCGCGACGGCCACGCAGTGCTCGCAGAAGACACCGCCGAGCCCCGCCGGGCAGGAACACTCGCCGGTCAACCGGCCATCGGCGCCGGTCAACCGCACCTGACGGTCACACACGACAGCGACCACCTGACCCGCCAGCACCTGGAACGGGCCGACCTGCTCGCAGAGTTCCTGGCCCAACTCGTAGCGGTCGATGTCCGCACGTGCGAACACGTCATCTTCGGTGAACCAGACCGTGCCGATGGTGCACCAGATCGCGTCTACGGGAAGCCAGACCACTCGCACATCCAACCAGCACGGAGAGCGGCGGGACGTGGATCGGCGGCATCTCCTCACGAGGTTCGGACCGCCTCGCGGGTGGACTTCACCGAGGACTTCTCCCTGGCAGAGCGTGACAGGGGCAAGGTCCGGCACCACGTCCACCTCGGTCACTCGACCGCGGCACTTGCTCGTCGGTGGACACCGCCCGCTCAACGGGCCCCAACTGTTACCAGACCAGAATTCGCAAAGCGTTCATGCAGTCGATCATCACGAGCACGCGAAGATCCTGAATGCTTTCCCCACCTGTTTCAGTATCGCCGCGCGCCTGTTCCACGCTTGCGCTTGACGACCTCATAAATCGTGCAGCCCACAGCGACGAACGGGATGAAGAAAATGCGCCTCGGGAAGTAGTAGGTTCCGCTCGTTTGAGCCGCTACGCAGAATCCGAGGACGATGCAGAAGAGGCCGCTGAACACAGCCAGAGCCCGACTCCTGCCATTCATTCCACGAGCCACCAGCGCGAGGATCAGCACCGTGACCCCGCTCAGAACCGAGAAGACCTCGTACGCGCTCCAGTGCATGACGCCCTCCACGACATCCGTGCAGAAGCCGGCCGACGGAGATGGCTGGCCCCTGTGTGAACCGAGACGATCTCGGGAGCCCGGCGATCACCTGGTGGTGGCCGATGTGACCTCCGCTTCCACCACCTCAGTCTGGGCAGGGCGCCTTGGGCAACGCGTCGGTCGTTCACCCGACAGCCACGACTGCGGGAACTTGTTGCACGGGCGACGGCGACGCCTGACATCGCCCTGCTCGAATGTCACCCGTTCAGGGGGTAGTGCTGTTCCAGGAGTAACACGCCCGCCTCGTTGTCGAAATCAACAACGACGTTGATGGGCGGTCGGGATGCTTGACGGCGAGTTCCAGCGAAGACTTTCGCGCCTCGGGGCCCGGTACGCCGTGCTCGGGAAAGCGGCCTTCATCCTCGTCGTCGCCGGGTTCGGGATGCCTGTGGCGCCTGTCCCCCTGGTGCTGCTGGTCGCCGTCGCGGGCGTCGTGCTGCTGAACGCGGTCCTGCTCCGATGGCCGTGGGCGTGGTGGCCACCGGCCCTCGAAGTCCTGCTGGCGGCACTGGCCTGCCTGACACAGCGGTGGACGGTGCCGGTGGAGGCGTTGACGAACGGTCACAGCTGGGCGCTGGTGTTCGCCTCGTTCGTCGCGGTCGCGATCCAGTGGACCTCACGCCCCGTCGCCGGAATGGTGGTCGCAGCGGGTTTGTCGGCGACGCACGTCATCGGAGCCGCAGTCCTCGGCCCCGCGGCCGTCACCGCCACGCTTCCCCTCGCCGGCTGGATCTGTGTTGAAGCCGCGTTGTCACGACTGCTCTGGTCGCTCGTGAACCGCAGCGCCGCCCAGGCCGACCACGCCGCAGCCCTGGCAGAGCGGGAGCGAACGGAGTCGGCGATCGCCCAGGCCGTCCGTGCCGACGAGCGCCGGGCAGCCGCGCTGCTCCACGACACGGCCGCCACCACCTTGCTGATGGTCGCACTCGGCCAGGTCGGCCGGCACGACGAGTGGCTGAGACCCCAACTGCGCGTCGACATCGACGCCATCGATGAACACCCTCCGCACGCGGGCGGCGTCGTGGAACTGGACGACGTCCTGTGCCGCGCCGGATCGGCGTCCAGGCTGCACGTCGAGTTCCACATCGCCCCGGGCCTGGCAGTGCCCGCGGCGTTGGGAGCGACGTTCGCCCACTGCGTCCGCGAGGCGTTGACGAACGTGTCCCGGCACTCCGGAGCTGCTTCCGCCACGGTGCTGGCGCACAAGCGCGGAACAGCGGTGACCGTGGAGGTGATCGATCACGGGCGTGGTTTCGACCCGGCGACGGTCCCGGCATCGCGCCGGGGCATCACGAGCTCGATCATCGGCCGGATGCGGGAGGCGGGCGGCCAGGCATCGGTCATCTCACACCCCGGCCACGGGTCGATCGTGCGGTTGGTTCACGGCCATGGTTGACCTGCCCTCGCCCGCCTTCGCAGCACACGAGGTCCAAGACGAGTTCCTCCGCAAGCTGCGGCTGTCGACCGCGGTGATCGCCAGCGCCGTCCTGCTGCTGCTCAACGCGCCGTCGCTGTTCCCCGCCCTGCGGGACTTCGCCGTCCCCGCTGTCCAGATCGCCGCCTACCTGTACGTGTTCCTCCTCCTCGTCGTCGAATGGCTGCTGGTGCGACGGGGGCGCTCGTGGGCCGAGGCCGGCTGGCCGGTCGCCGCCACCCTCGTCCTCACACACATCGCCGCCACCGCCACCCTCGCCCCGAGCCAGGTGCTCGAACAGGCCGACTGGAGCACCGGAGTGGTCGGGTGGGTCACGCTGTGCGTGCTGTTCGGCCACCCCCTGTCCACACTGCTCCCGGTCCTGCTGGTGGAGCTGGGCATCAGCGCCGCGAGCCTGGTCACCGTGGCTCACGCCGACGAGGACAGGCTTTTCGGCGGCTTGGTGGCGCTCACGGCGGTCCTGGCGTTCCAGCTCTGCGTCGGCGCGACGGCCGCAGCCCTGGTCCGCCTCGCTGCGGCCGCCGGCGCTGCCCGCAGGGCACTCGAGGAGACGACAACCGCTCATCGCGTGGCCGTCGGCCTCCACGAGGCGAGGAAGGTCAGGTGCGCGGAGCTGTCCACGTCGGCGCTGCCCCTGCTCGAAGGGCTGCTGAGCCGCGCCCTCGATCCCGCCGATCCCGACGTGCGACGACGATGCGGGATCGAGGCGGCCCGGATGCGGCGGCTGTTCGCGGAGGCCGACGACGCCGAAAACCCGTTGTTGCACGAACTGGACGCGTGCATCGACCTGGCGCAACGACGGGGCATCGAGGTCCACCTGGAGGTCAACGGACCGATTCCCCCGTTGCCACGTTCGGTGCGCCACCTGTTGACCGAGGCACCACTCGTCGTCGTCACCACGGCACGCTCCACCCTCCGCCTGGTGGTGCTCGGGACTCCGGACGCCGTGTCGGTCAGCGCCGTGGGCGACTGCCCTCCCGTCACACCACAGGAGACCAGCGACGACTCACAGGTCGTCGTGACGCACCTGGCGACTGCGGAACTGTGCTGGGTGCGCGCGGAGCACAGGATCGTCACGGCAGGTCGTCGAAGCTGACCAGCCCGTCCTCCAGCGCCCGCTTCACCAGCGTCTGCTTGGTCGTCGCGGGACGCCCCAACTCGGCGTACTTGGCCCGGACCCGTTCGATGTAGGTCTCCACCGTCTTGCGCGTGATGTGCAGCCTGGCCGCGACGAGGTCCTTGGAGGCGCATTCGAACCAGGCGGTGAGCACTTCGACCTCCCTCGGCGTGAGCCGCGCGCGACCGTCCGGCACCGCGCACACAGCGCCGCTCAGCGACGGCGAGAGGTAGTGGACGCCCTCCGCCGCGGCTCGGAGAGCGGGAACGAGGTGCTCCGGCCCCTCGGCCTTCGTCACGTAGGCCAAGGCGCCGAGGTCCAGGCAACGCATCACCGTGGCCGACGCCAAGTGCTGCGAGTAGACGACCACGCGGCGTCCGGCCTTCACCAGCGCCTCCAGCTCGGCGAACGCGGGCGGCTTGCCGCCCAATTGCAGGTCGAACACCACCACATCGGCTTCGGCGCCGCGTCCGGTCCACACCAGCGACAGGTGGTCACCCGCATCCACGACGTCGATCGGCGGATCAGCGGCTTCGCACCACACCGTCACACCCGCCACCACCGCGGGGTGGTCGTCCAGCACGACCACCCGCATGCGCCTGCCGTCCACAACGCCCTCCTCCCGCGAGCCACCACCCACTGTGTCGGACCAGCCGAGCCGAACGTGTCGGGTGAACGACCCACGCGTCACCCACAACGCCTTCCACACCATGGGGGAACGACAAAGGAGGCGCACGATGAAGACGACATTGGCCGTCGTGACGCTTGTGCTCACCGCGGCCTGCAGTCCTACGAACAACGCGACGTCGAAGTTCCACGACTTGCTCGCGCACAAGGGCATCGCACCCCACGACATGACCGAGGCCGAAACGCTGGCCAAGTCCCTCTGCGCCAAGCTCGACCAGGGATACGGGGCCGGCGACCTCATGGCCATGTACGGCGACTTCGGCAACAACATCAACGCAAAACGAGCATTCCTGAACGTCTCGGTGGCCGCGTTCTGCCCGGAGTACGGCAGCCGGTGAAGCTCACGCACCGGACAAGTTCACGCACGAAATCGCGAGTCGATTCCGGCTCCATTCCAAGGAGGAATTCACCATGCAAGCACGACGAGTGGCAGCAATAGCGGCAGGCGCGTTGATCAGCATCACGGGCGCCGTCGTGTCGACATCACCGGCGTCTGCGGCGACCGGCTCGGTGAGCATGCAGGCGGCGTGCGACAACCAGTACCCCGGGCAGGGCCGGGTGGCGAAGATCAGGACCTGGAACGTGCTCGGCTGGAGGTGCGTGACGGGCGTCGTCCCGGTGGCGGACGGGCAGATCGACGTGACGCGACAGTGCCGCACGCAGTACCGCAACCCGAACGCCTACAGCACCTACCGCAACTACAGCGACCCTTACAGCTGGTACTGCGTCTACTGACGCGCTGCTGCTGCTCGCGCCACCTGAACAAGGCCCGACGAGATGTGGCAGTGGGCGGCGGTCATGAATCCCGCCGCCCACCACCGCCTGTTCTGCTAGCTCGCCCTGAGCGGCACCGACCACCGCTGCTGCGGCGTGCCGACGCAGTCGTAGATCTGGATCTTCGTGCCGTTGTCGACGAGTCCCGCGTACACGTCCAGGCAGCGCGAGGCCTCGACGTTGACGAACGTGGCGTCCGGGCGAGCGGTCCACTGCTGGCTCAGGCCGTTGTGACAGGTGGCCACCACGGTCGGGGTGCCGTTGGGCAGTGCGCCGATGTCGAGGCACGCGCCCATGGACCGGATGGCGCCGTCGCCGATCGCCGCCCAGGTCTCGCCCTGCGGGCCGAAGCACTGCCACAGCCACACCGTGCCGTTGGCCGGGTTCTCCCCCTTGATGTCGGCGCACTTGCCCATGCCGACGAGGTTGCCGACCCACTGCGTCTGCGCGCTGAGCCGCCAGACCTGCGCCGGTGCCCCGGTGCAGTCCTGGATGGACTGTCCGGCGCCGTTGGCGGTGCCGGCCGCGGTCAGGCAGCGGCCGGACGCCGGGTTGACGATGGTGCCGTCCGGCCGTGACTGCCACTGCTGGTTGGGCTGGCCGTTGCAGTCGAACGGGTTCACCGCGCTGCCGGCGGTCGTGGCGGCGTTGACGATGTCGAGGCACTTGCCGCTGCTGGTGATCCGGCCGTCACCGGTGATCGCCCACTGCTGCGCGGCGTTGCCGTAGCAGTCCCACGACTGGGCCTTGTTGGTGCGCGGGTCGCCGCTCGCGATGTCCAGGCACCGACCGGACGCGGCGTTGACGAGTGCACCCTGCTGGCCGTGCTGGTCGGGCAGCCGCCAGACCTGGTCCGACCGCGCCGCGCAGTCCTGCAGCCGCAACGCAGCCGAACGGTCGGTGGTCGCCGGCGTCAGGCACCGTCCGGATCGGACGTTGACCAGTGCGCCGTCCGGGCGCACCACCCACTGCTGGGAGTACTCGCCCGGCGTGCACGCCACCAGCACGACAGCGGTTCCGGCGGCGGTGCCGTTGTTCTGCGCGCCGAGGCACTTGCCGACGTTGGTGACCAGGCCGTCGACGGTGGTGGTCCAGCGCTGGTTGGGGAAGTTGTTGCAGTCCCACATCTGCAGCTCGGCGACGTTGGGGTCGTAGCCGGGCACGTCGAGGCAGCGGTCGTTGACGCCCCTGATCTCGCCGTTGCGCACCGCGGTGTTGTTCTTGACGCGGAGGTTGCGCAGGTACGTGGTGCGGTACTCACCGTCGTTCTTGAAGCCGATGAAGCTGTTGACGTACGCCCGTCCGGCGTCGGTGACGGTGTGGCGGTTGACCTCCGCGCCGTCGATCTTGACGATGACCGTGTTCCAGGCGACCGTCACCTCGGCGGTGTGCCAGTTGCCCGGTGACGGGGCCTCGCCGCTGCGCGCCTTGCCCGGTGTGATCGAGCCGGCGCTGCCGTCGGTGCCGATCTCGACCTCCACGCCGTTGCCGCGCGGCACGGACGGGTTGGTACCGGGGTCGGGGAACATCACGAACAGGCCCGTCCGCGCCAGCGACTGGTTGCCGCGGAAGTCGAACTTCACCGTGTAGTCGTTGCCGAACGAGTGCGCGGCGTACCAGGACACGTCGTTGCCCTCGGTGGTCTGCAGCTCACACCCGTTGACGGACAACGGGGTCGTGCCCGCGACCCGCCACGCCGACAGGTTCGTCTCCGCCCTGCCGTCGAACATGCTGGTGTACCCGGCCTCACCGACCGGCAGCGCGCACGCGCCGTCGTCGGTGAACTGCGTGCCGCCGAGGAAGTAGCCCTGGGCGTCCAGCGCGAACTGGGCGTTGCCGCGTTCGTTGCGCACGGCCACCTTGCCGCTCGCGCCCAGCGGCGTCAGCACGGTCGAGGACGACCGGCCGCGCTGCTTCACGGCCAGGTTCGTCACCGGCGACCAGCCGATCTCGGCCGGTGCCACCGACACCTCGGTGCCGAGCAGGTTCTCGGCGGCCGACGGCATCAGCACAGCGGCGGTGGCGGTGGCCGGGACTCCGGCGAGGCCGGTGACCTGGAACCGCGCGGTCTCGCCCTCGCCGAGCGGGCCGGTGCGCTGGCTGCCCGTCGCGGTGTCGGCGATGCGGGCCGGCTCGTCGAGCGGGACGTACTTGCCACCGGCACCGGCGGCGAACCAGCCGACGACGTCGAGCACGGCGTGCGCGCGGCCGGTGCTGTTGCGCAGCCGGATGTTGCCGTCCTCGCCGATGGCGACGATGGAGGCGTTGGAGCGGCGTTCGGTGCGGTTGGCGCTCAGCGCCGTGCCGCCGTTCTCCGTGCCGAACAGGCCCATCGCGGTGCCCAGAGTCGACTCGACGGCGGTGAGGTTGACCGCGACCGCCGTGGCGTTGTCCGGGACACCGTTGGCGCCACGGGCTTTCACGGTCACGACCTCGCCGGGACCGAGCGGGGTGGTGCGCGGGCCGCCGTTCAGGCCGCGGGTGTCGAGCACCCGGACCGGGCTGTGCTGCGGGAAGTAGGTCGAGGCGCTGTTCGGGCTGAAGTAGCCGAGCAGGTCGACGTTGTCGAACACCGGGCCCGCACCGGCACGCAGCCGCACGGCGCGGTCGGCGCCGAGCTTGGCGATCACCAGTGCGTTGACCCAGCCGTCACCGGGCTGCACGCGCAGCGTCGTGGCCTTGCTGGTCGAGGAGTTCTCCGGGAACACGTCAAGCCCGCTGGGCACGTCGACCGCACCCGACGCCGGGTTGGTGCGCAGTGAGATGTTGAGCGCCACCGCGGTGGTGTCGGTGGGGATGTCCGGGATCGGCAGGGTGAAGACCTCGCCGGCCGCGAACGCCCTGCCCTGGATCACCGAGACCTTCGGGAACGGCGTGTACCCGGACCCGGTCACGACCGGGACGGTGTCCGGTGTGCCCATCGCGAGAACTCCGGTGCCCCACTGGTTGTCGGACTTGCGCGGGTTGGTGCGCGTCTGCAGCGCCGTCTGGATCTGCGCGGCGTCGAGCTGCGGGTTGGCGGACTTCAGCAACGCCGCCGCGCCCGCGACGTGCGCCGCCGCCGCGGAGGTGCCGCTGAGGTTCTGGCCGCCGTAGGTGGAGGTGCTGACGCGAGCGAACCCGGTGAGGTCGGGCTTGAGCCTGCCGTCGATCGTCGGGCCCTGGCCGCTGTAGTTCTCCAGGGTGCCGCTGCCGGGCCGGGTCGCGCCGACCGCCATGACGTACGGCGAGGTGGCGGGCTCGGTGACGCTGCCGGCCGGGGTGTTGTACTGCAACGGGTCGCTCGGCCCCGACACGAACAGGTCGAGCCGGGTGGTGAACTTCGCGTTGTGGTTGCGCACGTACAGGTAGTAGAACTGCGCCGCCCCGGAGGAGTTGGTGAACGTCACCTCCTCGGTCGGCCGCGCACCACCCGAGACGTCGCGCTGGTTGGTCGTCGACGCCGCCACGACCGCGGAGTCGGTGGGACCGGTCGGCGCCTTGGGCTGCGACATGACGTAGAGGTCGAGGTCCTCGTTCGTCCTGGGCCAGCCGTCCCACCGCAACGCCACGGTGGTCGTGACACCGGCCGCGACGTTGAACCCGTTGTTCTGCGCGGTGCCGTCGAACTCGACGAACCCGTTGCCGTTGGCGTCCACCGCGTTGCCGGCGAAGTGGTCGCGCGCCAGGTTGCCGGCCGCCACGGACCACGTGACACCCGCCTCGCGGGCCTTGCGGACCACGTCGGCGGGACTGCCGGCCTCGCCGGTGCCGTCACCGCGCCCGGAGCTGAGGAACCCGATGGCGGCGGTGATCACCTGCACACCCTGCTGCCGCAACCAGTTCGTGGCGTTCTCGAAGTCGAGCGGCCCGTCGACACACGCCCCGAACAGCTGCGCGTCGGGTGCCATGTCGTGCACCACCTCGGCCACGGCGGTGCCGTGGCTCGACGACCTGGTGGCGTCGTGGCAGCCGGAGTTGTCGACGGCGACGTTCGCCGGCAGCTCACCCTCCTGCTGCGCGTCGCCGAGCCCGGCGAAGCCGACGTCGATGACGCCGACCTTGACGCCCTGCCCCTTCTTGCCCGCGTTGATCCAGCCGTCGGCCCCCGACGCCTGCACGCCTTCGGAGGTGACGGCCATCGGGATCGCCCGCTCCGGCCGCTTCACCTCCACGATGGACTGCTCCTTGCCCAGAGCCGCGACCTTGTCCTGCGGGACGGCGACCTGCGCGCGTGAACCCTGGGTGGCGGTGACCTCGCCGCCGAGCTTGGTGACCGCCGTGCGGACGGCCTTCTGGTCGCGGCCGTCGACGTAGAGCAGGACCTTGCCGTCGCGGTCCTTCGGGACCGCCTCACCGGGCCGTGGAGCGCTGATCGACTGCGGGACGTCGGCTGTGGCGGCCGTCGGAACCGTTGCCACGCCCGCCGTCCCCAGCAGCAGCGCGACACCTCCCACGACCACGCGTCTCATGCGGTTCATGCGTTTCCTTCTCGTTGTTCGGGCTCGAAGTCGGGTTCGACGCCCTGCAGGCAGGGGTCGAAGAACTCGTGGGTGAACCGGCCGGTGAGCACATCGCGCAGGAACTCCGACGCCGTGCCGGGGTACTCGCCCCAGCCGGTGAGCTCGTCGTCGCAGAACACCGTCGGCCAGCGCGCCGGGTCCTCGTCCCCGGTGCGCCAGAAGAAGACGTGCCCCTCGGTGCTGCTGGCCCACGGCAGCAGGCCGCCGGGCGCCGGGTACGCCGGATGCGCGGTGTCCGCCGCCTCGCGCAGGACGGCCAGTGCGTCCTGCGCCTCCCACAGGAACGGCGAGTTCCCGTTGGCCAGCCGCACCGGCGAGGGCACCGTGACGAACGAGCTGAAGTACCCGGTCGGGAACCGGTTCACCAGCGCGTGGAAGTCCGGCGGCAGGCCGATGCCGAGCGTGCGTTCCACGTCCCGCACCGCCTCGTCCGCGTCGACGGTGCCCTGCCAACCGACCAGTGCGGCCAGTTCGTCAACACGCGGGTCGTGTGCCATTGAGCTTTCCCCTTGGGTAGCCGGACGCCGGGTGCGGGTTGAAGATCCTTTGGCCACAGGCGAAGCCCTTGTCCCCGACGGCGTAGATGTCGATGGCGGAGGGCACCGCGTCCTCCGGCCGGGCGTAGATCGCCTCGACGCGGTAGAAGACCCGCTGGCCGCTCCTGACCGCGTCCGCGATCTCGTTCTCCACGCCGAGCATGTCCGTCTGGTTCACGTCGGCGTCCAGCGGCACGATGTTCTCGCGTCCGCCCTTGCCGAAGAACTGGTAGCCGATCAGGTGGCTCTTGTTGTGCTGCCCGTGCACGTAGCCGACCGGCTTCTGCTCGTAGCGCGGCCCCTTGGGCTTGAGGTCGGTCAGGCACACCGTGCCCGCGGTCGCGCGCTGAGCGGGCCAGCCGCGGCTCTTGCCCGCGTAGGGTCCGTTCCAGTTCTTGATGTCCTCCATCTCGTCGTTGAACACCTCGTTGACCGCGACTCCCGGATCGCCTTCGAGACAGCCCTCCTCGTCGGGCTTGCGCTTCTCGTCGGCGCCGATCACCGCGTCGTACGGCTGGCCGATCAGGTCACCGACGATGTCGACCACGGTCGGCGTCACCTTGGTCGCGATGTCGATCAGGGTGTTCGCCAGGTCGGTGATGACGGTCAGCGGGCTGGTCGGGTCGTACGAGGTCGGCGGCCGCACGACGGTGCCGCCGGGTGGTGGCCGGAACGCGGGCTTGTGCAGGTCGGTCCACCAGCGCGGCGGGGGCGGCGGTGCGGGCCTGGAGATCGGCTTCGGCTTGCGCGCGCCGGGTCCCTTGTACCCACCGGGACCGGCCACGCACGTCTTCTTCTGCCGGCAGTTGGGTGGCGGAGGCGGCGCGACCTTCTGCCCACCCCGGTTGCACCCGCCGATGTAGTACCTGCAGTTGCGGCCCACCGGGATCGGGTCCTCGTCACCACCGGCCTTGGCGTTGTAGCAGCCGTACCGGGGGCATTCCCCGTTTGCCAGCCGCCCGGCGCAGTCGGAGTCGAAGAGCGTGTGCTTGATCGGTTCCCAGAACGCGTCCCACGGGGTCTTCACGTCCTTGCCCACGTTGTACAGGCACTGCGCCATGTCGTGGCCCGATTCGTCCACTCCGGACAGCGGGCTGCTGTTGCCGTAGGCGTACCGGTTGGCGGCCGAGGACGGCGTCGGGTCGAGCGTCCAGTCGTCCCTGCTGGCGAACCGGCCGGTCTCCGGCAGGTACCAGCGCGCCGACATGTTCACCGCGCCGGTGCCGGAGTCGGTCCAGTCGCCCTGGAAGCCGACGGAGGCCGTGTCACCCGACGACGAGGTCACCGCACCGAACGGGTCGAAGGACCGCCTGCCGTCCACGGTGTTGCTCAGGTACCGGCCCACCACGTCGCCGTGGCTGTCGGCGTAGAGCATCCGCGCGGTACCGGTGCCCTTGTCGGAGAACGCCGACCCGTCCGGCAACCGGCTGATCGTCCGCGCACCGTCGGACACCACCTCGTTGGTCTGTCCGAGGTAGCGGAACCCGGTGCCGTTGCGCGCGGCCACCCGGTCCAGCGAGTCGTAGGTGTAGCGGGCCGCACCCATCGCGGTGAGCCGGTCGAAGGCGTCGAACGACGAGCTGTTCACCACGCCGTCACGGGTCTGCGAGGACAGCGTGCCGCGCGCCGTGTAGTCGTAGGTGACCCCGTCGCCGGAGGTCAGCCGGTTCTGGGCGTCGAAGGCGAACGTCCGGTCGCCCGCGGACGTCCGGTTGCCGGCGTCGTCCCAGCCGTAGGCGGTGGCCTTGCCGGCCTGGTCGGTCCACGACGTCAGGCGGCCGGCGCCGTCGTAGCCGTAGGTGTCGGCGTTCTTGGCCGTCACCTGGTTGTCGCGGTCGTAGCCGTACGTGGTGCCGAGCAGCACCCGCGGCGGCACCCCGACGTCGATGGTCTGCTGCACCTGGTCGGAGACGAGCCGGCCGAGCTCGTCGTAGGCCATGCGCCGCACGGTGTAGCCGCCGAGCGCGCGGTCCGCGACCGAGGCGGTGCGGCCTGCCTTGTCGTAGCCGTAGTCGGCGGTGCGGCCGGTCAGGGCATCGGCCGCCGACGTCAGCCGGCCGGCCTTGTCGTAACCGAACGCGGCCGTGCCGGAGGCGTCGGTGCGGCTCGCGACCGTGCCGTCGCCGTTGTAGGTGTAGGTGGTGTCACCGCCGGGGCCGCGCGCGGTCAGCAGGTTGCCGCGGTCGTCGTAGCGGTAGAGGTCCGATCCGGCGGAGGCGAGCCTGCCCGCGGCGTCGTAGCCGAAGGTGCGGTCGGCGGTCTCGGACTCGGCACCGGAGCCCTTCTCCAGCGTCACCCTGCCCTGCGCGTCGAACGTGCGGGTCACCTCGACGCCACCGGGCTTCGCCAGCCGGACCGCCTGTCCCCCGGCGTCGTAGGACGACGTCCAGGTGGCACCACCGGGTTCGACGACCGACTCGGGCAGGCCCCACGGCGTGAAGGTGTAGGTGGTGGCGTTGCCGCGACCGTCGACGAACCGGCTGCGGTTGCCCAGCGCGTCGTACCCGGTGGTCGTGACGACCTGCTTGGTCGCGGAGACGTGTTCGGTCTGCCGGACGACGCGGTCGAGCGCGTCGTAGCCGTAGGTGACGAGCCGGTCCTCGGCACTGCGGGTCGCGGTCACGTTGCCGTTGGGGTCGTAGTCGGTGACCGAGGCGCGCTTCTCCTGCCCGGCGACGGACTGCGCGGTCCGCACCGCCCGGCCCAGCAGGTCGAACGACGTCGTGGTGGTGAGCCCGGTCGCGTCGGTGACGGAGCTCCGCCGGCCGGCGATGTCGTAGCCGTAGCTGATCGCACGGGACGTGGCGTCGGTGCTGGAGGTCACCTCGCCCGCCGCGTTGTGGGCCGCCGTGGAGACGTTGCCCTGCGGCGTCTCCACGGACACCGCGTTGCCGGCGTCGTCGTAGCCCGTGCGGGTCGTGTAGTAGAGGGTTCCCGACGGTGTGCGGTCCGCCTGCGTCACGGTGACCCGGCGACCGAGCTCGTCGTAGGTGAACGACGTCTGCGCACCGCCGGCGTCCGTGCTGAGCAGCAGCTCGCCGTTCTTGGAGTACCGCGACGACAGCACGCTCGGCGAGGAGCCGACCTGCGGCAGCGTCACGGTCGACACGCGGCCGTACGGGTCGAACGTCCGCGAGGCGGTGCGCTGCAACGCATCGGTCGTCTTGACCGGGTTGCCGGCGTGGTCGTACTCGGTGCGCGTGCCGGCACCCTTGATCGGCTGCCCGCCCGCCGGTGTGTAGTCCGGCAGCGCACCGGACACCGCACGCCCCATCAGGTCGCGCACGGTCGTGGTCACGTTCCCGGAACCGTCCCTGGTCTGCGTGACCTCACCGAAGGCGTTGTGGCCCAGCACCTCCGCACGGCTGAAGCCGGTCGTGCGGACACCCGCGACCCACGCGTCGGCCGCGGGGTGCGTCGTGCGCACCAGCTGACCGGCGAGGTCGTAGTCGTAGAACGTGGTGATGCCGCGCCGGTCCGTCGAGCTGCGGACCAGACCGCGCTCGTCGCGGTCCACCGACGCCGAGACGGTGGTGGAACCGTCGAGGAACGCGTCCTCGCGCACCTGCAGACCCGCGGCGTCGTAACCGAAGACCGTCGTCTCGACCCGCGTGGGGTCTGCCGCGCCCCGCAGCTCGGTGCGCGTGACGTTGCCGCCGAGGTCGTACTGGTTGGTGGTGACGCGGTTCAGCCCGGCCGGGTCGAACGCGGCCGTCACGACGTTGCCCGCCGCGTCGTGGGTGAACGTCGTCCTGCGCCCGCCCGCCGTGGTCTGCTCGGTCAGCTGGCCGGCCGGGTCGTAGGCCCGTTCGTCGAGGGTGACGCTGCGGCCCTGGACGGTGCGGCGCACGTTCGCGAGGAGGTCGTCGTCGTAGTAGCTGTAGGAGGTCAGCCGGCCCATGGCGTCCGTGACCGAGGCCAGCCGGCCGGCCGGGTCGTAGGCCCGCGCCTCCAGTGTCATCGAGGTGGCGGCCGGGTCCTCCGGGTTCACACCGGGACCGGAGGCGGCGCGGGACAGCAGCCGGCCGCGTTCGTCGTAGCGGTCGGACCACGACGTTCCGCGCACGTCCTTCACGACCTGGGTCAGGCCGTTGTCGGGGTACGACCGCTCCTCGACACCACCGTCGGCGAACTCGGTGCGGGACAGGCGGTCCGCCGCATCGTAGCCGTACTTCGTCGACCGCGCCGGATCGCCGCCGGTGCTGTCGGACAGGGTGGTCTCGACCAGGTTCCCGTTGCCGTCGAAGCGGTGCGCCGTCACCGCGGTGTGCGTGACGCCGGTGACCTCGTTGCGGACGCCCGGTGCGGTCACCTTCACGACCTCGGAGCGCGGCGAGTACTCGTAGGTGGTCGTGCCCAGGGCACCGTCGCCGCTGTTGACCAGCGACTCGGTGGTCTGGCGGCCGAACTGGTCGTAGCCGTAGCGCGTGCGCAGCCCGGTCGGTCCGGTCAGCTCGTCGAGGTCGCCGTTGGCGCGGTAGACCCGCCTGGTCAGCTCGCCGCGCGGCCCGGTGCTGGTCAGCAGCAGGCCGGCGGGCACCTTGCCGCCGCCCGCGGCGTCCTCCGCGCCGGTCGTGTACGTCGTCGACTCGGTCGGCGCGGTCGTGTGCCCGGCCGGGAGCGGGCGGGTGACCCGCAGTGGCCGACCGGCGGTGTCATAGGTGTACGAGGTCCGGTACCGGGTGTCGGCCGGTCCGGACGAGCGGGCGTCCGAAGAGGACTCCAGCTTGTCGCGGCGCGGGTCCAGCACCACGTCGGACTTGACGTAGGTGAAGTACTCCGTGTTGCACGAACCGGCGGTGCGGCAGGTCTTGCGGCTCAGCACGTTGCCGCGTTCGTCGGTGGTCTGCTCGGTGCGGAACCCGTTCTCGTCGACGGATGCGGACGGGAACCCGGCGGTGTTGTACTCGTAGCGCGAGACCTCCCCGTCGTGGGTCCGCGAGGTGAGCCGGCCGCCGTTGTCGACGTCGAACGCGTAGGTCCAGTCGCCGTAGCCGGACGGGCCGCGCGTCGTGACGGTCCGGACGGCGTCGAGCACCACCGGGGTGTCGAGCGTCCACAGGCGGCCGCCGTGGTCGGTGAGCGTGCGCACCCGGTCGAAGACGTCGTCGTAGGTCAGGGCCGCGAACCGGCGTTGGTCCTGCGGCAGCTCGACCTTGCTCAGCTGCTCGGCCGGCCCGCCCGCGCGGAAGTGCGTGGCGGCCGCGAGCGAGCCAATGGTGTGCTGGTAGAGCGCCACCTCGTCGATGGCACCGGAGAAGTAGAAGTCGCCGCCGTTGGTGGCGGGCCAGCCCTTGGCGTTACCCGCGCCGAGCGTCAACCGGCCCTGTCCGCGGTGGTCGACGAACCCGAGCAGCTCCTGGCCCACCGCGACGCCGTCGACGTACATGACCTGCCGGTCGATCGCCGCGGACAGCACCACGTGGTGCCACCTGTCGTCGTCGACCTGCCGCGTGCTCACGATCTGACGCGGCCCGCCGGTGTCGCGCAACGAGAAACCGCCGTACAGCAGGCCGTCCGTGCCCACGTACAGGATCGGCGTTGACTTGCCGCCGGCGGGGAACGCCTGGTCGGAGTAGCTCAGCAGGGTGCCCTGGCCGCCGGTCTTGAACCACAGCTCGACCGCGAGCGACATGGTCGAGGTGGTGAGCTGCTCGGGCAGCGTGACGTAGCTGCTGTTGCCGTCGAACGTGCTGGCCTTGTCCGCCGTGCCGCCGAGCGCTCCGGTACCGCCGAACAGCACACCGTGCTGCTTGCCCGCGTCCGCGCCGTCGCGGCGGGCCACGGCGTTGCCGACGGTGTCACCGCCGGTCTCGCCCAGCCGCCAGTACGCGCGGGGCTTGTTGTCGAGCACGGTGCTGCGGTAGTGCGAACCCTGCTGGTAGCCGTAGGTGGTGCAGTTCGGCGCCGCTCCCGGCGCGCACGCCTTGGTCAGCTTGTCGCCGTCGTAGGTGTAGGTCCAGGTCTGGTCGCCGCCCGCGGTGACGGCCGTGACGTGCGTGCCCTGCCAGGTCATGCGCAGGGTGCGTTTGCTGACGTCGTTGGTGATCACCGAGACCCGGTCGGAGGTGTCGTAGGACAGCGTCTCGGTGAGCCCGGCCGGGTCGGTGATGGTGATCAGCCGGCCGAGCTGGTCGAACGTCCAGCGGCTGCCGGAGACGTCGCGCATCGTGTAGGTGCCGGTGTCCGTGCGGTGCACCAGGTCCACGTTCTGGCCGAGCGGGGAGGCGTAGCCGCCGTCGGGGTTGCGGCCGAAGCGCACCTGCCGCCCGGTCGGGAACGTCAGCACCTCGTTGCCGGACCGGTCGTCGTCGTGGCGCAGCCGCATGTCGAGCCGTGACGCCCACCCGGCGCCGAACGCGGTGTCACGGCGCGGGTCGAGGCTGTTGTAGGTGCGGGTGATCGTCAGGTCGGGGCCGACCGTGGCCACGGACGCGTCGGTGACGACGGTCGAGTAGTTGCCGATCTGCGGGTCCAGGCCCGGTCCCTCGTTGCCGTCCGGGCTGCCCGCGAGGTGCGAGGTGATCTCCGGCTGGTGCACGCGGGTGGTGAACGACAGCCGCACGCCGTCCTTGACGCTCACCCAGAACGGCGTCTCGTTGACGGTGTCGAAGACCTTGACGCCCCAGAAGTAGGTGCGGCCCCAGAACAGGTTCGGCGGCGCCCACGACTGGGCGGTCCAGCCCGACTCCTGGCAGTCGCGCGTGAGATCGGGATCGGAGCAGACGCGGTACCGGTAGGTGAGCCCCTTGCCCGGCCAGCCGTCCGGGTCGGTGCCTTCCGCGTACAGCGTCGGGGTGAGCGTCTCCACGACGGCGCCGGCGCCGGGCTGCTGCAGGTTCGACGTGGGCGCGACGTTGTTCACCTTCAGCGCGAACTCGCCGTACGGGACCTCGTGAGCGACGAAGAAGTCGTTGCCCTGCGGGGTGAACATCGTGAGGAAGACCCGGTAGTCACCGGGGGTCAGCGGGTCGATCGGCACCTCGAAGGTGTTCGTCTGCCCCGGCGCGACGGTGGCCTTCCAGCCGCGCGCGGTCCGGATCTTCGCGCCGTTCTGCTGGATGATGTAGCCGAACTCGAAACCGTTGGTGGGCGTCCACGTCGTGGTGCCCAGGTTCGTGACCTTCGCGGTGAGCTTGCCCGCGGTCGCGGCGGTGGGCAGCGTGATCGCGGGAACCTCGAACCCGGCGCCCTCCGGTGAGTAGCGCACGTCCAGGAACGGTTTCTTCGGCGAGTTGGCCGAGCCGAAGCGCATGCCGTTGGGGTCCGCCTCGTCGGACGCCCGCAGCCCGAACCCGTGCGGCACCGCCGTGCCGTGGGTCCACCTGGTCATCAGCTCGTAGTTGAGGGGGAACGCCTCCCAGGCCGACCCGCCGCACGCGGCGCCGTGGGCGAAGGACCTGGTGGACAGCACCTGACCGACGTCGGCGCCCGGCCAGGTCGTGCTCGCGTCCCACGGCCTCGTCACCTCGAACACCGAGACCGACCGCGGCGCACAGGTGGTGGACTCGACGGCGAAGACGTTCAGCGAGGCGCCGAGGACGAACTGGTTGCGCAGCGTGCCCAGGGCGTCGGAAAAACGCAGGTAGGACCGCGCCAGACCACCGGAAAGGCGGCCCGTGCGCAGCTCCTCCGCCCCGGCACCGGGGTTCAGGCCCTTCTGGACGTACAGGTCGTCCGCGTTGGCGTTGAACTGCGCGGCCGACGGGTCGACGACGACCGGGTAGGCGCGGGCCGGGTCGTGCAGCCAGGCCTGGTCCAGGCCGACCTCCAGCCGCCAGCCCTTGTCCACTGTGGACAGGCGGTAGCGGACGCCGGTCGAGCGCGCGCCCGCGGCGTCGTCCATGAAGCCGGCCGGGATGACGCCGATGACCTGGTCACCGTCGCGCAGCTCGATGGCGCCGCTGCCGGTCAGGCGGGGTTCGAGGTTGGTGAGGCGCAACGTGAACGTGTAGGTGGTGGCGGCGTCGGCGCGGTCGAGGACCAGTTCTTCCTTCAGGCCGGTGTGCTGGGCGGTCAGGCGCAGGCCGACGCCGGGGCGGACCTGCGGGTAGGTGATCGACGCGCCGGTGACCTGGCCGGGTGAGGCCGCGGCGTCGTCGAGGGTGAACTCCATGCGGTGGCGCTCGTCGAACGCGATGGCCGTGGCGCCGGTGGCGGTGCGGGCGAAGGCGGTGCCGACCGCGCTGGCCTTGGGCTCCCACCGGTCGCCGCGCGGGGTGAGCGTGAGGTCGACGGGCTGCCAGGTGCCGTCGGGCTGCCGGACGTTGGCCGGTGTGCCGTGCAGGCGCAGCGTGCGGGTGCCGTCGGGGTTGTCGAACGTCTCGGTGGTGGCGGTGCGGTCGCCGGGGCGTTCCTTCGCGGCGGGGTCGATGCCCGGTAGGGCTGGACCACGGGTCAGCTGTGGTGCGACCTGCTGCGGCGCGGCCACGTCGGGGTGAGCGTCGCCTTTGGACAGTTCTGTCCGGTCCGCCACGGCGCCCGGCGGTCGTGGTTGTTCGCGTCGGGGGCCGGTCAGCGCGGCCGCGGCGCTGGGGGCCTCGTGCGCCACGCCGTCCGCTGTCCCGCTGACCTGCTGCGGCGCCTCGGTCGACGCGCCCGCGGGCAGTGCTCCGGACAAAATGGACACTGGAATCGAACCGGTCGAACCGGATGCGATGAGCAGCAACACGACCACAACAGCGAGAAAACGGCGCGCGACAACGACACGTCTGTGCATGACAAAGCCCCCAGTGCCACCGGATGCCTCCCTCTGACACCCGAGCCGGGGCGAACATTGCTCGGCCGACCTTGCACGGACCTGTCACGGGTCTGATAGACACGAACTCACTGGGGGGAGGGCATCGGTGGGAGCACGGTTTCAACTGCTGGGGGAAGTCGGCGTCACGATGGCCGGTGAGCCGGTTCCGATCAAGCACGCACGTGTGCGGTGCGTCCTCGCGGCGCTGCTCGTCGACGCGAACCGGACGGTGTCGGCCGACGCGCTGGTCGAACGGGTGTGGAGCGAGCGGTTGCCGCGGCAGCCCCGCGACGCCGTCTACAGCTACCTGTCACGGCTGCGCGTCGTGCTGGCCGGGGCGCGGGACGTGGAGCTCGCGCGGCGTTCGGGCGGGTACGTGCTGCGGACCGATCCGGCGTGCATCGACCTGCACCGGTTCCGCGCGCTGGTGGCGGACTCGGCCGGGCAGCCGGACCAGGTGCGGGCCGATCTGCTGGCGCAGGCGCTCGGGCTGTGGAGCGGTGAGGCGCTGACCGGCGTGGACTCGGCGTGGGCGACGGCGGTGCGCGAGGCGCTGGAGGGGGAACAGCTGGCGGTGCGGCTGGACGACCACGACGTCCGGTTGCGGCTCGGGCGGCACGCCGAGCTGGTGGCGCCGTTGAGCACGCTCGCCGCGGCCAGGCCGCTGGACGAACGGGTCGCACACCAGCTGATCGAGGCGCTCGCCAGCAGCGGCCGGCAGGCGCAGGCGCTGGCGCACTACGAGACCCTGCGCCGGCACCTGGTCGACGAGCTCGGCGTGGACCCGAGCCAGGAACTGCGGGAGCTGCACCGGCGGCTGCTGTCACCGGCGGAGGCACCGTCGCGGGACGTGCCGCGGCAGCTCCCGCTGGCACCGGCGCACTTCCAGGGCCGGGTGCACGAGCTGGACGCGTTGTCGGCCGGGCACACCGTGCTGATCACGGCGATCCGGGGCGCTGGCGGGATCGGCAAGACGTGGCTGGCGCTGCACTGGGCGCACGGGCACGCCGGCGAGTTCCCCGACGGGCAGCTCTACGTGAACCTGCGCGGTTTCGACCCGACGGCGGCGCCGACCGCGCCCGCCGTGGTGCTGCGCGGGTTCCTCACGTCGCTGGGCACCGCGCCGGACAGCCTGCCCGACGACGTGGACACGCTCGCCGCGATGTACCGCAGCGCGGTCGCGGACCGCAGGATGCTGGTGGTGCTGGACAACGCGGCCGACACCGCCCAGGTCGAGCCGCTGCTGCCGGGCACGGCGTCGTGCCGCACGCTGGTCACGAGCCGGCAGCCGTTGACCGGGCTGGTGGCCACGCACGGCGCGGTGCCGATGCCGTTGGACGTGCTGACCGACGACGAGGCGTTCGAGCTGCTCACGGCCCGGCTGGGCGCGCGTGAGCCGGAGGCGATGGCCGACATCGTGCGGCACTGCGGTGGTCTGCCGCTGGCGCTGGGCATCGTGGCCGCACGTGCCGCCGTGCGCACGAACCTCCGCCTGGCCGAGATCGCCGCCGAGCTGCGGTCGGCCCGACTGGACGCGCTGGACACCGGTGACCTGAGCCTGCGGGCCACGATCTCCTGGTCGCACCGGGCGTTGAGCACGCCGGCGTCCGTCCTCTTCGGACTGGTAGGGCTGGCGCCCGCCGTGGACCTGAGCGTCGCCGCGCTGGACGCACTGGCCGCGGCGGACTCCTCGGCCGCGGTGGCGGAGCTGGAGGCCGCGCACCTGGTCGTGCGCACCGGTCCCGGCCACTACCGCATGCACGACCTGATCCACCTCTACGCCAGCGAACAGCCCGTGTCCGGCGGGGAGGCCGCGCTGACCCGGTTGGTCGACCTCTACCTGCACACCGCGCACATCGGCGAACGGCTGCTGGAACCCGACCGGCCGCCCTACGACCTGCCCGACCCGGCACCCGGTGTGGTGCCGGTCCCGCTGGCGGACAAGCAGTCCGCGCTCGCGTGGTTCGACGCCGAGCACGCCATGGTCCTCGCGGTGCAGCGCATCGCCGCCGACCACGGCTGGCACCGCCGGGTGTGGGCGCTGGCCTCCACCACCACGTCCTACCACTGGCAGCAGGGCCACCGCGCCGAGCCGCTGCAGGTGCTGCGCCTCGCCGTCGCCGCCGCGAAGAGCGCCGGGGAGCAGTCGATCACGGCCCGCCTGCTGCACACCCTCGGTCACATGTGCGCCCGCGCCGGCCTGAACACCGAGGCCCTCGCCCACCTGGAGGAGTCGGCGGCGACCAGCGCCGCCCTCGGCGACCCCCTCTCCGAGGGCCACGCCCAGCTGGTGCTCGCCCGCGTCTGGGGCCAGCAGGGCGACTACCGGCGGGCCAAGCAGCACGCGCGCACCGGCCTGGAGCTCTACCGGGCCTCCGGCGAGCCGGGCGTGGAGGCCTTGGCGTTGAACAACCTCGGCTGGATCTGCGCCAACCTCGGCGAGTACGAGGAGGCGCTCGCCCACTGCGCGGCTGCCGTGCCGATCCACCGCGCGGCCGGCCGCTGGGCGGGCGTCGGCGAGACCCTCGACAGCATCGGCTACATCCACGAGCAGCGCGGCGCACCCGCCGAGGCCGCCGTCGCCTACCGGGAGTCCGCGGACATGTTCTGGAAGGTCGGCCACCACTTCGAGGCGGCGGTCACGCTGGAACG
The DNA here is from genome assembly GCF_040647275.1 of Lentzea sp. NPDC042327. NCBI lineage: Bacteria > Bacillati > Actinomycetota > Actinomycetes > Pseudonocardiales > Pseudonocardiaceae > Lentzea > Lentzea sp. NPDC042327. Next base: position 198,428 of record NZ_JBEZBX010000004.1, read on the forward strand.
CCTCGGCGGCGTGCTCGCCGCCGAGGGCGACCGGACGGGGGCGCGGCAGGCGTGGACGCAGGCGCTGGAGGTGTTCCGCGGGCGCGGGCTCGCGGAGGCCGACGCGCTGGAGCAGCGGCTCGCCTCGCTGTGACCGCACCGGGCACGTGCAGCAGCGTGCCCTGGTGCGGCAGCGGGTTCGAGCAGTTCCCGGCGGCGGACCGTGTCGGCGTCGGTGCCGGTTGCGGGACCTCGACAACGAAATGGACAGAACCGCGGATCGCGATCCGGCCCCATCGGCGATCCGAGCAAGAAGGGCAACGGAACGAGCACAGAGGGGTAGCAAGACAAGACTTCGCTGGCGACCGCCCGGAACTTTGAAATAGTCGAAAGACGGACACCGGGCAGCAGCCTGGACTCCCGCAAGCACGGAGTCATGATTGAACACCGCAGCACGCGAGCCGGCATCAGTACGCAGGATCATGGAGACTTACGGGTCATCAAGTTCACCAGGACCGGAGCCGCATTGCCGTGTGCCGGACCAACGGGGCCGATCGGGCGCGGACATCGCACCGGAACTCCAAGACCAGGTGATCAAGTACGGTCCGCCGAACACCGCGCTCGGCAGCCGCGTTGTCGCTCAAGGCGAGTGGATTTTACGACACAGCAATCAAGCCCTGCCGAAGGTTCACGGTGTTTTCCGGAACAACGCGCGGTGGGGGTACACCATGGAGCGGCTCGACACGGTCCCCCTTGAGCTGCTCGACGGCCGGAAGCTTGCGACGTCCATCATCCAGCTGCTGCAAACCAGTCTTTGGCACCGGACACCAGAGGCTGAGTTCGACGAGGCGGCACATGCCGATCGCCTGTCCCCCATCACGGCACCGCTGACCGGGCGCAGGAGAGACGTGTTCGACCAGCTTCGCGACCGAATAGAATGGGATCGACTGTCCCGGGGTCTCACCCATGGTGATCCGATCTTCGACAACGTTCTTTTCGCTCGCGACGGTTCGATGGTCTTGACCGATCCGATCCCGTCGACCCCGGGCCTTCCCGACGTGATCGCCCTGGACGTCGGCCGGATTTTCCAGTCCTGCGTGGGGTACGAGCGGGTGACCTACGAACTGCCGGCGCCCGACGACGTCCCGCTCGACGTGGTCATTTCGATGGCGGAACTGTCGCACGACGACCTGACCGCCGCTCTGTACTTCGGAATCGTGCACCTCCTCCGTTCGATGGTGTACGTCTCGGCCCGGAAGGCGAAGCACCTCCTGGAGGAATGCGTGGACAGCTTGATCGGAGCGGCGACATGTCGGCTGTAGCGGTGTTCGACATCGACGGGGTGCTGGTCGACACCCGGGAGATCGTGCGGCGAGCCTATGCCGAGGTCGGCATCGAGCTGCCCGACCGGCTCTGGGGCAGTTCATGGCGCATTTGGCTTCCCGAGCTCTGCGGAGGAGACCTCCTGCGCGCCCAGGCTGTCCACGACCAGAAAACCCAGGCCCACCTCGACCTGCTCAGCGAGACCAGGGTCGCCACGCTCGCGGGCGCTGAAGCCGCCCGCGCGTTGCACTCCCGCGGATGGACCGTCAAGTTCATCACCTCCGGCACCCGCGAAGTCGTGCGGAGGACGCTCGACTCCGCCGATCCGTCGTTGAGCGGGTTCCTGGCCGGAACCGATCTGGACAGCACGGGCAAACGGAGAGCGCTCGACGGGATTTCTCCTGCGGGCGGCGTGTACGTCGACGACAACCACGACCTGGGCGTCAAGGTCACCGGAGGAAGCACGTGGAAACTGGTGCACTTCCGCGACCAGACCGAGGCAGAGTTGATCAAGGAGATCAGCACGGCATGGATGTCGTGATCCTCGCCGCCGGACGCGGCAGCAGACTCAAGGACATCACACCGCCCTATTTCAAGCCGTTGGTCATCGTTGATGGCGAACCCCTCATCCGCCGGCTCGTCCGGACGGCGTTGCGCATCTCGAGTGGGCGGATCGTGATCGTCGCCGCCCCGGAGAACGCGCTGCTCCTCTGCCAGGTGCTGGGCGACCTCCCGGCGGAGATCGTCCTCCAGCGTCAGCCGAACGGACCAGGAGACGCGCTCCTCACGGGTCTTCGACTTGTCACCTCGCCCGAGGTCCAGGTCCTCCTCGGCGACAACGTGGTGTCCGTCCGGGACGCGGAGAAGATCGCGCAGGCCGCCGCTCCGGCAGTCGGTGTCGTGCTGATGCGTCCTGCCGAAGCCGAGCGGTTCACGTACCTGACCCCGAGCGGCAGCTGGGTCGAAAAACTCCCTTGCGACGAAGCCGAGCCCGAGCAGCTCCTGCCCTGCTGGGTCGGCCCGTTGAAGCTGAGGACCGACGAGATCAAGGCCGCCATCGAGCGCCGGATCCGGAGCACGCGAACCGAGGCGGACGCGGCGGAGCAGGAAGTCCCCATCGGGCCACTGCTCAACGAGCAGGGTCCGGCCACTCTCGTTCCAGTGTCCTCTGTGGACATCGGCGTTCCCGCCGCATGGCTTCCGGCAAGCACACCCATCGAGGAATGACGTCATGAGCAGCAGTTCTTCCGCCAAGGGGAAGTGGATTCCCGAGGCCGAGTACGACGAGATCACCAAGAAGATCCCGATCCTGTGCGTCGACGTGCTGCCGATCCACCCCGGGCCGGAGCGCTTGGTGGGGTTGATGCTCCGCGACACCTTCTGGGGCCGCCGTCGGTGGTGCCTCGTGGGCGGCGGGGTCCAGCACGGCGAACCACTGCCGAACGCCGTCGAGAGGGTCTTCGACTGGGCGCTGGGTGACCGGGTCTCACTCGACCTCGACACCCTGGAGCTGAAGGAAGTGGTGGAGTACTTCCCCGATCCGGACACCGGCGAGTTCTTCGACCCCCGCAAGCACGCCGTCGCCCTCACCTACACCTGTGTCATGTCGGGTGACCCGCGTCCTCGCGGGAAGGCCATCGACTTCCGCTGGTTCTCGCCCGACGCGATCCCCGATCGTGACTCCCTCGGTTTCGGGCAAGAACTCCTCGTACCGCGCCTCCTGGCTGCTCACCCGGCGTAACGACGCGTGGAGCGATCACGTCATCGCAGCGATGACCTGGGCGAGCAGGTCCGAGTCGTCCGTGGTGACGGTGAGGTGGGTGGCTCCTGCCTCTTTCCAGGAACGTGCCTGCGTTCTCCAGTCCGGGGACCGTTCGGGGAGGAGGCGGGCTTCCACGCCGAAGGCCGACGGATCGCGACCCACCGCGCTGAGTGCTCCGCGGAGGGCTTCGACCACTCGTGAGCCGCGTTCGACCCTGTTGGCCAGGAGCCGCGACATCGTGAAGCCGTCAGCGTGCCTTGCTGTTCGGAGGAGCACCTCCTGGCCGGGTCGTCCTGCCGTGCGAAGAGAGCCTCCGCCCAGCCACAGCGGGATGTGGTGGGTCGGGCGAGGGGTGAGGGTGACCGGGCCGAAGGTCACGTGGGCACCTTCGGCACTCACCTCGTCACCGGTCCACAAACGGCGCAGGGCCGCCAGTTGTTCGCCGAACAGGGCAGCGCGGGTGGCGGGGCCGAGACCCAGCGCGGCTGACTCCGCGGGGTCGCCGCCCGCGGCCACGCCCAGGCGGAGCCGGCCCTCGGCCAGGTCCGAGAGCTGGGCGGCCTGTTTGGCCGCCAGGACCACCGGCCGGTGGGGCAGGATCAGCATGCACGTGCACAGTTCGATCCTGGTGGTCACCGCGGCGAGGTGGGCCACGAGGGTCGCCGACTCGTACGCCGGTGTGTGCGACGACAGGTGTTCCGCCACCGACAGGTGGTCGTACCCCAACGACTCCGCTCTCCGCGCGAACTCGCGCAGCTCCCTGCCGGAAAGCCCTTCCGGGACGGTGACGCCCAGGCGGAGGCTCATTTTCGGAGAGCGGAGGGGTCGGCGGGCCGCACGTGGACCGAACGGGGACGTTCGGCCGGCAGGAGGAGCGAGTTGAGGGTTCGGAGGGCTGTGCGTTCCGCACCGGGCGCGGGGTCGGTCATCCCCAGGTGCACGTCGAGGACCGGGGTGCCGTCGTCGCCCTGGATCACCGACGGGGTGCAGCTGACCACGCCGGGGATGGCGAAGGCCGCTTGGCGAACCGTCGCCAGGGAGACCTTCTCGCCCTTGAGCACCACGAAGTCCGACAGCCTGCCCTTGAACCTGAGGTAGCCGTCGACGACGGAGAAGGCGTCCCCGGTGGCTATCACACCCGGCGCCACCAGGCCCCTGGCCGCTCGCGGGCCGACTCGGCGGATCAGCGCGGTGTCCGAGGTGACCAGCAGTTCGCCCACCCCGTCCCGCACGTCGCGCAACGACACCTGGACACCCGGCAGCGGCAGGCCGACCGAGTCGTGGCGGTGCGTCGGCTCCGCGTGTGCGGCGAGCGTGGACACCCTGGGGCCTGCCTCGGTCAGACCGTAGGTCAGGTACAGCTCCCCGTGAGGTCTGGCGGCCAGCAGGGAGGCCACCTCCGCCGGGGCCAGCCGATCCCCGCCGACGGCCAGTGCCCTGACCGGCGGCAGACCCGCTCCGTCCGCGAGGAGCTGCCGGACCACGGTCGGGGTGAGCGCCGAGTGGGTGACCCCGTGCTTCGACACCGCGTCGCGGTAGCCGGCGGGAGAGAAGGGCGGACCCGAGATCACCAGGCGTGCTCCCGCGCAGTACGCCGCGAGGACCTGGGCGACCATCGCGTAGGAGTAGTAGAGCGGCAGGTTCGCCAGCACCGCGTCCGATGAGGTGAGTCCCGTCGCCCCGGCGTGACGGACGGCGTTGCGCAACAGGGAGGGGACGCGGTGGACGCACGCGCTGAACATGCCCGAGGTGCCGGAGGTCGAGAGCAGCACCTCGCCCGGCTCGTACCGGATGCCCGCCGCCCCGGTGGGCAGCGCGGTGGCTCCGCCGACCGGCCTGCCCCCGCCGGAGCCCACCAGCCGGGTCGTCACGGCGACCCGCGCGCCCACGTGTCCGGCCAGCGCTTGCACGCGTTCCCAAGGGGTTCCCGGTGACACCGCCAGCGGAACCAGGCCCAGCAGCAGTGTCGCCAGGTGGACCCGCACCAGGTCGACACCGTTGGTCATCGCCAGCAGGACGGCGTCACCCGGCGCCAGGCCGAGGCCGTCGAGGTCCCCGAGCACCTCGGCCAGTCCCGGGCCGGAGCGACCGCCGACGTCCCGGGTGCGGTCGATGAACTCCGCGACGCCCTCGAACGTCAACTCGGGCACGGTGGCACCTCCTCGGTGCTGAGCACCAGGCACCGGCAGAGGTGGCCGCCCGGTTCGGTTTGCAGTCCTATCAGCAGCACGTGCCGCGCCTGGCCGGTGCGCAGCCAGCCGTCGGCCACGGTGAACGCCACGCCCGCTGCCGCGTCCGGGTGTGCGGCCAGCAGCAGCGACGGGCCGCGCAGGCCCCAGCGCAGGCACGGCAGGCCCGCCAGCACACCGGGGTTGGCACCCGCGAAGCGCAGCGGTGAGACCCTCGGCAGCGAACGGGCGATGGCGCGCAGCGTGTCGCGGCTGCCGTTCGCGCTCATGACCAGCACACCGGTGTCCTCGGCTCCGGCCAGGACGTCGGCGGGCGAGTCCGTCAGCGCCCGGTGCGCCGTGGCGGCGACCAGCCAGGCCGCGGGGTCGGCGTAGAACGAGGGCTTGTTGGCGGTGTGCTCGGCGAGGTCACCGGTGGTGATGGTGGCCGAGCCGACCACCGTCGTCCCGGCGGGAAGCGTGGTCACACCGCCTCCCCGGTGAAGAGCAGGCACGTGTCGAAGCCCCCGAAGCCGAGGGTGGTGCTCACCGCCGCGCCCGCGGTGACGGGTGCCGCCGACCCCACCGGGAAGGTCAGCGAGGAGGCGGGCTCGCGGAGGCCGAAGATCGGGGGCACCACCCGCTCGCGCAGGGCCAGGATCGTCGCCACCGCCTCGATCGCCCCGCTGGCGCCGAGGCTGTGGCCCAGTGCTCCCTTGGTGGCGAAGATCGTCGGGCTTCGCTCACCGAAGACCTCGCGCAGACCGGTCACCTCCACCTCGTCGTTGAGGGCGGTGCCGGTGCCGTGCGCGTTCACCACCGCCACCTCGGCGGGGCCGAGGCCGGCCGAGGCCAGGCAGCGACGCAGGGCCAGGACCACGCTGCGGCCCGTCGGGTCCGGAGCGGTGAGGCCGGTGGCGTCGTTCGCCGCTCCCACGCCGGCCAGGGTCGCGCGCACCCGCACGCCGCGTTCCCGTGCGGAGTCCGGGTGTTCCAGGACGAGGAACGCGGCGCCCTCGCCGAGGACCATGCCGTCACGGGTCTTGTCGAAGGCGCGGGAACCGGTGGGGCTCATCGTGCCCAACGCGCTGTGGCCCAGGCGTTTCGCCTCCGTCACCACGTCCACCCCGCCCGCGACGCAGATCCGCCGCGCACCTGACGACACCAGCGCGTGCGCCACGGCGATGGCGTCCGATCCCGCCGAGCACGCGGTGGCCACGCACACCGGGGCGACCGGGTGCCCGATCGCCGCGACGGCGTCGTCGGCCCAGGCGTGCAGCGACTCCTCCTCCTCGTCGAGGGCCGCGCCGAAACTCGTGCCCAGCACGAGGCCCACCCCGGAGTCCGCCGGGGACAGGCCGGCGTCGGCGAACGCGGCCAGGAGCACTCGTGCGGCCAATGCGCGCTGCCGCTCGCCGGGTGTGCCGTCGTAGGGCAGGTCGTCGACCAGCGCCGCCTCGGCGTTGCGCAGCGGGTGCGCGGAGGGCACCGGTGCCACTCCCGACTCCCCCGCGCACAGGCGCGTCCACACCCCGTCCAGCGAGTCACCCAGCGGTGTGTCCCAGGCCATGCCGGTGACGACCGGGTTCACCACAGGTGCCCGCCGGACGAGTCGACCTTCGCCCTGCTCATCGCACCGCGGAAGCCCGCCACCGACCGCCCCTGCACCTTCGCGGTGGCGGAGAAGGTGAACGTGGACCCGGACAAGCGGTCGGCGCGCACGTCCAGCACCACCTGGTCACCCGGCACCACCGGGGCGAGGAAGCGGGACTTGACCGTGCCGACCAGGGTGACCTCGTCCTCCTGCAGGGGTGAGCTGCTGAGCTGGTAGAGCAGCACCCCCGACTGTGCGAACGCCTGCATCGTGTGGCTGCCCGGCAGGATCACCCCCGGGACCAGGCCGCGCTCGGGCAGATGTCCCGAGAGGGCACCCATCTCCGCCGACACGGCGAACATGCTGTGCAGGAACTCACCCGGTTCGTGGTCGAGGACCCGGTCGATGAACAGCCTCGGGTGCCGTCCGCGCACCAGGCGGCTGATCTCGGAGATGCCCAGCGGTCGCGCCGTGCGCGCCAGTGCCGGGAGCTGCGTGGAGTTGCGCATCCGCGTGCAGTCCTTTCAGGATGGCTCGGATCGGGGGTGGGAGCGGGACGGGGTGGCGGGTCGCGGGATCGACCGCGCCGAAGGTCAGCTCGCCGGACACCAGCGGGGTGCGGGCGCCGCCGGGCTCCTCGCGCGACAGGGTCACCGCCAGGCGCAGCCGGGCCGCGCCGGCCTGCGCCACCCTGGCCTCACCGACGATCCGGTCCCGGTGGACGGCACTGGCGAGGTAGCGCACCCGCAGGTCGGTGAGGACCACGTCGATCCCCGTCGCGGTGAACGCGGTCAGCCCGGCGCCGTGCTCCTCCAGGTACTCGGTGCCCGCGGTCTCCATGAGCGAGGTGTAGCGGGAGAAGTGCACGATCCCGGTCGCGTCGGTGTCGACGTGCTCGATGCGGGTCCGCAGCGACGGGTTCACCACGCCGCCAGCAGCGCCTCGGTGCCCGCGGCCAGCCGGGCGGCGATCTCGTCGGCGTCGGCGCGACCGGTGATCAGCGGTGGCGCGACCCGCATCGTCGGGTGCACGTACCGCAGTCCGCCGGACCGCCTGCCCGCTCCCGCCATGAACTCCACGTAGACGCCGGCGTCCAGCAGCGCCCGGCGCAGCGCGCCGATCCGGGTGCCCGCTTCCGCGGTGAGCTCCACGCCCAGCATCACGCCCGTGCCGCGCACCTCGGTGAACACGCGGGGGAACCGTTCGACCAGGTCCCGGTGCAGCCGTTCCGCCAGGTGCGCGCCCACCTCCGCCGAAGCCGGCAGCAGGCCCTCCGCCACCACGTGCTCGACCCCGTCGCGGATCACCGCGCAGGTCAGCGGGCGCAGGTCGGACGTGGCCACCGCACCGGACGCGCGCACGGTCAGGTCGCGCCGGGCGATCACCATCGAGGTCGAGACCGCCCCCATGCCCAGGTACTTGCCGATCACCGTCACGTCGGTGGGCACCGGGCCCGCGTCGTCGCGCATGGCGAACCAGTCGCCGGTCTTGGCGAAGGTGAGCACCTCGTCGGCGACCAGCAGCACGCCCTCCGCCCGGCACAGCTCGGACAGCCCGCGCAGGTAGCCCGGCGGCGGCCGGAGCACGCCCGCGTCACCCTGCACCGGCTCGACCACCACGGCCAGCAACCGGTCGGCGTGGGCGGCGAAGTACCCGGTCAGTGCCTCGGTGGAGCCGAAGGGGAGGTGCTCGACGCGCACCCCGCCGTGCTCGGGCGGCACCTGTCCCGGCAGACCGGCCTGGTAGTGGCGGCGGTTGAGCAGTGGCACGAGCCCGTCGGTCCACCCGTGCCAGGCGCCTTCGAAGGCGAGGACGGTGTCCCGGTGCTCCTTGCCGGGGCGGCGGCGCAGCCGGCGTGGGTCGTACCGCGACTCCAGCACCAGCCGCAGCGCCAGCTCGTTGCCCTCCGACCCGGAGTTGCGCCCGCTGACGTGGTACTCGCCGGTGGGGAAGTGGCCGGTCCACAGCCCGCCAGGGCCGAACAGCCGGTCGAGCAGCTCCGCGCGTTCCAGCGAACCGAGTTCGTCGGTCGCACTGCCTGCTCCGGTCACCCCGCGCGCCAGCGCCCGGAGCACCACCTCGTGGCCGACGCCCAGCGCGGCGCTGGCGTACCCGCCGCTGGCGTCGAGCAACCGCATCCGCCTGCCCCGGTGTTCCGGGGTGAGGTCGATGACGTCGAGTTCGAGACCACGTCCGCCGGTGCAGGCGAACGGCAACCGGGGCGCACCGTAGTGGTTCAGGTGCAGCTCGGTGCCGCGCAGCAGACGCGCCGTGACCTCGTCGGTCCGGGGATGATCAACAGGTGCGGCCACTGGTCGCCCTTTCGTGTCGTGGTCCAGGGCGGGTCAGGCGCCCGCGGTCGAGTGCTGCGCCCTGGTCAGCCGCTCGACCAGGGCGAGGACGTCACCGAGCGTCATCAGCCCGGCGAGTGCCCCGTCCTCGATCTCCACGCCGAAGACCTCTTCGCAGCGCACGCGCAGCTCCACGAACCCGAGCGAGTCCATGCCGTAGCCCTCGCGGAGCTGGTCGTCGAGACCCATCCGGTCCTCGGGGATCTCGACCAGCACGTCGGCGGACAGGATGCGCTTGATCGTCTGCAACGAATTCATGAGCAGTTTCCCTACTTCTTCCGGGGGTTTCACCCAATTCCGGGAGGGGTTGTGTCGTCGTGCGTGCGAGTTGTCAGACCCCAGGCTCGATGAGGTGGAATAAGCCGGTAATGGTCGCGCGCAGCTCGATGTCCTGAAGCTACGCATCGACTTCGCCGACGGTCAACGCCCAGTGGGGTGTACTAGGAGTTTTCATAGTTCAATCGGTCTCATATATGATCCGAACGGGTGTTTTTCGGGTTTCGTAACTCCTTTGTGGACTCGATATTTGCGCACGTAGAAGCCCTGATTACTGCTGAGCAGTGGATTCTGTTGCCGTTAAAAGTGTTCGTGGTTGATGTTGCGGCTATCGGCGACTCGTGCCAGCCTGATCGAGGCCGAGGCCTTGTGGACAACGAAGGCCGTGACAGGCGATCCGCAATTGCGGTCCCCGCGGCCACGCTCTCGCGCCTCACCCACCAATGCCCGAACGGGCAATTCAGTGCCCACATCTTCTGTCAACCGGATCGCGATACCCGCCGACTCCCGCGGCCCGGCATCGCGAAACCCGAAGGAGCTGCCGGAATGGTTCCCCCTTCGCGCCCGCTGACGGGCGCCACCGTGTTCGTCGGCGGTCCGATCCAGCACGCGCTGGTGCCGGGCGGCATGCTCGGCGCGGTCAGCGACCGGCTGCACGCGGCCATCGACCAGGTGGAGCGGGCGGGCGGCGCGGTGTTGTCCGCGCACGTCGCCGAGCGCTTCGGCGTCACCACCGCGGACTTCACCCCGGACCAGGTGTCCGAACGCGACTTCGGCTGGATGCGCGCGTGCGACGTGTTCGTGCCGGTGCTGCCGGTGCTCGCCGACGGCACCCTGCTGCGCACCGACGGCACGCACATCGAGCTGGGCTGGGCCAGCGCTCTGGGCCGCCCGATCGTCGGGATCACCGAGCAGCCCTTCGCCGACTCGGCCAGCCACCTGCTCAAAGGCCTGGCACGGGTCGCCGACGCCGTCTTCCTGTCCGCGGCCGAGTTCGCGGAGGCGCCCGGCCTGCTGGTGGACGGCGTGCTCGCCGCCCTCGGCCGGGCCAGGACGGCGGCCTGAGGTGGGCACCACCGTGCTCGGCATCGACGTGACGTCGCCGGTGCTGGTCGGCTCGGGACTGCTCACCGACCAGGAACGCACCCTGCGCAGGATGCTGGACGCGGGCGCGGGCGCGGTGGTCACCAAGACCATCCACCCCAGCCCGCCGGCGGGCCTCGACGAGCGCATCATCCGGCTGCCCACCGGCATGATGAACAGCACCACCTACTCCAAGCGCCCTGTCGGGCACTGGCTTTCCGTGCTGCGCGGGATGGCGGCCGACGGCCTGCCGGTGATCGCCTCGCTGCACGCCGACAGCCCCGGGGAGCTCGCCGAGCTGGCCGCCGAGGTCGAGGGCACCGGCTGCCGCGCCCTGGAGCTGGGCATCTCGTGCCTCAACGAGGAGGACGGCCTGGAGGACACCCCGGAACGCGTCCACGCCTACACCGCGGCGGCCCGTGCCGCGACCACGATCCCGTTCGCCGTCAAGCTCGCCAGCGGCGAAGGGCTGCCGGCCAGGGCGGCGGCCGCCGAGGCCGCGGGCGCGGACGCGCTGACGCTCAGCGACACCCTGCCCGCCGCGGCCGTCGATCCCGACACCGGCCTGCTGCGCCTCGGTGGCACGTTCGGGTACTCCGGCCCCGGCATCAAACCGCTGGTGCTCGCCTCGATCTGGCGCCTGCGGCGTGCGGGTTTCACCCTGCCGGTGCTCGGTTCCGGCGGTGTCGAGTCCGGCCGGGACGTGCACGACTACCTGCGGGTCGGCGCGTGCGCCGCCCAGGTCTACACCGCGCTGCACACCGACCTCTACCCGACGCTGACCAGGATCGTCGCCGAGACCGAGGTGCTCGACCGGACCCGGCGGGTGCCGTCGTGACGCCCCGGTCGACCGGGCCCCGGCTCTGCGACGTCAGCAGCGCCGAGGTGGTCGAGGCCACCGCGGGGCGCACGGTCGTGTGGCCGATCGGCTCGATCGAGCAGCACGGGCCGCACCTGCCGCTGTCCGTCGACTTCGTGCTGGCAGAGGCGTTCGCCCAGCAGATCGCCTACGAGCTCACCGCGCTCACGCTGCCGGTGCAGTCCATCGCGGCCCGGTCGCTACCGCAGAGCGGTGGCGGGCTGTCGTTCCCCGGCACCGTCCACGTGCGCGGGCGGTCGTTGCTGGACTTCCTGGTGGACGCGCTGGAATCGCTGTGCGCGTTGCCGTTCAAGAGGTTGCTGGTCGTCAACGGGCACTTCGAGAACGAGCCCTTCGTGTTCGAGGCGCTCGACGACGTCGCCAGGCGCCCGGCCGCCCACGGCAAGGAGTTCATGGCGCTGAGCTGGTGGAGCCTGGTCGACGACAGCTGGCTGGCCGAGCGCGTCCCCGCCTTCCCCGGCTGGCACGCCGAGCACGCCGGGCTCACCGAGACCAGCCTGATGCTGTTCCTGCGCCCCGACCTCGTGTCCGGGCTGCGCCTGGACCACGACCACCCACCACGCGCAGGCGTCTACCTCCACCCCGCGGACGTGACCACCATGACCACCCGCGGCATCCTCTCCAGCACCTCCGGCGCCTCCGCGTCGTTCGGTGAGGAGCTGTTCTGGCACGTGGTGTCGTCCGCGGTCGACCTGGTGTCCCGAGGAGACGGACTGCTGCGCACACCGACCGAGGAGGAACCGTGACCGATCAGCACGTGCCCACCGTCTGCGTGTGCAACGCCGTGGACACCTTGCGCGACTTCGCGATCCGCGCGGACGACGTCGATGCGCTGCTCGCCGAGTGCTACGCCCAGCAGGACCAGGCACTGTTCTGGGGCCCGCTGGACAAGGTGCTCGTCACCTACGAACCGATCGGCGACCTGGCCTGGCACCAGGAGTTCCTGGAGCTCCCGGGGGTGGTGAACCTGTGGCCGTCGCGGTCGACGGGCTCGCTGTTCGCCGACATGATCGCCGACCCGGCGTTGATGGCCGCGCTCGCGGACCACGCAGGCCCCGGTCGCCGGATCCGGATCATCCCGCACACCACCACCGCCGACCTGTGGCTGTTCGCCGAGGTGATGCGGGAACGGCACGGGGTCACCGCCGAGCTGCCGGAGAGCACTCCCGACCAGTCCCTGCGCGACCTGGCCGACACCAAGACCGGGCTGCGCGACCTCGCCGCGGACCTCGGCATGCTCGAAGGCCCGTTCCGCGTTCCGGCGGGTGAGCACCACGCCGGCCAGGAGGCGGTCACGGCCGCTGTGACGGCGATGCTCGCCGCGGGGACGCCGTGCATCGTGAAGGCCGACCGGGGCGAGGCGAGTCTCGGGCTGCTCATCTTCCAGCCGGGCGACACCGCCGAGCACGTGGCGCGCACGCTGGCCGGCAGCCAGTTCTACGCGGACGAACCGGTCGTGGTCGAGGAGTTCCTCGACGGCGACGTCGAGTTCCCGTCCGTGGAGTACGTGGTGCCCGAAACCGCGGAACCACGCCTTTGCTACACCACCGAGATGCTGTTCGAGGGTGCCACGCACCTGCGCGGCAACGTCACCTCGCGGGAGCTGCGCACGCGCTGGTGGTACCGGGCACTGGTCGACGGCGGGATGCGGCTGGCGCGGGAGCTTCAGCGGCGCGGTTACCGAGGCCACTTCGGCATCGACGCGATCGCCCGCGACGGCGTCGTGTACGCCCACGACCTCAACGCCCGCCGGACCGGGTCCACGCACGTGCACGAGTTCGGGTACGAGCTGATCGGGCCGGACTACCTGGAAACGACGACCGTCGCGAACTACGACTTCTACGGTCTGCCGACCGGCTTGACGCTGCCGGAACTGCTGCGGCAGCTCGGAAACCTGGTCGCCTCGCCCAGGCACGCCGGCCGCGGGGTGGTTCCGGCTGAGTTGACCGACCTCGGCTGCGGCAGACTGAGCTGCATGTTCTTCGCCCCCGGCATCGCCGAGCTGCACGACCTCATCGCGAAGACCAGGACGGCCCTGGGACTCTTCCGGTGACGTCGGCGACCGGTGTCGGCGCTGCCAGGCGGTGGCTGGTGCTCGCGGTGGTCCTGCTCTGCTTCCTCCCCGCCGCCGTCGACGTCACGATCCTGACCATCGCGGTGCCCACGCTCGCCGAAGCGCTCGACGCCTCCACCACCGAACTGCTGTGGGTGGTGGACGTCTACTCGTTGCTGATGATCGGCCTGGTCCTGGTCACCGGGCCGCTGGGAGACCGCATCGGTCATCGGCGGCTGCTGCTGATCGGGCTGGGTGTGTTCGGGGTGGCTTCCGCGTTCTCCTCACTGGCCGGCACGCCGCTCGCGCTCGTCGCCGGCCGGGCGTTGCTGGCGGTGGGAGCGGCGATGATCATCCCGGCGACGCTGGCGGTGATCCGGCAGACGTTCTCCGATCCGCGCGAGCACGCCGTCGCGATCGGCGGGTGGAGCGCGGTGGCGGCGGGGGCGTCGGCACTGGGGCCGGTGGCCGGCGGGTTCCTGCTGCACCACTTCTGGTGGGGCTCGACGTTCCTGGTCAACCTGCCGGTCGTGGCGGTGGCGGTACCGGCGGTGCTGCTGGTGCTGCGCAACAACCCGGAACCGGAGCCGCGGCCGTGGGAGGCGTTGTCGCCGGTGCTGGCGGTGATCGGTTCGGTGGGGACCGCCTACGCGGTCATCGCTCTCACCCACGACGGGGTGGGGGTGGCGGAGGTGGTCGTACCGGGCGCGGCCGGAGTCCTGGCGATCGTGGTGTTCCTGCGCCGGCAGCGCGTGCTGGAGCACCCTCTGCTCGACCTGTCGCTGTTCCGGCTGCCACCGTTGCGGGCCGGGGTCGTCATCTCGGTGCTGCCGGTGCTGGTGATGGTCGGGTTCGAGCTGCAACTGGTGCAGTACCTGCAACTGGCGCTCGGTCTGTCGCCGGCCGAGGCGGCGTGGCGGCTGCTGCCCATGCCGGTGGCGGCGGTGCTCGCGGGCCCGATCGGAGGATGGCTCCTGCCGCGGCTGGGCGCACGCCTGGCGGTACCGGGTGGCCTGGCCCTCGCCGCGGCGGGCTACGCGCTGGTGGCGTCGGACGTGGTGTTCGCGGGAGGACTCGTGCTTGTCGGGTTCGGCCACGGCCTGGTCCAGATGATCGCGTCCGACCTGGTCATGACGACCGCGCCGGAGCAGCAGGCCGGGGCGGCCGCGGGGATCGAGTCCGTGTCGTACGAGACCGGCGCGGCGGTGGGGATCGCCGTCCTCGGCACCGTGACCGCGGTGTTCTACCGCGAGGGGGCCGGAGGATCGGCCTCGTTGCTGGACGCCCGGAGCTCCGCCGCCGCGGCCGAGGCGCTCACCGGGGCCTTTCGCGGCATCACCTGGGTCGCGGCCGCCCTGGTCCTGTCGACCATCGCCGTCGTCGCTCGCTGGAGCGCCGGGGGTGCCGTGCGGTGAGGCAGCGGACGTCGGACGCGCAAGGGATTCCTCTGTAGACGGTTCCCGTGGCACGGTGGCGGGGTGAGCAACCGAACCGGCCTCGCCCGCGTGCTCGACGACCTCGGCACGACGCTGATCGACCTGGTCCGCGGCGACCCCGCGCGGGCCGGTGGCATCGGCGGCGTGGTGATCGACGACCCGCACGACGACCAGGTGCTGCCGCCGCGCGCGCTGGTGCTCGGCGTCGGCGTGCGGGAACCGGCGGACGTGCGGGCCCGCCTCGACGAGCTGGGCGTGCTCGGCGCGGCCGGGCTCGTCGTGCGCGGCCCGGTCGTGCTGACCGACGAGGTCGCCGCGGCGGCCGACCGCTCCGGTGTGGCGCTGCTCGGGCTCGCGCCGGGGGCGTCGTGGACGCAGCTGGCCGCGCTGCTGCGGTCGTTGCTGGCCGAGGGCGAGGTCACCGACTCGGAGACACTGGGCGGCACCCCGGCCGGTGACCTGTTCGCGCTGGCCAACGCCGTCGCGTCGCTGATCAGCGCGCCGGTGACGATCGAGGACCGCAGCTCGCGGGTGCTCGCGTTCTCCGGGCGGCAGGAGCAGGCGGACGCCTCGCGCGTGCAGACGATCCTGGGGCGGCAGGTGCCTGCGCGGTACTCGCAGCTGCTGGAGGCACGCGGGGTGTTCCGCCGGCTCTACCGCAGCGACCAGCCCGTCTACATCGCGGACCTGCCCGATGACGACGGGGGTGTGTGCCTGCCCAGGGTCGCGGTCGCGGTGCGGGCGGGCGACGAGGTGCTCGGCTCGATCTGGGCGGCGGTGCGGGCGCCGCTGCCCGCGGACCGCGAGCTGGCGTTCTGCGACGCGGCCAAGCTCGTGGCGCTGCACCTGATGCGGCAGCGTGCGGGTGCCGACGTCGAACGCCGGTTGCGCGCGGACCTGGTCAGCACCGCGGTCGAGGGCGGTGCGGGTGCGGCGGAGGCGGTGCGCCGGCTCGGGCTGACCGACCAGGAGTGCGTGGTGCTCGTCCTCGCGCTCGCCGACTCGCACGTGGACGACCCGGCGGAGCACGCCCGGCTGCTGGCCGAACGCCAGCAGGTCGCGGACGCGTTCGCCATGCACCTCACGGCCGTCCACCCGCGTGCGGCCGCCGCGCTCGTCGGTGACGTCGCCTACGCGATCCTGCCCACCGAGTCCGAGGACCGGGCGCTGCGGATCGCCACGGACTTCCGCACCCGCATCGGCGACCGGGTCGTCGTCGGCGTCGGGCCGGTGGCCGACGGGCTGACCCTCGCCCGGTCCAAGGCGGGCGCCGACCTGGCGTTGCGGGTGCTGCGCGCCGGCCGGTCGCAGCG
Source organism: Lentzea sp. NPDC042327 (assembly GCF_040647275.1). Classification (NCBI taxonomy): domain Bacteria; kingdom Bacillati; phylum Actinomycetota; class Actinomycetes; order Pseudonocardiales; family Pseudonocardiaceae; genus Lentzea; species Lentzea sp. NPDC042327. Next base: position 214,646 of record NZ_JBEZBX010000004.1, read on the forward strand.
CGCGGTCGCACGGGTGTCCGACGTGCACAGCGAGGGCCTGCTGCTGGAGCTGGCCGACCTGATCGCCGAACGCGGCGACACCCTCACCGGCCCGGTGGCGCGGCTGATCGACTACGACCTCCGGCACAACGGCAACCTCGTGGAGACGCTCAGCGCGTGGCTGGACGCCTTCGGCGACGTCGCCGCCGCCTCGGCCGCCGTCTTCGTGCACCCCAACACGTTCCGCTACCGGCTGCGGCGCCTGGCCGAGGTGGGCGAGCTCGACCTGACCGACCCGGACGCCCGGTTCGCGGCGATGCTGCAGCTGCGGCTGTGGCGTCCCGTGTGACGGACCGGGCCGGTCAGCACGCGTAGTGGAACGTCGTGACGATGCCGTGCCCGGTGAACTGGTGCAGTGCCATGCCCGGCGGGTGCTCGCGGTTCGCGGTCGGGTGGTCGCCGTCGAGGTTCGCCGCGGAGACGATGCCGGGCGCCACGAGCACGGGCACGCCCGCGAACTGCGCCACGCAGGCGGTGTGGACGTGTCCGCAGAGGATCGCCGTGACGGTGCCGATGCGGTCGACGAGCGCGGCCAGCGCGTCCGCGTTCAGCAGCCGCATCGGGTCGACGTAGGTGTGGCCGATCTCCATCGGGGGCTGGTGGAACGCGAGCACCGTCCGCTCGGCGCCCGCGGCGAGCGCGGCCACCCGATCGGCCTCCTCCTCCCGCAGCACTCCGTGGTTCTCCCCCGGTACGACCACGTCGACGCCGATCACCCGCAGCTCGCCCACGTCGAGCACCGGCACGGACGGCACCAGCGCGGGCACGTCGTGGTTGCCCGGCACCGCGAGCCACGGCAGCCGACCCTCCATCACCGCGCTGAACTGCTCGTACTCGGGCTCGACGCCGTTGTCGGCGATGTCCCCGGTGAGCACGACCGCGTCCGGCTGCCGGTTCGCGGGCAGCAGGTCGAGCACCGCGCGGAGCCGGTCCGCCCGCTCCGGTGACCCGTCGAGGTGGCAGTCGCTGAGGTGCAGGAGAGTCGTCACCCGAGCTAGGCTAACGGTAAATCTGCATTTACCGTTAGCGGAGGCTTGGTGTTCACACTGCCGGACGGCACCGACGGCGTGACGGCGCTGGCGTTGGTCAGCACCATCGCCGACGACGGCAACGGCGGCGTGGCCGACCACCTCGCCACCGACGCGGAGGTGCACAACTGGGTCGCGAACCGCTTCCCCGGCGCGCTCGTGGTGCCGGACCGCGTGCGCACCCTGCGGTTCGCCGCGCGCTCGGCGTTTGCCGCCTCCGTGTTCCCGCACCCGCCGAGCCGGGTCGAGCGGACGCGGCGGATGAGCGACACCGAGGCCGCCGCCGTCCTGCACAACGCCGTCAACGCGCTGCGAGCCGAGACCGTCGTGACGATCGAGGACGGCGTCCGGCGCCGGCTGCAGACCGCGGCACGGGGTCCCGCGCTCGTCGAGGGCGCACTGGCCCTCGCGGTCGTCGAGTTCCTCACCGGCCCGCTCGCACCCCGCCTGCGTTCGTGCCAGGCCCCCAGGTGCGTGCGGTACTTCGTGCAGCAGCACGGCCGCCAGCAGTGGTGCAAAGCGTCGTGCGGCAACCGTGCGCGCGTAGCGAGGTTCGCGAGCCAACAGCAAGATCGTGGTTGACTCGGTCGCATGCTTCCGTGGGAGGGCGAACTCGCCGGCCGGCTCGACCGGCACACCGTCGAATCCGAGCTGCTGCGCGGCAACCCGCTCGGCGACCCGCACGAGCGCCCGCTGTGGGTGTACGTGCCGCCGGGCTACGACTCGTCCGACGAGCGCTACCCGGCCGTGTACGTGATCCAGGGCTACACCGGCCACCTGGGCATGTGGGCCAACCGCACGCCGTTCCGCCAGCCGTTCGTCGAGACCGCGGACGCCGTGTTCGCGAACGGCGCCCCGCCGTGCGTCGTCGTCTACGTCGACGCCTGGACCACCTACGGCGGCTCGCAGTTCGTCGACTCCCCCGGCACCGGCCGTTACCACTCGTACCTGTGCGACGAGATCGTGCCGTGGGTCGACGCGCACTACCGCACGATCCCGGCCCCGCAGTCCCGTGCCATCGCCGGCAAGTCCTCCGGCGGCTTCGGCGCGATGATCACCCCGATGCTGCGCCCCGACCTGTTCGGCGCACTGGCCACGCACGCGGGCGACACGCTTTACGAGTACTGCTACCTGCCCGACTTCGCCAAGGCTGTGCGTTTCCTACGCGCCTATGACCACGACATCCGCGCGTGGTGGGCCGATTTCCAGGGCCGTCCGGCCTTCACCAAGCCCGCGGACGCCACCCTCCTGAGCACCCTCGGCGTCGCGGCCTGCTTCTCCGCCCTCGACGACGGCACCCCGGAGCTGCCGTTCGACCCGGTGACCGGCGTCCTGCGCCCCGACGTGTGGCAGCGCTGGCTCGACCGGGACCCGGTCCGCATGGTCGCGACCCACGCCGGCGCGGTGCGCTCGTTGCACGCGGTGTGGATCGACGCGGGCCGCAGCGACGAGTACCACCTCGACCTGGGCGCCGAGGCGTTCCGCGCCGAGCTGGCCGCGGTGGGCGTGCCGGACGAGCGCGTCCACTTCGAGCTGTTCGACGCCGGTCACGCCGCCATCGACTACCGCTACCCGCTCTCGCTGGCCTGGCTGGCTGACCGGCTGGCACGACTTTCGTAGGGTTTCTGAACTCCGCGCGTCCCTGACGCCTGCGATGCTCCTCTTCAGCTCGTGACGGGCCCCTGCGCCCCGCGCACACTGCGCGGGGACAGCCCGCGAGAGTGTTGGAGGAATCGTGTTCGTGCGTACAAGAACACGCCTGCGTGCAGCGGTCATCGCCGCGGTCGTGGGCGCCGGGGTCCTGGCGGCGGCAACCCCGGCAGTGGCGGCACCCGCGGCGGGCAACCGGTCGTACTTGGTCATCACCGCACCCGGTGACACGGCGGGCGCCAAGTCCGCGGTCGCGAGCAACAGCGGCACGGTCTGGGCCTCCTACGACGCGATCGGCGTCGTCGTCGCCCACTCCGGTTCCGCGGACTTCGCGACCCGGATGCGGTCGGTGAGCGGCGTGCAGAAGGTCGGCGCGACCCGCACCTCCGACGTGCCCGCCGAGGCGGCGAACCCGGCCGTCCCGGCCGCCCCGGCGCAGGCCACACCCGCCGCCGGTGAGCCGGTGCGCACGGACATGAGCCAGATCGGCGCCGACCGCGCGTGGGCGGTCAACCAGGGCTCGCCCACCGTCACCGTCGGTGTGCTCGACACCGGTGTCGACGACCAGCACGCCGACCTCAAGGCCAACTTCGACGCGGCCAACTCGGCGTCGTGCGCCTACGGCAAGCTCGACACGCGCACAGGCTCGTGGCGTGACACGGACACGCACGGCACGCACGTCGCAGGCACGATCGCGGCCGCCAAGAATGGCGTGGGCATGGTCGGCGTGGCGCCGGGCGTGAAGATCGCGTCGGTGCGCATCGCGGAGAAGCCGAGCGGGTTGTTCTTCGCGGAGAACACCATCTGCGCCATGGTCTTCTCCGGTGACCGCGGCTTCGAGGTGACCAACAACAGCTACTACACCGATCCCTGGTTGTTCAACTGCCCGAGCAACGCCGACCAGGACGCGATCCTGGAGGGCGTGAAGCGCGCCGTCGCCTACGCCGAGGGCAAGGGCGTGCTCACCGTCGCCGCCGCCGGCAACGAGAACTACAACCTGGCGGCCAAGTCCACGGACACGACCAGCCCCAACGACTCCACGCCCGCGACCCGCACGATCAGCAACGCCTGCCTGAGCGTGCCCGGTGAGCTCTCCGGCGTCGTCAGCGTCTCGTCGATCACCTCCTCGAACGCCAAGTCGTCGTTCTCGAACTTCGGCACCGACAAGATCCACGTCGCCGCCCCCGGTGACAGCGTCTACTCGACCGTCCCCGGCGGCCGGTTCGGTTCGAAGTCCGGCACGTCGATGGCCTCCCCGCACGTCGCGGGCGTCGCCGCACTCCTGAAGTCGGTCAACCCGACGGCCACCCCCGCGCAGCTGCGCACGCTGCTCGCGACCCAGGCCGACGACCTGTCCTGCTCCGACACCCGGTGCAGCGGCACCACCGCCAAGAACAACTTCTTCGGCGAGGGCCGCGTCGACGCGTTCGCCGCGGTCGACACCGGCACCACCCCGCCCGGCCAGACCTTCGAGAACACCGCCGACGTCGCCATCCCCGACGCCGGCTCGGCCGTGACCAGCTCGATCACCGTCTCCGGCCTCACCGGCAACGCCCCGGCCACGCTCAAGGTCGGCGTCGACGTCGTGCACACCTACCGCGGCGACCTGGTCATCGACCTCATCGCCCCGGACGGCACGGCGTACCGCCTGAAGGACTCCAGCACCTCCGACTCCGCGGACAACGTGGTGGAGACCTACACGACCAACGCCTCCAGCGAGGTCGCGAACGGCGTGTGGAAGCTGCAGGTGCGGGACACGTACCGCAGCGACACCGGCTACATCAACGCCTGGAAGCTGACCTTCTAGGCACAGCCGGGGGTGGGCTCGCGGCCACGGGCCCACCTCTCGCCGTCAGAAGCAGTAGCTCGCCTGCCGCCAACCGACCGGGCCGTTGACCGGCTGGTAGGCGAGCCCCCCGTAGGCGCACACGACCTGGTTGGAGCTCCCGTTGAGCTGTCCGGAGAAGGCGGACGACGCGTAGCAGGGGCCGGGGTCGCAGACGGGGTTGCAGGCGTGGCCCCACGTGCTGGTGCCGTCGCCGGGGCGCACCGCCCACACCCGGATGCCGAGCGAGGGCACGGCGTACGCGGCACCGGAGTTCATCCGCACCCTGGCCCAGTTGGTCTGGCAGCCGGTGCTCCACCGCAGGTCCACCCAGCCGAGGACGTTGCCGCTGATCTCCGGGTGGAGGATCGGCACGGTGCTCGCCGTGCCGTTCGCGGGACCACCGCTGCCGGCACAGCCACACCGCGGACAAGACTTCTCATCGTCGGTCCTTTCCTCCGTCAGTGGAATCGCTGCCCGTCCGGGTGTTGCGCGTAATGCGCCGTGCTGTCGGACATGTGGACCAGTGAAGGGAATCGCCATTCAGGTCTAAGCGCGGACCGGGTTGGCCAACACGCTGTCCAGGCGTGGACAACAGGTCCGGACAACCGGAGGGATGCGCATGCCTCGTCCCGAACGGCCGATCGACGGGTCCACCGGTCCGGCCCAGCTGTTCGCCGCCGAGCTCAGGAAGCTGAGGGACGCGGCCGGTGGCGAGTCCTGCCGCTCCATGGCGGCCAGGGTCCACTTCTCCAAAGCGACCCCGTCGTCCGCTGCCAGCGGTCACCGCCTCCCACCTGGGACGTCACTAAGGCTGGCGGCGCCGCTGGGTCCAGGCCCGCGCGGACCTCGGCCTGCCGCCGGACGAACCGGCCCCGGCCGCTCCCCGCGAACCCGAGCGGGCCGCCGGGAAGGCCGGCGCCGGACCGGCCATCGCCGCGGTGGTCGCCGTCCTGGTCGCGGCGGCGTTCGGAACCGCCCGGTGGTGGGGCGCGAACCGCACTCCACCGGAGACCTCGCCCCGTCGGCGGACACGACGCCGAGGTTCGCCGGAACCGCGGCTCCGGTCGCCGACGGCGCCGACCCGAAGGAGTCCGGGTGCGCCTACGACCCGGAGGTCACCACGCTGGACAGCGTCGAGATCAACACCGCCCAGCGCAACTTCCTGGGCACCGCCGAGCTCCGCTACTCCCCGCGCTGCCGGGTCGCGTGGGGCCGGTTCACGCCGAGCGACCGGGTCACGTTCCTGAGGAGCGCGACCGTCACGATCGCGGCCGAGCGTCCGCGGACGACGACGAAGGGACTTCCCTACAGCACCGAGTTCGACGGGCAGGCCGTGTTCGGCAACATCCTGCTGACCGCGGACGGCTGCGTGCAGGTCACCGTCACCGTGGCCGCACCGTCCGGGGGTGGCGCCAGCACGACCGAGTGCCGGCCTACCTGACGTCCTCGAACGTCTCGTGCCCGAGCACGCCCAGCAGCTGGATCTTGTCGAACGCCTCCGTGCGCGGCGGTGCGGTCAGCACCAGCAGCGCCTGCGACTGGTCCTCCGTGAACAGCGCCTGGCAGTCGACCTCGATCTCGCCCAGTTGCGGGTGCACCAGCACCTTGTGGTCCTCGAACCGCTTCGCGACCTCGTGGCGTTCCCACAGTTCCGCGAACTCGGCACTCTCTCGCGACAGCACACGCACCAGCTCGCCTGCACGCGAACGTGCGCCCATAGCGCCGTACGCAGCTCGTAGGTTCGCGACTTGGGCGCGGGACTGGCGGTCGCGGTCGTGCTCGGGGTAGATCAGGCGTTCGTCCGGGTCGGTGAACCAGCGGTAGATGCCGCTGCGCGCCAGGCCGGTGAACTTCGACGAGTCGCCGTAGAGCGCGGCCGCGTGCCGGTTCTGCAGCAGCACCTCGCCGAGGTTGGAGAGGATCAACGCCGGGGTGTCGGTGAGGCGGTCCAGCACGCGTTGCAGCGCGGGGGCGACGTGGGTGCTGGTGACCGACGGGGACGGCGCGTTGCGGCCGGCGATGCGGAACAGGTAGTCGCGGGCGTCGTCGGTCAGGCGCAGCGCGCGGGCCAGTGCCGCCAGCATCTGCTCGCTCGGTTGCGGGCCGCGTTGTTGTTCAAGGCGCGTGTAGTAGTCCGTGGACATCGCGGCCAGTGCTGCGACCTCCTCGCGCCTGAGGCCCGCCGCTCGCCGACGTGCGCCCACGGGCAGACCGACGTCCTCCGGCCGGAGCTCTTCGCGTCGGCGGCGGAGGAAGGCTGCGAGTTCCACACGGTCCATGGCTTCAGTATCGGCGTGTGTGCGCCGTGAGCCAGGGATCGCCGATCCCCCGATAAGCGCTCTCTGCCGCGTGCGACGGCAACGGCAGAAGCTTTCACTCATGGACATCACCGGAAACACCGTCTTCATCCCCGGCGCCACCAGCGGCATCGGCCTGGCGCTCGCGCTGGCCCTGCACGAACGCGGCAACACCGTGGTCGTCGGTGGCCGCCGCACCGAGCTGCTGGAGCGCATCGCGGCCGAGCACCCCGGTGTCGAGACCGTGCGGATCGACACGGCCGACGCGGACAGCGTCAAGGACGCGGCCAAGGACGTGCTGGCGCGCTTCCCCGAGCTGAACGTCCTCATCACCATGGCGGGTGTCATGCGCGTGGAGGATTGGCGCCGGCCGGAGACCTTCCTGGAGTCGGCGGAGACGACCGTGACGACGAACCTCCTCGGGCCGATCCGCCTCATCGCGGCGTTCGTGGAGCACCTGCAGACGCGACCGGACGCCACCATCATGACCGTGTCGTCCGGGCTCGCGTTCGCGCCGCTCAAGGTGACGCCGAGCTACAACGCCACCAAGGCCGCGATCCACATGCTCAGCGAGACGCTGCGGCTGCAGCTGGCCGGCACCTCCGTGCAGGTGACCGAGCTGGAGCCGCCGTCGGTGCAGACGGACCTGCTGCCGGGCCAGGCCGACAACGACCACGCCATGCCGCTCGACGAGTACGTCACCGAGGTCATGGGGATCGTCGAGGCCCGGCCCGACGTGCGGGAGATCCAGGTGGAGCGGGTCAAGTTCCTGCGCTACGGCGAGGCCCGCGGCGACTACGACCAGGTCGTGGCCGCCCTCAACGCCGAGGACCCGCACGGCGACTGAACCAGGGGACTACCCGCGCAGGTAGGTGATGTAGGAGTCGGCGGCGGCGCGGGCCCGCTCGCGCAGTCCCTGCGGATCGGTCTTGGCCACCGCCTCGAACCCGTCGCAGGACTCCGAGAGCGTGGTCGCGCTCAGCGTCGCCGCCGCGATGTCGGGCAGCTCGGACTTGATGCACCGCACGGCCCGGCCCACCGCGTCCGGGCTGCAGAAGTCCTGCGGCGAGTAGCACTTCTCCACCAGGCCGTCGAGGACCGGCTTGGACCGCTCGAAGATCAGCTTCATGCCGGCGAGGTTGTTGATCGCCTGCGGGATCACGACCTCCCGCAGCTGTGTCACGTCCTGGCGCTCTGCTCCCGGTTGCAGCTGCGCCTGGCAGACGGGCTTGATGAACTCGTCGCGCACGATCGTGGCCATGGTCCCGACCGAGCTGGAGAGGTTGTCGTAGCAGGCGATCGCACTCGACGCGGTGGGCGCGAGCATGAGGGGAACCGTCGCGAACACTGCGGCCAAAGCGGTCTTGTTCATCATCGCCGTCCTTTGTGGAGTGTGCAGACGGCCGTCAGGTACCCGTTTCTCAGGAGGGGACGCCGGTTTCCGGCAACGGCGACCTCATCGGGTGATCCTCGGTCACTCCGCGTCGACGACGGCGCTGCCACAGCCCGGCGAGACACGCCACGAAAGCGGCACCGGTGAAGACGACGTGCAACGCGCCGCCGAACCTGGTGGCGATCGTCAGCGACGAGCGCAACGGCACGGTGTCCACCAGCAGGTCGTCGGTGAACATCCCGGTCGACCGCACGACGCTGCCGTCCGGGCGCACGACCGCGCTCACGCCGCTGATGGCCGCGACCACGACCGCACGGCCGTGCTCGACCGCCCGCAGCCGGGCCATGCCGAGCTGCTGGTAGGTCATCTCGCCGCGGCCGTACCAGGCGTTGTTCGTCGGCACGACCAGCAGCTGCGCGCCCTCGGCCGCGGACTCGCGCAGCACGTAGTCGTAGGCCACCTCGTAGCAGATGCCGACGCCCACGCGGGTGCCCGCGACGTCCAGCAGGCCGGGTTCGCTGCCCGCCTTCAGGTCCTGCTGGTCGGCGAACGGCGTGACCAGCCGGGCGAGCGGGCGCAGCGGGATGTGCTCCGCGAACGGCACCAGCTCCTGCTTCGCGTAGGACTCCCCCCGGCCGCTGCCGGGACGCCACGCGATCACCGAGTTCTCGCCGTTCTTCAACGCGCTCACGAGCACCGGCACGCCGAGGTCGTCGACCATCCGGTCGAGCACCGGGTCGCGGTCGCCGGTGCGGGTCGCGCTCTCCGGCCACACCACCAGGTCGGGCTTCGGTCCCGGTCGTGCGGCCAGCTCCGCGGTCTTGCGCAGGTGGTTGGCGCGCAGCTCGGCGCCGGCGTCGAGCAGGCCGAGGCCGATGTCGGGTGCGTTGCCCTGCACGACGGCGACGGTGCGGGTGCCGTTCTCGGCGGCGACGGGCACGGTGACCAGCAGCGCGGCCAGCACCGGCAGCAGCGCCCACGACCGGCGCCACTCACGCGGCCGGCGCAGCCATGCGCCCAGCCCGAACCCGGTCACCACCACGGCGAACGTCACCAGCGGTGCGCCACCGAGGGACGCCAGCCGCCCGAACGGCCCGTCGACCTGCCCGAACGCGACCCGGCCCCACGGGAAGCCGTTGAACGGGATGAGCCCGCGCGCTGTCTCCTGGAGCACGAACAGCAGCGCCGCCCACACCGGTGCTCCCGGCAGCCGGGCGACCAGCGGGTACAGCGCGAACGCGGCCGAGACGAACAGCGCCATCAACGCCGAGAGCACGAGCCACGGCCACGGGCCGAACTCGGTGCCGAGGAAGTGCTGGATCCACCACAGGTGGGGCAGGAAGAACGCCAGCCCGAAGACGAAGCCCAGGCGGCCGGGACGCCCGTTCCGCAGGGTCAGCCACAGCACGAGGAACGCGGGCACCGCCAGCCACCACAGGGTGCGCGGCGGGAAGCTCGACGCCAGTGCGCCGCCGGCCAGTGCCGCGGCGCCGTACCGGCCCAGGTCAGCCCCGCGCACCGGGCACCCGGCTCGCGACGAGGCGGCGCAGGACGAGGAACGCGCAGGCCACGAGCGCGAGGCCGGCGCCGTAGCCGACCACCAGCTCGCCCACCCGGCCGGTGAAGTCCCCGGCCAGCGGCGGCACGAGCAGGGCGAACACCGTCACGGCCGCGGTGAGGCCGGTCCGCCACAACCCCGCGGCCGCGAGCGGCACCACCGCCCACAGCAGGTACCACGGCTGCACCACCGGGCCCAGCACCACGATCACGCCCATCACCAGCCCCAGCGCCCTCACCTCGGAGATCCCGCCGCGCAGCTGGCGCGTCAGCACCACCGCGACGCCGCACAGGACCAGCACGAGCCCCGCGACCCGTCCCGCGGAGATCATCGCCTGACCACTCTCCGCACCGGACACCGCACCGGCCAGGAAGCCCGGCCAGTTGCTCGGCGCCATCCAGCTGGGCACCTTCGACGGCGTCCCGAGGGCCTGCACCCAGCCGAATCCGGCCCGACCGGCCAGTGAGGTCGCCACGGACACCAGGACGGCGGCGGCGACCATGGCGGCACCACTGAGCGTGAACCTCAGCAGCCCGCCGCCGAACCGGCGGGCCAGCGCCGTGCCGACGATCGCGAGCGCGGCCAGTGCCGGCAGCTTGACCTGCGCACCGAGCGCGATGAGCACGATCCCGGCCGTGACCGACCACCAGCGGGCGTCGTCGAGTGCGTCGAGCGCGACCACGGTGCCCGCGAGCATGAGACCGAGCATCAGGGCGTCGTTGTGCATGCCGCCGATGAGGTGCCACAGCACCAATGGGTTCAGCACGCCCAGCCACAACGCCGTGCGCTGCGACGCGCCCGCATGCGCGGCCAGCCGCGGCACCGCCCACACGACGAGCAGCAGGCCCAGCACCGCGGCGAGCCGGTGCAGGACGATGCCCGCGACCGGATCTCCGCCGGTGATCTCGGCGATGCCGCGCTCGACCGTGCCGAACAGCGGCCCGTACGGAGACGGCGTCTCCCGCCAGTGGCCGCTGACCCGTGCGACGGCCTCGGCGCTCGCACCGGCCGCGGGGCTGACGACGTTCGGGTCGAACCCGCGGGCGGCCACCTCCCCCTGCGCGAGGTAGCTGTACACATCAAGGCTGAACAGCGGCGGTGCCGGCACCAACGGGGCACACCACCACGCGAGCGTGCGGCGCAGCCACGTGGCCGGGCGCTTCGTGCGGCCGAGCAGCACCCACGCCAGCACGACCAGCCCCGCGCCCGCGATGGCGGCGGCCAGCCCGGCGGCGCCCGCTCCCGCCGTGACCGCCCACGCCCCGCCGGTCAGGAGCACCGCACCGCCGGTGCCGGTCCAGCGCAGCACCTCCGCCTCGGGAGCGGGTGCCAGTGAGCGGGGAAGGGCCGCCGTTGCCGTCTGCACGGAACAGACAGTGCTTTCCGGACAGATCGTCCCGCGTCACCCCGCGGTCGCTGCCGGGCGTACGACCTGAGGATGACGTTGATCATCCGGTGGTCGCGCAACCTCCTGCCGGGCCGCCGCCACCAGTGCCGACACCGGTTCACCCGGCGGCGCCTCGACGTCGACCCCGGAGATCAGTCAGCCCCCGCCGCTCAGGGGGCCGCCGAGCGGGTGATCTCGATCACCGACACCACCGTGGGCATCGCCGCGAGGGCCTGCCGTGCGCACACTGGAAGAGGTGCACCGCGGTTCCGTCGACGTGACCGCCGCACCTGGTCGAGGCACCACCGTGCGGCTGCCGGGTCACGTGGAACTCACCTGAGCCGTGCCGCGTTGAGCGGGTGCAGGCAGTCCGCCGGAGAGGAACGCGGTGATCGTCCCCATGCCCTCGAACGCACCCCGTCGCACGGGTGCGTTCGCACTGACCGAGGACGTCACGATCAGGGTGACCGGTCAGGCCCGCACGGCGGCCGCGATGCTGCGCGAGCACATCTTCCGCCACACCGGCCACACGCTGGCCGAGTCGCCCGACGGCAGGCTCATGGTGACGCTCGACCCGGCACTGCGCGGACTCGGCCCCGAGGGCTACGCGCTGCTGGTCAGCCCGAGCGCCGTGATGCTGCGGGCGCGGGCCCAGGCCGGTCTGCGGCACGGCGTGCAGTCGTTCCGCCAGCTGATGACCCCGGACGGCACCGTGCGCGCCGCCGACGTGCAGGACTCCCCCGCGTTCGCGTGGCGCGGCGTGACCAGCCCGCTGCTGCCGGCCGCCGAGATGCGCGCGACCATCGACCGGATGGCCGCCTACAAGCTCAACGTCCTGCACCTGCGCCCGGACGGCAACCAGCACGAGCTGCGCGAGCTCGTGGAGTACGCGCTGGCCAACGGCGTGACGATCGTGCCCGAGATCGGCAGGTCGCTCGCCGAGGTGCTCGACGTGTTCCCCAGCCGCTGGGTGCACATCGGCCGGGCCAAGCTGACCAGCGGTCTCGCCGGTCTGCTGCAGAGCCACGACCGGGTGCCGGTGCGCTGGCACGAGGGTGACGCGCCCGCCGACGTCCTCGGCCCGCACGGCCAGCTCAGCGAGGGCGACGCAGGGCTGCGCGCCGTCGCGGTGGCCGGCTGGGTGGGCGGCCACGGGGTGCTGCAGCGGTCCGCCGCACTGGCCTCACCCGCACTGGGCTGACCGAACCAGGTTTAACCGGCCTTCTCCGGGGTACAGACGCGTCCCCGGGAAAGGAAGTTCCGACCATGCCCTCGTCCAGGCCCCTGCGCCGGATGGCCGCGCTGCCACTGGTCCTGCTCGTGGTGGCGGCCTGCCTCGACCTGCTGCACGTCCTGAGCGGCAGCACCACCGCAGCCGCGCTCGCGTGGCACCTGATCACCGCCGGTCTGCTGCTCGGCATCGCCGTCGCCGCCGCCCAGTGGCTCGACCGGATCTTCGCCGAGCCGGCCGAGCACACGTCCGCGCGCGACGTCGGGATCGCCTTCGTGCTCCTGCTCTTCGGCACCAGCTGGGCGTTGCGGCTCGGCGAGGTCGGCTGGCAGCCGAGCTGGGGCGCGACCCTCGCGGCGTGGGCGGGCGCGCTCGGGGTGCTCGCCGTGACCTACCGCGGCCCGCTCCGGCGGAACGCGGCTGTCAGCACGTCCTAACACCTGCGCGGCGTACTGGCGATGACGTAGGGTTCGGGCACCTCGTCGGTTCTGATCCGAAAAGAAGTCGCCTGGATGTCCCAGGACCTCGTTCCCGCCGTCGCGTGGGACCGGCTGCACCACCACTACGGCACCGCGGAGGACGTTCCCGCCCTGCTGCGCGCCGCCGCCACCGACGCCCGCGCGTTCGGCGAGCTGGACAACAGGATCTCCCACCAGGGCGGCTGCGTCCTGTCCGCCGCGCCCCCGGTGCTGCCGGCACTTCTGCGCTGTGCCGCCGATCCGGCGGTCGGGCACCGTGCCGCCGTGGTCGACCTCGTCGGCCGGTTGGCGGAGGCCGGGCGGACGGCGGAACCCCGGTACGTCACACCGACCTGGCCGGCGGCGTGGGCGGCGGCCGTCCCGCGGTTGCTCGACCTGATCACCGACCCCGACCCGGTGGTCCGCCGGCGGGTCGCGTTCCCCCTCGCCCAGGCGCACGAGCACGCCTGCCTGGTGCTGCCCGCGCTGGTGAACGGCTGGCACCGCGACACCGACGAGGCCGCTCGGGTCGGGTTCGTGTGCGCGGCAGCGGAGTTGTTGCGCGACATGGCCACCGAGTGGCCGGCGCCGGTCGTCGACTGGCTCTCGGACCTCCGCTCGCACCCCGACGCGGTGCACCGCTTCGCCGGTGCGATGGCCCACCGCAGGTCCGGTCTCGGCGGACGCGACCCACGGCACGTCGATGAGGCCATCGCCTACCTGCCGACGGCCGATCCCTTGCTGTGGCACCACGTTTGGGCCGCGCGCCGACCGATCGCCCGGCTGGTGCGGTGGACCGCCGACGTGCTCGACGACGACCGGGACGGCCGGACCCGTCTGGCCGCGGCACTGCTGCGCCTCGGCCACGAGCAGGCTTTGACCGCGGCCTGGGACGTGCTGAGCCGCTGGCGCTCCCCGGCCGCCACCCTGCTGCCGCTCGTCGCGGAACGGCTGTCCGATCCGGACCCGGCTCGACGCGAGCAGGCAGCCGAGGTGCTCGGCGCCACCGGCCGCGCCGCCGAACCGTGGCATCCAGACCTCGTCGCCGCGGCCCGGGACGAGGTGCCCGCGGTGCGCAAGGCGGCCGTGCTGGCGCTGGCCGGAGCGCCGGAATCCGTTGCCCTGGTGGCAGATCTGCTCGACCACGGCCCGGTGGACCACGACCTCCGCCGGTTGTTGCGCCCGCTGCGGCCCTTCGCCGCGACGCTGCTGCCGCTGCTGCGCCGCCGCCTTGCCGAGGCAGACGACTTCGCGGAACGGCGCGACTACCTCCTCGTGCTCGCACACTGGGGCCCCGACGCCGTGGAGGCGGCACCGGAGGTCACCGCCCAAATCGGCACGGACGTCGAGGAGTGGGCTCTCGACGCGCTGGTCTCGTTCGGGCTGAGCGACATCTGCGAACGGCCCGAACCAGACGCGCCGGTCAGGTCGGCCGTGCGGTACTGGCGCGCGACCGGCGACACCGAGCTCCTCCTCGACCGCCTCCGCGCCGACGACCCCACACTCGTCCGGCACCTCGACGTCCTGGCGGAGCTCGGCCCCGCGGCAGCCGATCTGGCCGCCGTGCTGCGCACCACCCGCACCTCCGGATGGGACGACGCACGCCGGCTGCGCACCCTGTGGCGCATCACCGGCGACCCGGCCGACGCCACCGGCGCGGCCATGGCGGTGTGGCGGGCGCTCACCACCGGCGGACCGTTCGGCCGGTACTTGATCGAGTGCATCGGCCGGCTGGCCGAACTCGGTCCGCTCGCGGAGCCCGCGGTGCCGGTGCTGCGCGAGCTGCTGGAGCAGGACACCCGGCCGGGACGGCCCGACCGGCGGTGCGGCATCCGCGACGACGACCTGCTGCGCGACGCGATCAGGGCCGTGCTGGCCGGTGCGGCCTGAAGAAGTACCGTGCGCGCGTGGAGATCACCGACAGAACGTTCCCGCCCGCCCTCGTCGCCCTGTCGGGAATCGAGTTCCCCTGGAGCCACGACGAGGAGCCGGCGCCGACGAACATCGACTACGAGCCCTACGACGAGTTCGACCCCGCCGACGAGACCACCGACTGGATCCGCGCCTGGACGGGCAACGACGAGCTCGACGGCGCCGCATTCCGGGTGTTCGCGCAGGACGGCACCGGCGGCCTGGTCACCAGCTGGCTCGTGCGACCCGGCCGACCGCTGACCGAGCAACCGGTGGCGTTCTTCGGTTCCGAGGGCGAGGTCGGCGTGGTCGCCACGGACCTGGGCTCGTTCCTGTGGCTGCTGGCCGGCGGCGTCGGACCGCAGGAGGCGGTCGAGTTCGGCACGGACACCGGCGTGCCGCACCCGGAGCTGCGCGCGGTGGCCGAACAGCACTCCGGCACCGCACCGCGCACGCCCGCCGAGGTGCTGGCGGCGGCGCGGGCGGAGTTCCCGGACTTCGCCGAAACCGTCCAGTCCTGGTGCCGCTGAGCCCCTCCCCGACCGCCCACCCAGCGTGGTGATGTGCTCACCACCTGCAAGGTTGTGGTGATCGTCAGAAATTGTCAGTGGTCGTCGCTAACGTCTCCCCTGTCGGGCCGGACCGGTCGGATCGGGCCCCGGGGTGAGGAGATGACGCGTTGTCAGGTTGGGAAAGTTCGAGCACGGCGCGGGTGCTGTGGCCCGCGCGGCCGCGCAAGCTGGCCAAGGTCCCGTTCGTCGAACTGGCGGACGGGCGGCTGCAGGGCGTGGTCTCCAGCGGCTCGGACGTCGAGCGGGTGTACGTGTCGTCGGTCGCGGCCGGCTCGTACGACTTCTCCTGCAGCACCAACAACAATCGGCCGTGTGGTGGGGCGCGGGGCGGGTTCTGCAACCACGTCCTCGGGCTGATCGGCGAGGCCGTGCTGCAGTACGGAGCCGAGCGGGTCGCGCGGTACCTGCGCGTCGAGGGCGAGGACGGCCACCAGATCGCCGCGAACATGCGGGCGGCCGGACCGTCCCAGGGGGACAGTGCCGCGGCGGCCCAGGTGTTCAGCCGGTTCCTGCGTCATCTGGCCTATTTGGAGCTGTCGCCGACGACGGCGCCGTTGCCGGAGATGCAGTGGTTCCCGCCGACCAGGGCGGTGGTGTGATGCGTGCCGACCTGTTGGCGGACGAGGTCGAGGGCCTCGACGAGGCGCTGGCGGCCGTGGCCGGTGCCGACCAGGCGCTGGCGGCGGGGTTGCTGCGCCCGCAGGCCGCCCAGGTGGCCGGGGTGACCGCGCTGGCCGAGGCCGTGGCGGGATCGCCGCTGGCGGAGCGGGTGGCGGAGGCGGCCGAGAAGGTCGCGGCCGGTGCGGCGGGCGAGGACCACTTCGTGTCCCTTGCCGCGGCACGGGTCGCGCTGCTCGGCTCGGTGCACGACGCGGTGGTGCACCGGCTCGACCAGGCGACCGGGCGGGCTCGTGCGGAGGAGTTGGTTCCCGCGGGCACCGCCGAGGTGCCGGTGAACCTGTTGCTGGCGGCGCGGTCCTGGCTGTCCGACCTCGCGCGGGCCGGGTGGCAGGGCATCGACCACGACCTCGTCGCCGGTGCCGCGCCGGTGGTGTCGGCGTTGCTGCCGGTGCCGGAGCTGCGCAGGCTGGCCGCGCTGCTGGACGGGTTCGCGGCGGAGCTGGCGGCGTCCTGCCCCGGCTCGGCGCTGGAGCGGGTTCCCGCGCGGCGCTGGGGAGACCTGTGGTCGCGGGCGATGCTGCTGACGTTGCCCGGCGCGCTGCGGACGGGGACGACGACGGTGAGCGGCCGCCTGCTGCCGCTCGGGGTGGACCTGCAGGAGCACGCCACGGCCGCGCAGGCGCAGGTGCACGCGGTGCTGGAGCCCGCGGACGGCGGAGTGCCGGTGCTGGTGCGGGCCAGCGTGTCCGCGCCGAAGCCGGACACCGTGGTGGGCGCGGGGATCTGGCAGCTGCTGCGGCCGCACCTGAGCCTGCTGACCGCGGTGAGCGAGGGCAGGGCGGTGGAGCTGACCGACATGCCGATGACCGGTGAGGGCGACCTGCTGTGGGTCGAGTCGTGCGCACGGCCGGCCGAGGCCGCAGACCCGTTCACGACCGCGCGGGTGGTCCTGCCGACCGCGGCCGCGCTGCCGACGGCGGCGCTGGACCGGCACCCGGCCCGCATCGCCGCGCCGGTGTTCCTGGAGGGGTACGGCGTGGAGCCCGACCCGTTGGCGTTCGTCGTGTCCGGGCAGCAGGTCGCGGTGGACGCCGACCGCATCCCGGCGGCCGGGCCGCTGACGCCGGAGGCGGTGGCCGCCTCCGCTGAGTGCATCGGCCTGGTGCGCTGGGACGACGGGGCGTTCCGCGTGCAGCCGCTGGCCGTGCTCACGGTGGCGCGCAAGAAGTCCGTGGCGCTGCACGCGGGTGCGTGGGCCGGTGGCGCGGGCACCGACAAGGCCGGGGTCAAGGCGGAGAAGGCCGCCACGGACGCCGTGGCCGTGTTGCGCGAGCGCGCTGGAAGGCTGCTGCGCAAATGACCGACGAGACCACGTCGGCGAACGACGAGAACCGCAGGCAGGTCCTGTACTGGCGGTTGCTGTCGCGCCTGTTCGACCACGAGGAGCAGTCCTCGCTGGAGGCCGCGAGCCTCGCCGTGCTGCAGGACGTCGGCCTGCCGCCCGCACTGCTGGACCCGCACACCGGTGTCGACAACGTGGTGCAGCGCCACCCCGGCCTGGAGGCGGAGTTCGACGGGCTGATGGCCCGCTCCCCCGACGAGGAAAGGGACTCCGCGGCCGAGGTGCGCCGCGCGGCCCTGGTGTCGAAGGTGCTGCTGAACGTCTTCGGCACCGGCTCCGGCACGGTCACGGCCGGGCAGCTGGCCCGCTGGCAGTCCGACGCCGGCTGGCTGGAACGCGCTCTGGGCTGCCGGCCTGGTGAGCTGCGCGGTGGCCGCAGCGGCCACGGCACCAGCGGCGGCGCGCCGACACCGGACCTGAGCACGCTGCTGCCCGGCATCGGGCCCGAGCTGGGTGCGCTCGAAGCGGACCTGGTGAAGCGCATGCACCTGCGCGAGGTGCTCGCCGACCCGGCGCTGGCCGCCCAGCTGACGCCGAGCATGTCGCTGATCGAGCAGCTGCTGCGGGACAAGAACAACCTGTCCGGGGTCGCGCTGGCCAACGCCAAGTCGCTGATCCGCCGGTACGTCGACGAGGTCGCCGAGGTGCTGCGCACCGAGGTCGAGAAGGCCTCGGTCGGCAGGATCGACCGGTCGGTGCCGCCCAAGCGGGTGTTCCGCAACCTCGACCTCGACCGCACCATCTGGAAGAACCTGACGAACTGGAGCCCGGAGGAGGAACGGCTCTACGTCGACCGCCTCTACTACCGGCAGACGGCGCGCAAGACCACGCCGCAGCGGTTGATCGCGGTGGTCGACCAGTCCGGTTCGATGGTCGACTCCATGGTCAACTGCGCGATCCTGGCGTCGATCTTCGCCGGGCTGCCCAAGGTGGAC
This sequence comes from Lentzea sp. NPDC042327, assembly GCF_040647275.1. Taxonomy (NCBI): domain Bacteria; kingdom Bacillati; phylum Actinomycetota; class Actinomycetes; order Pseudonocardiales; family Pseudonocardiaceae; genus Lentzea; species Lentzea sp. NPDC042327. The sequence continues at coordinate 232,956 of NZ_JBEZBX010000004.1, forward strand.
GTGCACCTCATCGCGTACGACACCCAGGCGCTGGACCTCACGCCGTGGGTGGGTGACCCGTTCGAGACGCTGCTGCGCACGAACCTGGGCGGCGGCAACGACGGCATGGTCGCCATGGCGCTGGCGCAGGCGAAGATCGCCGAGCCGGCGAACACCGTGGTGGTCTGGATCTCCGACTTCTACGAGACCCGCATCGAGCAGCTCTTCGACAACATGGCGGCCATCCACCGCTCCGGCGCGAAGTTCATCCCGGTCGGCTCCGTCACGAGCTCCGGCCGCGGCAGCGTGAACCCGTGGTTCCGCGAACGCTTCAAGGACCTCGGCACCCCGGTGATCTCGGGCCACGTCCGCAAGCTCGTCCACGAACTCAAGACCTTCCTGACCTTCTGAAAGGCACCACATCACCATGTCCGACCTGTTGCGCGCCCCCGCCGAGATCAAGTACGCCGAGGAGCTCGACTGGCTCGAGTCGATCGACGCGAACCCCAAGCCGTTCGCGTGGCGGTTGTCGCCCAAGATGATCCGGCTGTTCGTGCTCGGTGCCGAGCGGTCCGACGGCCTCGACCGCGAGGTGGCCCAGAAGTGGTTCGGCGACCGCAGCATCGTGGAGCGGGCCATCGTCACGCTCGCCTCCGACCGCGGTCTGCTGCTGATCGGCGACCCCGGCACCGGCAAGAGCTGGCTGGCCGAGCTGCTGGCCGCCGCGATCTCGCGCAACTCCACCCAGGTCGTGCAGGGCACGGCGGGCACGACCGAGGACCACATCAAGTACTCGTGGAACGTGTCGATGGTGATCGCGAAGGGGCAGTCGCGGCAGTCGATGATCCCGTCGCCGATCATGACGGCGATGGAGACCGGCACGATCGGCCGGTTCGAGGAGCTCACCCGCTCGACCAGCGACGTGCAGGACGCTCTCATCTCGATCCTGTCGGAGAAGTACATCTCGGTGCCGGAGCTCGACAGCGCCGGCGGCGAGAACATCGTGTTCGCCAAGCCCGGCTTCTCGATCATCGCCACCGCGAACAGCCGCGACCGGGGCGTCAACGACCTGTCGTCGGCGTTGAAGCGCCGGTTCAACTTCGTGCGCATCCCGGTGGTGACGAACAAGAAGAGCGAGACCGAGATCGTCCGCTTCCGCACAGAGGAGCTGCTGCACCGCCACCAGATCGAGCTGGACGTGCCGCCCACGCTGCTCGACGTGCTGCTGCGCAGCTTCGCCGACCTGCGCGCCGCCTCCGCCTCAGCAGCCAGCGAGGACGAGAAGCTCGAGTCCGCCCTGTCCACGGCCGAGCAGATCGGTGTGCTGGAAGACGCGATCCTGCACAGCAACTTCTTCGGCGAGCGCGCGCTCACCGCGCACACGCTGGGGGCGTCGCTGGTCGGCTCGCTCTCCCGGCGGGCACCGGAGGACCTGGCGATCATGAACAAGTACCTGCACGGTGTCGTCGAGCCGCGCAGCAAGGACGAGGGCGGGCACTGGCCCGAGTTCCTGACCGGCGGCCGCGACACGATCGCCACGCTCTCGTGAGCGGCGCCCCCACGCCCGGGCCGGACACCCCACCTGCGGGCCCAGCAACGGACAGCGCGTCCACCGGTCCCGCCGCGGCCAGCGCTCTCCCCCGCCCCGCACCGGCGAGCGGCAGCCCGGACCACGCGCCCGTCAGCGCTACCGCGGAGCGCACGCTCACCAGCCCCACCGCGGATAACGCGCGGGCCACCGCCGGAGCGGCCCGCACGCCCGCCAACCCCGCCGGGGACAACGCGCCAGCGACCGTCAGGGCGGCCCGCACGTCCTCCAGCCCCACCCCGGCCAACGCCCCGGCCACCGACAGGGCGGAGCGCACGCTCACCAACCCAACTGCGGACAATGCCCCGGCCACCGCCGGAGCGGCACGCACGTCCGCCAGCCCCACTGCAGACAACGCGCCGGTGACCGCCAGGGCGGAGCGCACGCTCACCAGCCCCACTGCAGACAACGCCCCGGCCACCACCAGAGCAGCCCACACGTCCACCAGCCCCTCCACGACCAGCGCGCCCGCAAAGGGCACCACCGCCGGGGTCTTCGAGGCGCTGCGCACGCAGCTGCACGAGGCGGCGACGGAGTTCGCCGACGGGCCCGGCGCGCTGGAGGGCATCCTGCGCGGCATGGTCGACGACGTCGACCGCGCCGTGCGGGAGCCGCTGGAGATCTTCCCGGTGTGCCACCACTCCCCTGCCTCGGCCGTGGCGATGGCGCGGCGGCTGCGGGAGAAGCAGCCGAAGGTCGTGTACCTGGAGCTGTGCGAGGACATGGCGCCGTTGCTGACGGAGCTGCGCAACTGCCGCCTGCCCGTCGCGGTGCAGGCGTTCGCGAGCGAGGTCGAGGGCTTCCCGGCGGAGTGGGCACCGCTGTCGGTGGTCGCGCCGATCACCGAGGCGTCCGCGGAGTACCAGGCGATCTCGTACGCGCTCGACACCCCCGGCGTCGAGCTGGTGCTGGTCGACCGGTCGTCCGACCACGTGTTCCAGTGGCAGGCACCGGAAGCGGGGCCGGCCGACGAGGAAGCGCTGCACGGCGACGCCGTGGGCGTGGAGATCGGCGACCTGCGCCCGCGGTTCGCCGAGCTGGAGGAGCACCTGCTGCACCACGGCAAGGTGCGGCACTGGTCGGAGTGGTGGCACCAGTACGTCGAGCAGCCGCTGGGCGGCAGCGACCACGACACCTACCGCCAGGTGATGTTCCTGATCGGCAGCCTCTTCCGGCGGCTCGCACCCGGCGACCCGCACCGGGTCACCGTGGACGAGGACCGCGAGCGCTACATGTGGACCCGGATGCGCGAGCACCTGGCCGCCAGCGGCGCGGACCCGGCAGACTGCCTGTACGTCTGCGGTGCCTTCCACGCGGCGAGCCACGTCGCGGAGTTCGGCGTCGAGGGCTCCGGCGACTTCGAGATCAGCCCGCGCAGCGCGAGCAGGTGGCAGTACGGCCTGATCCCGTCCAGCCACGCCGCGATCGAGGCGCAGTTCGGCCTCGCGTCGGGCTCGGTGTCGATCGCGGCCACCGAGTGGGCGAAGAACCTCAAGCGCACCAAGGTGAAGCCGTTCGCGCTGGAGGGTCAGGCCGGCGCGAAGAAGCCGAGGAAACCGCTGCCGGAGCCGGTGGCCGAGCTGGCGGCGGCCGACCAGCTCTCCGGCTTCCTGCAGCGCCCGCCGGTCCTCGACCGGCTGGACGAGGCCGAGCTGCTGGGCTGGTCGGTGGAGGTGGTCCGCGCGGCCCGCCGCAACGGCTACCTGTCCTCCACCGCCGACGCGATCGCCGTGTTCGAGACGTCGATCCTGCTGGCCGGGATGCGCGACCGGGCCCGGCCCACGCCGTACGACTTCCAGGACGCGGCGGTCACGTGCATCGAGAAGGACGTCGTGCCCGGCCGCCGCGACGTGCGCCGCATCGTCGAGATCATGATGGGCGGCGACCGGATCGGCCAGGTCGGCTACGACGCGCTGCCGCCGCTGGCCCGCGACGTGCACGACCGGCTCGCGCCGCTCGACCTCAAGCTGGGTCAGCGCGGCGTGCAGCGGGCCCTGCTCGACATCGCCGGCCGGCCGGAGCTCGAAGCGTGCTCCGATCTGCTGTGGATGCTGCGTTACCTGATGCCGCACGGCGCCGCCCGCCCGATCATGGGCGAGCGCAGCCTCGGTGAACGCCCGATCCAGGAGTCCTGGGACCTCGCCCTCGGCACCCACCAGCGCTCGCTGATCGAGCTCGGCTACGAGGGCGTGAGCGTCGAACAGGTGGTGGAGCAACGCCTGCGCCGCGCCGCCCACGACCCGCAGGCCACGACGGCCCGCGTCCTCGAAGCCGTCGAGGACGCCATCCGCTACCTGCACAGCCCGCGCCTGGCCGCCGAGCTGGGCACCCGCGCCCTGGAGGTCCTGGCCGGCGAGCGCACGGTCGACAGCGCCCCCGAGGTCCTGCGCCGCGCCCGCCGCCTGCTCGCCTACTACCGCACCAACGACCCGGCCCTGCCGCCGTGGATCGAGTCGTTCGTCCGCACCGGCTACGCCCACTACTGCACGCTGCTGCCGACCGCGTTCACCGAGGAGGACGCCACCGTCGACCAGGTCGCCGCCACCCTGGGCTTCCTGTTCAGCATGGAGTCGCTGGCGCTGTCGCTGGGCTGCGACCGCACCCAGCTGGAGCTGGCCGTCGCCCAGTCCCACCCGGAGGAACCCGCTAAGGTCGCACTGCTGTGGGCCGCCCAGGTCCAGCTGGGCCGCCTGACCCGCACCGACCTCCGCACCCGGTGCCACGACCTGCTCACCAACCCGCTGACCCTGCCGAGCTACCCCCGCTACCTCAGCGGCTTCGTCCACGCCCTGGAACCGGCCCCGTCGCTGGTGGACTTCGTGGTGGAGACCATCTCCACCGCCTTCGCCCACCTCCCCGACCACCTGCTCCTGCCGTGGCTGCCCAGCCTCATCACCACCCTGCGCACCAAGGGCGCGCAGCACGTCCCGACCCTGATCCGCGAGGCCGCCCGCCTCTTCCCGGCCCGCCTCCCGGCCCTCGACGCCTGGACCCCGCCCTGGCTCGCCGAGCCGACCCCCGCCGCGCCCCGGCGCACGTCCGCACCCCGGGGCGTGGCGCTGCTGGCCGCCCACCCGGCGACCTGCGACGCGGTGGCGGACCTGCTGGGCTGCACGGGCTCCTGGCAGGCGGCCGCTCCGTCCGGCGTGGCCTTGCTGGCCAAGCACCCGGACACGGCGTTGGCACTGGAGGCGCTGTTGGTGCCCTGAAACGAGCGTTGCCCGTCCCCACCGCTCAGGGCGGCCGGGACGGGCAACGGTTCAGCCGGTCAGGTGCTGATCGTGCCGCCCACCACGGGCAGCACGACCTTGCTGACACCGAGCGACACGGCGATCGAGATGCCGCTCGACCCGGTGTCCGTGCCGATGTAGCCGCTGTGGTTGGTCACGAGCACGATCCCGATCCGGTGCCCGGCCGGGATGACCGCGTCGCGGGCGTGCAGCTTCCACGTCACGTCGACGGCGGTGCCGGTCGGCAACGGGGTCGCGGTCTCCAGCGAGTTGCGGTTCTTCGTGTCGATGGCGCCCTTGGTGAGCATGGTCGCGGAGACCGCCTGGGTCGACACGACCGGCGGCTGGGCGCAGCCGGTGCGGTTGCGCAGGTCGTCGCGGGAGCACTTCTCGGTCGACAGCTGCAGCGGGGTGCGTTCGGTGAGGACGGCCTGGGTGGCCGGGCCGTAGTCGACGAGCAGTGCCGTGAGCGGAGTGGAGGTGCGGTTGGCCGCGATGCGGGCGGTCACCTGGACCTCGCCGGAGAGCCGGGCCTCGCGGGTCAGGGGTGCGGTGACGTAGGCGAGGCGGCGGGTGTCGGCGACCTCGGGGTTGGCCATCATGGCGGACTCGCTGAGGTTGGTGTTGTCCGCGAGGCGCTGGGTCTGGCCGGTGCCGGTCGGCGACGCGGTCAGCGAGCCGGTGAAGCCGCCGGCCGCGGGGCCGAGGTGGAGGGTGGTGGTCGCCGTGCCGGGCTGAGGCCAGGACGCGTGCTGCTCCCAGGAGCCGTCGGGGCGCTGGATGTCGGCCATCGGCTCGCTCATGATGCCGTTGTCGATCCCCTTGAGCCAGTGGTCCATCCACAGGCCCATGACCCGCTGCCACTCGGCCTGGCGGAACGAGATCGGGTCGAGGTGGCCGCCGCGGTGCAGCCACAGCTTGCGGGGCACGCCCTGTGCGGCGAGCGCGTCCCACCAGCGGCCGAACTGGGAGGGCTTGACGTTCCAGTCTGCCTGGCCGTGGACGACGAACACGGACGCGCTCACGTTGCCGGCCGAGGGCCGGTAGTCGCGGGTGCGCCAGAACGAGGTGTAGTCGTAGGACTCGTCGCCGTCGTTGCGGGCCATGGCGTCGAGCACCGCGCGGCACTTCGCCTTCTGCGCGGAGCTGATCACGTAGTTGGCGAGCACGGTCGGGTAGTCGGTGGTGTAGCCGCGGTAGCCGATGCCCTGGTCACGCGCGTACTCGTACCAGCTGGAGATCGCGGCGATGGGCACAATCGTCTTGACGCCGGGGATGTTCGCGGCCGCGGCGGCGTTGGGCAGCGTGCCGTTGTAGGAGACGCCGAGCATGCCGACGTTGCCGGTGCTCCACGACGCCACGGCGGCACGTCCGTCGGCGTACCGCGCGGTGCCGCGGCCATTCAGCCAGTCGACGACGGCGCGCACGCTGGCGGTGTCCTCCGGCCCGCCGGTGGTCGGGCAGCCGGTCGAGCGCGAGGTGCCTTGCATCTCCACCTCGACCACGGCGTAACCGCGCGGCACGAAGTACTCGTCGTACCACCGCCCGAACCCGCGCGGCACGCCGGCCGCGGCGGTCGTGCCGAGCCCGTAGTAGGGGCTGGCCTCCATGACCACCGGGACCTTGCCCGCCTGGCCGGGGCGCTTGACGTCGGCGGCGATGCGGTCGCGCACACCGTCGCCGTCACTGTCCACTGACGACTCGACGTAGACGGTCTCGGTGATGTCGGCCGCGACAGGGGCGGCGGCAACGCTCACGGGTACGCCGGCCGACAGCAGTGCTGCCAGCACGGCGGGGACAAGGGTTCGCATGGGTTCCTCCGGTGCGAGCCCGGCCGAGCAGGGGTGACCGGGCACACCGGAATCTCACCGATGCGGGAACGTGCGGCGGTACCGTCGAAGGATCTTGACGGTTGCCGGAACTCGGCCCACCGGCCCAGCCCAGAACCGCGGGTCTTCGGGCGCCGACGGCTTCGCCACCGCCTCCACGGGGCTACCGGCGTGCACCCGGTTGTACCTGGCGGCGAGGCGGTGACCCGGCGAACGTGAGATGCCTGGCCCAGGACCTCAGCCGGCGAAGTCCTGGGTCATCCACACCGTCCCCTTGGCGTCGCGGGTGACCACGATGCCGACGCGGGTGAACGAGCGGCTCAGGATGTTCTTGCGGTGGCCGTCGTTCGGCGGCTTCTCGTCGATCATGCCCTGGTTGAGCTTGATGGCCATGGCCGCGATCGGGTCGGCGGCGTTCGCGACCGGGCCGCCCATGCCGACGTTCTCGCCGACCGAGCTCCACCGCGCGCCCGCCGCGGTGATGCGGTCGCCCAGGTCGGCCTCGCCGGAGCAGCGGTGTGAGAGCCCGCAGCCCGCGATCATCGCCTGGTTGTGCCGTTCGCCTGCCGTGACCAGCGCGGGGTCCATCGTCAACGGCGGCAGGCCCTCCTCCGCCCGTGCGGCGTTGAGGTGGGCGAGCACGCGTTCGGCCGGGGTTGCGGGAGGCGGGGGTGGTGGAGGTGGGGCGGCGGACGTCGTGGTCGGGGCGGCGGAGCTGGTCGGCGTGGCGGAGCCGCTGGGAGCCGCAGAGGTGCTGGGAGCCGCGGAGGTGCCGGGAGGGACCTCGGACGTCGTCACCGCAGGCGTCAGCGCGGCCGGGGCCTGTGCCGCCGGTGGCGCGGGTGGGTTGCCGGGTGTGAAGACCCAGGCGCCCGTGACGCCGACCGCGGCGCAGACCACGACGGCGGCCGCGACGGTGAGGGCGGGCTTGGCCGAGAGGAAACCACCGATCCGTTGCAGCACGGTCATCTCCAGCAGGTGCGCCGCCGGCTCGACGGCCGGTCGGCTGAGGTTGTCCAGCAGCAGCGGCAGATAGCCCGCCGGAACCACCAGCAGGGCCGCGCCCGTCAGGATCCGCTCGACCGGCATGGCGTCGGCAACTCCGCGCCGGCACCGGCCGCACTCGTCGACGTGCCGCAGCAACCTCTTGCGCCACAACGGGTTCGGCTGCCCGTTCCACTCCTCGGCCGCCCGCGCGAGGCCCGCGCAGCGCGGGTCGTGCTGCACCGCCCGCACCAGCAGCCGGATCGTCTCCAGCCGGCCCTTCAACCGGCTCACCCGCACCGTCACGGCGTGCGCGTTGAGGTCCAGCGCGTCGGCGACCTCGGCGCGGCTGAGCTGCCCCGACCGCTCCAGCGCCCACACCGCCAGCAGCTCGCGGTCGGCCGGGTCCAGCCACCGCGCCGCCTCGTCGACCTCCCGCCGCTGCTCCAGCAGGTGCAGCCGGGACAACGCCACCTCGACGAACTCCGCCTCCGGGTCCGCCCGGTCGTACTCCTCCAGCGGCGCGGGTGCCGTCTCCCGGCGCCGGTAGTGCTCGCGGAGCTGGTTGACCGTCACCGCCACCAGCCACGACCGCAGCCGCTCCGGCTCACGCAGGCCGCCGATGCCGCGGATGACCCGCACCATCGTCTCCTGCACCACGTCGTCGACGTCGGCATCCGAGGACAGCGCGCGACCAGCGATGTTGTAGACCAGCGGCAGGTAGGCCTCGACCACCGCGTCCAGCGCCGCGCGGTCCCCCTCCCGCGCAGCCACCACCAGTTCCGGGGACACCTGCCCCAGCCACTCCCGCACCGTCACGACCAACACCCTCACTTCGCCGACGCCACCCGTTCGGAAACGGAGACCGGCGCATCTCACCCCAAGTCACACAAAGCACGAAACAAAGTGACCCATGTCACAACTGGTTCACCAGCCGTGGTGAGCGAACGCGGCCCACTTGACCGGGTCGGCGAGCGCACGGTCACGGGCCCGCCCGCGCAGCAGGGTGTCGACCCCCTCCGGTGCCTCCCGGTCCTCGTCCAACGCCCAGAGCTGGGCCGACCTGAGCGCGTCCCGCGGGCGGGCGCCCGATCGGAGGAAGTCGTAGAACACGCACATGAGCAGCGCGGACTCGATGTCGTCGACCTTCCACCTCGTACCGACCACGCCGGCCGCGCCGATCGCCACGTACGCGGCTGCCAGGGTCAGCGCCTCGTCGTGCAGGCCCGCGGTCAGGTCGCTCTCGCACGCCGCCAGCACCACCAGTCCGCCCGCGCGGTCGTCGTCACGGCCGGCCGCGTGCCGCAGCACGCGTTCGACCGACAGCTCGGCGCGGGCGAGCACGAGCGCGGACCGGGCGGGAGTCGTCCCTGCGCGGGCGTGGCAGCCCAGGTGCAGCAACGACACGCCGCCGTCCCAGGCCGCGAGCACCTCGTCGGGTGTTCCCGGACCGCTCACCGGCACGCCCGGTCCCGGCTGGCCGTAGAACCGGCCTTCGGGGTGCAGCCGGTGCAGGAACTGGGCCTCGTACTGGCCCGCGACCAGCGTGCCGTCCGGGTTGCTCACGACCACCGGGTCCGCGTCGAACGGCAGGCGCCGCCGTGCCGCCAGGTCGCACAGCTGCCGCGCCGAGGTGGCGTAGGTGAAGCCGGCCTCCCGGACCGCGGTCCGGCCTGATCCCGCTGCCGCGTGCCACGGGACGACGCCGAGCACGCCCGTCGGCACGAGCACGATCCAGGGCTGGTGCCGGCCGATCTCCCGCAGCAGCGGCTCGACGACCGCACGCCAGGCCCACGCGCACAACGACGGCAGTGCCGCCCGCCGCGCCTGGTCGTCCATCGCGAGATAGCGCCCCACCTCGCCGTCCTCCTCGGCGCGCAGCAGCGGCAGCAGCACCTCCCGCACGATGCCCTCCGACGTCGTCACCAGGGCACGTCCGTCGTGCTTGTCCAGTCCCGGCACGAGGTGCACGAGCACGTCGGCCTCCAGCGCCCGCAACGCCTTCGCGACATCGGCCACCGGTGGCGGCCGGAGCAGCTCCAGCTCGCCGCCCAGCGCCGCCACCGCCCGCCTGCGCAGGTCGCTGGGCTGCAGCTCCATCGACGCGATCGGCACCGGCGGCTGCGGCTTCGCGAGGTCCGCGGCGAGGTCGTCGTGCCCGAGCGCGCGCAGCCGGGGGCCGATGCCGGAGAACGCCGTCGTGCTGTGCAGCACCAGACCGCGACCCCACTCGACCGCTTCGACGGCCCGCTCCCAGTCGCCGGAGTCCGCACAGCGCAACGCGACCCGCCGGGCACGGGCGGCGGCGTCCGCTGCGCGTTCCACGGCGTGCCCGCTGTCGCTCTGCAGCAGGACGTCGCTCGCCCGCCGCCGCAGGGAGTCGAACCCGATCGCGATGGCGTCGTCCCCGTAGCCCAGCGTGGCGAGCTTCCAGCAGCTGTCCGCGAAACCGTCGAGCACCCCGGTGACGTCCCTGCCACCGATCGGGGCGAGCTCCACGTGCGCGTAACGGCGCAGCGCCTCGTCGAGGTCCGCGCTGGTCCTCGTCGTCAGGTGGCGGCCGTGCCAGAACATCGCCAGGCCGAACACGGCGGCGGCGCGGTGGACGTCGAGGACGTCCGCGTCGTCCCTGAGCGCCTCGAGCTCGGCGATGGCGGCGTCGAACAGGGCCCAGTCGCGGCGCAGCAGTGCCACCCCCATGCGCCCGTGCGCGGAGGTCAGGGCGAGCGGGGCGAACATGGCCGAGCTGCGGTCGATCCCCTCCACCGCGTCGACGAGCAACTGCAGGGCCTCGTCCAGCACGGCCTGGTCGATCTTCCCCGCGCCGAGGTTGAGCAGCCGCTGGGCGAGCACGGCTCTCTCCCCCGCCAGCGCCACCGCGTCCACGTGCTCGTCAGCTCGGGCGAGCCGGTCGAGCTGCGCCCGGATGGCGGCGAGGTCGTCGGTCCCGTCGGTTCCGCCGGTCAGGACGTTCATCCGGTCTCGCATGTCGTCGATCTCGGACACGCCGGCGCCCCTCGCGACGCGTGCGGCACGCAGCGCCTCCACGTGGCTCAGCCCGGCCTGCCGGTCGCGCAGGTCCCCGGTCTGCTGGAACCGGGTCAGCAGCACGGCGGCGAACGCCTGCCAGGCCAGGTCGTGCTCCTCGGTGCCCGGTTCGACCAGGTTCATGGCCTGCCGGCAGTGCCCGGCGGCGGACTCGTACAGGTCCACCCGCTCCTGCGTGCTCTGCAGGATCTCGGCCTGGGACAGCATCACCAGGAACCTGGCCCTGATGTCCGGGTCCTGGTCCTCGTCCGCCACGGCCGCGGTCAGGGCGGCGACGGCGTGACGGCTCGGTGTCGCCTCACAGCCGACCAGGTGGGCGTGCGACAGCGTCGTGCCGTACAGCCCGAGCGCGGTCGACCGCAGCGGGTGCGACTCCCCCGCGACCGCGAAGAACTCGTCCAGGAGCCCGACCACGGCCTCCACCCGCCGCTGGTCGTTGGAGTCCAGGGCCAGGTTGCACGCCGCCACCGCCTGCTGGAACAGCAGCACCACCGCCACGTCGTCCGTGCGGTCCAGCTCCCGGCGCACGGCGTCCAGCGCGGTCAACGCCGTCAACTGCTCGCTCGACCCCTGTGCCAGCAGCCTCCGCAGCAACGCGATCGCGCACCGCTGGTCCACACCGCCCGTCCCGTGCTCGACGAGCCACGTCAGCAGCGTCGTCGCCGCGTCCTGGCCGAACCCGTCGGACATCCCGATGTCGGCGATGTCGCCCAGCACCGCACCGGGGTTCGCACGGACCACCTCGACCACCGCGAGGAGCCCGATGACCAGGTGCTTCGTCCAGCCGGAGACGGTGGGTTCGCCGGCAGCGGCCCTGAGCACGCGCTCGGCCTCCACCAGGTCGTCCCGCCCGCGCAGAGCCCTGGTCGCGAGGGCGAGCGCCCGGTACGGCAGCAGCAGCACGGGGTCCGGCGCGTCCTCACCGGCGGCGGCCAGCTGCTCGACGGCGCGGAGCATGCCGTCGACGTCGTCGTGCAGGTAGTAGGCCTCCAGCAGCTCGGAGGCCAGCTGTGCGTTCCCCGGTGCGGCGGCGACGGCCCCGGTCAGGTAGCCGATCAGCGCCGGCAGCTCGTCGCGCGCCTTCCTGGCCCGGTCGAGCAGGAGGTCCCCGCGCAGCGCCGCGACCTCCGCCGGGTCCTGCTCCAGCCGCGGGTCGCCTTCGATCCTGGTCAGCCAGCGCAGGGCGCCGTTGCGTTCCCGCAGGTCACCGGAGGCAGCGAACCGGGAGATCATCATCTCCGCGAGCTCGAACGCCGCGTTCGGGTCGTTGGGCGCCACCTGCTCGTAGAGCGGGATCGCCTCTTCCTCCTCGGCGGCGGCGTCCAGCACGTAGGGCGTGCCGCCCATGACCGACCGGAACGACCGCAGGCGGGCCAGTTCCAGCATCGTCTCGACGCGCAGGCCGTCGTCCATGCCGGGCAGGTCGAGGCTGTTGTCGAGGTAGCGCTGGGCCTCGTCGAGCAGTTCCGGCGGCGGTTCCTCGGCATCGGCGCGGGCCCGGCGGAACTGCTCCCGCAGGGACATCCCCATGACCGCCTCGGCCAGGGCGCGGTCCTCCTCGTCGAGCTCCATGGCGACCAGCAGGCGGAGCTCGTGGACGGAGGCTTCGAGCAGCTCCCGGTCACCGACGTCGGTCGAGGCGTACCGCAGCTGGATGAGGTCGACCAGCTCGATGCGGAAGCCGGGTGTGGCGTCGAGCCGATCGACGACGATCCGCATCGCCTCGATCGCCTCGTCCAGCCGCGACGGGTCGGCGAGCGCCCTGCCCTGGCAGCGGAACCACGCCGCGCTCAGGTACTGCGCCCACACCCAGTCGAACGACGACCGGTCCGCGACCGCGAGCACCCAGTCGAGGTAGTAGCGGATGTCCTCGACCACGGCCACGTCGACCGGCGCCGCGTCGTCCAGGCCGGCCTCGAACTGGGCCAGCAGGACTTCGGCCGCCTCCAGGCGGTCGCGGAACTCACCCTCCATCAGGCGTCAACGAGACGGCGCATCGTGCGCAGGCACACCACGGCGAGCGGCACGTGCACGAGCAGGGCGGCCCAGAACGCGGCGGCGCCCCAGAGACCGGCTGCCCAGAGCAGCGGGTCCTGCAGGAACGGCAGCCACAGCGCCTTCGTCTGCGGCACGACCTGGGCGAAGCCGCCCGCCACGAGGACCGCGAGCATCCCGATCGTGACGACGCCGAAGGTGTTCGCCCGCCACATCGCCGCGATGGCCGCGACGACGCCGAGGAGCAGGAGGTAGCCGCTCAGCAGCGCGGCCGCCCGCAGACCGAACTCCGGTGCCGTGACGAACAGGTCCTCGGAGTGGACCGTCAGCCGCAGCACCGTCGCGGCCCAGTACACGAGTCCCAGCGCGGCCCAGGCCAGGCCGAACACGGCGACGCGGCGCAGAGGGGTGGGCGGCAGTGCGCGCCGGGTGCTCCTCTGCGCGGTCTGCGGCAGCCAGGACCGCGCCCACAGGCACAGGCCGAGGCTGGCCAGTGCCGTGACGACGAGTCCGACGACCAGGCCGTCGGCCCACTTGCCCGCCAGCGAGAACACCAGGTCGGCGACGAGGTCCGGTGACGTCACCGCGGTGAAGAGCGGCAGGTCGGACGCGAAGAACGCCAGCACGACGGCGAGCAGCACGCCGCCGGCCACGGCGCCCTTGGTGCGCACCAGGAGCACCAGCTCGGTCGCGAGCAGGGCGAACGGGGGCAGCAGGCCCAGCTGCGCTGCGGCCGCCAGGGTGACCGCCGCACGCGCGCCGTCCGGTCCGCCCTCGAACGCCACCGCACCGTTCTGCAGCACCACCACGACCCACGCGACTCCGGTCATGGCGAGGGTCAGCAGCACGATCGTGCCGGCGGTCGTGCCCACGGCCCGCAACGACACCGGTGCGCGCTTCGGCCGGCGTTCGCGGACCACCCGTTCCTGCAACACCCCCTGTGCCAGCAGGAGAACGCGGCCTTCGCGGGTGTCGGCGTTCGCGAGCTGCTTGGCCAGCGGACGCCACCACGGCACGTCGGCGAGCCGCAGCCGGACCGGGGGTTGCAGGGCGCGCGCCGCCTGCCGCCGGTTGAGCACCAGCAGCAACGCCATGCCGTGCAGCCGTTGCCGTTCGCCCGCGGTCAACCCGCCGGAGCCGGTCGAGTGCACGAGCTGTTCGGCGTTCTGCACCAGCACCGGCAGCTCGGCCGCCGCCTGGTCGAGCACCCCGCACCGCGGCCCGCAGCCGCCGTGGCCGCAGCGGTAGCCGGCGGCGGTGCCGAGCAGGTCGCCCTGCACGACCTCGCCCGCGAACTCGAAGCCGTCCGGCTGGGCGAGCGCGGCGACGAGCCCGTCGGTGTCGACCGGGCGGCCGCGGTACCGGGGCGTCACGTCGGGCGCGAAGGCCTGGCCGAACGCGAGCACGGCGCTGTGCAGTCGTGCCGAGCTGCCGTGCAGGCCGGTCAGCCGCATCGTGTCGAACCGGTTGTGCAGCTTCTCCTTGCGGATCCACGTGCTCAGCGCGTCCGCGCCGGTGCCGGTCAGCCAGCGTTCGGCGGCGTGCGGGTCGTCGAGCATCGCCACGGCCAGCTCGGCGGGGTCGGTGAACGACCGGCCGTTGACGAACGTGATCGGCGAGTGCTCCGGCTGCGCCGCCTGCGCGGGAGCGTGCGCCGCCACGGGCGGGCTGCCGCCGCCGAGCCAGCTCTCGACCTGCGGCCACCCCCACCGGTCGCGCGGGTCCTTCGTGAGCAGGCCGCTGACCAGCAGCCGCCAGCGCTCGTCGGTGATCTCGGTCAGGTCCAGCTCGTCGAGCGTGCGCATCCGCCGGATCGCCTGGTCGGACAGCATCTCGCCGGTGCGCCGCTGGAACCGGCCGTGGCCGGTGACGAGCAGGTAGGCGATCTCACCGAGGCTCCACCACGGCCACGGCCAGCCCTTCTCCTCCCAGTGCTGCTCCGGCGGGGTGTAGGCGACGGCGGCCATGATCGTGCCGCCGATCTGCTTGCTCGCGGTGAGCCCGGTGACACCGCCGAAGTCCGCGATGACGAACTCGCCGTTGGCCCGGTACATCAGGTTGTCCGGCTTGAAGTCGATGGGGTTGCGGCCGACGACCTGCTGCCAGAAGTTCAGCCCGCCGGCCAGCTCCCGCAGCACCTCCTCCGCCTTGCGCACGGAGGCCGGCCTGCGGGCGACGACCTGGTCGAGCGTGGCCTCCAGCAGCTCCATCGCCACCCAGCCGACCCGGCCGTGCGGGCCGATGAACGAGTCGTAGCCGAACAACCGCGGCACGTGCCGGTGGAAGCGCTCGTCGTCGAGGTGCCGCAACAGGTCCACGTCGATCGGGTGCCCCGCCCAGTGCACCTTGACCGCGACCTCGTCGCCCTCGGCCGTGCGGCGGCAGCACCACACGACGCCCTCGGTGCCGGTGCCCAGCACCCGCAGCGGCTCGAAGCGGTTCCGCAGCTGGTCGGGGAACACCGGCCCGCCGTCGTCCGCCGCCGGCGGTGGCGCCTCACCCTGCTGCACGGTGGGGTTCGACCCCTGCTGCCTGGTCGGCACGGACTCGCGGCGGGCGCCCTGCTGCACCGTCGGCGCCGACTTGCGCGTGGCGCCCTGCTGCACCGTCGGGGTGCTCGGCCGTCGCACGGGTTCAGTCATCGTTCTCTCCCTCGCGCCACACGTCCACGACGCACAACGACACGTTGTCGGGCGCACCGGCCGCTATCGCCGCGGCGAGCAGGGCCTCGGCGGCGTCGTGCGCCGAGTCCAGCACCACGGCGTCCTTCAGCACGTCCTCGTCCACATAGGAGTGCAGGCCGTCGGTGCACAGCAGGAACCGTTGCCGCGCAGCCGGTTCGACCACCCGCACGTGCGGATCGACACGGCGGCCCTGCACCCCGCCGAGCACCTGGGTCAGCGCGCCCGCGGCGTCCTCGTCGACGTCGTCGACGGTCAGCGGCATGACCAGCCCTGGTTCGGCGTAGTAGGCGCGGCTGTCGCCCACGTGGCACAGGTAGCTCCGGTCGGGGCGCACGAGCAGCGCGGTCGCGGTCGTCGCGGTCCCCTCCAGCTCCGGGTTCCGCCGTCCGAGCTCCAGCAGCTCCTCGTGGGCGTCCACGAACGCACGGGCGAGCGACTCGCCGTCCGCCGGCTCGGGCAGCGCAGTCGTCAGCCGGGTGACGACGTGCCGGCTCGCGACCTCACCCGCCCGGTGCCCGCCGAGCCCGTCGGCCACCACGACCAGTGCCGCCGCGGGGTCCTTGCACGCCAGCACGACCGGTGCGGGCATCTCCACCGGCGCCAGCCAGCCGAGGACACCCATCCTGTCCTCGTTGTGCTCGCGGACCAGCCCCCTGCACGTCACCGCCGCGACGTGGACCCGCGTCACAGCGGCAACCCGAACTCGTCGAACCCGGCCGCCTCCACCCGCAGCTCGACGTCCTGGCCCAGCCGCAGCACCTGGCCCGCCCGCAGGCGTTGCGGCGTCACCACCATCCGGCCGTCCACGTAGGTGTGGTTCGTCGAGTCGTCGTCCCGGACGTACAGGTGGCCGTTCAGCGGGTACAGCGTGGCGTGCTGCCGCGAGACCTGGGTCAGCTCGGCCATGCCCGGCAGGTCCGCCAGCGGGCCGCACTCCCGGCCCAGCCGCATGCCCAGCGCGGGGATGGGCACGACCCGGTCGAGGAAGCGCAGGTGCAGCTGTTCCTGCGGGAGGGGCATCTCCACCGTCACCGGCGGGCGCCCCGCCTCCGGCCGGTCGGCGGGCGCGTCCGCGAACGCCGTGGCGCGCACCGCTTCCAGCTCGGCCGCGGGGTGGACGGCGCAGAAACCGGGCGACGTGGTCCGCGGGCAGCCGTCCGGGTCGTCGGGGCACTGGTAGGTCACGGTCGCCATGCGGCCTCCTCGAAGACGATCCCCTGGTCGCGCAGGTTCCGCTCGACCTTGGGCAACGTGCCGGCCGGCGGTACCCCGACGACCCACAGCACCCCGTCGTCCACCCGCACCTGCACCGGTGCCCGCACGGGTGCGAGGTCGACGAAGTGCCGGTAGCGCTGCTCGCCGAGCGGGGTGAGCGGGACCAGCCGCTGGTTGGCCGAGCCACGCCAGATCAACCTGGTCGGCTCGCCCGCCGAGTACCGCCCGGTGACCACCGCGTCGACCCGGTGCAGGACGTCGGCCTGCTGCCCGTTCAGCTCGTCGAGCTCGTAGCCGGTGTAGAGCAGGACGTCGCGGTCCGCGACGGAGGCGGCGTCGAGGAACTCCGCCAGCACCGCGGCCTGCTGCAGGGGCTCCCCGCCGCTGATCGTCAGCCCTTCCGCACCCGCGCGCACCGCCCCGTGCCACGTGCGCAGCAGGTCGTCGACGGTGACCTCGGTGCCGCCGGCGGCGTCCCAGGTGTCCCGCGACATGCAGCCCCGGCAGGCCAGCGTGCAGCCCTGCAACCAGATCCCGAGCCGCCGGCCCGGTCCCAGCGCGGTGATCGGGTAGAGGACCCTGCTGGTCCTCAGCACCCCGTCCGTCCTCGGCCCGCGGTCGCTCAGCACCGGGTCACCTCGGCCCGCCAGCCGTCCGGTTCGGCGACGACCTGGTCGACCCGCCACGTCTCGCCCTGGCGCGGCGGGTCGCGCAGCAGCATCTCGGACAACGGGTTGATCAGCGCCGACTCCACGGCGTTGTTCACGCCGCGACCGCCGTGGTCGAGGTTCTCGACGGCCCGGTCGTACAACGTCCGGCGCGCCGCCTGCGCGACCTCCAGCCGGACCCGGTGCACCACGTCCATCCGGCGGGCCACCGACCGCAGCGCCTTGTCCAGCAGCTCCGGCACGACCTCCGGCTGGATGAAGTCCATGGCGATGAACGCGTCACCGAGCCGGTTGCGCAGCTCCGGCCGGCCGATCCGGTGGTCGAAGAAGTGCTCGAACGACTGCTGCAGCACCTTGCGCACCTCGGCGACGTCGGTGCGGTAGCTGAGCCGCGGCGCGGTGCCGGCGGGGGCGTCCGGGTCGACGACGCCGAGGTTCGAGGTGAAGATCAGCACGCACTCGGTGAAGTAGACGGTCGAGCCGCGGCCGTCGGTGAGCCGGCCGTCCTCCAGCACCTGCAGGAAGAAGTCGAACACCAGCCGGTGTGCCTTGTCGATCTCGTCGAACAGCAGCACGCTCATCGGGTTGGACCGCACCGCGTTGGTCAGCTCACCGCCGGCGTCGAAGCCGATGTAGCCCGGTGGCGCGCCGATGAGCCGTTCCCGCGCGTGCTCCTGGGCGAACTCGCTCATGTCGAACCGGATCGGCTCCGCGTCCCGCCCGAAGATCATCCGGGCGATGCCCTTGGCCAGCTCGGTCTTGCCCACGCCCGTCGGCCCTGCCAGGAACAGCACGCCCCGCGGGCGGTTCGGGGAGCTCGACGACTGCGCGCCGGTCAGCCCGGCGGCCGACCGCATGAAGATCTCCACCGCCTTGCGCACGGCGTGGTCCTGCCCGAACACCCCGATCGACGCCGGACCCGCCGACGCGATCGTGTCCCGCAGGGACGCGACCGCCCACGGGTTGTCGCGCACGCCGACGCGGTACAGCCGGGCCGCCTCGTCGAGGCGGTTCACCGGGATGGCCCGGTCGACCGCCACGCTGCCGACGGCGAGCACCTCGCCGTTGCTCATCCCGTGCGTGACCGAGACGAGGTTCTGCGCCGCGGCCTCGCGAGCGTTGTCATCGATGGCGGCGTCGGGGCGTTTGCTGATGACCACCCGCACGGCGTGGCGGGCGGCGGCGAGCCGCTGGTCGGCGGACGCGGGCGGCACGGTGATCACCTTGACCGTGCGCGGGGACATCGCGAACTCGACCGGCAGCTGCTCCTGCTTCTCCACCACCCAGAACACCGTGTTGAACGGCATCACCGGCGCCGTTCCGGGCACCGGGCGGGCCTCGTGGCCGAGCACCTCCGCCGTCGCCATCAGCAGCTTGCCCTCACCGGTGAGCTCCGAGCGCGGCGAGCCCAGCCGTGCCGCGAACGGGATCAGCAGGCCGATGGGGGCGCCGCGCGACATCACGATCTCCCGCAGCGCCCGGCGGGCCCTGCGCAGCACCAGGTCGTCGGGCGCGCTGCCGTCGTCGCGCTCCGGCCTCGACAACGCGTCGTCGGCGACGAACTCCCGCAACGCCTGCGGTATCGCCGAGCCGTCCTCGCTCAACGGCCACACCTCGAGGCGGTCGCGGGCGATGTCGAGCACCGCCAGCGCCCCGAACCCGCGGGCCCGGCACGCGCGTTCGACCACCTGCGGCAGTCCCAGCGGCACCAGCACGTCGCTCCCCGCGCCCGCGGGCAGGAAGTAGCGGTCGCGGACGTTGCCCACGAACAGCAGCTGCGGGTGGGTGACGAGGGAGAGGTCGAGCTCGCGGACCCACGCAGGCTCCTCAGCGCTCACGCTGCCTCACCCCCGGCACCTCGGTCGCCCGGCGGCGGACGGCGGGTCTGGTCTTGCGCCGCGACGGCGGCAACGGGGCCGGTGCCGCCGGCACCGGACGGCCCGGCTCAAGCCGCAGGAACGGTGCCGGGTCGAGCTCGACGCCGCGCTCGCGCAGCGCGGAGTCGAGCTGGGGCAGCGTCTCGTCGCAGTAGTGCGACTGCACGGCCTTCGCGTGCTCGCCCTCCGCGTCCTGGTCTGCGGCGCGGACCACGGCGGTGAGCAGGGCGGTCCCGTCGCCCGGCAGGCGCACCAGCAGCCCGTACCCCCGCTGTGCGCCGTCGAAGGCGACCACGGCCTGCGTCTCCTCGACCAGCAGCGACTCGAACTCCTCCCCCACGACGCAGTCGAGCTCGCTCAGCGCCTCCGCCGCCGCGGCGGCGACCCGCCTGCGGTGCCGGGCGAGGTCGGCGCGTTCGACGGCGCGGTGCACGGCGTCCTCGGCCTCGTCCGGATCGGCCGCACCGGCCACGAGCGCCAGCAGCGCCGGCTGCTCCTCCTCCAGCACGTCGGCGAGCAGCTGGCGCAGCCTGGCGCGCTGTTCCTCCTGCGCCACCAGCCGCTTGCGGCGCTCGATCGACTCGCGGACGAGCACGGCGACCTCCAGCGAGTACGTCCTGGCCCGCTGCAGCGACGTCACCGCCTTCATCTCCTCGTACACGGCCTGCGCCGCCGCGAGGCCGTCCGCGTCGCAGCGGTGGCCGTTGCCCGCCAGCAGCGTCTCGGCGTCGGCCAGCGCGGCGGCCACCGCGTCGCCCTCCCGCCGGGCCGGCGTGTGCTGGGCCGGTACCCGGCGGGCAGCCAGCTCCTGGGCGGCCGACGCGGTGGTCGCGGCGGTCCCGCCGGTGGCCTTGCCGATGGTCGCGCGCCACCGCTGCGACCACCCCGCGTCGACCGCCTCGGTCGCGTCGGCCACCGCGGCGGAGGCCCGCGCCCGCAGCTCTTCGAGCTCGGTGAGGTCGGTGACGCCGTCCGCCCGGTGCTCGCCGGCGACGGCCGGGACCTTCACCCCGACCGCACGGGCGTGTGCGCGCATTTCCGCCAGCCGCGCCAGCGTGCCCGCGATGTCGGCGCGCAATTGGCGCCGGCGCTGGGCCTCCAAGTCAGCGGGCGAGAGGTAGTACCCGACGGAGGAGCTCATCAGACCTCACGGCTGTCTACTGTCATCGGACCGTGCAGGAAAAATACGTGCGCGACCGGCAATTCAGAGCGATGAACAGGAATTGACCTCTTTTTGTCCACTTCCGCAGCGACTTTTACGGCAAGAATTGTCGGCCTACGGATTCGGAGTGGTCGCGTGGCGGTGCAGCACCTCATCTACGCGCTCGTCGAGGACTGGGCTCGGGTCAACGACCTGCTCGGGCACGACGGGCGCACGCGGTTGCGCTCACTGGTCGACAAGATGCGCGGCGCGGTCACCCCGGTGGAACGGGCGGCGGCCGCGCACGAGGTGACGAAGCTGCTCGGCGACCTGCTGCCGCACGACGACCGGATCTTCGCCGACGCCGGCGTCCGGTACGCGAGCAGCGCCGAGCTGGCCGACCTCGACCTCGCGCTGGTCCACCTCTCCGACGACGTCAGGCTCGGCGGACGGCCGCGCAGCGCCAGGGAGCGAATTCTGACCAACGAGTGGGAGTCGGCGGCCGACCTGCGCGAACGCGGTCACAACCCGGACGTGGCGGGGGTGATCAAGCTGCACCGCGACGACGGCAGCGCCTCCGTGCCGACGTTCCAGTTCGACGCCGCGGGTGAACCGCTCGACGTGGTGCTGCGGATCAACCTGCTGCTGCAGGCCCAGCAGGACCCCTGGGGTGCCGCCGACTGGTGGTTCAGCGCGAACGCCTGGCTGCGCGACCGGCCGGTCCGGTTGCTCGGCCGCACCCCCGACGACCGGCTCGTGGCCGCCGCCGCGGCCGTGGTGGAGGGCTGAACCGTGATCCACCACGCGCCTCCCGCGACCCTCACCGGCACGCCGTCACGCGCGACCGTTCCCGTCGGCACGGTGCTGCACCGGGTGCACGCCGCTGCCCACGACCCGCTGCTGTTCGACCGGCCGCAGACCAGCCTGTTCGCCGGTGGCGGCCGGTTCGACGCGACCGCTGCCTGCGGCTACCGCACGCTGTGCCTGTCGGCCGCGCCGGAGACGACCGTCGCGGAGCGGTTCCTGCGCGAGTTCGCGCTGACGCCGGGCACCGAACGGGTGCTGCCCCGGGCCGCGTTGGCCGGTCAGGTGCTGACCGAGGTGCGCACCTCCCGTGACCTGGCCCTGGTCCGGCTGTACAGCGCCCACGACCTCGCCGAGGTGCACCAGGACAGCCGGCTCGTCACCGGTCCCCCGGAGCACTTCCCGTTCACCAGGGAGTGGGCGACGTGGCTGCACGACCAGGTCCCGTGGGCGGACGGCATCCTCTGGCAGTCCATCGCGGACATGCCTCGCGACACCCTGGTGCTCTTCGACGACCGCTGCGCCGCGCCCGTGCCGACCGGTGTCCGGCACGTCCTCGACGACGACGCCGAGCTCCCCTGGCTGCGCGACCTGCTGAGCCCCTACCGGGTGCAGGTGGAGGAGCCGGCGCCCTGGCCGCGGTTCTTCATCAACTACCGCACCGGCGACGGCCAGGAGGCGCCGGAGCTGCTGCACCGGGAGCTCAGCCGCCGGCTCGGTGAGAAGGCGGTCTTCCGGGACGTGCGCTCGATCCGGCCCGGCACACCGGACTTCGCCACCGCCCTGGAGGACAACGTGCGCCACTGCGAGACGGTCCTCGCGGTGATCGGGCGCCGCTGGGAGAACGAGGCCGACGAGAACGGCGTGCCGTTGCTGGAGAACCCCGCCGACTGGGTGCGCAGAGAGCTCGTCCTGGCGCACGAGAGCGGTGTACCGGTGGTTCCGGTGCTGCTCGGCGCCCGGTTGAAGCTCACAGCCGCGACACTTCCGCCCGAGCTGGAGCACCTCGCCGCGGCGCAGTACGTGCAACTCCCGCGCGGTTTCGGCGAACCCGACGTGAAGCTGCTGGTCGACCGGTTGCTGCACGATTAGCGGAATCATCCGGCTTCGCCGCGGCACCGCAATTTCCTCAGGTCAGGCGGTAACCGTGTGAAGGCCGGTTCGCCATTCCGTACCGCGGCTGCACCTCGGCCTTGCCGATGCTCACCAGGTGTTCCAGGTACCGCCGCGCGCTCACCCGCGACAACCCGGCCCGTTCGCCGACCTCCTGCGCCGACAGGTCGCTCTCGCAGTCGCGCAACGCGGCGATGACCAGCTTCAGGGTCAGTGCGGACAGGCCCTTCGGCACACCGGCCGAGCGCGGGCGGTGTTGCAGCAGCTGGTCGACCTCGTCCTGGTCGAGCCACTGGCCGAGGCGCTGCACCTCGGTGCGGCGCACCGCGTACTGCTGCATGCGGTCGAGGAACGCCGTGCGGGTGAACGGCTTCACGAGGTAGTGGTCGACGCCGCGGGACATCGCCTGGCGCACGGTCTCCAGCTCGCGGGCGGCCGTCACCGCGATGACGTCCACCGGCGGGACGGAACGGGCGCGCAGGCGGGCCAGCACCTCCAGGCCGGAGATGTCGGGGAGGTGGATGTCGAGCAGCACCAGGTCCGGGCGCAGCACCTCGACCGCGCGCAGGGCCTCGCCGCCGCCGTGGGCCTCGCCGACCACCTCGAACTCGGGCAGGGCCGTGAGGAACTCGCGGTGGATGGCGGCGACGGCGAAGTCGTCGTCGACCACGAGCGTGCGGACGGTCATCTGTTCCCCGTTTCCGGTAGCCACACGTCGAACGACGCGCCGCCGAGCGAAGAGTCCGTGACGTCGACCCTGCCGTTGCGGCGGGTGACCACGCGGGAGACCAGTGCGAGGCCGATGCCCCTGCCGTGCGCGCCGGCCACCGCCTTGGAGCTGACACCGAGGTCGAAGACGCGGTTGCGGTCGGGTTCGGCGATGCCGGGGCCGTCGTCGTCGACCACGACCCGCACACCGGCGTCGGACGACCGGACCAGCACCCGGACGGTGCCGCCGGTGTCCACGGCGTCGACGGCGTTGTCGAGGAGGTTGCCGAGCACGGTCAGCGCGTCGTCGCCGGCGCGGACGTCGACCGACGAGGTGGCGTCCAGGCGCAGGGCCACGCCGCGTTCGTGGGCCGTGGAGGACTTCGCGAGCAGCAACGCCGCCAGCGCGGGGTCTGCGCCCGCGCCGGTGACGATGTCGGAGGTGAGCGAGCCGGCGCCGCCGACGCGTTCGATGTAGGCGACGGCGTCGTCGCGGCGGTCGAGCTCCACGAGTCCGCCGATGACGTGCAGGTGGTTGGAGAACTCGTGGGCCTGCGCGCGGAGCACCTCGGTGACGGTGCGCTGGCCGTCGAGCTGGCGCAGGGCGTCGTGCAGCTCGGTGCGGTCGCGCAGGGTGAGGACCACGCCGACGGCACGGCCCGCGGTCTTCGCGGTCATCCGGTTGGCGACCAGGACCCGTTCGCCCGCGAGGACGAGGCGGTCGGAGACGTCGTCGCCGCGGGCGAGGTCGAGGACGCCGGAGTCGAGCACCTCGTCGGCGGGGCGGCCGGTGGGGTCGGCGCCCAGGCCGAGCAGGCGCATGGCCTCGTCGTTGACCAGCGCGAGGCGGCCGTGTTCGTCAACGGCCACGACGCCCTCGCGGATGCCGTGCAGCATCGCGTCGCGGGTCTCCAGCAGCTGGGCGATCTCGGCGGGTTCGAGCCGGAACGTGCGGCGGCGCACCAGCTGGGTGACCAGGGCGGCGCCCAGCACGCCGACCAGGGCGGCCAGTGCGAGCCAGCCGATCAGCTCGGGCAGGTCCTCCGCGAGGTCGGCGGACAGCTGGCTCTCCAGGATGCCGACCGAGGCCATGCCGATGATCCTGCCGTCCTCGGAGCGGATCGGGACCTTCGCCCGCAGCGAGGTGCCCAGGGTGCCGGTCTCGGTGCCGACGAAGACGTTGCCCGACAGGGCCGTGGACGGGTCGGTGGAGACGCGCTCGCCGATGCGGCGCGGGTCGGGGTGCGCGTAGCGGACGCCCCTGTCGTTCGTGACCACCACGTACGTCACGCCGGAGGCGGTGCGGATCAGCTCGGCCAGCGGCTGGATGGTCGCCGCCGGATCGGGGCTGCCGAACGCGCCGACCACGGTCGGCAGCCGGGCGACGCTCTCGGCGACGGCCAGCATCCGGTCCTGGTAGGAGTCGCGGATGCGGTCGCTCTGCAGCTTGGCCGCGAGCAGGCCGGCGGCGCAGGTGGTCACCAGGACGATGACCACCTGCAGTACCAGCAGGGAGACGCCCAGTGAGACGCGGCGACGGCTGCGCATGGCTGACGTTTCTAATGCAAGAGCTGTGGTCGGCGCCACAAACTAAACGACCAATACGAGTCTTACGACCGTTTGCTTACGTGTGAACGCACCCCTCCTTAGCGTTCCCGCCCAACGTCGCCGAGGGAACGGGTGTGTGGACGATGAGCAGGAAATGGGTCGCGGTGGTGGCCGCAGCGGGATTGTTGGTCACCGGGTGCGGCCAGAAGGGGCAGAGCGGCTCCGACGCGCTCGCCAAGCTGGAGATCATGGCGCCCGCCGACCCCGGCGGTGGCTGGGACCAGACGGCGCGCGCGATGCAGACGGCCATGAACGGCGCGAACCTGGTGAGATCGATCCAGGTCAGCAACGTCGGCGGCGCGGGCGGCACGGTCGGGCTGAAGAAGCTCGCGAACGAGCGCTCCGAGCAGTACCTGATGGTCACCGGTCTGGTGATGGTCGGCGCGGTGGAGACCAACAACGTCGACACCCGCTTGGAGGACACCACCCCGATCGCGCGGCTCACCGCGGAGGACGAGGTCGTCGTCGTGCCGGCCGACTCGCCGCACAAGACGATCGACGACCTGCTCAACGCCGTGAACGAGAAGGGCAAGGGCGTCTCGATCACCGGCGGTTCGGCGGGCGGCACCGACCACCTGCTCGCGGCCATGCTGCTGGCCGCCAAGGAGATCGACCCGCTCAAGCTCAACTACATCCCGTACTCCGGCGGTGGTGAGTCGCTGGCCGCGCTGCTGGGCAAGAAGGTCGACGCGGGCATCTCCGGCATCGGCGAGTACCGCGAGCAGATCAAGGCGGGCAAGCTGCGCGCGCTCGGCACGTCCGGTCCGAAGGAGCACACGGACCTCGGCGGCAGCGTGCCCACGCTCAAGGGCGTCGGCAAGGGCGTCGAGCTGATCAACTGGCGCGGTGTGGTGGCGCCCGGCTCGATCTCGCCCGCGGCCAAGGAGCGGCTGATCACGCTGGTCACCGACATGCGCAACAGCCCGCAGTGGCAGGAGGAGCTCAAGAAGAAGGGCTGGACGGACACGTTCCTCACCGGTCACGAGTTCTCGACGTTCCTCACCAAGGAGATCGGCCGGATCAAGCCCGCGCTCGAGGAGATGGGCCTCGCGAAGTGAGTGCGGAGAAGGCCGAGGAGTACGGCTTCGGCGGGCTGGTCGTGGCGATCGGGGCGTTCGTCCTGGTCGACGCGACCACGATCGCCTCGCGCGGCACCGACACCTCCGTCGGGCCGCGTGCCTTCCCCTACGCCGTGGGTGCGTTGCTGGTCGTCACCGGCATCGCGGCGATCATCGCCACCGCACGCGGCAAGCTCGGCCAGGCCGAGGACGGTGAGGACGTCGACACCGGCGTCCGCACCGACTGGGCGACGGTGGCCAAGCTGGTGGTCGTGCTGGTGGCGCACCTGGCGCTGATCGACATCGCCGGGTGGCCGGTGGCCGCGACCGTGCTGTTCTTCGGCGCCGCCTGGGCGCTGGGTGCCGTGTGGTGGCGCGCGCTGATCGTCGCCGTGGTGCTGGCACTGGTGGTGCAGGTCGTGTTCGCGTCCGGGCTGGGCCTGTCGCTGCCCGCCGGGATCTTCGAGGGGGTGCCCCTCCTCGATGGGTGACATCACCGCGCTGATCGACGGTTTCGCGACCGCCGCGCAGCCCCTCTACCTGCTCTACGCGCTGCTGGGCGTCACGCTCGGCACCGCGGTCGGCGTGCTGCCGGGCATCGGGCCCGCGATGACGGTGGCGTTGCTGCTGCCGCTGACCTACACGCTCGAACCGACGGCCGCGCTGATCATCTTCGCGGGCATCTACTACGGCGGCATGTACGGCGGGTCGACCACGTCGATCCTGCTGAACACGCCCGGCGAGTCCGCGTCGATCGTGACCGCGCTGGAGGGCAACAAGATGGCCCGCGCGGGCAAGGGCGCGGCGGCACTCGCGACGGCGGCGATCGGGTCGTTCGTGGCGGGCACCATCGCCACCGTCCTGCTGACCGCGCTGGCCCCCACGATCGCGGACGTCGCGGTCACCCTCGGCCCTGCCGACTACTTCGCGCTGATGGTCGTGGCGTTCACGACGGTCGCCGCGCTGCTCGGGTCCTCCCCCGTGCGCGGTCTCGCGTCGCTGGCGCTCGGGTTGTTCATCGGCCTGATCGGCACGGACACGCTGTCCGGGCAGTCCCGGTTCACGCTGGGCATCCCGACGCTGGCCGACGGCGTCGACGTGGTCGTGGTGGCGGTCGGCGTGTTCGCGGTGGGCGAGGCGTTCTACGTCGCCTCCCGGCTGCGGCACGGCCCGATCGAGGTCATCCCGGTCGGCGGCAAGTGGTTCACCCGCGAGTTCTGGTCGCGGTCGTGGAAGCCGTGGCTGCGCGGCACGGTGATCGGCTTCCCGATCGGCACCGTGCCCGCCGGTGGCGCGGACGTGTCGACGTTCCTGTCGTACGCGGCGGAGAAGAAGCTCTCCACGCGGCCGGAGGAGTTCGGCAAGGGCGCGATCGAGGGCGTGGCGGGCCCGGAGGCGGCGAACAACGCGGCCGCGGCGGGCGTGCTGGTGCCGTTGCTGACGCTGGGCCTGCCGACGACGGCGACGGCCGCGGTGATCGTGGCGGCGTTCCAGAGCTACGGCATCCAGCCGGGACCGCTGCTGTTCACGAACAACAGCGAGATGGTGTGGGCGCTGATCGCGTCGCTGTACATCGGCAACGTGATGCTGCTCGTGCTGAACCTGCCGCTGGTCAGGATCTGGGTGAAGGTGCTGCAGATCCCCCGCCCGTACCTGTACGCGGGCATCCTGCTGTTCGCCGCGCTGGGCACCTACGCGGTGAACTTCGTGGTGGACGACCTGGTCGTGCTGCTGGTGATCGGCGTGGTCGGCTTCTTCATGCGCCGCCACGGCTACCCGGTGGCACCGCTGGTGGTCGGCATGATCCTCGGCCCGCTGGCGGAGGAGCAGCTGCGCCGGACCCTCCAGATCAGCGAGGGCGACCTGACCGCGCTGGTGGCGAGCCCGTTCGCGGCCGTCTGCTACGCGGTGCTGGTCGTCCTGCTCGCGGTGGCGGTGGTGTTGCGGCTGCGGCGCCGCAGGACCGCGGAGCTCACCGCCGTCTGAGGACCGGCGGGTTCACCGGGGCGCTCCGGTGAACCCGCCGGTCGCGGTGCGCCGGCCGTACCGGTCGCGCACCGACGTCGGCGTCACCACCATCCCCTGGTGGTCGAACAACGGGGCCACGAGCCGGTACTCGAAGTCACCGGCGAGCCCCGCCCTCCTCCCCGCCTCGGCCATCGCGAGCGCCTGCAACGGCCCGTGCGTCAGCAGGCCCGGATACCCCTCCACGTCCCGCGCGTAGTCGCGGTCGTAGTGGATGCGGTGGGCGTTGTAGGTCAGCGCGGAGAACCGGAACAGCAGCGTCGGGGTCACGTCGACGGCCCACTCGTGCTCCGCGGCGGGCACCTCCGGTGTCTCCGGGAAGTCCGGGGTCGTTCCGGGTTCGCGGTAGACGAGGTCCTGCTCCTCCTCGACCACGACCTCCCCGCGTTGCCAGATCTGGTGCCGCACCACGACGAACGTCAACGGCCCCGACCGGCCCTGCTTGTCCTCGGTGGACAGCACGGTCGTCTCCCGCGTGGCCGTCTCGCCGCAGCGCAGCGGCCCCGAGCGGCGCACGCGGCCACCCGCCCACATCCGGCGCCGTCCGGGTGGCGGGACCGGGACGGTGTTGCGGAACGGGTGCCCGTCCGGCCCGAGGTCGGCCTGCGCCGGGCGGTCGAGCAGGTAGAGCCAGTGCCACAGCAGCGGCAGGCCCTCCTCGGCGAGGTCGGGCACCGGCACGTCGAGCAGCGCGCCCAGTGCGTGCGCGGGGTCGGGGAGCAGCAGGTCGGTGGTCACTTCGCCCTCTTCACCAGCTGGCGGGCGATGACGGTCCGCTGGATCTCGTTGGTGCCCTCACCGACGATCATCAGCGGTGCGTCGCGGAAGTAGCGCTCGACGTCGAACTCCGTGGAGTAGCCGTAGCCGCCGTGGATGCGCACGGCGGTCAACGCCACCTCCATCGCGGTCTCCGAGGCGAACAGCTTCGCCATGCCGGCCTCCAGGTCCGCGCGCTCCCCCGAGTCGTACCGGCGGGCGGCGTGCAGGGTGAGCTGGCGGGCGGCTTCGAGCTTCGTGGCCATGTCCGCGAGGTAGTTGCCGATGGACTGGTGCTGCCAGATGGGTTTGCCGAAGCTCTCGCGCTCCTGGGCGTACCTGAGCGAGTCGTCCAGCGCCGCCTGCGCGACGCCGAGGGCCCGGCACGCGACCTGGATGCGCCCGATCTCAAGGCCGCGCATCATCTGCGCGAACCCCTGGCCCTCCACACCGCCGAGGACCGCGGTCGCGGGCACGCGGAAGTCGTCGAAGGACAGCTCGCAGCTCTCCACGCCCTTGTAGCCGAGCTTGGGCAGGTCGCGCGACACCGTGAGCCCCGGCCCCTTCTCGACCAGCAGCACGGACACGCCCTTGTGCGGCGGCGACGCCGACGGGTCCGTCTTGCACAGCAACGCGATCAGCCCCGACCTGCGCGCGTTGGTGATCCACGTCTTGGAACCGTTGACCACGTAGTCCGCGCCGTCCCTGCGCGCCGTGGTGCGGATGGCCTGGAGGTCGGAGCCGCCGCCGGGTTCGGTCAGCGCCATCGTCGCCCGCAGCTCACCGGTGGCCATCCGCGGCAGGTAGGCGTCCTGCTGCTCGCGGGTGCCGAACGCCACCAGCAGCTTGGCGACGACCGTGTGCCCGCCCATCGCACCGGCCAGCGACATCCACCCGCGGGCCAGCTCCGAGGTCACCATCGCGTAGCACTCGGCCGACACCGCCACCGACCCCCACGGTTCCGGCACCGCCAGCCCGAAGACGCCCATCTCCTTCATCTGGTCGATGAGCGCCTCGGGGTAGGTGTCGGTGTGGTCGAGCTCCCGTGCCACCGGCCGCACCTCGCGGTCGACGAACTCGCCGGCCAGTGCGACGATCGCGGTCTCGTCCTCGGTGAGCGCCATGCCCTCCAACCTAGGCCGTCGTCGATCCGATCGCCTCGTCGAGGATGCTCAAGCCGAGGTCCAGCTCCTCCTCCGTCGTGGTCAACGCCGGTGCGATCCGGAACACCCCGCCCATCCCGGGCGTCTGCACGATGTTCATGTGCAGCCCCAGCTCCAGGCACCTCCGCGTGATCGGCGCGTGCAGCGACTCGTCCCCGATCTCCACCCCGACCAGCAACCCGCGTCCGCGCACGTCGGTCACCAGGTCGTGCCGCGCGGCGATGTCGTCCAGCCCGGTGCGCAGGTGCGCCCCGAGCTTCACCACCCGCTCGTCCAGCTGTTCCTCGACCAGCACGTCCAGCACCGTGTTGCCGACGGCGGCGACCAGCGGGTCGGAGACGTGGGTGGTGAAGAACAGGTAGCCGCGGGCGTGCGCCTCCTCCTCGATCTCGGCGGAGGTGATGACGGCGGCCAGCGGCAGGCCGGCGCCCAGGGTCTTGGACAGCGTCAGGATGTCGGGCACCACGCCGTCGCGTTCGAACGCGTACCAGGTGCCGGTGCGGCACAGGCCGGTCTGCGCCTCGTCGAAGATCAGCAGCATGCCGCGCTCGCGGCACTTGGCCTGCAAGGCCGCGAAGTAGCCCAGCGGCGGTTCGATGATGCCGCCGGAGCTCAGGACCGGCTCGACGATGCACGCGGCCAGCGAGCCCACCGACTGGGCGTCGATCAGGTCGAACGCCAGGTCGAGCTGCGCCTGCCAGTCGGCGGTCGGCACCGGGATCGCGAAGTTGCCGCCCACCGGCCCGTAGCCCTTGCGGCCCGCGCTGTAGGTGGCGGCCGCGGCACCGGCGGTCATGCCGTGCCAGGACCGGGCGAAGGCCACGACCTCGTGCTTGCCGGTGACCAGCTTGGCCATGCGCAGCGCGGCCTCGTTCGACTCGGCACCGGTGGTGAGCAGCTGCACCTTCCGCAACGGGTCCGGCAGCGTCCCGGCGAGCCGGCGGGCCAGGTCGACGACCGGGCGGCTGAGCATGCCGCTGAAGAGGTGGTCGAGGTTCGCGATCTGGCGCTGCACGGTCGCGACGATCCGCGGGTGCGAGTGGCCGAGGATCGCGCTCATCTGACCGGAGGTGAAGTCCAGGATGCGGCGGCCGTCCTCGGTGAACAGGAAGCTGCCCGCGGCGCTGTCGATGATCTCTCGCGTGAAGGTGCCGCCGTAGCGCACGAGGTGGCGGTCCACGTCCTCCCAGAAGGTCTCCATGGACCGGGACGCTACGAGCGCGCGAGCATCAGGTCCATCTCACAATCCCACGCTCGCTGTTCGGAAATACTGCACAGCATGACGTTGAACCCGTGGCGGCTGAAGCTGCTGAGCCAGCTGGACGCGCTGGGCACCGTGCGCGCGGTGGCGCAGGCCGCGAACATGAGTGCGTCGAGCGTGTCGCAGCAGCTGGCGGTGCTGGAGGCGGAGACGCGCACGCAGCTGCTGGAACGCACCGGGCGGCGGGTGCGGCTCACGTCGGCCGGGTTGATCCTGGCGCGGCGGGCGCGGGCGGTCCTCGACCACATGGACGCCGTCGAGGCCGAGCTGCGCGGGCTCAACGCCGAACCGTCCGGGCGGGTGCGGCTCGGGGCGTTCCAGAGCTCGATCCACACGCTGGCCGTGCCCGCGATCGGGCAGCTGGACCACCCGCACCTGGACGTGCAGCTGGTCGAGCTGGAACCGCACGCGAGCATGCCCGCGCTGCTGGCCGGCGAGGTCGACGTGATCATCACGACCACCGACTTCGTGGAGCTGCCGGTGCCGCCGGACGTCGACGTCGTGCCGCTCGGCGAGGACCCGGTGGTGCTGCTGACCCCGCCCGGTCACCCCGCGACGGACCTGAAGGCGTGCAAGGACGAGCGGTGGGTGTTCGACGTGCCCGGCTCGTACATGGCGAACCTGGCCACGCGGCTGTGCCGGCAGGCCGGGTTCGAGCCGCGGGTGGTGGCCCGCTTCAGCAACTACGTGCTGACGTTGCAGCACGTCGAGGCCGGGCTGGCGGTCGCGCTGCTGCCCGCGCTGGCCGTTCACCCGCGCTTCGACGTGGTGGCGCGCGAGCTGCCGGTGACCCGCCGGATCACGGCGGCCGTGCGGCGGGGTTCGCGCGCCCCGATCACAACCGTGCTCGACGCGCTGGCCTCCGCGGCGGGCTGAGGGGCGTGTGCCAGAGTCTGCGCATGCTGGAGATCACGGTGCAGGTGGAGAACGGTGAACGGCACGTCCGCGTGTCCGAGCAGGAGCTGGCCGGGCTGGTCCACCGGATCGGCGGCGCCGGTGACCGGTTCCTCGTCGTGCAGCGGGTGCCCGACCTGCCCGGGGTGTTCGCCCAGGTCTGGCACCAGAACGGCGGCGACTACTCCGTGGAGCACCGCGACGGCGCCGCGGACCGGCACTTCACGGCGACCGCCGGCGAGCCGGACGCCGTGGCCGCGACCCTCGTCGGCTGGGCCCGCCGGGAGAGCGGCTGGGACCGCGGCCTGGCCTGGTCGCCGCTGGACCTGCCGCCCGCGGCGCAGGTGCCGTCGCTCGACCTCACCGAGGAGGAGCGCACGTCGCTGGAGCAGCGCGTCCGCGAGGTGCTGGCCGGCGGCTACGCCTCCCGCGCGGACCTGGCCGAGCTCGCTGAGGACCACCTGGCCACGAAGGACCGCAGGCCCGTCTCACCCGAGCAGGCGCGGGCACTGGCCGACCGGCTGTGGCAGGAACGGGTCGAGGAACAGGCGACCTGGGAGGGCGAGACCGACCCGGAACGGCTCACCCGCGCGTTCGCCGCGCTCGACGAGGCGGGCATCACCGCCCGCGAGAACTTCACCTGCTGCCGCACCTGCGGCAACGCCGAGATCGGCGACGAGGCCGCTCCGGGCGCCCGCGGGTTCGTCTACTTCCACGCCCAGTCCACGGACGCCGCCGCGGCCGGCCACGGGCTGGCGCTGTACTACGGCGGCTTCGACGGCACGGCCGAGACCACCGCCGCGGTCGGCGCCGAGATCGTCGCCGCGGTCGAGGCGGCCGGTCTGCGCACCGAGTGGAACGGCGACCCCGGCCGGGCCATCTCCGTCACCGCGCTGGACTGGCGCCGCCGCCTGGTCGGCTAGGACGGGCGGCACACTCGGTCGTCATGAAGCGCGCAACGATCAACGACGTCGCGA
This sequence comes from Lentzea sp. NPDC042327, assembly GCF_040647275.1. Lineage (NCBI taxonomy): Bacteria > Bacillati > Actinomycetota > Actinomycetes > Pseudonocardiales > Pseudonocardiaceae > Lentzea > Lentzea sp. NPDC042327. The sequence continues at coordinate 265,561 of NZ_JBEZBX010000004.1, forward strand.
GCGCCGCGGGCGTGTCGGGGCAGACCGTGTCGCGCGCGCTCAACGACAAGGGCGAGATCGACAGCGCCACCAAACGGCGCGTCCTCGACGCGACGCCGCTGTCGACCACCTCGTCGCGGCCGGCACCGGCACGTCGGCATGCTCGACCACGCCAACCGCGCCGACCCCGGTGACCGGCACGCGTGGTTCTGCGCGGCGATGGCCACGCACGGGCTCGACTCGCGTGCCGTCACGGGCGCGCACCAGTCCGTCGACGGCGGCGCCGAGGCCCTCACCGCGCTGCTGGACCGGCATCCCGGTGTCACCGCGGTGTTCGCGTTCAACGACATCATCGCGATCGGGGCGCTGCGCTCTGCCCGCAGGCGCGGTCTGAAGGTGCCGGACGACCTCGCCGTGGTCGGGTTCGACGGGTTGCAGCTCGGCACCGTCGTCGAGCAGGCCGCCCTGCTGCTGGCCGGCGGGCAACCGCTGTCGGGTGCCGAGCTGGTCGTGACGGCGGCGCTCATCCTTCGCACCGATCCGTGAACGCTCACGGGAGCGCTCACGGATATTCGTCACGACGTGGAACACCCGTCCTCCAGTGGCGGTCGTGCCGCTGGTGGTCATGTTCCTCGATCAGCGCACGTGATCTCATCCGCAACATCGCCGCAGGCGCTGTCGAGGGCTAAGGAACACATGTCTCAGCCGACCTACCTCGAAGACCCCCGTCCCGGCCACGGCGCGCTGCCCCCGCGCGCGCACTTCTCCTCCGACGCGGCCGCACTGCCGCTCGACGGGGCGTGGCGGTTCCGCCTGTCCCCCACCGCCGTGCTGTCCGACGACGTGGCCGCGGAGGACTTCGACGACAGCTCCTGGGACACGATCACCGTTCCCGGTCACTGGCAGCTGCAGGGGCACGGGTCGCCCGCGTACACGAACGTCCGGTACCCGTTCCCCGTCGACCCGCCGCGCGTGCCGTCGGAGAACCCGACCGGCGACCACCGGCTCGTGTTCGACCTGCCGGTGTTCTGGCCGGACGAGCCGGCGGTGCTGCGGTTCGACGGCGTCGACTCGTGCGGGCGGGTGTGGCTCAACGGCGTCGAGCTGGGCGTGACGCGCGGCAGCCGGCTGCCGGCGGAGTTCGACGTGAGCGCGGTGCTCCGCCCGCACCGCAACGTCCTCGTCGTGCGGGTGCACCAGTGGTCCTCCGGCAGCTACCTGGAGGACCAGGACATGTGGTGGCTGTCCGGGATCTTCCGCGGCGTCGCGCTGCTGTCCCGTCCGCGCGGCGGCGTCGCGGACTACCGGCTCAACGCCTCCTACGACCACCTCACGGGACTGGGCACGCTGTCGGTGGAGGGTGACGGGCTGCTGGTCACCGTGCCGGAGCTGGACGTGCACGACCTGCCCGCCGGTGAGAGCGCGGCGGTCGCGGTGGAACCGTGGAGCGCTGAGCAGCCGCGGTTGTACGACGGTGTCGTGCACACCGCCGCGGAACGGGTGCCGGTGCGGATCGGGTTCCGCACGGTCGCGATCGTCGACGGGGTGCTGACGGTCAACGGGTCGCGGATCGAGTTCCGCGGCGTGAACCGGCACGAGCACCACCCGGCGCTGGGCCGTGCGGTGCCGCGTGCGTCCGCGGTGGCGGATGTCGAGCTGATGAAGCGCCACAACGTCAACGCCGTCCGCACGAGCCACTACCCGCCCGACCCGTTCTTCCTGTCGCTGTGCGACGAGTACGGGCTGTGGGTGGTCGACGAGTGCGACCTGGAGACGCACGGGTTCACCGAGCTCGGCTGGTCCGGGAACCCGAGCGCCGACCCGGTGTGGCTCGAGTCCTACCTGGACCGGATGCGGCGCATGGTCGAGCGGGACAAGAACCACCCGTCGATCGTGCTGTGGTCGCTCGGCAACGAGTCGCACACGGGCCAGAACCTGGCGGCGATGGCGGCCTGGACCCGTGACCGCGACCCGTCCCGGCCGGTGCACTACGAGGGCGACCTCGACTGCGAGTACGTGGACGTCCACAGCCGCATGTACGCCTCGCACGCCGAGGTCGAGCAGATCGGGCGGCGCGAGGACGCGAACGAACGCCGCCGGGCGCTGCCGTTCGTGCTGTGCGAGTTCGCGCACGCCATGGGCAACGGGCCGGGCGGGATGCTGGAGTACCGGGAGCTGTTCGAGCGGTACCCGCACGTGCAGGGCGGGTTCGTCTGGGAGTGGATCGACCACGGGATCGCCGGTGACGGGCGGTTCTCCTACGGCGGCGACTTCGGCGAACCGCTGCACGACGGGAACTTCGTCATCGACGGGCTCGTGTTCCCCGACCGGGTGCCCTCGCCGGGGCTGGTGGAGTTCGCTGCGGTGTTCGCGCCGGTGCGGATCTCGGCCGGTGCCGGCGGCGGTGTGCGGGTGGTGAACCGCTACGACCTCGTGTCGCTGGAGCACCTGCGGTTCGAGTGGGTGTACGAGGACGACGGGGGCGCGGTGGCGTCCGGGGTGCTGGCGGTGCCGGCGACCGGGCCGGGGCAGGACGCCGAGGTGCCGTTGCCGGAGCTGCCGGACGTCGCTGGCGAGGGGTGGCTGACCGTGCGGGCCGTGCTGGCGGCGGGCACGCGGTGGGCAGCGGCCGGGCACGTGGTGGCGGTGGGGCAGGTCGCGGTCGTCGGTGCGCGCGGTCGAGAGGCGGCCGGTGGCGACGTGCCTGCCGCGGTCGTGCGGAGCGGCGGGGTCCTGCGGCTCGGTCCCGGCGTGTTCTCCCCGGTCACCGGCCTGCTGACCCGGCTCGGCCCGCTGCAGCTGGACGGCCCCCGCCTCGACCTGTGGCGGGCGCCGACCGACAACGACCGCGGCGGCGACCAGGCCTCCGACGAGCGGGCGTGGCGCGCGGCCGGGTTGCACCGGGTGCAGCACCGGGTGGCCGCCGTGGAGGTGGCGGAGCACTCGATCACCGTGCGGACGCGGGTGGCGCCGCCCGCGTGGGGGTTCGGGATGCGCGCCGACTACCGGTGGACCGCCGAGGGCGACCGGCTGCGGCTGCGGGTGGACGTGGAACCGGACGGCGAGTGGCCGTGCACGCTGCCCCGGCTCGGGCTGCGGCTGGCGCTGCCGGGGGCGCTGGACGCCGTGTCCTGGTTCGGCCGCGGGCCCGGCGAGGCCTACGCCGACAGCCGGCAGGCGGTGCGCGTCGGGCGGTTCGCGTCCACCGTGGACGGTCTGCAGACGCCGTACGTGTTCCCGCAGGAGAACGGCAACCGCGCCGACGCCCGGTGGCTGGAGCTGAGCGACGGCGTGCGCCGGGTGCGGGTGGAGGGCGAGCCGGTGTTCGACTTCGCCGCGCGCCGGTGGACGTCCGAGGACCTCGACGCGGCCACGCACACCACCGACCTGCGGGCACGGGACCGGGTGCACCTGAACCTCGACGTGGCGCAGCACGGCCTGGGAACGGCGTCGTGCGGGCCCGGTGTCCTCCCCCGGCACCGGCTGCACGCGGAGAAGACGAGCTTCACGCTGACGTTCACGGCCTCCTGACCCGGTCCTCGCGCCCGTGGTCAAGGCCACGGGCGCTCGTCCGGCGGCGGCCCGTTCGCGCGTGGTTCGATTGCGGCGAACGGGTGCGAGACGGGAGTGCCGGGTGTTGAGCGGGTGGCTGGCGGAGGGCGTGTCGGTCGTCCTGCTCGTGCTGGTGCTGGTGTGCGCGGTGGTGCGCCCCCGTGGACTGCCCGAGGCGGTGGTGGCGGTGCCCGCGGCGGCGGTCGCGGTGCTGACCGGGGCGATCGGGCTGCCGCACGCGTGGGACGAGGTGGTGCGGCTGGCGCCGGTCGTGTGGTTCCTGGCGGCGGTGCTGGTGCTGGCGCAGCTGTGCGCGGACGAGGGTCTGTTCCGGGCCTGCGGTGCCTGGCTGGGGCGGTGGGCGGCGGGACGGCCGCAGCGGTTGCTGGCCGGGGTGTTCGGGCTCGCGTCGGTGATCACGGCGGTGCTCAGTCTCGATGCGACGGTCGTGCTGCTGACCCCGGTGGTGTTCGCGACGGCGGCACGGGCCGGGGTGCGGCCCAAGGCGCCGGTCTACGCGTGCACGCACCTGTCGAACACGGCCTCGACGTTGCTGCCGGTGTCGAACCTGACGAACCTGCTGGCGTTCACGGCGAGCGGCCTGTCGTTCACGCGGTTCGCCGGGCTGATGGCGGGCCCGTGGGTGGTGGCGGTGCTGGCCGAGTACCTGGTGTTCCGGCGGTTCTTCGCGCACGAGCTCGCCGGCAGCGCCGAACCGCGGCACGAGGAGGCGCCCGAGATGCCGGTGTTCGCGCTGGCGACGGTCGTGGCCACGCTCGCCGGTTTCGTGGTGACCTCGGCGGTCGGCGTGGACCCGGCCTGGGCGGCGACGGCGGGCGCCGCGGTGCTGGCGGTCCGGGCGCTGGCACGGCGGCGGACGACGGTCCGCAAGGTCGTGGCCTCGGTGTCGCTGCCGTTCCTGGCGTTCGTGCTGGCGCTCGGGATCATCGTGAAGGCGGTCGTGGACAACGGTCTCGGCGCCGCGCTGGCCCGCGTCATCCCCGACGGGAACGGCCTGGTGGCCCTGCTCGCGGTCGCGGCGCTGGCGGCGGTGCTGGCGAACCTGATCAACAACCTGCCCGCGGTCCTGGTGCTGCTGCCGCTGGTGGCCGCCACCGGCCCCGGCGGTGTGCTGGCGGTGCTGCTCGGGGTGAACATCGGCCCGAACCTGACGTACGCGGGCTCGCTGGCGACGTTGCTGTGGCGGCGGATCGTCCACCAGCACGACCACGACGTGGACCTCGGCGAGTTCACCAGGCTCGGCCTGCTGACCGTACCGGCGAGCCTGGTCGCCGCGGTGGTGGCACTGTGGGGTTCCCTGCTGCTGATCGGAGGCTGAGTGGCCGTCCTGGTCTGGGTCGTCGAGGGCACTTGGCCCGCGTGCGTCGACGCGGCGAAGGCCTACCCGAACGCCGACATCACCCTCCTGCACGTCAGCGGTCACGACGTGCCGCACGCGGCCCACGGCGCGTTCGCCGGCCTGCTCGGCCGCCGCGGCCTCGACCCCGGCACGACCCTGGAGTCGCTGGCGTCGACCTCAGGCTCGGACCTGCTCGCCTCGGCTGCTTCGCGACTCGGGCGGCCGTGCACCCGGCTGGAGCGGTCGGGCCGGGTCGAGCGGGAGGTCGTCGCGGCGGCGGAGGGGGCGGAGCTGCTGGTCGTGGCGCGGGACGGGGACCACGGGCGTCCGGGGCCGAAGAGCCTCGGGCCGGCGAGCCGGTACGTCGTGGACCACGCGCCTTGCCCGGTGCTGCTGGTGTGGGCGGGTGAGAGCGGGCACGGCGGCTGGGGGTGAGCGGGGCGTGGCGACGGGTGCCGGGCGGGGGTGGACGCCACGGTTGCGAACGGGTCAGCGACCCGTCAGGACGCGGTGGGGTGCGAGTGGACGTGCCGGCGGGCGCTGGGCCGGAGTGGACGCCGCGGTTGCGAACGGGCCATCGGCCCGGCCTGACTCGGTGAGGCGAGCGCGGCGGCTGGGGTGAGCAGGTCGTGGCGGCGGACGCCGGATGGGGGGAGGCTGCGGTTGCGGACCGGCCAGCAGCCCGTCAGGGCGCGATGGGGCACGAGCGGATGTGCCGGCAGACGCCGGGCTGGGAGGGACGCTGCGGTCGTGAACCGGCCGACGCCCACCAGGGCTCGGTGGGACGCGGGCGCGCGTGCCGGCGGACGCCAGGCCAGAGTGGACGCTTGGGCTGCGAACCGGCCGGCGGCCCGTCAGAGCGCGGGGCGCGAGCGGGCGTGGCGGCCGCGAATCGGCCGACGCCCCGCCGGGCGCAGTGGAGCGGGCGTGCCAGTTGCCGAGTTGCGCCGCGGCGTGGCTCGCATGGCCGGACGCGGCGTGGGCGGCCAGACTGACGATCATGCAGGAGCTGGCGTTGCTCGCCGTCGTCGCGGTGCTGATCATCGTCGTGGTGTCGTACGTCGCGCCGCGGGTCGGGGTGGCGGCGCCGGTGCTGCTCGTCGTGGTCGGGATGGTGTGCAGCCAGGTGCCCGGTGCGCCGCACGTGGTCGTGGAGCCCGAGTGGATCCTCGTGGTGGTGCTGCCGCCGATCCTCTACTCGGCGGCGGTGAACGTGCCGGTGATGGACTTCCGGCGCAACTTCCGCACGATCGGCGCGTTGTCGGTGTTGCTGGTCGTCGGGTCGGCGTTCGGCACCGGGTTGCTGATCTGGTGGTTGTTGCCCGAGATCGGGTTTCCGGCCGCGGTCGCGCTCGGTGCGGTGATCAGCCCGCCGGACGCGGTGGCGGCCACGTCGATCGGCAAGCGGCTGGGGTTGCCGCCGCGGCTCGTCACCATCCTGGAGGGTGAGGGGCTGGTCAACGACGCGACGGCGCTCGTGCTGTTGCGCACGGCCGTGGCGGCGATCGCGGGCACGGTCAGCTTCTGGGGAGCGCTCGGCGACTTCGGGCGAGCGGTCCTCATCGGCGTGGTCGTGGGTGCTGTGGTCGGGGTGGTGTCGGTCTGGGCCCGGTCGCGGATCCAGGGGCAGCCGGTGCTGACGACCGCGATCTCGTTCGTCGTACCGTTCCTCGCCTTCATCCCGGCAGAGGAGCTGCATGCGTCCGGCGTGATCGCCGTCGTGACGGCGGGGCTGATCACCGGTCATCAGAGCGCGAAGCGGTTCACCGCGCACGACCGGATCTCCGAGCGCACCAACTGGCGCACCATTCAGTTGTTGCTGGAGAACGGTGTCTTCCTCCTGATGGGGTTCGAGATCACGGCGGTCGTCAGCGACGTGCGGGCATCGGGTGAGAGCGTGTGGGCCGCGTTCACCCTCGGCCTGCTGGCGACGGCGCTGCTGATCGTCCTGCGGGTGGTGTTCGTGGTGCCGCTGATCGCGTTGCTGCGCCGCCAGCAGCGCCGTGCCGACCGGCTCACCGGGCGGATCGAGGCGGTGCTCGACCGGATCTCCGAGCACGGCCCGCAACCCGGCAGGCGCTACGAGCGCGCCACCAGGGCGTTGCAGCGCAAGCACGCGGACGCCACGTTCTTCGCCAGCGAAGGGCTCGGCTGGCGTGGCGGTGCGGTGCTCGCGTGGTCGGGCATGCGCGGCGTCGTCACGCTCGCCGCCGCCCAGTCGCTGCCCACCGACGTGCCCCACCGCGCGGAGCTCGTGCTGATCGCGTTCACCGTCGCGATCGTCACGCTGCTCCTGCAGGGCGGCACCCTGCCCGCGCTCATCCGGCTGCTCGGCATCCGCGGCAACGACGAGGAGCACGAGCGCCGCGAGTACGCCCGCCTCGCCGCCGAGATGATGACCGCGACCCAGGCCGTGCTCGAGAACACCGCGCTCGAACGCCAGAACGGCACGCCGTTCGACGAGGCGGTGCTGGAGCAGGCTCGGGCACGAGGTCTCGCCCTGGCGGAGATCCTCGACAAGATGCTGACCGCGGACCGCGATCCGGACAGCCCCCTGCACCAGCAGGGGGAACTCCAACGCCTCCTCCTGGACGCCCAGCAGAACGCCCTGCTCGATGCCCGCGCAGGAGGGACGTACAGCTCGCACACCCTCGAACGCGCGCAGAACTTCATCGACGGCCAAGCCGCTCGCTTCACCGCCTGATGCCGCCCGGCAGCGGCGCAGACCGGATCGGCACCGGGGCCCGGCCGCGACGAGCACGACCGGGGCATCCACCCCCGACGACGAGGACACGACCAGTGCTCGGGGACTGCCGCACCCCTCGTTCCGACCGTGCACCGTCAACGGTAGCGACGAGGTCTGACAATTTTGGAAGCCCAGGTCAGCGGCCCAGGGCGTGCGTCGCCGTCGCTCCACCGTCCACCGCGAACTCCCCGCCGGTGCAGTACGCGCTCTCGTCGCTGGCCAGGAACAGCACGACGTTCGCCACGTCCTCCGGCTGCCCGATCCGCCGCAGCGCCAGCCGCCTGCCGATCGGCGACACGTCGATCTCGCGGCCCAGCGCCGTGCTGACCATGGGGGTGTCGATCGCGCCGGGGTGCACCGAGTTCACCCGGATCCCGTGCTCCCCCAGCTCCAGCGCCGCCACCTTCGTCATGCCGCGGATCGCGAACTTCGACGCCGTGTACGCGGTCAGCATCGGCATTCCGGCGAGCCCCTCGACCGACGACACGTTCACGATGGACCCGCCGCCTGCCCGCTTCATCGACGGCACGACGGCGCGCATCCCGAGGAACGTCCCGACCTGGTTGATCGAGACGACCCGCTGGTAGTCGGCCAGGGTGGTGTCCGCGAGCGGCGAGAAGTGGAGCACGCCCGCGTTGTTCACCAGCACGGAGATCTCGCCCAGCTCGCCCGCCGCCGACACCGCCGCCGCCCAGTCGTCCTCGGACGACACGTCCAGGTGGAAGTAGGGCGCGCCGAGCGACGCGGCCAGCTCCTTGCCCGGTTCGTCGAGCACGTCGGTCAGCAGCACCGACGCGCCCTCGGCGACGAACCGGCTGGCCGCTGCCGCACCCTGGCCGCGGGCCGCGCCGGTGATCAGGGCGACCTTGCCGGACAGCCGCATCACATCAGCTCGTCGGTCAGCGGCATCATCACGGTCTTGAGCTCGGTGTAGGCCTCGTAGGCGCTCTGCCCGCCCTCACGGCCGAGCCCGGACTGCTTGTACCCGCCGAACGGCACGTGCGGCTCCAGCTGGAACCCGTTGACGCCGACCATCCCGGCGCGCAACGACTTCGCGACCCGGAACGCCCGCTTCACGTCGTTGGTGTAGATGCCGGCACCGAGCCCGTAGTCGGTGTCGTTGGCCAGCCGGACCGCCTCGTCCTCGTCGTCGAACGGCACCACGGTCAGCACCGGCCCGAAGATCTCGTCGCGCGCCACCGCCATGTCGTTGGAGACGTCCGCGAAGATCGTCGGCGCCACGAAGTTGCCGGACGCGAACTCGCCGTCCAGCCGGGTGCCACCGGTGACCAGCCGGGCGCCTTCCTCCTGGCCGCGGTCGATGTAGCCGAGCACGCGCTCCAGCTGCCGCTCGTTGATCAGCGGGCTCGCCAGCACCGCCGGGTCGAACGGGTCGCCGAACGTCACGGCCCCGGCCATCATCGTGGCCATCGCGACGAACTCCTCCTGCACCTCGCGCGCGACCAGCGCACGGGTGTGGGCCACGCACGCCTGCCCCGACAACCCCATGGTGACCATGCCCATGCACGTCATCGCGGCGAGGCCCACGTTCGGCGCGTCGGCGAACACCAGTGCGGGGCTCTTGCCGCCCAGCTCCAGCGACACCCGCTTCATCGTCCCCGCCGACGCCTCGACGATCTTGCGGCCGACCGCCCGCGACCCGGTGAAGCTGATCTTGTCCACCAGCGGGTGCGCGATCAGCGCCTGCCCGGTCGGCTCTCCCGGTCCGGTGACCAGGTTGACCACCCCGTCGGGCAGGCCGGCCTCGGTCAGCAGCTCCACCATCCGGATCACGCAGAACGACGCGAACTCCGACGGCTTCACCACGACCGTGCAGCCGGCGGCCAGCGCGGGCGCGAGCTTCTGCGCGAAGAGCACGAACGGCGCGTTCCACGGCAGGATCGCCGCGACCACTCCGACCGGCTCGCGGAACGTCATCGCCAGGTGGTCACCGCCCTGGTACGGCGGCAGGGTCTGGCCGCCGGCCTTGTCGATCCAGCCCGCGTGGTGCTCGAAGATGTCCGCCGCTATCCCCACCGAGGTCGCGTAGATCTGCCCGAACGACAGCGGCACCCCGTTGTCCAGCGCCTGCAGTCCACGCAGCTCGTCGGCGTTCTCCCGCAACAGATTCGCGTACCGCAGCAGCACCCGGATGCGTTCCTGCACCCGAGCGCGCGACCACACGCCGTCGTCGAACGCCTTGCGCGCGGCCAGCACCGCGTCGTCGACGTCCCTCGGCGTGGCGACGGCGAACCGGCCGATCTCCTCGCCGGTCGCGGGGTGGCGGTGCGTCCAGGTCTCCTCCGCGTCGCGGAACTGACCTCCCACGAAGAGCCGGCCGTCCTTCAACCCCAGCGTCTCGCGGTGCGGTTGCACGGTGAGCGTCACAGCTCCTCCTACAGGGCGAGCGTTTCGGTACAGGAGAAAGTCCTCTGCGGATCACGCGCGGCGAAGTACCCCGCGACGTCCTCCAGCGCGTCGAAGCGCTGTTCCACGGCCGGGGGCGCCATCAGGGCGACCATCCCGCCGTGCACCACGAACACCTGCCCGCTGATCTCCGCGGCCGCGGGCGAGGCCAGGTACGCCACGAACCGCGCGACGTGCACGGGGTCCAGCGGGTCGGCGCCGCTGGGCGCGTCACCGAAGACGTGCGCGGTCATGCCGGTGCGCGCACGGGGGCAGATGGCGTTGGCGCGCACGCCGTACCGGCCGGTGCCGCGGGCGGTCGCGACGGTCAGCGCGGTGATCCCCGCCTTGGCCGCCGCGTAGTTCGCCTGGCCCTCCGACCCGAGCAGGAACGCCTCGGAGGAGGTGTTGACGATCCGCGCGTACACCGGTCCGCACGAAGCCTTCGACTGCTGCCGCCACAGTGCGACCGCGTTGCGCGACAACAGGAAGTGGCCGCGCAGGTGCACGCGGACCACGAGGTCCCAGTCCTCGTCGGACATGTTGACGAGCATCCGGTCGCGCAGTACGCCCGCGTTGTTCACCACGACGTGCAACCCGCCGAGCTCCACCGCCGCGGCCACCAGGGCGTCGGCGGTGTCGCGCTCCCCCACGTCGCCCTCGACCACCGCGCACTTCGCGCCGCGCTCCTCGACCTCGGCCACGACCGCGTCGGCCGCTCCCGGCAGGTCGTTCAGCACCACCGACGCGCCGGCGCCGGCCAACGCGAGCGCTTCTGCCCTGCCCAGCCCGGCACCGGCGCCCGTGACGACGGCGACCTTCCCCGCAAGGTCCACAAGAGACTCCTAGTCGAACAGCACTACCTGCCGGATCAGCGATCCGCCGCCGCGCAACGCCTGCAGGCCCTCGTTGAGGTCCTCGAACCGGATCCGCTTGCTGATCATGCCCTCCAGGTCGAGCCGCCCCTGCCGCCACAGCGCCAGCATGCGCGGCACGTCCCGCCGGAAGTTGGCCGTCCCGTAGAACGACCCGTGCAGCGTCTTGTCGTGCAGGAACAGCTCCTGCGCGCTGAACGACACCATCGCGTCGGCCTTGCCCGCGCCCACGACCACCGTGTGGCCGCCACGCCGGGTCAGGTCCCACGCCTGGCGGATCGTCGCCGGCAGCCCCACCACGTCGAAGACGTAGTCGAAGCCCATGCCCGTGTTCAGCTGGTTGTTCAGCTCGGCGATGCCGTCCGGTGTCGTCGCGTGCGTCGCACCGAAGTGTTGTGCCACCTCGTGCTTCTCCGTCACCGGGTCGACGGCGACGATCTTGGCGGCTGCGGCGAGCCGCGCGCCCTGGATCACCGCGATGCCGACGCCACCGCAGCCGATCACCGCGACGCTCGCGCCCGGTTCGACCCTCGCGGTGTTGAGCACCGCGCCGACGCCGGTCAGGATGCCGCACGACAGCAGCGCGGCGACGTCGAACGGGATGTCGTCGTCGATCTTCAGCGCCGCGTCCGCCGGCACCACCATCTCCTCGGCGAACGCACCGAGTCCCGCGTACCCGAACGCCGGGTTCCCACCCACCACGAACCGCGGTGACGTGAACGCGGAGAGCGTGTGGACGAGGCACAGATGTGGTTGGGAGCTCACGCATTGCGCGCACTTCCCGCACGGCGGCACGAACGTGATCACGACGTGGTCGCCCACCGCGAGCGACGTCACGGCGCTGCCGATCTCGACGACCTCCCCCGCGCCCTCGTGCCCGACCACCCCCGGCACGAGGGCCGGCAGCGTTCCGTCCATGGCGGACAGGTCGCTGTGGCACACCCCGCACGCCTTGATCCTGATGCGGACTTCCTGCGGCCCCGGCGCGGTGGTGGTCACGTCGTCGCGGAGCTCGAGCTTGTCGTCGCCGACCTGGTTGAGCACGGCAGCCTTCACCGGTATCACTCCTCGCTGAGCTCACGGCCGAGGTACCCGTCGCACACTAGAATCTGTTCCTGTTCGTGACAAGGTCCATCAGCGTGAGAGCCGGAGCGCACTCTTGGGGCACGACGCCACCGCCCGCTCGGCCACCGGCTCCTCCGCCGGGGTCACGGCACCGGGCCGGATCTGCAGAACTTCGTCATCGTCGAGATCGAATACCTCGGGCAGGATTGTCGTGCACACGCCGTGCGCCTCGCACAGCGACGGGTCGACGTCGACCTTCATCGCGGCCTCCTGACAGAAAATAGAACTTGTTCTAGAGTAGCGGGCATGCGCATCGGTTTCACGCCCGAGCAGGAGAGCCTGCGCGACGAGCTGCGGGCGTACTTCGCGGCGCTCATGACACCGGAGCGCAGGGCCGCGCTGAGCTCCGGTGGCGACTACGGCGACGCCGAGGTGTACAAGGACACCGTCCGCCAGATGGGGAAGGACGGCTGGCTCACCATCGGCTGGCCGCGGGAGTACGGCGGCCGCGACCGCCCCATGATCGAGCAGCTGGTCTTCCTCGACGAGGCCTCCGCGGCGGGCGCGCCGGTGCCGTTCCTGACGCTGAACTCCATCGGACCGACGATCATGGCGTACGGCACCGAGGAGCAGAAGGCGTTCTACCTGCCCAGGATCGCCGGCGGTGAGATCCACTTCGCGATCGGCTACAGCGAGCCGGAGGCGGGCACCGACCTGGCGGCACTGCGCACGCGGGCCGTCCGCGACGGCGACGACTACGTGGTCACCGGCCAGAAGATGTGGACCAGCCTCGTCCAGTACGCCGACTACGTGTGGCTCGCGTGCCGCACCGACCAGGGGTCCGAACGGCACCGGGGCCTGAGCATCATCATCGTGCCGACGGCGTCCGAGGGCTTCTCCTGGACACCGGTGCCCACGATGTCCGGCCCCACCACCAGCGCGACCTTCTACGACGACGTGCGTGTGCCCGCCGCGAACCTCATCGGCACCGAGCACCAGGGCTGGAAGCTCATCACCAACCAGCTCAACCACGAACGCGTCGCGCTCTGCTCGGCCGCTCCGTTGCAGACCGCGCTGCGCGAGGTCCGCCAGTGGGCGCGGGAAACCGGTGCCGACCGGCAGGAGTGGGTCCGGCTGCACCTCGCGCGCGCGCACGCCAAGACCGAGTACCTCAAGCTCATCAACTGGAAGCTCGCGTCCGGCGGCGATGAGGCGCCCTCACCTGCGGAGGCCTCCGCCACCAAGGTGTTCGGCACCGAGTTCGCGACCGAGGGCTACCGGTTGCTGATGGAGGTGCTGGGGGCCGGCGGGATCGTCCGTGCGGGCTCCCCCGGCGCCCTGCTGCACGGCCGGGTCGAGCGCATGCACCGCTCCGCACTGATCCTGACGTTCGGCGGCGGCACCAACGAGATCCAGCGCGACATCATCGCGCGGGCCGGCCTCGGGCTGCCCGCCGTACCTCGGTAGGAGGAGACGTGGACTTCACGCTGACCGAGGCGCAACGGGAGCTGGCCGCGCTGACCCGCGAGATCGTCGAGTCCTCCGGCGCACCGTGGGCCGACCTCGTGAAGGCGGGCGTGGTGCCGGAGGACCCGGCCGAGCTCGGCGTGCTGGAGCACTGCGCGGTGCTGGTCGAGCTGGGGCGCGCGGTCGCCGCCGTCCCGTACCTGCCGGCGACGCTCGCGCAGACCGCCCTGGCCCTGTCCGGCCGGCGCGTGGACCCCGCGACCGTGCTGTCGGTGGCGCTCGCCGAGGACCCCGCGGGCGCGAAGACCGCGGTGCCGTGCGCGACATCGGCCGAGGCGTTCCTGGTGGCGTCGGGCGACGAGGTGTTCCTCGTGCAGGCCGCGGACCTCGACATCGCACCGCAGGTGCTCCTCGACGGGTCGGAGGCGGGCACGTTCGCGTTCACCGGCGGCGGCGAGCCGGTCGAGGGCGTCACCCCCGGCTGGCTCACCACCCGCTACGCGCTCGGGTTGTGCGCCTACCAGCTCGGCGTCACCGAACGCGCGCTGGAGCTCACCGCCGAGCACGCCCGCACGCGGGTGCAGTTCGGGCGGCCGATCGGGGCTTTCCAGGCGGTGGCCCAACGCCTGGCCGACGCCTACGTCGACGTCTCCGCGATCCGGCTGACGTTGTGGCAGGCTGCCTGGCGGCTGGCGGAGGGCTTGCCCGCCGAGGCCGAGGTGGCGACCGCCAAGTTCTGGGCCGCGGACGCCGGTCACCGGGTGGCGCACACCGCCGTGCACGTCCACGGCGGGACGGGCATCGACATGGGCCACGGGGTGCACCGGTACTTCACGGCGGCCAAGCGCGCCGAGTTCGAGCTGGGCGGGGCGACCGCCCAGCTCCTCAGGCTCAGCGCGGCCATGTGACCGGCAGGCCCCGACCCGCTCACCGCGCGAGCTCGCCCAGCCGCTTCACCGTGTCCTCGAACTCGGCGAGCAGGTCGGCGATCACCTCGGCGACCGGCCGCACCTCGTTCATCCGCCCCACGACCTGCCCGACCGGCATCGACACCACCGACGGGTCCGAGGACCGCGCGATCCGCTGGTGCGCCTCGCTGACCAGGATGTTCTGCAACGGCATGGGCAACGGGTCGGGTGCGTGGGCCGACGCCCACGCCTCGGTCCAGCGCGTCCTGAGCAGCCGCGCGGGTTTGCCGGTGTAGATCCGGGTCCGCACGGTGTCACCGGACCCGGCCGCCAGCAACGCCTCCTGCGTGGAGGAGTTGCCCAGCGCGTACTCGGCGGTCGTGAGCCAGCAGGAGCCCATCCACACGCCGGAGGCGCCCAGTGCCAGCGCGGCGGCGGCTTGCCGGCCGGAGCCGATGCCTCCCGCGGCCAGCACCGGGACGTCCACGGCGTCCACGACCTCCGGCACGAGCACCATCGTGGCGACCTCGCCGGTGTGCCCGCCGGCCTCGTAGCCTTGCGCCACCACGACGTCCACGCCGTTCTCGACGTGCCTGCGGGCGTGTTCGGCCTTGCCCGCGAGGGCGGCGACCGGGACACCGGCGGCGTGCACGCGTTCGATCACGTCCACCGGCGGGGAGCCCAGCGCGTTGGCGACGAGCCGGACGGGGTGCTCCAGCGCCACGTCCACGTGCGACCGGGCCACCGAGTGCAGCCAGCCGAGCACACCCTCGCCGCCGGCGCCGTCGGGGAGCGGTGGGACGCCGAGGGAGAGCAGGGTGCGGTCCACGAAGTCCCGGTGGCCCTGCGGGATGAGCTTGTCCAGGTCGACCTGCGTGCCCTCGGTCGGCACCTTGGCGGGCATCACGATGTCGACGCCGTACGGTTTGCCGTCGGTGTTCTGGTCCATCCACGTCAGCGCGCGGTCGAGGTCCTCGGCGTCGTTGAACCGCACGCAGCCCAGCACGCCGAGACCACCGGCGCGGCTGATCGCGGCGGCCACGTGCTCGGACGGTGTGAAGCCGAAGACCGGGTGTTCGATGCCGAACGTGTCACACAGGTTGGTGCGCATGCTCCTCCACGTGGCGCCGGGCCCACTGGTAGTCGGGTTTGCCGCTGGGGGTGCGGCCGATCTCGTCGACCAGCCAGAGCGAGCGCGGCACCTTGTAGCCGGCCAGCGTCTCGCGGACGTGAGCGTCCAGTTCGGACAGTGTCGGGGTGGCGCCGTCACGCGGCTGGACCAGCGCGCCGACCCGTTGGCCGAGCAGGTCGTCGGGGATGCCGATCACGAGCGCGTCGAACACGCCGGGGTGCGACTTCAGCACCCCTTCGACCTCTTCGGGGAACACCTTCTCGCCGCCGGTGTTCACGCACGTGTTGCCGCGGCCCAGCAACGTGATGTCGCCGTCGGCCTCGAACCGGGCGAAGTCACCGGGAACCGTGTAGCGCTTGCCGTCGACCTCGATGAACATCTTCGCGGTCTTCTCGGGGTCCTTGTAGTAGCCCAGCGGGATGTGGCCGCCGCGGGCGAGCTTGCCGACGACGCCGGGTTCCGGTTCGAGCCTGGTGCCGTTCTCGTCGACGACGATGGTGTCCTCGTTCAGCTTCACCTTCGTGCCGTCGGTCTTCACCATCTCCCTGGGCACCGCGCCGATGCCGGTGGACCCGGTCTCGCTCGACCCGATCGACTCCAGCAGCGTCGTGTGCGGCAGCAGCTCGTGGTACTGCTTCTTCACGGTGTAGGAGAAGAGCGCGGCGCTGCTGTTGATGATGAACAACGACGACCCGTCGTACTCGCCGCGCTGGAACTCCTCGATCAGCGGCCGGCCCATGGCGTCGCCGGTGATCACGGCGACCTGCACCTTCTCCCTGCCGATCACCCGCCAGACCTCGGCCGGGTCGAACTTCGGCACCAGCACGACGGTGCTGCCGCCGAACAACGCGCCGAGCACGGCCCACTGCGCGGCACCGTGGATCAGCGGCGGCAGGCACAGCCGCACCAGCCCGTAGTCCTTGCCGGAGTTGGCCTGCTGCCACTCGTCGGTGACGCGCTCGCCGGTCACGAAGTCGATGCCGCCGCCGAGCGTGCGCCACACGTCCTCGTGCCGCCACATCACGCCCTTGGGCATGCCGGTCGTGCCGCCGGTGTAGAGGATGTAGAGGTCGTCGGCGCTGCGCGGGCCGAAGTCCCGGTCGCCGGACTGGGCGGCCAGCGCGGCCTCGTACTCGGTGCCGCCGAAGTCCTCAGAGGACTCGTCGTCGATCACGACCCTGAGCTCCGGCGCGTCGACCTCGGCCACGAGCGGTGAGTAGCGGCGCTCGTGCACCAGCGCGACCAGGTCCGCCTCACCGAACAGGTACTGCAACTCGTTCTTGGTGTAGCGGTAGTTCACGTTGATCGCGACGGCCCGCAGCTTGTAGACCGCGAGCATCGCCTCGACCAGCTCGATGGAGTTGCGCGCGTACAGGCCGACGTGCTGACCCGCTGTCACGCCGTTGCTTGCCAGGTGGTGCGCCAGCTTGTTGGCGCGCGCCTCGAGCTCGGCGTAGGTGACCCGCTTGGCACCGCAGATGAGCGCGGTGCGTTCGGGCACGGTGTCGGCGGCGTGTTCAACGAGGTCTGCGACGTTGAGGGCCATGTCCTGCAAAGTAGAACGTGTTACTGTTCTGGACAATCCCCCGTGCGGTCAGACTCGATCCAGGAGGCACCCCGGATGACGACCACTGCAGAGCCGCATTGCCTGGTGGAGCGCAGCGGGCACGTCCTCGTGGTCACGATGAACCGGCCGGAGGCGCGCAACGCGTTGTCCGGCCCGATGATGGCCATCATGCGCGAGGCGTGGGACCGCGTGGACGACGATCCCGACGTGCGCGTGTGCGTCCTGACCGGTGCGGGCGGGGCGTTCTGCGCGGGCGCGGACCTCAAGGCGATGACGCAGAACCACCCCGGCGAGACCACGGGGTACGACTTCTCGGTGATCGAACCGCTGCTGAAGGGTCGCCGGTTGACGAAACCGCTCATCGCGGCCGTCGAAGGTCCGGCCATCGCGGGGGGCACGGAGATCCTCCAGGCGACGGACATCCGGGTGGCCGGCGAGAGCGCGCGCTTCGGCGTCTCCGAACCGCGCTGGGGCCTGTTCCCGCTGGGCGGTTCGGCGGTCCGGCTGCCCCGGCAGATCCCGTACACGGTCGCGGCCGACCTGCTGCTGACCGGGCGGCACATCACGGCACCGGAGGCCAAGGAGATCGGCCTGATCGGTCACGTCGTGCCGGACGGCCAGGCGTTGACCAAGGCGATGGAGCTGGCCGACCTGATCGCGGCGAACGGTCCGGTGGCGATCAGGGCGATCCTGCGGACCATCCGCGTGACCGAGGGCATGCACGAGAACGACGCGTTCACAGTGGACGCCCGGCTGGGCATGGAGGTGTTCCGCAGCGAGGACGCCAAGGAGGGGCCGCGGGCGTTCGCGGCGAAGCGGAAGCCGGACTTCCAAGGCCGCTGACGCTCACCTCCCCGCAAGCCCCCTTGCTGCTCTGGCATCTGCAAGTAGTACTTGCAGATGCCAGAACAGCAAGGAAGGTCGGGTTAGATGTCGTTCGCGGCGATGTAGGCGAACGTCATGGCCGGGCCGATCGTCGAACCCGCACCGGCGTAGCTGCGGCCCATCACCGCGGAGCTCACGTTGCCCGCCGCGTACAGGCCAGGGATCACCGAGCCGTCCGGCCGCAGCACCCGAGCGCGCGCGTCGGTGACCATGCCGCCCTTGGTGCCGAGGTCGCCAGGAACGATCTTGAACGCGTAGAACGGCGGCGCCCACAACGGTGCCAGGCACGAGTTCGGGATGACCGCCGGGTCGGTGTAGTAGTGGTCGTAGGCGCTGTCGCCGCGGTGGAAGTCGGTGTCACGGCCGGAGAACGCCTGGTTGTTGAACCGGCTCACGGTCGCCTTCAACGCGGCCGCGGGCACCCCGATCGCCGATGCCAGGCCGTCCAGCGACCAGTTCCTCACCACCGCGCCGTTCTGGTACCAGCCGTCCGGCAACGGCAGCGCGGGCGCGACGTCGGCGAACAGGTAGCGGTTGCGGTAGTTCTGGTCGACCACCAGCCATGCCGGGATGCACGGCGCGGTGGGGTTCTTGTCGTACATGACGTGCACGACGTCGCTGTAGGGCGCGGCCTCGTTGACGAACCGCTGCCCGAGCTGGTTGATCATCAACCCGCCCGGCAGCGTGCGCTCGGCGAGGCAGAAGTACGGCGAGCCGGGTACCGGGATCGCGGGGCCCCACCAGGCGTCGTCCATCAGGTCGAACGCGGCACCGAGGCGTTGGCCGGCGCGGTGGCCGTCGCCGGTGTTCTCCTTGGCGCCCACGGTCCACTGGGTGCCGATCGGCTGTTGCTGGTACTGCGCGCGCATGGCCGCGTTGTGCTCGAAACCGCCCGAACCCATGATCACGCCACGACGGGCGCGCACGAGTCCACGTGAGGTCACGACGCCACGCACGGCACCACCGACCACGTGCAGGTCGACCAACGGCGTGTTCAGCCACACCGGCACACCGGCCTGCATCAGCCCCAGCCGCAGCGCGCCGGCCAGCGACTGGCCCATGGTCAACGGCTTCTGCCCGGCCAGCGCGGCAGCGGTACCGCGGGCCAGCGCGGCGGCGGCCACCGCGGCGCCCTTCGCGTTCACCAGGGCCAGCGCCAGCCACTTGTAGTCGGCGCTGAAGATGACCATGCCCGGCGGCACGGCGAGGTACGGCGGGTTGAGGTTCGCGAGCTCGGCGCCGAGGAGGGTGCCGTCGAACACGTCCGGCTCGATGGAACGACCGCGCGCGATGCCGCCGGGGTACTCCGGGTAGTAGTCGCTGTAGCCGTCCATGTACCGGAACCGCAGCGGGCTGTTGCGCAGCAAGAACGAGATCATCCGCGGCCCGGCGCTCAGGTAGGCCTGCTGTCGTGCCGGCGGGATGTCGCCCACCACGGCCGACAGGTACTGCGCGGCCTTCGCCGGGGTGTCCTGGACGCCCGCGGCGAGGATCACCTCGTTGTTCGGGATCCAGATGCCCGCGCCGGAGCGTGCGGCGGAACCACCGAACGTCGGCGCCTTCTCCACCACCACGACGCTCAGCCCGCGTTTGGCGGCGGTCAGCGCGGCGGTCATGCCGGCGGCGCCCGACCCGACCACCACCACGTCGTACTCACCGAGGTCCGCCTCGGCGGTACCGGTGTGCACGAGGCCGGAGGCCAGCGCGAGGCCTGCTCCGGCGAGCACCTGACGGCGGTTCAGGGTCATGGGGTCACTCCCGACATCAGCTTCCGGTGGTCCCAGCTGGCCGTCCTGGCCGGACGGAAGATCACGGCCACGCGCCGCGCCATGGCCTTGCGCAGGGCGTCCCGCTCGGCGTCGGACGAGCCGACCTCGCCGAAGTTGCGCGCCACCACCGCGTCGACCACGCGGCCGAGGTCGGGTGTGAACTCGGTGACGCCCTCCATGTGCACGCCGCGCAGCTGGTCGTAGGTCTCCCCCGCCTCGGCGAGCACGCTGCACCGCGGGTCGCGGCGCAGGTTCACGACCTTCTGCGACTTGCGGTCGGTGCAGAACACGATCTCGCCGTCCAGCCACGCGAACCACATCGGCGCCAGGTGCGGCAGGCCGTCGCGCCCGATGGTCGCCACGACCAACGTCTTCTGCCCGGCGAGGAACGCGTCGACCTCGGCCGGGGTCATCCTGATGCGGTCACGCATCGCGCAGTTTCCGCTTGTACAGCTTGCCGTTCGGGTCGCGCGGCAGCTCGGCCAGGTACTCGATCGTGCGCGGCAGCTTGAACTTCGCGAGCCGGGTGCGGGCGAACTCCAGCAGCTCGTCGGTCAGCTCCTGGCCGGGTTCGACGCCGTCGACCGGCTGCACGACCGCCTTGACCTGCTCGCCCCAGTCCGGGTGCGGGATGCCGAAGACGGCCACGTCGGCGACCTTCGGGTGGCACACCAGCTCGCCCTCGACCTCGGCCGGGTAGATGTTGACCCCGCCGGAGATGATCATGTCGTTCTTCCGGTCGCACAGGAACAGGTAGCCGTCCTCGTCGAGGTACCCGACGTCCTGCAACGTGAACAGCTTGCCGACGCGGGCAGCGCGGGTCTTCTCGGCGTCCTTGTGGTACTCGAACGTCGCGTCGCCCATCCGCAGGTAGACCAAGCCGCGCTCACCGGCGCGCAGCTCGTTCCCGTCTTCGTCGAGCACCTTGATCTCCGACGTGGGCCACGGCAGTCCGACCGATCCGGGCTTGCGCAGCCACTCCTGCGCGCTGATCACCGTGCCGCCGCCCTCGGTCGCCGCGTAGTACTCGATCACGACCGGTCCCCACCAGTCGAGCATCCTGCGCTTGACCTCGACCGGGCACGGCGCGGCGCCGTGGATCATCGCGCGCAACGAGGACAGGTCGTACCTGCCCTTCACCTCGTCGGGCAGCGCGAGCAGGCGGTGGAACTGGGTCGGCACCATGTGGCTGTGGGTGACCTTGTGCCGTTCGATCAGCCGCAGCATGTCCTCGGGGTCCCAGTGGTCCATCAGCACGGTGGTGTGCCCGAGCTGGATGGAGATGACGACGAAGTTGAGCACCGCCGTGTGGTAGAGCGGCGACCCGCACAGGTGCACGTGCCCGTCGAACGGCCGCAGGCCGAAGATGCCGAAGAACCACGGCGCCGAGCCGGGTACGACGTCCGGGTCGGCGCCGGTCAACGGCCTGCGCACGCCCTTGGGCCGCCCGGTGGTGCCGGAGGTGTAGAGCATCGGCGACCCGGTCGTGCGAACGTCGGGCCGGCCCTCTTCGCCCTCGCCGAGACTCCCCAACGGCCGGAAGCCGTCGATCTCGCCCACCGCGAACTTCGCTTCGGACGGCAGACCCGCCGCCGCTTCGACCGCCGCGGCGGCGAAGCGTTCATGACCTACGAACGCCTTGGCACCGCTGTCCTGCACGAGGTAGGCCACCTCGGCGCCGGTCAGGTGCCAGTTCGCCATCACGACGTAGAGACCGGTCTGGTAGGCGGCGAAGTACACCGCCACGAGCTCGGCGCTGTTGGGCAGCATCAGCACGATGCTGTCGCCGGGTGTCAGCCCCAGGGCCTGGAACCCCCGGCCGTACCGGTTCGCCTCCGCCGCCAGCTCCCGGTAGGTGGTCCCACGGCCGCCGGGGTCGACCAACGCGGTCAGGTCCGGCTGCTCCGACGCGGTGTTCCAGAGTCCTGCCACCTCCTCAAAGTAGAACGTGTTTCATCTACTGACAAGCCTCGGAGACGGCCTTGATCGAGTCGGTGTCGCGGCAGCCGACGAGCAACTGGGTGACCCCGGCGGCCTCCCACCGGGCGACCTCCGCGCGCACCTCCTCGGCGCTGCCGACGATGCTGATCTCCCGCACCAGCTCGTCCGGGACCACCTGCGCCGCCTCGTCCTTGCGTCCCGCCCGGTAGAGCTTGCCGATGTCGGCGACGGCCTCGCCGTATCCCATGCGGGTGAACACCTCGGCGTGGAAGTTCATCCCGGGCGCACCCATCCCGCCGATGTACAGGGCTACGAACGGCTTCAGGAACCCGCGCACGCCAACGGGATCGTCGGTCACGACCACCTGGCAGGTGGCGGCGACCTCGAAGTCCGCCCGCGTGCGCCCCGCTTTCGCCAGTCCCTCCTCCAGCCATTCGTCGTACATGCCGGCCAGGCGCGGCGCGTAGTAGATCGCGAGCCACCCGTCGGCGATCTCCGCTGCCAGCGCCACGTTCTTCGGCCCCTCGGCACCCAGCCAGATCGGCAGGCCGGCGCGCAGCGGGTGGGTGATCGGCTTGAGCGGCTTGCCCAGCCCCAGCGCACCCGGCCCCCGGTACGGCAACGGGTAGTGCGGACCGGCGTTGGTCACCGGCGCCTCGCGGGCCAGCACCTGCCGCAGCACCGACAGGTACTCCCTGGTCCTGGCCAGGGGTTTCGCGAACGGCTGCCCGTACCAGCCCTCCACCACCTGCGGGCCGGAGACGCCCAGCCCGAGGACGAACCGCCCGCCGGACAGGTGGTCCAGGGTCAACGCGTGCATCGCGCACGCGGCCGGTGTGCGCGCGGACATCTGCACGACCGACGTGCCGAGCCGGACCCGTCGGGTGGCGGATCCCCACCACGCCAACGGGGTGAAGGCGTCGGAGCCCCAGGCCTCCGCGGCGAACACCGCGTCGAACCCGCACTCCTCCGCCGCCGCCACGAGTTCGGGGGCGTTCGCGGGCGGCGCAGCGCCCCAGTAGCCGAGCTGCAGACCAAGCTTCATGCCGCCATCTTGCCACCATTTCGAGAACCTGTTTCACTTTGATCTGTGCCTAGGCCCCTGAGTGCTCCGCTGGACGTGGGCTTCGACTACACGCGCTCGACCGGACCCACGCTCGGCCGCTTCCTCTCCGACCTCCGCCGCAGGAAGGTCACCGGCATCCGCGGCGCGGACGGCCGTGTGCACGTGCCGCCGCTGGAGTACGACCCGGTGACCGCCGAGCGGCTGACCGAGTTCGTGGACGTGGCCTCGACCGGTGTCGTGCGCGGGTGGTCGTGGATTCCCGAACCGCTGGAAGGCCAGCCGCTGGACCGCCCGTTCGCGTGGGCGCTGGTCCAGCTCGACGGCGCCGACACGTCGATGCTGCACGCCGTCGACGCGGGATCACCCGACCGGATCTCCACCGGCGCCCGCGTCCGGGTGTGCTGGCGCGACGACCGGGTCGGCGCGATCACCGACATCGAGTGCTTCGAGCTGTCCGGCGAACCGGGCGACGAGCCGGTCGAGGCCGACGACGTCACCATGGTCACGACCCCGGTGCACCTGCACTACACGCACACCGCGTCGCCGACCGAGGACCCGTTCCTGCGCGGGCTCATGGAGGGGCGGCTGGTAGCGCAACGCTGCCCCGCGTGCGAGAAGGTGTACTTCCCGCCGCGCCCGGCCTGCCCCACCGACGGTGTGCCCACAACCGATCCGGTCGAGCTGTCCGACCACGGCACGATCACGACGTTCTGCGTGGTCAACGTGCCTTTCCTGGGCCAGCGCATCCCGCCGCCGTACGTCTCGGCGTACGTGCTGCTCGACGGCGCGGACATCCCGTTCCTGCACCTGCTCCTGGGCGTCGCGCCCGAGGACGTGCGGATGGGCATGCGCGTCGAGGCGGTGTGGAAGCCGCGTGCGGAGTGGGGCCCGACGATGCAGAACATCGACCACTTCACGCCCTCCGGTGAGCCGGACGCGCCGTTCGACTCCTACTCCCAGCACCTGTGAGGGGCCCGCATGCGTGACGTCGCCGTGGTCGGTTTCGCGCAGACGCCCTGCGTGCGCGAGACCGACGGCACCACCAACGGTGTCGAGATGCTGGTGCCGATCTTCCACGAGGTGCTCGGCGGGCTCGGCCTCACGAAGTCCGACATCGGGTTCTGGTGCTCGGGCTCGTCGGACTACCTGGCGGGGCGGGCGTTCTCGTTCGTGTCCGCCGTGGACGCCATCGGCGCGTTCCCGCCGATCATGGAGTCGCACGTCGAGATGGACGCGGCGTGGGCGTTGTACGAGGCGTGGGTGAAGCTGCAGTGCGGTGAGGTGGACACGGCCCTGGTGTACGGGTTCGGCAAGTCGTCGGCCGGACAGCTGCGGCGGGTCATGGCGATGCAGCTCGACCCGTACGTCGTGACGCCGCTGTGGCCGGACTCCCTGGGTCTGGCGGGCATCCAGGCGCGGATGGGCATCGAGAACGGCCTGTGGAGCGAACGCGCGATGGCCGAGGTGGCCGCGCGGTCGCGTGCGGTGGCGATGTCGAACCCGCTGGCGCAGCTGTCCGGACCGGTGTCACCGGAGGACCTGCTCGACGAGCCGTACGTGGCGGACCCGTTGCGGCGGCACGACTGCGCGCCGATCACCGACGGTGCCTCGACGATCGTGCTGGCCGCCGGTGACCGGGCACGCGAACTGTGCGAGCGACCGGCGTGGATCACCGGGTTCGAGCACCGGGTCGACTCGCCGTCGTTCGGCACGCGCGACCTCACGGCGTCCCCGTCTGCGGTGGCCGCGGGCAAGGCGGCCGGTGCGGACGGGGTCGAGGTCGCCGAGCTGCACGCGCCGTTCACGCACCAGGAGCTGCTGCTGAGCCAGGCGCTCGGGCTCGGCGACAGCACGGTCAACCCGTCCGGCGGGGTGCTCGCCGGCAACCCGATGTTCGCGGCGGGCCTGTCGCGGATCGGCGAGGCGGCTCGCCGGGTGCACGACGGCACGGCCGCGAAGGTGCTCGGGCACGCCACCAGCGGGCCGCTGCTGCAGCAGAACCTGGTCTGCGTGATGGAAGGGCGGGACTAGATGCGACCGGCAGCTGTGGTCGGCACCGGCCAGACGCACCACGCCGCGAAACGGCTCGACGTGTCGATGGCGGGCCTGTGCCGCGAGGCGGTCGACCGCGCGATGGCCGACGCCGGCGTGGACTGGCCGGACATCGACGCCGTGGTGCTCGGCAAGGCACCGGACCTGTTCGAGGGCGTGATGATGCCCGAGCTGTTCCTCGCGGACGCGCTGGGAGCGGTCGGGAAACCGCTGCTGCGCGTGCACACCGCGGGCTCGGTCGGCGGCAGCACGGCGAACGTGGCCGCGTCGCTGGTCCAGGCCGGGGTGCACGAGCGCGTGCTGGCCGTGGCGTTCGAGAAGCAGTCGGAGTCGAACGCGATGTGGGCGCTGTCGGTGCCGACGCCGTTCACGATGCCGGTGCACGCGGGCGCTGGCGGGTACTTCGCGCCGCACGTGCGCTCCTACATCCGCCGTTCCGGCGCACCCGAGCACGTCGGCGCGATGGTCGCCGCCAAGGACCGCCGCAACGGTGCCATGAACCCGTACGCGCACCTGAAGCAGCCCGGCATCACGGTCGAGTCGGTGCGGGCGTCGCAGATGCTGTGGGACCCGATCCGCTACGACGAGACGTGCCCGTCCTCGGACGGCGCCTGCGCGGTCGTGATCTCCGCCGAGCCGACGTCGTCGCGCGCGGCCTGGGTCCACGCCACCGCGATGCGCACCGAGCCCACGACGTTCGCCGGGCGCGACCAGGTCAACCCGCGGGCCGGTCAGGACGCGGCGCGGGCGTTGTGGCGGCAGGCAGGCATCACCGACCCGCTGTCCGAAGTGGACGCGGCCGAGATCTACGTGCCGTTCTCCTGGTTCGAGCCGATGTGGCTGGAGAACCTGGGCTTCACCGAGGCCGGGCAGGGCTGGAAGCTCACCGAGGCCGGCGAGACCGAGATCGGCGGGCGGCTGCCGGTGAACCCGAGCGGCGGCGTGCTGTCGTCGAACCCGATCGGCGCGTCCGGGCTGCTGCGGTTCGCCGAGGCCGCGATGCAGGTCATGGGCACGGCCGGCGACCACCAGGTCGACGGGGCGCGGCGTGCGCTGGGGCACGCGTACGGCGGTGGGTCGCAGTTCTTCGCCATGTGGGTCGTCGGATCGGAGAAGCCAGCATGAAGTTCACCGTCGGCATCGCGATGAGCCCGCTCGACCAGCTGACCGAGCTGGCCCGGTGCGCCGAGGAGTGCGGGTACGCCTCGATCGCGCTGCCGGACTCGCTGTTCTTCTCGGAGGAGGTGTCCGCGGACTACCCGTACACCCCGGACGGCTCGCGGATGTGGAACGCCGAGACGCCGTGGGTGGACCCGTTCGTGGCCGCGGCGGCGATGGGCGCGGTGACCTCGCGCATCCGCTTCTACACGCAGGTGCTGAAGCTCGGCTCGCGCAACCCGTTGCTGCTGGCCCGCCAGATCGGTTCGGTCGCGCACCTGACCGGCAACCGGTTCGGGCTCGGTCTCGGGCTCGGCTGGTCGCCGGAGGAGTTCGAGTGGTGCGGTGTGCCCTTCAAGAACCGGGGACCGCGGGTCGACGAGATGATCGACGTGCTCAAGCTGGTGCTGGGCGGTGGGATGGTCGAGTACCACGGCGACTACTTCGACTTCGACCGGTTGCAGATGTCGCCGGCACCGACCGCGCCTGTGCCGTTCTATGTCGGCGGCCACTCCCCTGCGGCGTTGAAGCGCGCGGCACGCGTCGGCGACGGCTGGACCTCGGCGATGATCAAGTTCGAGGAGCTGAGGTCGGTGATCGCGCAGCTCGGGGACCTCGGGGCGTTCGAGCGGCCGTTCGAGGTCCAGGCGGTGTGCGTCGACCGGTTCGGGCTCGACGGGTACCGGCAGCTGGAGGAGATCGGCGTGACCGACGTGATCGTGCTGCCGTGGCTGTTCCACGGCGTCGGGTTCGACGGGTCGGTGGAGGCGAAGAAGGACGGGTTGCGGCGGTTCGCCGACGAGGTGCTGAAGGAGTTCTCATGACCGCGGTGACCTGGAACGCCTCGAAGGCGGAGACCCCGGCGCGGGTGGCGTCGTGGAGGTCGATGGACGCCGTGACGCGCGGGGCGAAGGACGAGTGGCTCGCGCTGTTCGCCGAGGACGCGGTGGTCGAGGACCCGGTCGGCCCGTCGATGTTCGACGCGGAGGGCAAGGGCCACCACGGCAAGGAGGCCATCTCCGCGTTCTGGGACCTCGCCATCGCCAACGTCGAGCGGTTCGAGTTCACGGTGCACGACTCGTTCGCGGCGGGATCGGAGTGCGCGAACGTCGGCGTGATCTCCGCGTTCCTGCCCGGTGGCGCGCGCGTCGACACCGAGGGCGTGTTCGTCTACAACGCCGGCGAGGACGGGTTGATCAGGTCGGTGCGCGCGTTCTGGGAGACCGAGCGCGCGATGGCCACGTTCACCCAGCCCGGAACGGCTTGAGCAGGGCGCGGACCTGGTCCGCGGCGCCCCAGCCGTGGTCGAACATGGCGATGAGGGCGAGGCTCTGGCGCAGCTGGACCACCGGCATCCGGCTGCGCCAGTCGTCGTCCAGGCCGGTCAGCTCCGCGTAGACGGCGAAGAACCGCTTCGCCTCCGGCGGGTGCGGGGAGCACCACAGGTGGGCCAGGTCGACCTCGGCCCACGTGTACGACACCGCCGGGTCGATCACCGCGGGCCGGCCGTCCGCGGTGGCCAGGACGTTCTGGGTCCACAGGTCGCCGTGGGTCAGGCAGGCCGGGTTCGCCGGCAGCAGCTCGGGCAGCCGGTCGCAGAGCCGTTCCAGGGCGCGCCGGTCGCGTTCGTCGAGCGCCGCCCTGACCCGCCGCTCCGGCAGCCAGCGCAGCAAGCGGTGCCGCGCGAAGAACTCGTGCCCGTCGGCGGTCCAGGTGTTGACCTGCCGGTAGCGGCCGAGCCAGTTGTCGTGCTCCCAGCCGAACCGGTCGTGCACCGTCGAGGTGTGCAGCCGGGCGAGCGCGTGGGCGAGCTGCTCCCAGAACGCTTCCTCGGTCGGCCGTTCGCGCAGCACCGACAGCGCCAGCAGGTCGCGGGTCACGAGGACGACCTCGGGCGTGGTGAGCCCGCCGCGTTCCCGCAGCGCCCGCAGCCCGTCCGCCTCGGCCGCGAACAGGTCGTCCGCGGGCACGTCGGCGAACGACTTCACGAACAGCGGCGGGCCCGGGTCCCTGACGGCGATGCCCGCGACCGCCGCGAGGCCGCCCTCGACCGGTTCCACGGCCGTGACGTCGGTCAGTCCGGCGGTGTGGAGGCGGTCGAGCAGCAGGGCGGTCACCGCGACCCGGCAGCCGCGAGCACCGCGCTGATCGGTTCCAGCTCGGTGACCAGCTCGTCGAGCTCGTCCGGGGTGAGGGCCTCGTAGGGCGCCTCGGCGAGCTCGTCGGTGAGGGCCTCGATGCTCTGCTGCAGCGCGCGACCGGCGTCGGTGAACCGGCCGTCCTCGACCAGGCCCCGGTCGCGCAGGCCCGCCATGACCGCCGCCAGCCGTTCCTGCGGCAGGTGGTGGATGCGGCCGAACGACTCGGGCGGGTGGACGCCCATCGCGATGGCACTGATGACGTGCGCCTCCGTGCCGCCGACGCGGTGGGTGACGAGGGCCGCGACGTGCCCGTCGCCGCGGTGCTCGCGCAGCACGGTCGCGGAGTGCCACAGCCGGGTGAGCGGGTCGGCCGGAATCGGCAGCGCGCGCAGCCCGGCGTACATGACCCGGCCGTCGGTGGGCGCGCTCGTGGCGGCCTTCGTGGTGAGGTCGGCGGCCCGGTGCACGCCCTCCGCGCCGGCCAGGTCGCCCAGGATTCGGCGCAGGGAGGCCACGCTGCCGCGTTCCCGTGCGGCGAGGGACTCCTCAGCCGGGATCTTCTCCCACGCGCTCGGGATGTGCCGCGCGGCCTCGCCGGGACCGAAGTTGTAGAACGCCGCGTGCACGACCTCCGCCGGCACGCGGCCCAGCGGTGCGGCACGGCTGGCGAAGTAGCCGCTCCAGTAGTTGCGGTGGCCGACGGCGGCGTACTCCTCGCCGACCTCGTCCGCCAGGTAGGTGACGAGGCAGATCGGTTCGAGGAGGTCGTGCATGCGACGGGCGGTTCGGGCCATGCGCCCAATCTAGAGCCGTTCGATGATCGTCCCGGTCGCCAGCGCACCACCCGCGCACATCGTGACCAACGCCGTCGTGCCGTCCCTGCGCTCCAGCTCGTGCAACGCCGTGGTGATCAGCCGGGTGCCGGTGCTGCCGACGGGGTGCCCGAGCGCGATGGCGCCGCCGTTGACGTTGACCCGGTCGAGGGTGGGCCGGTGCACCGCCGCCCACGACAGCACGACGGACGCGAACGCCTCGTTGACCTCGAACAGGTCGATGTCGCCGATCTTCATGCCGCTGCGGTCGAGCAGCCGGTTCGTGGCGTCCACCGGCCCGTCCAGGTGGTAGTACGGGTCCGACCCGACCAGGCACTGCGTGACGATGCGGGCCCGCGGCCGCAGCCCGTGGGCCCGCGCCCAGGCCTCGTCGACGACCATCACCGCGCTGGCGCCGTCGGAGATCTGCGAGGACGTGCCCGCCGTGTGCACGCCGCCGGGGACCACCGGTTTCAACGCCGCCAGCTTCTCGAGGCTGGTCTCGCGCAGGCCCTGGTCGGTGTCGACGAGCTCCTGCCCGACCTTGACCGGCACCACCTCGGCGGCGAACCGCCCCTCTGCCCACGCCCGGCGGGCCTTGGTCTGCGAGGCGACGCCGAACCGGTCGACCTCCTCGCGCCCGATGCCGCGGCGGGCGGCCACCCGTTCGGCCGCCACGAACTGGTCGGGCAGGTCGATGCTCCACGACTCGGGCCGCGGCATCCCGGAGTCGCCGATGTTGGCCCGCAACGGCACCCGGCTCATCGCCTCGACGCCGCAGGCGATGCCCACGTCGATCGCGCCGGTGGCGATCAGGCCGGCGACCAGGTGGGTGGACTGCTGCGCCGACCCGCACTGGCAGTCGACGGTGGCGCAGCCCGTCGTCCGCGGCAGTCCGGCGTGCAGCCAGGCCGTGCGCGTGATGTTGTTGGACTGTTCACCCGCCTGGGTGACCGTGCCGCCGATGACCTGTTCTACAGCGGACGGGTCGACTCCGGTCCGGTCGAGCAGACCCCGCTGTGCCGCACCGAGGAGCTCGGCGGCGTGCAGACCGGACAACCAGCCGTCACGCTTGCCGATGGGCGTGCGCACCGCTCCCACGATCACCGGACTCCCCACGCGGGCCTCCCCTCGCCAAAGAACTAGAACACGTTCCTTTTGCTGACCAGCTTGGCCGCATGGGGGCTTCACCACAAGCTACAACCGTGTTTGAATCGGTTAGAACGCGTTACAGCTAGGAGGTGCTCGTGAGCAAGCCGCGCATCCCGGAGGGCTTCGACTTCACCGACCCCGACATGTACGCGACCCGCCTGCCGTTCGAGGAGTTCGCCGAGCTCAGGCAGACCGCGCCGATCTGGTGGAACGCCCACCCGCACGGCCAGGGCGGGTTCGCCGACGACGGGTTCTGGGTCGTGTCGAAGCACGCCGACGTCAAGGAGGTGTCGCGCAACAGCGAGCTCTTCTCGAGCTGGGAGAACACCGCGATCATCCGGTTCGCCGACGACCTGCCGCGCGACCGCATCGAGATGCAGCGGCTCCTGCTGCTGAACATGGACCCGCCGGTGCACACCAAGCAGCGCGGCATCATCTCCCGCGGCTTCACGCCCAGGGCGATCAACGGTCTGCGCGCGGCCCTGAGCGCGAGGGCCGAGCAGATCGTGACCGAGGCGAAGGAGAAGGGCTCCGGCAACTTCGTCACCGACGTCGCGTGCGAACTGCCCCTGCAGGCGATCGCGGAGCTGATCGGCGTCCCGCAGGAGGACCGCCGCAAGATCTTCGACTGGTCGAACCAGATGATCTCCTACGACGACCCGGAGATCGACGACGACCCGCTGACCGCCGCGACCGAGCTGCTCGGCTACTCCTGGACCATGGCCGAGGACCGCCGTTCGTGCCCGCGCGAGGACATCGTCACGAAGCTCGTCCAGGCCGATGTGGACGGTGCGGGCCTCAAGTCGGAGGAGTTCGGCTTCTTCGTGCTGCTGCTGGCCGTCGCCGGCAACGAGACCACCCGCAACGCCATCACGCACGGCATGAAAGCGTTCTTCGACCACCCCGACCAGTGGGAGCTCTTCAAGGCCGAACGCCCGGCCACCGCCGCCGACGAGATCGTCCGCTATGCCACGCCGGTGGTCGTGTTCCAGCGCACCGCGACCCAGGACACCTCGCTCAGCGGCGTGGAGATCAAGAAGGGCC
Organism: Lentzea sp. NPDC042327; assembly: GCF_040647275.1. NCBI lineage: Bacteria > Bacillati > Actinomycetota > Actinomycetes > Pseudonocardiales > Pseudonocardiaceae > Lentzea > Lentzea sp. NPDC042327. The sequence goes on from NZ_JBEZBX010000004.1 coordinate 296,638, forward strand.
AGCGGGTCGGCCTGTTCTACTCGTCCGCGAACTTCGACGAGGAGGTCTTCGACCACCCGGAGCGGTTCGACATCACCCGCGACCCCAACCCGCACCTGGGGTTCGGCGGCAACGGCGCCCACTTCTGCATCGGGGCCAACCTGGCGCGGCTGGAGATCGACCTGATCTTCAACGCCATCGCGGACCACATGCCGGACATCCGGGAGGCCGGGGCACCGCGGCGGCTGCGGTCGGGGTGGTTGAACGGGATCAAGGAGTTCCAGGTCGAGTACGACTGAGGCCGGAGCCGCCGGTCAGGAGACCTGGGTCTCCTGCCACTCCACGCACGTCGGGCGCTCGCCGGTCTGGCGGAACTCCTCCAGGGCGGCGAGCAGGTGCGGGACGGGCAGGGCCGCGTCGGTCGGGAACGGCGTCTTGGTGTCGGTGTCGACGTAGAGCGTCGGGGCGCCGGGAACGGGCGCTTCGGCGCGGGTCGCGTACACGCCGGTGGAGGTGTCATCAGCGGGGCGAGGCGCACGGGACTCGGGGCTGTGGAACAGCAGGGCCCCGACCTGCTCCAGCGGGGCGACCACGAGCTCGACCAGCGCGTCCGGGCGTTCCCGGGCGGTGATCCGCACCGGGTGCGGCTGCGCGAGGTTGAGGACGTGGGTCAGCACGGCTTCGAGTTCGGGGCCGGAGGTGACCTCCACCGGGTCGTCCTGACCATCGGCGTCATCGGCTCGGTGGTACCAGACGTCCAGCGTGTGAGTCATTCGGCGCACCTCCCAGGAGTTGCGGAGGACGCTACCGGATCTTGTACCCGCGCGCGGGTCAGGCGCCGTACACCGGCACCGGCCGGTGGCCGGCCACCAGGTCGCGCACCACCGGCCCGAGCTCCTCCGGCGCCCACCGCTCCCCCTTGTCGGCCTCCCGCCCCCGCTGCCACCCGTCGACCAGGCAGATCCGCCCGCCGTCGACCTCGAACATCTTCCCGGTGACGTCACCGGACTCCGCGCTGCCCAGCCACACCACCAGCGGTGACACGTTCTCCGGTGCCATCGCGTCGAAGCCGTGGTCCGGCGCGGCCATCGTGTCGAACACGTGCTCGGTCATGCGGGTGCGGGCGGCGGGGGCGATCGAGTTCACCGTGACCCCGTAGCGGGCCAGTTCCGCCGCCGCCACCAGGGTCAGCGCCGCGATGCCCGCCTTGGCGGCCGAGTAGTTCGCTTGGCCGACGCTGCCGAACAGGCCCGCGCCCGAGGACGTGTTGATCACCCGGCCGGACACCGTGCCGCCGTCCTTCGCCACGGCGCGCCAGTGCGCCGCCGCGTGGTGCAGGGGTGCGAAGTGGCCCTTGAGGTGCACGCGGACGACCTCGTCCCACTCGTCCTCGGCGCAGCTCACGATCATGCGGTCGCGCACGACGCCCGCGTTGTTCACGAGCACGTCCACGCCGCCGAACGCGTCCACAGCCGCCTCGACCACCCGGCGAGCGCCCGCCCAGGTGCCCACGTCGTCGGTGTTCACCACCGCCCGCGGACCGATCTGAGCCGCCACCTCGCCGGCCACCTCAGCCGACAGGTCGTTCACCACGACCCGCGCACCGGCTTCGGCGAACGCCAAGGCGTGCGCGCGGCCGATGCCGCGGCCCGCACCCGTGACGACCACGACCCGGTCCTCGCACAACGTCATGACGAACCCCCGTCGGTCTGGGCGGCGGCCAGGAAGGCGGGCATCTCTCCCCCGCCGTGCACCGGCAGGGTCGCGCCCGTGACATAAGAAGCAAGCGGTGAAGCGAGGAACACGGCACACGCGCCGACCTCGTCCGGTGACGCGAGACGCCCCAACGGCACGGTGCGCGCGACCGCCGCGATACCGGCTTCATCGCCGTAGTGCAGGTGGGACTGTTCGGTGCGTACGAGACCCACGGCCAGAGCGTTCACACGGACCCGTGGCGCCCATTCGACGGCAAGCGAGGCGGTCAGGTTCTCCAGACCGGCCTTGGCGGCACCGTAAGCCGCGGTGCCGGGAGAGGGACGGCGGCCGCTGATGCTGCTGACCATCACGATCGAGCCGCCACCCTCCTGGTCGCGCATCACGGCGTACGCGGCCTGCGACACCAGCAGCGGCGCCAGGAGGTTCAGCTCGACGACCTTTTCGTGGAACCGCGGCGAGGCCTGGTCCGCGAGGGCGAACGGCGCACCGCCCGCGTTGTTCACCACGGCGTCCAGCCGGCCGTGCCGCGCGACGATCGAGGACACCAGCGCGGCGACCTGGTCTGCGTCCCGGACGTCGCACGGGACAAAAGACGCGCCCGGTACCTCGGCGGGACGGCGGGCGCAGGTCACCACCACGGCACCGGCCGCCAGGAACGCGCGGGTGATGCCGGCGCCGACACCCCGCACTCCGCCCGTCACCAGGACCACTGATCCGTCGAGGTCGAGTTCCACTCCGCACCTACCCCGGTCGCTCCGGCGCTGCTAAGTTACCAAGCAATCGCTTGGTTTGGAAGGCGGCGCGATGGGGATCTCCAGCAGCCACACCGAAAGCGGCGTCGTCGAAGTGACCATCGACTTCCCCCCGGTCAACGCACTGCCGGCGCGCGGGTGGTTCGAGCTGGCCGAGACGATCACGTCCGCGGGCGAGGACGAGGACGCGCGGGTGGTGGTCCTGCGGGCCGAGAACCGCGGGTTCTGCGCCGGGGTCGACCTCAAGGAGATGCAGCGGACGCCGGGGTACGACGCGCTGGTCGCGGCGAACCGGGGCTGCGCCAAGGCGTTCGGGGCGGTGTACGAGTGCGCGGTGCCGGTCATCGCGGCGGTGCACGGGTTCTGCCTCGGCGGCGGGGTCGGGCTGGTGGGCAACGCGGACGTCGTCATCGCCTCCGACGACGCCTACTTCGGCCTGCCCGAGGTCGACCGTGGTGCGCTCGGTGCGGCGACGCACCTGGCCCGGCTCGTGCCGCAGCACCTCATGCGCGCGCTCTACTACACGGCGTCCACCGTTACCGCCGCCCAGCTGCACCACCACGGCAGCGTGTACCGGGTGGTACCCGGAGACGCACTCGGCGGCGCCGCTCGCGAGCTGGCGCGGGAGATCGCGCGGAAGGACACCGCGGTGATCCGCAGGGCCAAGGAGGCGATCAACGGCATCGACCCGCAGCGGGTGCACACGAGCTACCGCTTCGAGCAGGGCTTCACCTTCGAGCTGAACCTCACCGGGGCGTCCGACCGCGCCCGGCAGGCCTTCGTGGACGGGAACCATGCGCGACAAGCGAATGACGGCTGACGAGGTCGTCGGCGAGATCGAGGACGGGATGACCGTCGGCATCGGCGGCTGGGGCTCGCGGCGCAAACCGATGGCCCTGGTCAAGGCGCTCCTCACAACACCGGCCAAGGACCTGACGATCGTCTCCTACGGCGGCCCGGACGTCGGTCTGCTGTGCGCGGCCGGCAAGGTCCGCAAACTGGTCTACGGGTTCGTCTCGCTCGACACCATCGCCTACGACCCGTGGTTCAAACGGGCGCGCGAGACCGGTGCGATCGCGGTGCTGGAGCTGGACGAGGGCATGTTCCAGGTCGGGCTCAGGGCGGCAGCGCACCGGTTGCCGTTCCTGCCGATCCGCGCCGGGCTGGGGTCGGACGTGCTCAGGTGCGCGCCCGAGATCCGCACGGTCCGCTCCCCCTACGACGACGGCGAGGAGCTCGTCGCCATGCCCGCCATCAAGCTGGACGTGGCGCTCGTGCACCTCAACCGCGCGGACCGGCACGGCAACGCCCAGTACCTCGGGCCGGACCCGTACTTCGACGACCTGTTCTGCCTGGCCGCCGACCGCCGGTACGTCTCGTGCGAGCGGATCGTCGAGCGGTTCGACGGAGCACCGCAGACCCTGCTGCTCAACCGGATGATGGTCGACGGCGTCGTCGAGGCACCGGGCGGCGCGGGGTTCACGAGCTGCGTGCCCGACTACCCCCGTGACGAGGCCGCGCAACGCGAGTACGCCGCCGCAGCGGCCAACCCCGAGCAGTGGCCGGACTTCTACCGGAGGTTCCTGGGATGAGCGACGTCACGCGTGCCGAGGTCTGCGTCGTGGCCTGCGCCGACCTGTTCGCCGGTGCCGGGGAGGTGCTCGCCAGCCCGATGGGCCTCATCCCCTCGCTCGGTGCCCGCCTCGCGCGGCTCACCACCGAACCGGACCTGCTGCTGAGCGACGGTGAGGCGTTCCTGCTCACACCGGAGTCCACTGTGGAGGGATGGCTGCCGTACCGGAAGGTGTTCGACGTCGTCGCGCACGGCCGCCGGCACGTCGTGATGGGCGCGAACCAGGTCGACCGGTTCGGCAACCAGAACATCTCCGCGATCGGCGACCACGCCAGGCCCACGCGGCAGCTGCTCGGGTTCCGCGGCGCACCCGGCAACACGATCAACCACCGCACCAGCTACTGGGTGCCCAAGCACAGCACCCGGGTGTTCGTCGACAAGGTCGACGTGGTCTCCGGCGTGGGCTACGACCGCGCGGTCGGCCCGTTCCACGACGTCCACCGGGTGGTCACGAACCTCGCCGTGCTCGACTTCGCCACCCCGGACCACTCGATGCGGCTGGTCTCCGTGCACCCCGGCGCCTCCGTGGACGAGGTGCAGCAGCAGACGTCGTTCCCGCTCACCGCCGGCGACGTCACCGAGACCCGCCTGCCCACCGGCGAGGAGCTGGAGCTGATCCGCACCCGGCTCGACCCGGACGCCGAGCGGGAGAGGGAGGTCCGGTGAGAACCGCGCTGACCGAGCTCGTCGGCGTGCGCCACCCGGTCGTGCAGACCGGGATGGGCTGGGTCGCCGGACCGCGGCTGGTGTCCGCCACGGCCGAAGCGGGCGGCCTCGGCATCCTCGCCTCGGCGACCATGACGTGCACCGAGCTCGAAGCCGCCATCAAGGAGACCCGCGCCCGCACCGCGCAACCGTTCGGCGTCAACCTCCGCGCCGACGCGCACGACGCGGGCGAACGCGTCGACCTGCTGATCCGCGAACGGGTGAGGGTCGCCTCCTTCGCGCTCGCCCCGAAACCCGACATGATCGCCAAGCTCGCCGACGCCGGCGCGGTCGTCATCCCGTCGGTCGGCGCGGCCCGGCACGCCGAGAAGGTCGTGCGGTGGGGTGCGCACGCCGTGGTCGTGCAGGGCGGGGAGGGCGGCGGGCACACCGGCGGCGTCGCCACGACGTTGCTGCTGCCCAGCGTCCTGGACGCCGTCGACATCCCGGTGATCGCCGCCGGTGGCTTCTTCGACGGCCGGGGCCTCGCCGCCGCCCTCGCGTACGGCGCGGCGGGCATCGCCATGGGCACCCGGTTCCTGCTCACGCGGGAAAGCACCGTGCCGGACGCCGTCAAGCAGGCCTACCTGCACCGGGACCTGGGCGGCACGGTCGTCACCACCCGCGTCGACGGCCTGCCCCACCGCGTCCTGCGCACCGACCTCGTCGACCACCTCGAACGGTCCGGCCGCGTCAGCAGCCTGGTCAGAGCGCTGACCAACGCGGCCAGGTTCCGCTCCCACACCGGCCTGTCCTGGCGCGCGATGCTCCGCGACGGCCTGGCGCTGAAGCACGGCAGGGACCTCACCTGGTCCCAGGTCGTCATGGCCGCGAACACGCCGATGCTGCTGCGCGCCGGTCTCGTCGAGGGCCGGACCGGCGCCGGCGTGCTCGCCTCCGGTCAGGTCGTCGGGCTGCTCGACGACCTGCCGACCTGCGCCGAGCTGATCTCCGGCATCGTCACCGACGCCGAGGCGATCATCGGCGACCTCACCCGAGTCGTTCGATGATCGTCACGTTCGCCTGACCGCCGCCCTCGCACATCGTCTGCAACCCGAACCGGCCGCCGGTGCGCTCCAGCTCGTGCAGCAACGTCGTGAACAGCTTCGTGCCGGTCGCGCCGATCGGGTGGCCCAGCGCGAGCGCTCCCCCGTTGACGTTGACCTTCGCCAGGTCGACGCCCAGCTCCTTGGCCCATGCCAGCGGCACCGACGCGAACGCCTCGTTGACCTCGAACAGGTCGATGTCCGCAATGGACATTCCGGTCCGTTCCAGCGCGTACCTCGTCGCCCTGATCGGCGCGGTCAGCATGTAGATCGGGTCGGACCCGCGCGCCGACAGGTGGTGCACGCGGGCCCGCGGGGTCAACCGGCGTTCGCGCACGGCCCGTTCCGACGCCACCAGCACCGCCGAGGCACCGTCGGAGATCTGGCTCGACAACGCCGCCGTCGTCCGCCCGTCGGGCCGCAGCGGTTTGAGCGCCGCCATCTTCTCCACGCTCGTGTCCGGTCGCGGGCACTCGTCGTGCACCACCCCGTCGACCGGTGCGATCTCCCGGTCGAACCGGCCCTCCTTGATCGCCGTCAACGCCCGCAGGTGGCTCCGCAGCGCGAACTCCTCCATCTCCCGGCGCGACAGGTCCCACCGCACCGCGATCAGGTCGGCCGAGCGGAACTGGTTGACCTCCTCGTCGCCGTAGCGGTGCTGCCAGCCCTGGCAGCCGGCGTGCGGGTTGACCGTCATGGCCGACCCGATCGGCACCTGCGACATGTTCTGCACGCCGCCCGCGACCACGAAGTCGGCCGTCCCGCTCATCACCGCCTGCGCCGCGAAGTGCACGGCCTGCTGGCTGGAACCGCACTGCCGGTCGACCGTCACCCCCGGCACCTGCTCGGGGAACCCGGCCGCGAGCCATGCCGTGCGCGCGATGTCCCCCGCCTGCGGCCCGACCGTGTCGACGCAGCCGAACACCACGTCGTCCACGTCGGTCGGGTCGACGTCGACCCGGTTGAGCAGCGCGGTGATCACGTGCGCGCCGAGATCGGCCGGGTGCACGTGGCTCAGCACGCCGCCGCGCCGTCCCGCCGGGGTCCGCACAGCTTCGATGATGTACGCCTCGGCCACGAGGGCCCTCCTCTACGTCTTCGCCCTCCGGCGCCCTGTTGCAATTCCGTCGAGCAAGATCGCCAGGTACTCCTCGGCGACGGTCTCCGCGGACAGCTCGCCGTCGGGCCGGTACCAGCGCACGGCCACCCACACCGTGTCGCGGATGAAGCGGTAGGCCAGGTCCACGTCGAGGTCGGCGCGGAACACCCCGGCCCGGATGCCGTCCTCCAGCAGCACGGTCCACAGCTTGCGGAACTCGACGCTGCGGTCGTCCACGTACGAGAACCGCTCCAGGCCGGCCAGGTGCTTCGACTCGTTCTGGTAGATCGCGACCTCGGCGTGCCGGGTGTCGATCGCCTCGAACGACGCCACGACCAGCGCCTTCAGCGTCTGCTTCGGCCCGAGGCCCGCGTCGACGACCTCGCGGTAGCGGGTGAACAGCTCGTCGAGGAACGACCGCAGGATCTCGTCCACCATCGACTCCTTCGAGTCGAAGTGGTGGTAGAGACTGCCGGACAGGATGCCCGCCGCGTCCGCGATGTCGCGCACCGTCGTCTGCCCGTACCCGCGTTCGGCGAACATCCTCGCCGCCAACGCGAGCAGCTCCTGGCGCCGCCCACTCATCGTTCGTTCCTCTCTCACGGGTGCTGACTGCTCACCGAGACGACCTCGCCCGTCAGGTAGGCCGAGTAGTCGCTCGCGAGGAACACGATCACATTCGCGACCTCCCACGGCTCGGCGGCGCGCCCGAACGCCTCCCTGGACGCGAGCTCCGTCAGCAACTCCTCACTGGTGACCTTGCTCAGGAACGGGTGCGCGGCCAAGCTCGGAGCGACCGCGTTCACCCGGATGCCGTGCTCGGCCACGTCCATCGCGGCGCACCGCGTCAACGCCATCACACCCGCTTTCGCTGCGGCGTAATGGGCTTGACCCCTCTGCGCCCGCCAGCCGATCACACTCGCGTTGTTGACGACGACACCGCTTCGTTGGGCGACCATTCGGCGCAACGCCGCCCTCGTGCAGCGGAAGGTGCCGTTCAGCGTCACGTCCAGCACGCGCGACCACTCGTCGTCGGTCATGTCCACGACCGACCTCTCGCCGCCGAGGCCGGCGTTGTTGACCATGACGTCGATCCGGCCGAACCGCTCGACGGTCTGGTCGACCAGCGCCCGCACCTGGTCCTCGTTCGTGACGTCGCACGGGACCGCGTGGTGGGCGCCGAGCGACTCGTGGGTTTCCCTGAGCCGGCGCTCGTGCCAGTCGCTGATCACGACGGTCGCGCCCTCTTCCAGGCACCGGCGCGCGGTGGCCGAGCCGATGCCCGTGCCCGCCGCCGCGGTGACCACGACGACCTTGCCCACGAGCAGGTCGTGGCCCTTCACCGGGGCAGTCCCAGCACGCGGTGGGCGATGATCTCGCGCTGGACCTCGTCGGAGCCGCCGTAGATCGTCTCCGCGCGGCTGAACAGGAACAGCGCCTGGTGCGGGTTGCCGTCGAGCATCGAGGCCGGGCCGAGGACGTCCATGGCGAGCTCTCCGAGCCTCCTGTGCCAGCCGGACCAGAACAGCTTCAGCACCGACGCCTCGGGGCCGGGTTCGTCGCCGAGGGTCCGCAGCGTGTGCGAGCGCATGACGTGCAGGTCGACCCACGCCCTGGTGAGCCGGTCCTGCAGCACCGGCTCACCGGGTGCCTGCGCGATCAGCTCGTCCAGCTCGCGCCGGAACGCGACCTGGTGGCCGAGCATCGCGACACCGCGTTCGAACCCGAGGGTCGCCATCGCGATCTTCCAGCCCTCACCGGGTTCACCGACGACGTTCTCCCCGGCGGTCACGGCGCCGTTGAAGAACACCTCGTTGAACTCCGAGGTGCCGGTGAGCTGGCGGATCGGGCGGACCTCTACGCCGGGCTGGTCCATCGGCACGAGCAGGTACGACAGGCCGTGGTGGCGCCGCGAGCCCGGTTCGGTCCGCGCGAGCACGAAGCACCAGTCGGCGACGTGCGCGAGCGAGGTCCAGACCTTCTGGCCGGTGACCACCCACCGGCCGTTCACGAGCTCGGCCCGCGTGCTGACCGACGCGAGGTCGGAGCCGGCGCCGGGTTCGGAGTAGCCCTGGCACCACAGCTCCTCCACCGCGCGGATCTTCGGCAGGAACCGCCGCTGCTGCTCCGGCGTGCCGAACGCGCACAGCGTCGGACCCAGCAGGCCCTCGCCGACGACGTTCACCCGCGCCGGCGCGTTCGCCCTCGCGTACTCCTCGTGGAACACGACCTGTTCATCGATCGTGCGCTCGCCGGGCCAGCTGAGCGCCGTCCACCCGTGGGCCGCCAGGTGCCGGTCCCACCTCAACCGCTGCTCGAACGCCTCGTGCTCACGACCCGGCCCGCCCAGGCCGCGCAGGTCGGCGAACTCGCCGACGAGGTTGGCGGACAACCATTCCCGCACCTCGCGCCGGAAGTGCTCCATGCGCCATACTCTAACCTACCAAGCACTTGCTTTGGAGGCGCGATGGCGATCGATCCAAGCAGGCACACGGTTTCAGCGGTGCTCGACCGGGCGGCGGCACTGCACGGTGAAGCGGAAGCGTTGGTGGACGGGGAAGTCCGGCTCACCTTCACCGAGCTTCGTTCGGCGGTTGACGTCGCAGCGCGCTCGCTCGCGGGGATGGGTGTGCGGCCGGGCGACCGGGTGGCGTTGTGCGCGCCGAACAGCCACCACTGGGTCGTGGCGGCGCTGGGGGCGTTGTGCGCGGGCGCGGCGCTGGTGCCGATCAACACCCGGTTCACCGCTGCCGAAACGCTGGACGTGCTGGTGCGCGGCAAGGTGCGCGCGTTCGTCGTCGAGGGGTCGTTCCTGGGGCGGGACCGGCTGGCCGAGCTGGAGGGGTCACGGCTGCCGGAGGTGGTGGTGCGGCTGCCGTTCGAGTGGCCGGGCGCTGCGGTGGAGCTGCCTGCGATCGAGCCCGACCAGGTCTGCGACATCATGTTCACGTCGGGCACGACCGGGCGCAGCAAGGGCGCGATGAGCGCGCACCGGCAGTCGCTCGGGGTGGCGCAGGCGTGGGCGGACTGCGGGGCGTTGTCGGCGGGTGACCGGTACCTGGTCGTCAACCCCTTCTTCCACACCTTCGGGTACAAAGCCGGAATCCTCGCCTGCCTGCTGACGGGTGCGACGATCGTGCCGCAGCCGGTGTTCGACGTCGTCGAGACGATGCGGCTGGTCGAACGGGAGCGGATCACCGTGCTGCCGGGGGCGCCGACGATCTTCCAGTCGGTGCTCGACCACCCCGAGCGGTCGTCGTTCGACCTGTCGTCGCTGCGGCTCGCCGTGACCGGGGCCGCGGTGGTACCCGTGGTGCTGGTCGAACGGATGCGGGAGCTGTTCGAGACCGTGCTGACGGCCTACGGGCTGACCGAGGCCGTGGTGGCGACGATGTGCCGGCCGGACGACTCGCCGCAGACCGTGGCGACCACGTGCGGGGCGCCGGTGGCCGGGTTCGAACTGCGGCTGGGCGAGCGGGACGAGGTGCTGCTGCGCGGGCCGAACGTGATGCTCGGGTACCTGGACGACGAGGAGGCGACGGCGCTGGCGGTCGACGCCGGCGGCTGGCTGCACACCGGCGACGTGGGGCGCGTCGACTCGCGCGGGTACCTGTCGATCACGGACCGGCTGAAGGACATGTACATCTGCGGCGGGTTCAACGTCTACCCGGCCGAGGTCGAGCAGGCGCTGGCCCGGTTGCCGGGGGTGGCCGAGTCGGCGGTCGTGGGCATGCCCGACGGGCGGCTCGGCGAGGTCGGGAAGGCGTTCGTGGTGACCGCACCCGGCCGGTCGCTCACCGAGCCGGCGGTGGTCGAGCACTGCCGGTCGCTGCTCGCGAACTACAAGGTGCCGCGTGCGGTCGAGTTCGTGCCCGCACTCCCCCGCAACGCCGGCGGCAAGGTCCTGAAGAGCCTACTGCGCAAGGAGAACGCGTGACTGTCTCGTACGAGCGGCGGGGCGCGGTCGCCGTCGTGACCATGAACCGGCCGGAGTACCGCAACGCGCAGAACTCGGCGATGACCTACGCGTTGGACGAGGCCTTCGCGCGCGCGGTGGACGACGCCGAGGTCAAGGTCATCGTGCTGGCCGGTGCCGGTGACCACTTCTCCGCGGGCCACGACATCGGCTCGCCCGGCCGGGACGTGGACCGGTCGTTCGAGCGACGCGCGGTGATGTGGTGGGACCACGTCGGCCGTCCCGGCGGTGACCTCAGGTACGCGCGGGAGATGGAGGTCTACCTGGGCATGTGCCGGCGGTGGCGGGAGATCCCGAAGCCGATGATCGCGATGGTGCAGGGGGCGTGCGTCGCGGGCGGGCTGATGCTGGCGTGGGTGTGCGACCTGGTCGTGGCCGCCGAGGACGCGTTCTTCGCCGACCCGGTGGTGCGGATGGGAATTCCCGGCGTCGAGTACTTCGCGCACCCGTGGGTGCTGGGGCCGCGGGCGGCGAAGGAGGTGCTGTTCACGGGTGACCGCTTCTCCGCCGCACGCGCCTACGAGTGGGGCATGGTGTCACGGGTCGTGCCGCGCGCGGAGCTGGAAGAAGCGGCTTTCGCGTTGGCCGGGCGGATCTCGGCGATGCCGCAGTTCGGCCTGGCGCTCGCGAAACGGGCGGTGAACCAGTCGGAGGACCTGATGGGGATGCGCGCCGGCATGGACTCGGTGTTCGGGCTGCACCACTTCGCGCACGCGCACAACGCCGAGGTCGGCGCGGACGCCCTGGCGGGGATGGACGCGCGGTCGATGAAGGAGGCGTCGGGCTGATGGACCTCGACCTGGACGACGCGACGACCGAGTTCCGCGACGAGGTGCGGTCGTGGTTGCGCTCGCACGTCCGGCCGTTGTCCTCCATGGACACCGCGGCCGGGTTCGAGGAGCACCGGGCGTGGGAACGGGAGCTGGCCGCCGAGCGGTTGTCGGTGGTGTCGTGGCCGGCGGAGCTCGGCGGCCGGGACGCGTCGCTGCTGCAGTGGCTGGTGTTCGAGGAGGAGTACCACGCCGCGGGCGCGCCGGGCCGGGTGTCGCAGAACGGGATCTTCCTGCTGGCGCCGACGCTGTTCGCGTTCGGCACCGACGAGCAGCGCGAGCGGCTGCTGCCCGCGATGGCCCGCGCGGACGAGGTGTGGGCGCAGGCGTGGTCGGAACCGGAGTCCGGCAGCGACCTGGCGTCGTTGCGCAGCACGGCGGTGCGTTGTGACGGCGGCTGGTCGGTGCGCGGGCAGAAGACGTGGAGCTCGCGGGCGGCGTTCGCGGACCGGGCGTTCGGCCTGTTCCGCACCGGTCCCGAGGGCCGTCATCGCGGGCTGACGTACCTGATGTTCTCGTTGCGCGCGCCCGGGGTCACCGTGCGGCCGATCCGGCAGCTCGGCGGTGAGCCGGGGTTCGCGGAGGTCTTCCTGGACGACGTGTTCGTGCCCGACGAGGACGTGATCGGCGAGCCCGGCGACGGGTGGCGGGTCGCGATGAACACGGCGAGCAGCGAACGCGGGCTGACGTTGCGCAGTCCGGGGCGGTTCGTCGCGGCGGCGGCGCGGTTGGTCCAGCTGTACCGGGAACGGCCGGACCCGGCGGTGCGCGACCGGGTGGTGGACGCGTGGATCGGGGCGCAGGCGTACCGGCTGCGCACGTTCGGCGCGGTGGAGGCCCCGCCGTCGGGGCCGCAGGTGAGCGTGACGAAGGTGTTCTGGTCGGAGCTGGACGTCGCGATCCACGAGACGGCGCTGGACCTGCTCGGCGAGGTGGCGCCGGACTGGCGGGACGGGTGGGTGTTCTCGTTGTCGGGCCCGATCTACGCGGGCACCAACGAGGTCCAGCGCAACGTGGTCGCCGAGCGGATCTTGGGGCTGCCGCGATGAGGTTCGCGCTCTCGGCCGAGCAGGCCGACTTCGGGGCGGTGCTGCACGGGTTCCTGGCGCAGGGGCGGCGGGACCTGGCGGCGGTGGGGGTCGGGGACGTCTCGGACCCGGTGGACCTGGTGGTGGTGTTCGAGGAGCTGGGGCACCACGCGGTGGACGGGCCGGTGGTGGAGACGTACGCGGTGGGACCGGCGCTCGGGATCGGTGGTTCGGTGGCGTTCCCGCCGCACGTGCCGCACGCCGCCGAGGCGGACCGGTACCACCTGGTCGAGGGCACCACCCTGCGCGAGGCCACGCCCGTGACCACCCATGCGTCCGTCGACCCGGCGCGGACGCTCGTCGAGGTGACGGGCGGCCCGGTGGTCGCCACCGACGTCCCCGCCGCCCGTGCGTTCGACCTCGGCGTCCTGGCGTGCTCGGCCCAGCTGCTGGGCCTGGGCCGTGCGATGCTCGAGCTCACGACCGCGCACGCCAAGACCCGCGTCCAGTTCGGCAGGCCGATCGGGTCGTTCCAGGCGGTCAAGCACCACCTCGCGGACGTCCTCATCGGACTGGAGCTGGCCCGGCCGCTGGTGTTCGGCGCGGCGGTCACGATGGCCCCGCGGGACGTGTCGGCCGCCAAGGTCGCCACCTCCGAGGCGGCCTGGCGGGCGGCACGGACCGCGTTGCAGGTGCACGGCGCGATCGGCTACACCGCCGAGTACGAGCTGAGCCGGTTCCTGGTGCGGACCCGGGCCCTGCGCACCGCGTGGGGAAGCCTGTCGTTCCACCGGAACCGCGTGCTGGAGGCGTTGTGACACCGGAGCAGGTCGCGTTGCGGGACTCCGTGCGCGCGTTGCTGGCCAAGCACTCCGACGTGCGGGCGGCGATCGAGGAACCGGCCGGGTACGACACGGCGTTGTGGGCGAAGCTGTGCGGGGAGGTCGGCGTCGCGGGGCTCGCGGTGCCCGAGGAGTACGGCGGGGCCGGGGCGGGGCTCGCCGAGACGCACGTGGTGCTGGCGGAGCTCGGGCGCACGCTGACCCCGGCGCCGCTGCTGTCCTCGACGCTGGCGAGCCAGGCACTGCTGGCCACCGGCAACGCCAAGGCGTGCGCCCGGTTGCTGCCGCGCATCGCCGGCGGGGCGGTCGCGGCGCTCGTGTGGCCGTGGGAAGCGGAGATCCGCGACCTGACCGGGACGGCGAACCACGTCGTGGACGGTGACCTCGCAGAGGTGCTGCTGGTCGTCAACGGCACTTCGCTCTACGAGGTCGACCCCTGCCAGCCGCGCGTGACCCGGCGGCACACCCCGGCGATGGACCCGACCCGGCGGCTCGCGGCCGTCCACCTCGCCGATGCCGAAGGCGCGCGGCTCGGGCCGTGGGACCCGCGTGTGCAGGACGTCGCGTATGCGGCGTTGGCCGCGGAGCAGGTCGGTGCGGCGCAACGGGCGCTGGAGCTCACCGTCGAGCACACCAGGACCCGCGTCCAGTTCGGCAAGCCGATCGGCTCGTTCCAGGCGCTCAAGCACCGGATGGCCGACCTGCACGTCCTCGTCGAGACCGCCCGGTCGGCGGCGGAGGCGGCGTCCGACGAGGTCTCGGCCGCGGTCGCGAAGGTCTACTGCTCGGAGGCGTTCCAGAAGGTCGCCGCCGAGATGATCCAGCTGCACGGCGGCATCGCGATCACCTGGGAGCACGACGCGCACCTGTACTTCAAGCGGGCGCACGGCAGCGCGCAGCTGTTCGGCAGCCCGCAACAGCACCTCACGCGCCTGGGCCGGCTTCGCGCAGCATCCGCTGGAACGCGGGGCACTCCGCGTGGCTGGGAGCGGGGCAGGCGGCGGCGTGGCGGAGCCGGTCGCGCATCACCGTCATCCGGGTGATCATCGCGTCCAGCTCGTCGGCCTTGCCCGACAGCATCGCCCGGTCGAGGTTCGACACGTCGCGGGCCAGCATCCGGGCGATCTCGTCGAGCGAGAACCCGACGTTGCGGCACACGGCGATCAGCGCGAGCTGCCCGAGCACCGACGCCGGGAACACGCGGGTCAGGCCGCGACGGCCGGTCGAGGCGATCAGGCCGCGCTCCTCGTAGTAGCGCAGGGTGGAGGCGGGCACGCCGGAGCGGCGCACCACCTCGCCGATGGCGATCTCGTCCACGACACTTGACCTCAAGTCGACTTGAAGTAGGACGGTAGGAGCATGGCAGAGGTCAACGCCGAGCAGGCGGCGCTGTGGAACACGTCGGGGCAGGGCTGGGCGCGGGTGCAGGACACCGTGGGCCAACTCATGCGGCCGTTCGAGGAACTGCTGGTCGAGAAGGCGGCGGAGCGGCCGCGCAGGAGGGTGCTCGACGTCGGGTGCGGCACCGGCGGGGTGACGCGGGCGGTCGCCGCGGCCACCGGTGCGGAGTGCGTCGGGGTCGACATCGCCGAGTCGATGGTCGCGGCGGCGCGGGAGCACGGGCAGGCGGAGTTCCTGCTGGCCGACGCGCAGACGCACGTGTTCGAGCAGCGGTTCGACCTGGTCGTGTCGCGGTTCGGCGTGATGTTCTTCGCCGACCCCGGCGCGGCGTTCACGAACCTGCGCACGGCCGTCGAACCGGGTGGTGAGCTGTGCTTCATCACGTGGCGGGCGCAGGAGGAGAACCCGTTCATGCTCACCGGCGACCGCGTGGCGAGGGAGATCCTGCCCGGCATGCCCGCGCGTGACCTGGACGGGCCGGGGCCGTTCTCGCTCGCCGATCCGGCGCGGGTCCGCGAGGTCCTCGACGGCTGGGCGGACGTCGAGGTCACGCCGATCGACCGCACCACCCGGCTGCCCGAGGAGGTGCTGCTGCCGTACCTGACGAACATGGGCCCGGTCAGCCGCGCCCTGCGGGAGGTGCCCGAGCGGGACCGCGACCGGGTTCTCGACCGGGTGCGCGGCGCGTTCGACGAGTTCGTGCACGACGGCGAGGTCAGCTTCCCGACGGCGACCTGGCGGGTCACGGCGTCAGCTCCACTCTGACTGGCGCTGCCAGGTCAGGAGGGTGTCGAGCACCTCGCCGGACCGGCCGCGCGGGTCGAGATCGGCCTGCGCGGCGTACCGGCCGCGGTAGAACAGCAACGGTCGTGCGTCGCGTTGCGGTCCGAGCTCGACGACCTCGCCGATCACGACGTAGTGGTCGCCGGCCTCGTGCACGGTCGTGACCCGGCAGTCGACCCACGTGAGCGCCCCGCCGAGCACCGGAGCACCGGTGCCCGACGGGGACCACGCGACGCCGGCGAACTTGTCCGCCCCTGCCCGGCCGAACACCGCCGACAGCTCCCGCTGGTCCTCGGCGAGCACGTTCACGCAGAACGCCCCGGCCGGGGACATCGCCGCCCAGCTGCCCGACGTGCGCTGCGGGCAGAACAGCACGAGCGGCGGGTCCAGTGACAACGCCGCGAACGACTGGCAGGCGAACCCCACCGGGCCGGTCGCGGACATGCCCGTCACCACGGTCACGCCGGTGCAGAAGTGCCCCAGGACCGACCGGAAGCGCGCTATCCCCGGTGCCCCACGCTGAAGTCGTGACCCCACAGGCTCACCGCCGTGCTCTCTCGCGCGATCCAGTCCTCATCGGACACCTGCCGTCCCTCGCAGCCGAACTCGACGTCGAACCCGCCGGGTGTCTTCAGGTAGAACGACAGCATCAGGTCGTTGACGTGCCGGCCGAGCGTCGCCGACATCGGCACCTTGCGCCGCAACGCCCGGTCCAGCGTCAGCCCGACGTCGTCGGTGCTCTCCACCTCGATCATCAGGTGCACGATCCCGGACGGGGTGGGCATCGGCAGGAACGCGAGGCTGTGGTGGCGCGGGTTGCAGCCGAAGAACCGCAGCCACGCCGGTGGCCCGTCGGCGGGCCTGCCGACGAACTGCGGGGGCAGCCGCATCGAGTCGCGCAGCCGGAACCCGAGCACGTCGCGGTAGAAGTGCAGCGCGGCCTCGTCGTCCGAGGTGGACAGCACGACGTGGCCGAGGCCCTGGTCCTCGGTGACGAACCGGTGCCCGTACGGGGACACCACCCGCCGGTGCTCCAGGGCGGCGCCGTGGAACACCTCCAGCGTGTTGCCGGACGGGTCCTCGAACTTGACCATCCCGGTGACCCGGCGTTCGGCGAGCTCCTCGGCCGTGCCCTCGGCGACCGCGACGCCCGCGGACGCCAGGCGTTTCGCGACCTCGTCCAGCTCGGCCTCGGTCGCGACCTCCCAGCCGGAGGCGAGCAGCCGGTCGGCCGCACCGGGCACGATCACCAGCCGGGCCGGGAAGTCGTCCATCCGGAAGTACAGCGCGCCCTCGGTCGAGCCCTTGCCCTCCACGAGCCCGAGCACCTTCAGCCCGAACTCGCGCCACCGGCCGATGTCGGTGGCCTCGATCCGCAGGTAGCCCAGCGATCGGATGCCCATCACGTCTCCAAGAGGAAGTCTGCCGCGAGCCGGTTGAACTCGTCGAACTTCTCCAGCTGCGCCCAGTGCCCGCAGCCGCCGAACACGTGCAGCTGTGCGCGTGGGATCAGCTTCAACGCGACAAGGGCGCCGTCGAGCGGGTTGACCCGGTCCTCGCGGCCCCACACGAGCAGCACCCGTTGGCGCAGCCTGTGGGCCTCGCGCCAGAGCATGCCCTGCTCGAAGTCCGGTCCGGAGAACGACTTCCCCATCGCGACCATGGCTTTCAGCGACTCCGGCCGGGACGCGGCGGCGAACCGTTCGTCGATCAGCTCGTCGGTGATCAGCGACTGGTCGAACACCATGATCCGCAGGAACTCCTCGATCCGCTCCCGCGTCGGGTCCTTGGCGAACGCGCTGAGCTTGCGCACGCCCTCGGTCGGGTCGGGTGCGAAGACGTTGAGCGACAGGCCACCCGGTCCCATCAGGACCAGCCGTCCGGCGCGTTGCGGGTGGTCCAGTGCGAACCGCACGGCCGTGCCGCCGCCGAGTGAGTTGCCGAGGAGGTGTGCCTTCTCCACCCCGAGGTCGTCGAGCAGCCCGCGCAGCGCCTCGGCGGCGTGGGTGAAGTACTGGCCGTGCTCGGTCGGCTTCTCCGACTCACCGAACCCCGGCTGGTCCACCGCCAGCACCCGGAACGACTTGGCGAGCACCGGGATGGTGCGGCCGAAGTTGCTCAGCGCCGACGCACCCGGCCCGCCGCCGTGCAGCAGCACCAGCGTCTCGGCGTGGTCGGCGCCGGCCTCGTGGTAGTGCAACCGAACCATGTCTCTCCTCTGCAGCTTCCCGTTGCGGTCAGAACAGGCCGTCGCGGACTGGGATGCCGAGCTCGTTCTTGCCGAACATCACCAGCGAGCGTTCCGGGTCGTTGGCCGCGTGCACCCGTGCGGCGTGGGCGTCACGCCAGAACCGGGGCAACGGCAGGTTCGCGTTGATCGCCTTGCCGCCCGCGCTCTCGAAGAGCCGGTCGATCGCGGAGAGGGCCCGCGCGCTGCCCAGCACCTGGTCCCTGCGCGCCCGCAGGCGCAGCTCGACCGGAATCCTCGTGCCGGCGACGGCGTGCTCCCACTCGTCGTCGACGTCCTTCTCGAGCTGCCACCACGCGGTGTCGATGTCGTTGGCCGCCGTGGCGATCCGGACCTGCGCGAACGGGTCGTCGACGGCCTTCTCGCCCAGGTAGGCGGCACGGACGCGCTCGCGCGTGGCGTTGACGTGCAGCTCGTACGCGCCGGCCGCCATGCCGATCATCGGCGCGGTGATCGCGTACGGGTGGATCGTCCCGTACGGCATGCGGAACAACGGTCCGGGGTTCACCTCCTGGCCGGGGCACTGGCACCGCGCGGTGTGCGCCATGCTCAGCGTGCGGTGCTCGGGCACGAACACGTCGGACACCACGATGTCGTTGCTGCCCGTGCCGCGCAGGCCGACCGTGTCCCACACGTCGTTGATCGTGTAGTCGGCGATCGGCAGCAGGAACGTGCGGAAGTCGACGGGCTTGCCCTCGTCGTTCATCACCAGTCCGCCGAGCAGCACCCACGTGGCGTGGTCGCAGCCCGAGGAGAAGCTCCACCTGCCGCTGAACCGGAACCCGCCCTCCACGGCGGTCGCCCTGCCGGTCGGTGCGTAGGAGGAGGAGATGCGGGTGTCCTGGTCCTCGCCGAACACCTCGTCCTGCGCCTTCACGTCGAACAGCCCGACGTGCCACGGGTGCACTCCCAGCACGGACGAGACCCAGCCCGTGGACCCGCAGGCGCTCGCGATCATCTTGACCGCGGTGTAGAACGCGACCGGGTGCGTCTCGAACCCGCCGCAGCGCACGGGTTGCAGCATCCGGAAGAACCCGGTCTCCTGCAACGCCTTCACCGACTCCGGCGGCACCCTGCGCAGCTGTTCGGCCTCCGCCGCGCGCTCGCGCAGCGCGGGCAGCAGCTCCCGCACCTTGCCGAGGATCTCCTCGCTCATCGGACCTCCTCCCTGCTCAGCTCCAGTGCGATGTCGATCAGCTGGTCCTCCTGGCCACCCACGAGCTTGCGCCGACCGGCGCGCACGAGCAGCTCCGCGCCGGACACGCCGTAGCGCTCCGCCTGGGTGTAGGCGTGCTTGAGGAAGCTGGAGTAGACGCCCGCGTAGCCCATCATCAGCGCCATCCGGTCGAGCAGGCACTCCTCGGGCATCACCGGCCGCACGACGTCCTCGGCCGCGTCGACGATCTTGAAGAAGTCGACGCCGGTGGTGAACCCGAGCTTGTCGCAGACGCCGACGAACGCCTCCAGCGGCGTGTTGCCCGCTCCCGCGCCGAACCCGCGCACGCTGCCGTCGATCTGCTTCGCGCCCGCCCGTGCCGCGGCGACCGAGTTCGCGACGCTCAGCCCGAGGTTCTCGTGCCCGTGGAACCCGACCTGCGCGTCGTCCCCCAGCTCCGCCACCAGCGCGGCCACCCGGTCGGACACCTGTTCCAGCACCAGCGCGCCGGCCGAGTCGACCACGTAGACGCACTGGCACCCGGCGTCGGCCATGATCCTCGCTTGACGTGCCAACGCCTCCGGTGGCCGCGAGTGCGCCATCATCAGGAACCCGACGGTCTCCAGCCCGCGTTCGCGGGCGAGCTGGAAGTGCTGCACCGAGACGTCGGCCTCGGTGCAGTGGGTGGCGATCCGCACGATCGACGCGCCGTTGTCCTGCGACACCAGGATGTCGTCCTTGACGCCGACGCCCGGCAGCATCAGCACGGCGATCCTGGCCTGCCGGGCCGTGGCCACCGCGGTCTTGATCAGCTCCTGCTCCGGTGTGCGGCTGAAGCCGTAGGTGAACGACGACCCGCCCAGCCCGTCGCCGTGGGTGACCTCGATGACCGGCACCCCGGCGTCGTCGAGCGCGCCGACGATCGAGCGCACGTCGTCGACGGTGAACCGGTGGCGCTTGTGGTGCGAGCCGTCACGCAGAGACGTGTCGGTCAGCCGCAACTGCATCGGCGATCTCCTCCCCCACCTTGGTCGCGGCGGCCGTCATGATGTCGAGGTTCCCCGCGTAGGGCGGCAGGAAGTCGCCCGCTCCCGCGACCTCGACGAAGATCGCGACGCGGCCGGGGTCGTACTGCGGCTCGCGCAGCAGCCGGAACCCCGGGACGTACGCGCGGAGGTCGGTCTCCATCCGGGTGATCGAGTCGGTGATCGGGTCCGGGTCGGCGTCCTCGGGGATCGCGCAGAAGACGGTGTCGCGCATGATCATCGGCGGGTCGGCCGGGTTGAGCACGATGATCGCCTTGCCGCGGCCGGCGCCGCCGATCGTCTCGATGCCGCGGCTGGTGGTGCGGGTGAACTCGTCGATGTTCGCGCGTGTGCCCGGTCCGGCCGACACCGACGCGACGCTGGCGACGATCTCCGCGTACTCGACCGGCACGACCCGCGACACGGCGTGCACCACCGGGATCGTGGCCTGGCCGCCGCAGGTGATCAGGTTGACGTTCGGTGCGCCGAGGTGTTCGCGCAGGTTGACCGGCGGCACCACGTACGGGCCGACCGCGGCGGGGGTCAGGTCGACGGCCCGGATGCCGGCCTCGGCGTAGCGCGGGGCGTTGGCCCGGTGCACCGCGGCCGAGGTCGCCTCGAACACGACGTCGGGCAGCTCGTCCTGGCGCAGCAACCAGTCCACGCCCTCGGCCGTGGCCTCCAGACCCGCCTCGCGCGCTCGCCGCAGGCCCTCGCTGGACGGGTCGACGCCCACCATCCAGCGGGGTTCCAGCGCCGGTGAGCGCAGGAGCTTGTAGAGCAGGTCGGTGCCGATGTTGCCGGACCCGACGATGGCCGCCTTCACCCGTTCACCTCACTCGAACTTCAGGTCGGCAGAACCGAGTCCGGCGAACTCGGCGCGGAACTCGTCCCCCGGTTTCGCGTCGAACGCCCGCGTGCACGAGCCGGGCAGCACGATGTCGCCGGCCAGCAGCCGCACACCGAACGTGGCCACTTTCTGCGCGAGCCACGCCACCGCGATCGCCGGATCACCCAGCACCGCGTCACCACGGCCTTGAGCAACCGGCTCCCCGTTGCGCGCCAGGGTCGCCTCGACGCCGCGGATGTCCACATCGGACGGCCGCACGCGTTCGTCGCCCAGCACGAACGCCGCGGAGGAGGCGTTGTCGGCGATGGTGTCGGGGAGCGTGATCCGCCAGTCGGCGATGCGGCTGTCGATCAGCTCGATCGCGGGTGCCACGAACTCGGTGGCGGCGAGCACGTCCGCGACCGTGCAGCCCTCGCCGGGCAGGTCGTGGCCGAGCAGGAACGCGATCTCCACCTCGACCCGCGGGTACAGGTACGCCGAGGCGTCCGCGGTGCCGTGCAGCTGCATGTCGTCGAGCAGGTGCCCGTAGTCGGGTTCGTCCACGCCCATCATCTGCTGCATCGCCGGCGACGACAGGCCGACCTTGTGGCCGATGACGTCGCGGTTGCGGTGCCGCACGTTGAGCAGCTGGATCTCGTAGGCGTCGACCACGTCGATGTCCGGGTACAGCTCCACCAGCGGTGTGATCGGCACGCGCTCGCGTTCGGCGGTGCGCAGCAGCTGTGCGGCCGCCGCCCTCTTCTCCATCGTCAGCACCGGTCCTCCTTCGCCACGTGGTGGCCGGCGCGCCGGCCGGAGAAGACGCAGTCGGCGAGCGCGAGGCCGCTGACGTACGACTCCGAGCACACCCCGACCGCGGATCGGCCCGCCGCGTACAGGCCGCGCACCCCCCGCACCGCACCGGTCTGCTCGTCGACGACCAGGCCGCCGAGGGTGAGCATCGGGCAGGGGTAACCGAAGCCGCGCCGGAAGGAGTCGAACCGCACCGAGACGTCGATCAGCGAGTACGGTGGCCGCCCGAACGGTTCGACCTGCGGTGCCCTGATGCCCGCCTTCTCGGCGGCGGCCTCGATCGTCGGCGCGGTGACGAGGCCGCGGGAGAGCAGGTAGCGGGCCTGGAAGCGCTGGAAGCGCGCGGTCTGCGTGCTGACCTGGGCCTTGGCGACGCTCAGCGTGTCATCGTCGACGAGCAGCCACGCCTTGCCGTCGCGCCGGATGATCTCGTCGCCGATCGCCGCGCCGTAGCGGGTGGCGTCGCCGAACGGTTGACCGTCGATGTCGACGAGGATGCCGCGTTGCAACGCGCTGGGCGGCGTGACGAACCGCCACACCGAGATCTTGTCCAGCCGGTCGGTCGTGCCACCGGCGGCGGTGCCGAGCCGGATGCCGCTGCCGTCGTCACCGGGGGTGCCCAGGGCGAGACCGCCGCGGTGGGCCGGTGCGTGGTCGCGCAGCATCGCCCGGTTCGCGATGAACCCGCCGGCGGCGATGACGACGCCGCGCCGGGCGTGCACCGTCAGCTCACGGCCGAACCGGCGTTCCACGGCCGCCGCGACCCGGTGCAGTGCGCGCCCGAGCGGTGGGAGGTAGAGCCACGGCTTGGCCGCGGCCCTCGACAACGCCCGGTGCAGCGCTCGGGGCAGGCCGGTCAGCGTCCGGCACCGCACGCCGGTCACCCGGTCGGCCACGACGAGCTCCACGGCCCGCGTCTGGGTCATGACCCGCACCCCCGCTCGCCGGGTGGCCTCGGCGAGCCGGGCGAAGAAGACGCTCCCGGACGTGCCCTTCGCCCTGGTCCGGTGCCCGCGCGGCACCGGGTCGGGCCAGGCGGTCTCGCTGCCGGAGAAGTAGAGGTGGTAGTCGTCGGTCGGGTAGGAGGTCTTGAACGGGCACAGCCGCGCGCCGAACGGCACGCCCTGGTCCTCCAGCCAGGCCAGCATCTTCGCGCTGTCCCGGCAGAACCGGCGCAGTGTCTCGTCCGACACCGCGTCGCGGACCTCGTGCCTGAGGTAGGCGTGCATCGACTCGGGCGTGTCGGCGACCCCGGCCTCGACCTGCTGGCGCGTGCCACCACCGGCGTAGACGACCCCGCCGGACAACGCCGTCGCGCCACCGCCGGCGAACCGGTCCAGCACCACCACGGACGCACCGGAGGCCGCGGCTTCGAGCGCGGCGCACGCACCGGCGGCGCCGAAGCCGGCGACGACCACGTCAGCGGTGACCTCCACGCAACCCTCCCGGAACACGTTCTTGGTGATCCGAACCGCCTGGAACTCCTACACCATAGCGCCAAACCACTCCAGAACTATAACCTGTTCTAGTCTCGACTCCGGAGGTGCGGATGTACGACGTGATCGTCGTCGGCAGCGGCGCGGCGGGCATGACCACCGCCCTGTGCACGGCCCACCGGGGACTGCGCACCCTGGTCGTCGAGAAGGCGGCGCGCTTCGGCGGCTCGACCGCCCGGTCCGGCGGCGGCATCTGGGTGCCGAACAACCCCGTACTCGCCGAGGCCGGTGTGCGGGACACGCCCGAGGACGCCTCCGCCTACCTCGCGCACATCGCCGGTGACGTGCCGGCCGAGCTGCGGGAGGCGTTCCTCGACGCCGGTCCCGCGATGCTCGGGTTCGTGTGCGCGCACACGCCGTTGCGGTTCCGCTGGGTGCGCGGCTATCCCGACTACTACCCGGAGGCACCCGGCGGCCGTCCGCGCGGGCGGTCGGTCGAGCCGGTGCCGATGAGGGCGGACGTCCTCGGCGCCGAGCTGGAGCACCTCGAACCGCCGTACGTGCCGACCCCGGCCGGAATCGTGATCACCCAGGTCGACTACCGGTGGCTCACCCTGGCCGCCCGCCACCCGCGCGGGGTGCTCACCGCGGCCAAACTGGTCGCGCAGCGGTTCACACCGGGCCGGAGGCTCGCGATGGGCCAGGCGCTGGCCGCCGGGCTGCGTGCGGGCCTGACCGCGTTGGACGTCGAGGTCAGGCTCAACACCGCGCTGACCGACCTGCACTTCGAGAACGGCCGGGTCGCCGGCATCCGCGTGGGCGACGAGCTGATTCAGGCTCCGCACGTCGTGCTCGCCTCCGGTGGGTTCGAACACAACGAGCAGCTGCGCAAGCAGCACCAGGACATCGGTACCGAGTGGACGGTCGGCGCGCGGGCCAACACCGGTGACGGCATCGAGGCCGGGCTGCGCGCGGGCGCGGCCGTGGATCTGATGGACGACGCCTGGTGGGGGCCGGCGGTCCCGTTGCCGCGCGGGCCGTTCTTCCTGCTCGCCGAACGCGCGCTGCCGGGGTGTGTGCTGGTCGACGGGTCCGGCCGGCGCTTCGTCAACGAGGCGGCGCCCTACATCGACGTGGTCAAGGCGATGACCGGGACGACCTGGCTGGTGTTCGACCAGACCTACCGCAACCGCTACCCGTTCGCGGGCTTCCCGCCCCGCCGGCCGTTGCCCCGGCGGTGGGACGAGGTCGTGCTCAATGCCCCCAGCCTCGACGAGCTGGGTGCGAAAGCGGGACTCCCCGGCCTCGCCGACACGGTCACGCGGTTCAACACCTTCAACGGCACCGACCCCGACTTCGGCTGCGGTGACAGCGCCTACGACCGCTACTACGGCGACCCGCGCGTCCACCCGAACCCGTGCCTCGCGCCGCTGCTCACGCCGCCGTTCCACGCGGCCAGGATCGTCCCCGGCGACCTGGGCACCAAGGGCGGGCTGCGCACCGACGCGCACGCGCGGGTGCTGCGCGAGGACGGTTCGGTGATCGACGGCCTGTACGCGGCGGGCAACGCGAGCGCGTCGGTCATGGGCCACACCTACGCGGGCGCGGGCGCCACCCTCGGACCGGCGATGACCTTCGGGTACCTGGCCGGACTCGACATCTCCAGCCAAGACCACCGTGGAGGCATGTGATGACGCAGGACTCCGTGCGTTCGATCGACACCGGCGCGCCTCCCGCGCGGTTCGCGCGCGGCTGGCACTGCCTGGGCCTGGCCGACACCTTCCGCGACGGGCAGCCGCACGCCGTCGAGGCGTTCGGCACGAAGCTCGTGGTGTTCCAGGGCGAGGACGGCACGCTCAACGTGCTCGACGGGTACTGCCGGCACATGGGCGGTGACCTCACCCAGGGCACGGTGAAGGGCAGCACCATCGCGTGCCCGTTCCACGACTGGCGCTGGGCGGGCAACGGCCGGTGCGTCGAGATCCCCTACGCCAAGCGGGTTCCGCTGCGGGCCCGCACCCGGTCGTGGACCACGCTGGAGGAGAACAGGCAGCTGTTCGTGTGGAACGACCCGCAGGGCAACCCGCCGCCCGAGCACGTGACGATCCCGCGGATCGAGCAGGCGTTCAGCGGTGAGTGGAGCAACTGGACGTGGGACTCGGTCGTGATCGAGAACGCGAACTGCCGCGAGATCATCGACAACGTCGTCGACATGGCCCACTTCTTCTACATCCATTTCGCGTTCCCCACGTACTTCAAGAACGTGATGGAGGGCCACATCGCCTCGCAGTACCTGACCACGCGCGGGCGGCCGGACGTGGCGATGGCGTCGAACTACACCGGTGACGTCGAGGTGCGCTCGGAGGCCTCGTACTACGGGCCGTCGTACATGATCGACTACCTGTGGAACGACTACAAGGGCATCGAGATCGAGACGGTGCTGATCAACTGCCACTACCCCATCACGCCGAACTCGTTCCGGCTGCAGTGGGGCGCGATCGTGAAGAAGCTGCCGGGTGTGTCGGACGAGCACGCGGACAAGATCGCCCGCAAGTTCGCGCGCGGCATCGGCGCGGGGTTCCTGCAGGACGTGGAGATCTGGCAGAACAAGACGCGGATCGACAACCCGCTGCTGTGCGAGGAGGACGGGCCGGTCTACCAGCTGCGGCGCTGGTACGAGCAGTTCTACGTGGACGTCGAGGACGTCACCGACGACATGGTGCGGCGGTTCGAGTTCGAGGTCGACACGAGCAGGGCGGTCGAGGTGTGGGAGAGGGAGGTCGCCGAGAACCTCGCCCGCCGGCAGCCGACGAGCTCATGAGCGAGCGCGACGAGTTCCTGTCCGGCGGCATGGCACCGGTGACGTGCGACTGCGGGAACCGGGTGCTGGTGAAGAAGAACAGCCCCCGGCACACCAGCGTGCAGTGGCTCGCCGACACCAGCGCGTGCCCGGAGCTGGGACCGCGGGCGCCGTTGGTGCGCACGTGCCTGCGGTTGCGCGACGGCATCGAGAAGGCCGTGCGCGACGGGACGGTGGAGGTCGCCGATGGCTGAGGTGCACCGGTTGCGCGTCGAGTCGGTCATCGAGGAGACGCACGACGCGCGGTCGTTCGTGCTGTCGGGGGCGTCTTTCGAGCCCAGGCCGGGTCAGTTCCTGACCGTGCGGGCGGGTGAGGTGGCGCGGTGCTACTCGCTGTCGAGCGCACCCGGTGAACCGTTGAAGATCACGGTCAAGCGCACGCCGGACGGGTGCGGGTCGGTGTGGATGTGCTCCGAGCTGCGCACCGGGATGGAGCTGGACGTGCTGGCACCGGCCGGGGTGTTCACGCCGCGGTCGCTGGACTCCTCGGTGCTGGCGTTCGCGGCGGGCAGCGGGATCACGCCGGTGATGTCGATCATCCGGGCGGTGCTGTCCGGCGGGACCGGGTCGGTGTTCCTGTTCTACGCCAACCGGGACGCGGAGTCGGTGATCTTCGCCCGCGAGCTGGACCGGTTGTCGCGGGAGTTCCCGGAGCGGTTGGCGGTGGTGCACTGGCTGGAGTCGGTGCAGGGGCTGCCGCACGGGCTGCGGGCCTTTGTGCGTCCGTGCGACGAGGCGTTCGTGTGCGGGCCGGCACCGTTCATGGAGGCGGCCCGCACGGCGTTGCACGACGTTCCGGTGGTGCACGTCGAGAAGTTCGTGTCGCTGTCGGGTGATCCGTTCGCCGAGGCCGTGCCGGTGGTGGACGACCGGCCGGACGCGCAGGTCGAGGTGTCGCTGGACGGGGAGACCCACCGCTTCGCCTGGCCGGCCCGGATGAAGCTGCTGGACCTGTTGCTGGAGAAGGGGTTGGACGCGCCGTTCTCGTGCCGGGAGGGTGCGTGCGGCGCGTGCGCGTGCCGGTTGGTCTCCGGCGAGGTCAAGATGCTCGGCAACGACGTGCTCGACTCCGGCGACATCGCCGACGGGATCGTCCTGGCGTGCCAGTCGGTTCCGGTCACCGACGCGGTGACGATCACCTACGAGTGAAGGGCGTGCGATGCCGATCGATCCGGCCGTTGCGGTGGGGGCGGAACTGCCCGAGCTGAAGTTCTCCTGGACGTCGTCGGACGTGCTGCTCTACCACCTGGCGCTGGGTGCGACCGAGCTGCGGTACGTCTACGAGGAGGGGCTGGCGGTCCTGCCGACGTTCGGGGTGGTGGCGCCGCGGTTCCACGAGACCGCGCCGCCGGTCGTGTCGTTCCCCGGCGTTAACGTCGACCTGGCGCGCGTCTTGCACGGCACGCAGGAGATCGCCGCGCACGGGCCGATCCCCGCCGAGGGCCAGGCGGTGCTGCGGACGCGGATCACCGACGTGTGGGACAAGGGCACGGCGGCGGTGATCGTGCAGGAGTCGACCGCCGTGGCACCGGACGGAACGGTGCTCTACACGACCCGGTCGAGCATCTTCGCCCGCGGCGAGGGCGGTTTCGGTGGTGAGCGCGGGCCGTCGAACCGGGTCGAGCTGCCCGGCCGCGAACCCGACGCGGTGATCGAGACGCCGACGTTGCCGCAGCAGGCCCACCTGTACCGGTTGTGCGGGGACCGCAACCCGTTGCACGCCGATCCCGGGTTCGCCCGTGCGGCCGGGTTCGACCGGCCGATCCTGCACGGCCTGTGCACCTACGGCGTGGTGTGCAAGGCGGTGGTCGACGCGTTCTTGGACGGGCCGGAGCAGGTGGTGTCGTTCGGGGCGAGGTTCGCGGGCGTGGTGTTCCCCGGTGAGACGCTGCGGACGTCGGTGTGGCGGGACGGCTCCCGCCTGGTGCTGACCACCTCTTCCGCGGACCGTCCCGTTCTCGCCGACGCGGTGCTGCTGAGCCGTTGACCCGGCTTCTGCAAGGGGGGTCAGGGGCTCAGGAGCAGGCCGCTGGTGGGAACGCCGGTGCCGGCGGTGACCAGGACGTGGGCCGCTCTCGCGACCTGGTTCACGGCGGTGCCGCGGACCTGCCGGACGGCCTCGGCGATGCCGTTCATGCCGTGCAGGTAGGCCTCGCCGAGCTGGCCGCCGTGCGGGTTGAGCGGTAGCGAGCCGTCGAGCTCCAACGCGCCGGAGGCCACGAGGTCCTTCGCCTCGCCCTTGCCGCAGAACCCGAGCTCCTCCAGCTGCACGAGGACGAACGGGGTGAAGTGGTCGTAGAGCACGGCCACGTCCACATCGGACGGCCCGATGCCCGACCGCTGCCACAGCTGCCGCGCCACCACGCCCATCTCCGGCAGGCCGGTCAGGTCGTCGCGGTAGTAGCTGGTCATCGTGAACTGGTCGGTGCCGCTGCCCTGGGCGGCGGCCTTGACCAGCACGGGCGTGTTCCTCAAGTCGCGAGCGCGCGCGGCGGAGGTGACGACGAGCGCCACTCCCCCGTCGCTTTCCTGGCAGCAGTCGAGCAGCCGCAGCGGTTCGGCGATCCAGCGCGAGGACTGGTGGTCGTCGAGGGTGATCGGGCGGTTGTGGAACCACGCGTGGGGGTTGGTGGCGGCGTGTTTGCGGTCCACGACGGCGACCCGGCCGAAGTCCTCGCTCGTGGCACCGTAGGAGTGCATGTACCGGCGGGCGAACATGGCGACCATCGCGGCCGGGGTCCCCAGGCCCATCGGGTAGGACCAGCTGTTGTCGACGTTCGCCGCCGCCGCGGCCTGGACCTGGCCGAACCGGTGCCCGGAACGTTCGTTGAACGCCCGGTAGCACACGACGACCTGCGCCATCCCGGTCTCGACCGCCATGGCGGCCTGCTGGACGGTCGCGCAGGCCGCGCCGCCGCCGTAGTGGACGCGGCTGAAGAACGTCAGCTCCGGGATGCCGAGCTCGCGGGCGACGGCGATCTCGGCGTTGGTGTCCATGGTGAAGCTGACCAGGCCGTCCACATCGGACGGTTCGAGTCCGGCGTCGGCGAGTGCGGCCCTGGTGGCCTCGGCGGCGAGCTGCAGTTCGGTGCGGCCGGAGTCCTTGGAGAACTCGGTCGCGCCGATGCCGGCGATCGCGGCGTTCACGCGGGCACCTCGATCCTGACCGTGCCGGTGACGTGGTCGCCGTGGCCGGTGCGGCCGACGACCTCGACCACCACGTCGTTGTCGTGGCGTTCGACCACCTGGCCGAAGAACTTGAGCGTGTCGTAGGCGTAGCAGGGTGCGCCGAGCCGGATGTCGATCTGCCGGACCAGCGCCCCGGTGCCCGCCCAGCCGGTGACGTAGCGCTGGACCAGTCCGGTGGTGGTGAGGATGTTGATGAAGATGTCCTTCGAGCCGCGCCGGACGGCGAGGTCGCGGTCGTGGTGCACGTCCTGGAAGTCGCGGGTCGCGAGCGCGGTGCTGATCACGAACGTGGGCGTGGCCTCGACGTGCCACTCGGGCAGGGGGTCACCGGTCCGCACGAGGCCTCCAGCCGAACATCGTCAGGTCGTCGTCGACCTCGGTGAACACGACCTCGACGGGCAGCCCGACGCGCGGCTCGCCGTCGAGCTCGCCCAGCATCCGCACGCCCTCGTCCAGCTCGACCAGCGCGATCACGAACGGCGTCCGCTTGCCGGGCACCTGCGGGTGGTGGTGCACGACGTAGCTGTAGACCACGCCGCGACCGTCCGAGACCAGGTACTTCGGTGTGGTGGCACCGCATTCCGGGCACATCGGGCCCGGTGGGTGCCGCAGCAGCCCGCAGCCGCCGCAGCGCTGGATGCGCAGCTCGCCCTGTTTGGTGCCGTTCCAGAAGTACTCGGTGTCGCGGTTGACCGAGGGCCGGATCGCCTGCGCCTTCGGGATCTGCGCCGGGGCAGCGGGTTTCTCGGCTGGGCGGAACTTCAGGACGCGGAACCGCATCTCGGCGACCGGCTCGTCACCGACGTACCAGGTGCTGCGGGTGGTGACGAACCAACCCTCGCCGAGTGCGGTCCTCTTCGGGCCGGTCACGTCCTCCAGCAGGGTGGTGACCGCGAGCTGTTCGCCGACCCTGAGGTAGCGGTGGTAGGTCTGGTCGCTGTCGGTGGCGACGACCGAGGTGAACCCGGCCTCGTCGAGGACCCGCATCATCGCGCCGAGCGGGTCGTCCAGCGCGCGCTGGCCGTGCAGCCCGGCCATCGTCCACACCTGCACCATCGCCGGTGGCGCGACCTCGGTGTAGCCGGGGTGGGTGTCGCCGATGGCCTCCAGCCAGGTGCGGATCATCGGCAGGTTCACCGGGTCGCGGGCCAGGCGCGGTGCGGACTCGCCCCGGCCGGCGATCTCGACCGCTGCCTTCTCGACGTCGGTCATCGCACCACCCTCGGCAGTCCGAGCCCGAGGGACGCGATCAGCTCTTTCTGCACCTCGTTGACGCCACCGCCGAAGGTGAGCACGAGATTGCGCCGGGCCTGGACGTCCAGCCAGCGCACGAGCTGCGCGGTGCCCGGTTCGGTGGGATCGCCGTGGCGGCTCACGACCTCCTCCAGCAGGCGGCCGACGCGCTGGGTGCGGTCGGCGGCGAAGACCTTGGTGGCGGAGGCGTCGGCGACCTCCACCTCCCGGGCGGCGACCTGCCAGTTGAGCAGTTCGTTGACCCGGTGCACGGCCTTGACCTCGGCCAGCGCCCTGCGCACGTCCGGCAGGCCGAGCAGGTCGTGCTCGCGCGCCCACTCGTGCACGCGGTCGAACTGGGCGCCGATCCGGCCGGACGGGCCGAGCATGACGCGTTCGTGGTTGAGCTGGGTGGTGATCAGCCGCCAGCCCTTGTTCTCCTCGCCCACGCGCAGGCCGACGGGCACCGTGACGTCGCTGTAGTAGGTGGCGTTGACGTGGTGCGCGCCGTCGCAGGTGATGATCGGAGTCCACGAGTAGCCGGGGTCGGTCGTGTCGGCGATCAGGATGGTGATGCCCCGGTGGCGGTCCTCGGGTGCTCCGGTGCGGACCGCGAGCCACACGTGGTCGGCGTCGTGGCCGCCGGTGGTGAATACCTTCTGGCCGTTGACGACGTAGTGGTCGCCCTGCCGGACGGCCCTGGTCGTGAGCGCCGCGAGGTCCGTGCCGGCCTCGGGTTCGGTGTAGCCGATGGCGAAGTGCAGCTCGCCCTTGAGGATGCGCGGGAGGAAGAGGTCCTTCTGCTCCTGGGTTCCGTAGCGCTGCAGGGTCGGGCCGACGGTCTGCAGCGTCACGTACGGCAGCGGCACGTCGGCGCGTGCGGCCTCGTTGACGAAGATCTGCTGCTCGACCTGGCCGAAGCCGCGGCCGCCGTACTCGGTGGGCCAGCCGACGCCGAGCCACCCGTCGGCGCCGAGGCGGCGCACCAGGTCGCGGTAGGCGGTGCCGTGCCGTTCGGTGAGCACGGCTTCGCGTTGCTGCTCGGTCATGACGCCGGAGAAGTACTCGCGCAGCTCCTCGCGCAGCCTGCGCTGGTCGCTCGTGAGGTCAATGAACATCGATCTGCCCCAACCGGTGCTCCGCTCCGCCGACGAACCTCGTCAGCTCCTTGGCCAGGCCGTAGTACCTGTGCATCGGGTAGGTGATGTCGAGTCCCAGGCCGCCGTGCAGGTGGTGGCACGTGTGCACGGCCGGGAGCGCTTCCGCGGCGAGCCAGTGGGCGGCGATGGCGAGGTCGGCGTCGTCGAGGCTCCAGCAGGCGGCGAGGGTGGCGAGGTGCAGGGTGCGGGCGGCGATGTGGACGTCGGCGACCTGGCCCGCGACGGCCTGGAAGGTCGACAGCGGTGCGCCGAACTGGTGGCGGGTGCCGACGTGCGTGACGGTGAGGTCGAGGGCTCCGGCCAGCACACCGTCGCCGACCGCGCAGGCGCCGGCCAGCGCGTACTTCGTGAGGTCACCGTCGAGCGGGTCACCGTGGGCGTTGTCGAACCGGACGGTGCTGTCCGTTGTGGACACCCCGGGTTGGGCGGGGTCGACGACCAGGGTGCCCGGCCGGTCGCCCAGCAGGGCGCTGACGAGGATTCTGCCGGCCTCGGCGGCGCGCGGGACGTGGACCTTGAGGCCGGTCAGCCCGGTGCCGTCGGGGTTGGCCCTGGTGGACGGCGTGGCCGGCAGCGGGGTGGAGGGTTCGCTGAGTGCGGCGGTGAAGACGGCGTGCTGTTCGGTGACCAGGGGGAGCAGTTCGTCCTGCTGGTGCGGGGTGCCGTGCCGGGCGATCGGCAGGACGCCCAGGGCGAGGGTGGCGAACGCCGGCACGTCCGCGGCGCTGCGGCCGACCTCGGTGAGCAGCAGTGCCGTCTCCAGCACGCCGAGGCCGTGGCCACCGAGCCGTTGCGGAACGGCGAGGGCCAGCAACCCGGCCTCCCCCAGGGCTTTCCAGGGCGTCGTGCTCTCCCGGCCCAGCACGTCGGCGGCGAGGCGCACGATCTCCTGCTGGGTGTCGTCGAGGGTGAAGTCCATCAACTCTCCCTGGGTAGGCCGAGGATCCGTTCGCCCGCGAGGTTCATCAGGACCTGGGTGGTGCCGCCCGCGATGCTCAGGCAGCGGGTCAGCAGGAACTCGTGGACGGCGTCGCCGTGCACCAGCCCGCCGTCCAGCTCCACGGCGAACTCGGCGACGTCTTGCCGGTGCCGCACGCCGACGAGCTTGCGCACGCTGGACTCCGCGCCCGGTTCCTGTCCGTCAAGGCGGCGCAGTCCGGCGCGCAGGTCGAGCAG
Source organism: Lentzea sp. NPDC042327 (assembly GCF_040647275.1). Lineage (NCBI taxonomy): Bacteria > Bacillati > Actinomycetota > Actinomycetes > Pseudonocardiales > Pseudonocardiaceae > Lentzea > Lentzea sp. NPDC042327. The sequence goes on from NZ_JBEZBX010000004.1 coordinate 329,553, forward strand.
CGACACGGCGAGCCCCCGGGCGACCAGTTCGCCGAGCCGTTCCGACGGTGCGGGGCCGGTGGCCAGAACCTGTTCCAGTGCCTCGCCGAGTGACGAGCCGCGGCCCAGGGCGACGCGTTCGTCGGCCAGGGTGGTGCGGGCCAGGCGCCAGCCGTCGTTCACCGCGCCGACCACGCAGTCGTCGGGCACGAGGACGTCGTCGAGGAAGACCTCGTTGAACCGGGCCTCGCCGGTGATCTCCCGCAGTGGCCGCACGTCGATGCCCGCGGACCGCATGTCGACGAGGAAGTAGGTGATGCCCTTGTGCTTGGGGACGTCGCTGTCGGTGCGGGCCAGGCAGATCGCCCAGTCGGCCTGGTGGGCGAGCGACGTCCAGACCTTCTGGCCGGTCAGCCGCCACCCGCCCTCGACCCTGCGCGCCCTGGTGCGCAACGACGCCAGGTCCGAACCGGCCTCGGGTTCGCTGAACAGCTGGCACCAGGTCAGCTCGCCGCGCAGGGTCGGCCACACGAACCGCTCCTGCTGCTGCGGGGTGCCGTGGCGCAGGATCGCCGGCGCGGCCCAGGCCCCGATGACCAGGTCCGGTCTGCGCACCCCGGCCGTGGCGAGCGCGTCGTCGATCACGAGCTGCCGCGCGGGGCCGGCGTCCTGGCCGTAGGGCCGTGGCCAGTGCGGGACGAGGTATCCGCTGTCCGCCAGCCGTGCCCGCTGCTCGTCCGGTTCGAGGGCGGCGACCTCCGCGGCGAACCGGCGCACCTCCGGGTCGCCCTCGACCTCGACGGTGTGGTGCCGCCGCGCACCGCGCAGCGCGAGCTCGGCCGTCGTCCTGCGCCACCGCTCCCGGCCGCCCGCGAGCTGTTGCAGCGCCAGGGCACGCCGCAGGTAGCGGTGGGCGTCGTGCTCCCAGGTGAACCCGATGCCGCCGAGCACCTGGATGCAGTCCTTGGCGTTGCGCACCGCCGCGTCGAACGCCACGGCCGCCGCGACCGCCGCCGCGAACGGGTGTTCGGCGTGGCCGGCCGCCCGTGCCGCGTCCCACGCGACGCTCGCGGCCTGTTCCGCCCGGCACAGCATCTCCACGCACAGGTGCTTCACGGCCTGGAAGGACCCGATGGCCCGGCCGAACTGCTCGCGGCGGCGCGCGTGCTCGACCGCGGTCCGCAGGCACCACTGGGCGATGCCGCTCGCTTCGGCGGCCATGAGCGTGACGGCGAGGTCCGTCGGGTCGGCGATCGTCTCGCCCGGTGTGTGGACGGTGACCGCCCCGAGTGACCGGGTCAGGTCGACGGCGTCCAGCGCGGTGACGGTCGTGTGCCCGGCGGGGACGAACATCCAGTCCTGGTCCTTGACGAGCAGGTGGGTGGCCTCGGTGGCGCCCAGGACGTGCCCGGTGCCGAACCCGAACCCGGCGATCCCGTCGAAGTCCGGGACGAGGGCGCAGGCCAGTGCCGTGGGCAGCAGCGGGCCCGGTACGAGGTGCTCGGCGGCCTGCTCGAGCATCACCGCGAGGTCGAGGGTCGTGCCGCCGTCGCGCAGCACGTCGAAGAACCCGACGCGGACCAGGTCCTCCCACGTCCCGCGGGCCGCGCTGACGCTGTTCCTGAGTGCCCGGTGCTCGTCGGTCGTGGCGATCGGCATGCGGCCTCCTCCAATACATGAGGAACTTTATAGAACGTGTTCTAATTCCGGCAAGAGATCATGGCCGGGAAACCCACTCCGGTACGATGTGGAGGCTGCTGCAACACGTTCCAGGAGGACCATCTCCGTGTCACCTTCGAAGTCGCGCGCGGACGCCCTGATGGCGGGCGAGGAGCTGAGCTCGGCCGCCCAGCGCGAGCGGCGCAAGAGGATCGTCGACGCGACCATCGCGCTGGCGTCCAAGGGCGGGTTCGACGCCGTCCAGATGCGGGCGGTGGCCGACCGGGCGGACGTCGCACTCGGCACCCTCTACCGCTACTTCCCCTCGAAGATCCACCTCCTCGTCTCCAGCCTCGCCGTCGAGCTCGAACGCGCGCAGGAGAAGATGGACCGCGCCGCCGTCCCCGGCGACACCGCCTACGACCGCGTGCTGTTCGTGCTCGGCCGCATCACCCGCGGCCTGCAGCGCAACCCGCACCTGACCGAGGCCATGACCCGCGCCTTCACCTTCGCCGACGCCTCGGCCGGTGCCGAGATCGACCGCGTCGCGCTGCTGATGGAGACGATGTTCACGCGCGCGATGACCGACGAGGAGCCGACGGAGGAGCAGAAGGCCATCGCGCGGGTGATCAGCGACGTGTGGCTGTCGAACCTCGTCGCGTGGGTGACCCGGCGGGCCACGGCCACCGACGTGGCGAACCGGCTGGAGCTGACCGTGCGGCTGCTGCTGGCCTGACCCGTGCGGCCGGCCAAGACCCCGCAACCCCGCACAGGGGCGGGATGCGCACCTAAGATCAGCCGGTGACCACGAACCCCGCCGAAGTCGTCCTCACCAGCCGCGGTTCGGCCACCGCCCAGCGCGTGATCGCCGGCGCCTCGCTCGTCGGCATCGCGGCGATCGGCGTCGTGGTCGCCCTGTCCGACCTGCCGTGGTGGGGCATCGCGCTGACCGAGCTGGGCGTGGTGCTCATCGCCCTGATCATGATGGCGATCTGGTCGTCGGCGGCGGAGGACGCCAAGCAGACCACGGCGTTGCGCGCCACGGGCACGACGGTGCTCGCCGACGTCCTGGGCAGCGAGGCGCACGACGACGGGGAGAGCACCTCACACCTGCTGACGCTGTGGGTCCCGGTGCCCGGCGGCGGGTTCGAGGTCGGCCACTGGTGCCACCGCTACGACGGTGAGCAGCAACTGCCGGTACTCGTCGACCCGGTCACGCGCGTGTGGGGCGTTGTGCACTAGCGGTCGACCCGCGCACCACCAACGAGGTCGCGAGCTCGATGTGCAACGCCTCGGACCGGTGACCGTCGAGCATCCGCATGAGCTGCGTGACGGCGATGCTGCCCATCTCCTGCAACGGCTGCCGCACGGTCGTCAGCGGCGGATCGGTCGCCTCGCTCAGGTCGATGTCGTCGAAGCCCGCCACCGACAGGTCCTCGGGCACCCGCAGCCCGAGTGACCGCGCGGCCTGCATCGTGCCGACCGCGACCTTGTCGTTGAAGCACACGACGGCACTCGGCCGCGGGTCCGCCGCCAGCAGGTCCAGCGCCGCACGACGGCCCTCGGCGGTCGTGGGTTCGATGCACCGCACCCGGTCCGCGCTCAGCAGCACCCCCGCCTGGGCCAGCGCGGAGCGGTGCCCGGCCAGCCGCGCGTCACCGGCCAGCCACTCCGACGGGCCCGCGATCACCGCGATGTCGCGGTGCCCCAGCGCGATCAGGTGGTCCGCGACCGCGCGGGCACCGGTGGAGTGCGCGGCCGACACCGAGGCGATGTCCGGCGGCGGTGGCGTGCGCGGGTCGACGACGACGAACGGGAAACCGGCCTGCGCCAACGCCACCAGCTCGTCACCCTCCTCCGGCGGCAGGATGAGGATCGCGCCGTTGACGTCCTGCTGACCGGGCAGGCCGCGCACCGCCTCGCTGTGCTGCGCCGACTCCCCCGCGTCGAGCAGCAGGCGCACACCGTGCAGCTTCAGCGTCTCCGCGACCGACGAGACGATCAGGCCGAAGTAGTCCGTGAGGACGTACGGGCACCGCACGTACACCGTCCGCTGCCCCGGCGGCTGGTCGCGCCGTTCGAGGGCCTGCAACACCAGGTCACGGGTGCGCGGGGCGACGTTGACGTGGTCGTTGAGCACCCGCGAGACGGTCGCGACCGAGACACCGGTCTCGGCGGCGATGGCCCGGAGACTGGCCCGTTGTTTCATCGAACCGGAAGCACGTTCCACCTGGTCACTGTACCGGAACTGGGGCAGGCCATTGACCGTCGCCACGCCGGGGTGTTTCATCCTGGAAAGACTTTGTTTCACAGTGATGAACCTCTGTTACAAGGACGGCGATGAGAACTACCGCGATCGTGGCCCTGGTCCTCGGCCTCACCGCCGCACCTGCGGCGGAAGCCTCCAGCACGCCGGAAGCACGCGTCTGGGTCACCACCCCGGACCGCGCCGAACTCCTGCACGAACGCCCCCGCGTCGCATTCGGCACCACGCCGTCGGACCACCCGACGATCGTGGTCGACCCCGGCCGCGACCACCAAGCGGTCGACGGCTTCGGCGCGTCCATCACCGACTCCAGCGCCGAAGTCCTCCACGGCCTCACCCCCGCCCTGCGCGCGGACACCATGCGCAAGCTCTTCGACCCCCACACCGGCATCGGCATCAGCTTCCTGCGCCAGCCCATCGGCTCCTCCGACTTCACCGCCGCCCCCGAGCACCACACCTACGACGACGTACCGCCCGGGCAGACCGACTTCCCCCTCCGGCACTTCACCATCCGCCACGACGAAGCGAAGATCCTCCCCTTGCTGCGCGAGGCGAAACGCCTCAACCCACAGCTCAAGGTCATGGCCACGCCCTGGAGCCCGCCCGCGTGGATGAAGACCGGCGACTCGCTCATCGGCGGCCGCCTCAAGGACGACCCGCGCATCCACGACGCCTACGCCCGCTACCTGGTCAAGTTCGTCCAGGCCTACACCCGCGCCGGCGTGCCGATCGACTTCCTCTCCGTGCAGAACGAACCGCAGAACCGCACACCGGACGCCTACCCCGGCACCGACATGCCCGTCGCCGACCAGCTCAAGGTCATCGAAGCCCTCGGACCACAACTGCGGGCCGCCAGCCCCCGCACGAAGATCCTCGCCTTCGACCACAACTGGGCCACCCACCCCAACGACGGCACCGCCGAAGCCGACTACCCCCACCAGGTCCTGCGCGCCAAAGCCGCCAGGTGGGTCGCCGGCACCGCCTACCACTGCTACTACGGCGACCCCAGCGCCCAGACCGCACTGCACAACGCCTTCCCGCACAAGGGCATCTGGTTCACCGAGTGCTCCGGCTCCAAGAACGCCACCGACCCACCCGCCAAGGTCTTCAGCGACACGCTGCGCTGGCACGCCCGCAACGTCGTCCTCGGCACCACCCGCAACTGGGCCCGCAGCGCCGTCACCTGGAACATCGCCCTCGACAGCACCGGCGGCCCCCACAACGGCGGCTGCACCACCTGCACCGCCCTGGTCACCGCACACCCCGACGGCACCGTGACCACCGACGCCGAGTACTACACGATCGGCCACCTCGCGAAGTTCGTCCGCCCCGGCGCCCGCCGCATCGCCAGCACCTCCTTCGGCACCACCGGCTGGAACGGCCAGATCATGGACACCGCCTTCCGCAACCCCGACGGCTCCACCGCACTGGTCGTGCACAACCAGAACGACGACCCCCGCACCTTCGCCGTCAACACCGGCGACCGCACCTTCGAGTACACCCTGCCCGGCGGCGCACTGGCCACGTTCACCTGGCCCGCACACCACCGACTCCGCGGCAACCACGACCCCGTCCCGCTCACCGGCGCCACCGCCACCTCCTCCACCGGCGAGAACGCCGCACTCGCCGTCGACGACGACGCCTCCACCCGCTGGACCACCGAAACCACCCAGGCACCCGGCCAGTACCTGCAGATCGACCTCGGCCGCAACCGCGACTTCCGCCGCGTCGCCGTCGACAGCGGCGCCAACCTCGGCGACCACGTCCGCACCTGGCAACTGGACGTGAGCCGCGACGGCACCACCTGGCACACCGTCGCAAAAGGACAGAGCACCGGCCAGCTGACGAACATCGACGTCCGCGGGAACGCCCGATTCCTGCGGATCACCTCCACCGGCACCGCGAACAACTGGTGGAGCATCGCCGACATCCGGCTCTACCGATAACACCCACCAGCGCCCGAACCCCTGCAAGGAGCGCTCATGTCCCGAGAAAAACACCGCTGGCACAGCGCCGCGCTGATCTCCGCCGTCCTGGCCGTCACGGCAGGCACCCACCTCGCCACCCCGGCAACAGCAGCCACCACCGCCAACGTCTGGCTGACCACCGCCGACCGCTCCAACCTCCTGCGCCAGCAAGCAGGAGTCGCATTCGGCAACGGCGGCAGCGGACCGGTCATCACCGTCAACCCCAACTCCACCCACCAGTCCATGATCGGGTTCGGAGCCTCCTTCACCGACTCGGCCGCGTGGAACATCTGGAACTCACCACGCCGCGACGAGATCATGACCAACCTGTTCCACCCGAACACCGGCATCGGCCTGAGCTTCCTGCGCCAGCCGATCGGCGCCTCCGACTTCTCCCGCAGCTTCTACACCTACGACGACGGCGCACCCGACCCGACGCTGTCCCGGTTCTCCACCGCACGCGACAACGCCTACGTCCTCCCGCTCCTGCGCCAGGCCAAAGCACTCAACCCGCAGATCAGCACCATGGCCACACCGTGGAGCGCCCCCGCGTGGATGAAGAACAACAACAGCCTCATCCAGGGCTCCCTCAACGACAGCCAGATCAGCACCTACGCCGACTACCTCGTCAAGTTCACCCAGGCCTACCGGGCAGCAGGCGTACCGATCGACTACCTCAGCGTCCAGAACGAACCCAACTTCGAACCCCCCGGCTACCCCGGCATGCGCATGTCCGCCCAGCAACAGGTCACCGTCATCAACACCCTCGCCCCCAAACTGCGCGCAGCCGGCCAACAGCCCCGCCTGCTCGGCTACGACCACAACTGGGACGACACCACCTACCCCCAAACCGTCAACAACGGCGCCGGCACCAACGTCATCGGCTCCGCCTGGCACTGCTACGGCGGCAACCCCGGCGGCCAGTCCGTCGTCAAGAACAACCAACCCGGCAAGGACATCTTCTTCACCGAGTGCTCCGGCACCCGCTCCGCCACCGACGCCGCCACCTTCCGCGACACCCTGCGCTGGCAAGGCACCAACCTCGCCATCGGCGCCACCCGCAACCACGCCCGCACCGTCGCCCTCTGGAACATGGCACTCGACCAGAACAACGGCCCCGTCATCGGCAGCTGCACCAACTGCACCGGCGTCGTGACCACCAACGGCTCCACCACCGCCTACAACGCCGAGTACTACGTCCTCGGCCACCTCGCCAAGTTCGTCAAACCCGGCGCCGTCCGCATCGACTCCACCGGCTACGGCGACGGCGGCATCCAGAACGTCGCCTTCCGCAACCCCGACGGCTCCATCGCCCTGGTCGCCCTCAACACCGGCGCCGACCAGAACTTCCAGGTCTCCTACGGCGGCCAGACCTTCGGCTACCGCCTCCCCGCCGGCGCCATGGCCACCTTCACCTGGCCCGGCACCCTCGACCCCGGCCAACCCGGCACCCGCACCGGCACCATCACCGGCCTGGGCGGCAAGTGCCTCGACGTCACCGACGGCTCCACCGCCAACGGCAACCAGCCCCAGCTGTGGACCTGCTCCCCCGGCTCCAACCAGACCTGGACCCTCGCCACCGACGGCACCGTCCGCGGCCTCGGCAAGTGCCTCGACGTCACCGGCAACTCCACCGCCGACGGCGCCCCCGTCCAGCTGTGGGACTGCTTCGGCGGACCCAACCAGCGGTGGACCGCCTCCGGCGGCACCCTCGTGAACGCCGGCAGCAACAAGTGCCTCGACGTCACCGGCAACAACACGGCCAACGGCGCGAAGCTGCAGATCTGGACCTGCACGGGAGGGGCCAACCAGCGCTGGACCGTTCCGGCCTAGGACGCTCCGACGGCCGTCATCCCCCGCCTGACACCGCGGGATGACGGCCGTTCAGCCCACCGAACGATGCCGCCGAACGCCGCACCCCATACCGTGGGAAGCCGTGAAGACGCTCGCAGTGGTCGCGGCCCTCGTCCTCGTCGGCGCGGGGTTCGTGGTCGCGATCCGCTACTTCGGCTGGTCGGAGATCACCGGCAAGGCCTGGTCCGTCACCTACGAGGTGACCGGGCCGGGGTCCGCGCCCGTCGCCCTCCGCTACACCGAGAACCCCGACACCCGCAAACGGGACGCACCGCGGACCGTCGACGCCACCGGGGTGGTTCCGTGGACGACGGACGTTGTGATCAACTCGGGGCAGAAGGCGGAGGTGACCGCCACGCCGTCCGGGAACGAGGCGTTGACGTGCCGCATCCTGCTCGACGGCGAACGGGTGTGGGCGAGCGCCACTGCTGCTCCCGGACAGGCGGTGACCTGCACGAAGGTGACCGACAGATGAGGCATTGGTTTTGGTCAACACTGAAGTAATAGAGCAGATCACGCAAGCCACCGTCCACCGCGTCGAGGCGCTCGGCGGCGGCACCTACAACCGGGTCTTCCTCGTCACGGCGGCCGAGGGCGAGCTCGTGGTCAAGATCAGTCCGGGTGAGCAGCCGGGGTTGACCTACGAGCGGGACCTGGTGCGCACCGAGGCGCTGTTCTGCGCGCTCGGGGCGCGGGTCGCGCCGGTGCCGCAGGTCGTGCGCACCGACTTCTCGCGCTCCCACGTCGACGGCGACGTGCTGGTGACGACGAAGCTCGAAGGGACTCCCCTGTTCGGACGGTCCGGTGTGGACCGCGATGCCGTCCAGGAACAGCTCGGTGCGGCCGCGCGGGCGTTGCACACGGTCGAGGGACCGGGGTTCGGCTACCCGCAGCTCGGGCTGCACGAGACGTGGTCGCAGGCGTTCACCGCCATGGTCGAGGCCGTGCAGGCCGACGCGGAGCGCTACGGCGTCGCGTTGCCCCGCATCCCGGTCGACCGGCGGCTGTTCGACGAGGTGCGGACACCGGTGCTGGTGCACTTCGACCTCTGGGACGGCAACGTGCTCGTCGACCGCGGGCTGACCGGGATCGTGGACGGCGAACGCGCGTTCTGGGGTGACCCGGTGGCCGACCTCGTGTCGCCGGCGCTGTTCGGGACCGTCGGCGAGAGCTTCCTGAAGGGGTACGGGCGGGCGCTGACCGACAGCGAGCACGTGCGCCTCGCGGCCTACCGGGCGTACCTCTACGCGATCATGCTCACCGAACGGGTCCCGCGCGGCAGCACCGACGACGGGTTCGAGCGCGTGATCGCCGAAGCGCTCGACGCGGCCGTCCGCGAGCTCGGGTAGCACCGGCAAGATCGGCCCGCCCCGGCGCGCGGAGCGGATCTGGGAAGCTTGACGTGTGCGCGTGGCGTTGCTGGGACCGCTCAGGGTCGAGGAGGACGACGGCACACCGGTCGACATCGGTGGTGCCAGGGTCAGGATGCTCCTCGCCCGGCTGGCGCTCGACCCCGGCCGGCCGGTCTCGCCGGCCACGCTCATCGACGACCTCTGGGGTGAGCAGCCGCCCGCGGACGCCACGAACGCGCTGCAGTCGCTGGTCTCGCGGCTGCGGAAGGTCTGCCCGGACGTGGCGCTGGAGCCCGGTGGGTACCGGCTCGCGGTCGCGGCGGAGGACGTGGACGTCGTCCGGTTCGAACGGCTGCGCGCGGCCGGGCGGCTCGACGAGGCGCTCGGGCTGTGGCGGGGCGAGGCGCTGGCGGACGTGCGGGAGGCGCCGTTCGCGCGGATCGCGGCGGCCGAGCTGGACGAGGCGCGGCTGAGCGCCGAGGAGGACCGGTTCGACCGCGGTGAGCTGGACGTCGCGAAGCTCGCCGCGCTGCACGAGCGGTACCCGTTGCGCGAGCGGCTCGCCGGGCTGCTGATCAGGGCGCTGTGCGCCGACCAGCGGCAGTCCGAGGCGTTGCAGGTCTACGAGGACGTGCGCCGCACGCTCGCCGACGAGCTCGGTGTCGACCCGTCGCGGGAGCTGCGGGACGTGCACCTCGCCGCGTTGCGGGGCGAGCTCGCGCCCAAGCCGGTCGCCGACCGGTTGCCGGTGCGGCTCACCAGCTTCGTGGGACGGGACGAGGAGCTGCGCCGCGTCGGCGACCAGCTCGACCGGGCGCGGCTCGTCACGCTGGTCGGGCCCGGCGGTGCGGGCAAGACGCGGCTCGCGACCGAGGCGGCGGTGCGGCACCGGCTGCACGCCAGGGGCCGGGTCTGGTTCCTGCCGCTGGCCGGCGTGCGGGCGGCCGACGACCTGGTCGGCGCGGTGCTCAGCGCGTTCGACCCGAACTTCACCACCGGCGACCCGTTGCGCAGGGGCAGCGACGGCATGGACCGCATCGCCGAGGCGCTCGCGGCGGGTGAGTCGCTGCTGGTGCTCGACAACTGCGAGCACCTGGTCGAGGCGGCCGCCGAGTTCACCGGCCGGCTGCTGCGGCTCGTGCCGTCCGTGCGGGTGCTCGCCACCAGCCGCGAACCGCTGGCCATCGAGGGCGAGTCGCTGTGCCCGGTGGGACCGCTCGCCGTGCCGGACGGCCGCGCCGACCTCTCCGGGTACGGCTCGGTGCGGCTCTTCCTGGACCGGGCGACCGCGGTGAAGCCCGGCTTCCGGCTCGACGAGTCCACCGCGGACGCCGTCGCGCAGATCTGCCGCCGCCTCGACGGCATGCCGCTCGCGCTGGAGCTGGCCGCCGCACGGCTGCGGTCGATGACCGTGCACCAGATCACCCAGCGGCTCGACGACCGGTTCCGGCTGCTCACCTCCGGCAGCCGCACCGCGCTCCCCCGCCAGCGGACGCTGCGCGCGGTCGTCGAGTGGAGCTGGGACCTGCTGACCGAGCAGGAACGGGAGCTGGCGCGGCGGCTGTCGGTGTTCCCCGCAGGCGCCGACCTCGCCGCGATCGAGCAGATCTGCCGGCACGACCTGTACGTGCTCACGTCGCTGGTCGAGAAGTCCATCGTGGACGTGCTCGACCACGACGAGCCGCGCTACCGGATGCTGGAGACGATCCGGGTGTACGCGGCCGAGCAGCTCGCCGCGTCCGGCGAGACCGCCGAGGTGGTCGCCCGGTTCCGCGACCACTACCGGAGGCTGACCGAGGACTGGGAGCCGCTCACCCGCACCGCCCGGCAGCTGGAGGTCATCGCCGGCTACGAGGCCGAGCACGACAACATCGTGGCCGCGTTGCGCGGGGCGGTCGAGGACCAGGACGCCGACGCGGCCGCGGGCCTGCTCACCGCGGTCTTCTGGTACTGGATGGTGAAGGGCGACAGCAAGCGGGCGGACACGGCGGTGGACGACGTGCTCGCGTTCGGCGACCGGCTGCCCGCCGACGTCCGGGCGGCGCTGACCGCGATGCGGCTGATGATGCGGGTGATGCCGGGAGTGCCGGACGCGGCGGAGACGGCGGCGGTCATCGAGGACTGCGTGCGCGCCGAGTCCATCGAGAGGTTCCCCGCGCTGGCGATCGCCCTGCCGATGCTCGCGTTCGTCAGCAAGAACAAGGACCTCGCGCACCGGGAGGTCCAGCGGGCGGCGGGCAGCTCCGACCCGTGGGCACGGGCGGGCGCGGAGTGGGCGCGCAGCTTCCTGCTGGTCGACGACGGCGACCTGCACGGCGCGGCGGCCGCCCGCGAGCGGGCCTACGAGCTGTTCAGCGCCACCGGCGACCGGTGGGGCACGGCGATGTCGCTCGGGATGAAGGCCGCGTTCGTCTCCCAGACCGGCGACAACCTCGGCGCGATCGCGTTGTACGAACGGGGTCTCGCACTGGCGCAGGAGCTGCGGTCCACGGAGGACGCCGTGCAGCAGCACTGGCGGCTCGCCGTCGAGTACGCGCGCCTGGGCGACCTCGGCGCGGCCCAGCGGCAGCTCGCCGAGGCCGAGCGGTTCGTGCAGGAGACTGGCAACGAGCAGATGTCCGCGATGATCCTCTACGCCAAGGCGGAGATCCGGTTGCGGTGCGGTGCCGTCACCGAGGCCCGCGAGCTGGCCGAGAGCTTCCGCGTGCGCGGCACCGCGGCGGCGCTCGGCGCGTTCGGCGAGGAGTGGTCGGCGATGCTGGAGGCCCGCATCGCGCTGGCCGAGCACCGCTTCGCCGACGCCGAGCAGGGCGTCGCGGTGGCGGTGGAGACGACGTCGGCGCGCAGCGACATGCCCGACCTCGCCGCGGTCACCGAGATCCTCGCCCAGGTGCGGCACGGCCAGGGCGCAGGCGACGTGGCGCTGCGGCTGCTCGCGCTCGTGAAGCTCCTCCGCGGCGGCCTCGACCTCGGCGACCCCGGCGTGCGGGGCCTGATCGCCGAGCTCGGGGAACCGGACGCGGCGCAGGTGCCGAAGGACGACGCGCTGCGGGAGATCCGCAAGGAGGCGGGCCTGCCCGGCTGAGCGGCCCGCCCCTCCTCCGCTCAGACCCGCCTGCGGTAGGCCCACATCGCCGCGGGGAAGAACACCGCCACCACGCCGACCATCCAGATCAGCGACCCGGTCAGCGGCCCCGCGATCGGCCCGCCGTTGAGCAGCCCGCGCAGCGCGTCGGCCATCAGCGTCACCGGGCTGATGTCGGCCCACGCCTTGAGCCAGCCCGGCATCGTGGCGGTGCCGACGAACACGTTGCTGCCGAACGTCAACGGCATGATCAGCACGAACATCATGCCCTGCACGGCCTGCGGCGTCTTGAGCAGCATGCCGACGAACACCGACGCCCAGCAGAAGCACAGGGCGAACAGGATGCCCAGCGCCACCGCGACCAGCAGCTCCACCGGGCCGGTCTGCACCCGGTAGCCCATGATCGTGGCGACCACCAGCAGCACCACGACGCACACGACGTACCGCACGACGTCGGCCAGCACCGCGCCGATCAGCGGCGCGGACCGCGCGATCGGCATGGCGCGGAACCGGTCGAACACGCCCTTGGACGCGTCGGTGTTGAGCTGCACGCCCGCGGTCATGCTGCCCTGCAACAGGTTCATCACCATGATGCCCGGCACGAGCACCTGCAGGTACGCGTCGGTGCTGCCGGCCAGCGCCCCGCCGAACAGGTAGGTGAACATCAGCAGGAAGATGATGGGCGCGAGCGTCACGTCCATCAGCTGCTCCGGGTTCTTGCGGATCTTGAGAATCCCCCGCCACGCCAGGGAGAACCCGTGGCGCACGCCCTTGTCGAACGCGATCGTGCTCACACCAGGCTCCCTTCCGGCGCGGCGGTGCCGGCGGCGTCGGTCTTCTTGCCGGTCAGCGCCAGGAACACCTCGTCGAGCGACGGCAGCCGCAGCGCCAGCTCGTCCGCGGTGATGCCGGCCTCGTCGAGCTTGCGGACCAGCGTCGACAGCAGCACCGGGTCGTCGACCGGCGCGGTGAGCAGCCCGGTGTCGTCGTCGCGCGACGGCCGCGTGCCGGTCAGGTCGCCGAGGATTCGCTGCACCACGTCGAGGTCGTGCACCGACGTCGGCCGCACCTGCAGCGTCTGGCTGCCGACTCGGCGCTTCAGCTCGTCCGGACGTCCCTCCGCGACCACCCGGCCGTGGTCGAACACCGTGATCGTGTCCGCCAGCTGGTCGGCCTCCTCCAGGTACTGCGTCGTCAGCAGCACCGTCGTGCCGTTCGCGACGAGCCGCCGCACGACCGCCCACACCTCGTTGCGCGCGTGCGGGTCCAGGCCGGTGGTCGGCTCGTCGAGGTACAGCACCGCCGGGTCGCCGACCAGGCTCGCCGCCAGGTCGAGCCGCCGGCGCATGCCACCCGAGTACGTCTTGGCGGCCCGTCCCGCCGCGCCGGTGAGCTCGAACTGCTCCAGCAGCTCGGCCGCCCGCGCCCGTGCCCCCGCTCGGGAGTAGTCCATCAGCCTCGCCAGCAGGACCAGGTTCTCCGTGCCGGAGAGGTCCTCGTCCACCGACGCGTACTGCCCGGTCAGCCCGATCAGCCTGCGCACCGCCACCGGGTCCTTCAGCACGTCGTGCCCGCCGACCGTGGCGTGTCCCGCGTCCGGGCGCAGCAACGTGGCCAGCACCCGCACCGCCGTGGTCTTGCCCGCGCCGTTCGGCCCGAGCACGCCCACGACCTTCCCCTCCGGCACCTCCAGGTCCACCCCGTCGAGGGCTTTGGTCTCCCCGTAGTGCTTGACCAGGCCCTCTGCCCTGATCGCCAGTGACATCTCGCGTTCCTCCCTGTGTCGGGAGCAACTGTGCGCCCGCGCGCTGTCAGCGCGCTGGTAACGAGCTGTCAGCGACTGTCAGGGCTGGTCAGGGCCGGTGAGGGCCCACCAGTTGGTCATGCCGGGCACGGCGGTGCCGCCCCGGCCCGCCTGGAACAGGAACCCGGCGATCCCGGCCGCGCCCTGCATCCAGCCGACGCCGGGCGGCAGCAGCGGCTCCTGCGCGCGGTGCTCGGTGAACCGCCAGCAGACGCCGCCCCCGTCCGGCACCGCGCGGTCGACCAGCACGTCGGCGAGGTGCAGCGCGAAGTCCCGCTCCCCCGCGTCGAGCAGCAGCGCCCCCACGCCCGCCGTGCCGCAGCACCGCCCGTCGTTGTCCCAGAAGCCGGGCCGCAGCCGTTCGGGCAACCCGCAGGTGCGCACGGTGCGCGTGCACCGCCGCCGCAGCTCCGCGGTCGTCCGACCGGCCACCTCGGACACCCCGGCGTGCTCCAGGGCGTTCCACAGCAACGCCGTCCCGGCCGGTCCGTGGCACCAGCCGTAGCTGTACTCCTCGAAGTCGTCGCCGAGCCGCGGGATCCGCAGCGGCACCCGGAACCCGCCGCCGGTGAGGTCGGCGAGCGCCACGAGGTGCCGGGCACCGTCGAGGGCGGCAGCGACCCACTCCGGCCGGCCGAGCTCGGCCCCGGCCAGTGCCAGCGCCGTCGCCACGCCCGCCAGCCCGTGGGAGAAGTTCGGCATCTGCCGTTCGACCGGGGAGAACCGCGGCGGCACCATGCGCCAGTTCAGCCCGGACGGCACCTCCTCGCGTTCGGCCAGCAGGATTCCGGCCGCGACCTCGGCCAGCTCGTCCGCCTCCGCGCCGTGCCGCCGCGCCCACACCGCGCCGAGCAGCACCCCGGCGGTGCCGAGCACGACGTCGCTGACCCGTGCGCCGTCGAGGTAGCGCGGCGGCCCGATGGCGGTCTGCGGCCAGCCGTCCGGCGTGACGAGCGCCAGCAGCCGCGCCACGGCGGCGTCCGGGGCCGGCTCGCCCAGTGCGGTCAGCGTGCCGATCGTGCTGACCAGGCCGTGGAACAGGCTGCAGTCCGCGCTCGTCGCGATGCCCGCGGTGACCTGGGCGCGAATCGCGTCGGCCAGCCGCTGCTCCTCCGCCGTCCACGCCCGCACGGCCCTGACCTCCGCCAGGGTCAGCGCCAGTCCGCCGACGCCGTCGTACATGCCGTCGCGGTGGTCCGGGTCGGCCTCGGCGCCCGGCGACGGCGGGACGGCCGCGGTGCCCTCGTCGTACCGGACCTGGTCCAGCACCCACCGCCAGGCGGCCTCGGCGGTGCCGAGGTAGGTCTTGCTCATCACACTTCCGCCGCTCTCACACGGGCTTTGTCCCGATCACCACCGTGCAGTAGTAGTCATCCGACGTCGTCACACGCGCCACCAGCCCGTGCTCGGTCATCGCCGCGGCGGTGAGCGGTGCCTGGTGCTCGCTGGTCTCGATCAGCAGGTGACCACCGGGCGCCAGCCACCCCGGTGCGGCGGCGGCGACCCGCCGGTGCACGTCCACGCCGTCGGAACCGCCGTCCAGGGCGACCAGCGGCTCGTGGTCGCGGGCCTCGGGAGGCATCAGCGCGATCTCGTCGGTCGGCACGTACGGCGCGTTCACCACGAGGACGTCCACCGTGCCGCGCAAAGTCTCCGGCACCGGGCCGAACAGATCACCCTCGTAGACCCGGCCCCGCCCGGCGAGGTTGCGGCGGGCGCAGGCGACGGCCGCGGGCTCGATGTCGGCCGCGTGCAGCTGCGCGCCCTCGACCTCGGCGGCGACCGCCAGCCCCAGCGCCCCGGCGCCGCAGCACAGGTCGAGCACCACCGCTCCTGGCCCGGCCAGCGCCACGGCGTTCTCGACCAGGAACACCGACCGCTGCCGCGGTACGAACACCCCGGCGTCGACCAGCACCCGGTGGCCCCGGAACTCGGCCCAGCCGACGATCACCTCCAGTGGCTCGCCCGCCACCCGGCGGCGCACCAGCCCGTCCAGCTCGGCGGGCGTGGCGGCGGCGTCGAGCAGCAGGCGCGCCTCGTCCTCCGCGAACACGCACCCCGCCGCACGCAGCGTCGCGACCACATCGATCATGGCCGCATTTCTACCAAAGGGCCGCGTGGGACAGCCCGCTCACACCTGTTCCACGCGGCCGTCCCCTGGCGCGGTCAGCCGCTCCACGACGTCCGTCCCACCTCATCGACGAGCGAGCAGCTCCAGCGTGTCGACCACGCGGTGGGAGAAGCCCCATTCGTTGTCGTACCAGGCGACCACCTTGACGTGACGGCCGTCGACGCGGGTCAGTTTCGAGTCGAAGATCGAGGAGGCCGGGTTGCCGGTGATGTCGGACGACACGAGGTCGTCCTCGGAGTATTCGAGGACTCCGGCGAGGTCGCCCTCGGCCGCGGCTCGGTAGGCGGCGAGCACGTCGTCCCGGGTGACGTCGCGGGTCACCGTGGTGTTCAGCTCCACGATCGAGCCCACCGGGACGGGAACGCGGATCGCGTCGCCGGACAGCTTGCCGTCCAGGTTCGGCAGGACCAGTCCGATCGCCTTGGCCGCGCCCGTGGTGGTCGGTGCGATGTTGACGGCCGCGGCGCGGGCACGGCGGGCGTCGCGGTGCGGGCCGTCCTGGAGGTTCTGCTCCTGGGTGTAGGCGTGCACGGTGGTCATGAAGCCGTGTTCGATGCCGGCGAGGTCGTCCAGGACGGCGGCGAGCGGTGCCAGGGCGTTGGTGGTGCACGAGGCGTTCGACACGATCACGTGCGACTCCGGGTCGTACAGGTCGCTGTTCACGCCGTAGGCGAGGGTGATGTCCGCGCCTTCCGAGGGCGCGCTGACCAGGACCTTGCGGGCACCGGCGTCGACGTGGGCGGTGGCGGCCTTCGCCGCGGTGAAGCGGCCGGTCGACTCCAGCGCGATGTCGACGGCCAGCTCCTTCCACGGCAGCTGTGCCGGGTCCCGTTCGGCGAGGACCTGGATCCGGCGGTCGCCGACGACGAGGGTGTCGCCGTCGACCTCCACCGGCCGTCCGAGACGGCCGGAGGTGGTGTCGAACTTCAGCAGCCGCGCCAGGGCGGCGGGTTCGGTCAGGTCGTTGACGGCCACCACCTCGAGGACGCTGTCGCGTTCCAGCAAGGCGCGCAGCACGTTGCGCCCGATCCGGCCGAACCCGTTGATGGCGATGCGAGTCAAGCGACTGTCCCTTCGAGTTCACTGGTGCGGAGAAGAAATCAGGGGCGCGCGGTCGCCGGCGCCGTGGAGGTGCGGACGGACCGGCGCCGACCGGCGAGCAGTGCGAGCACCGCGCCGGTGAAGAACGCCACCGAGGCGATCAACGCCGAGGTGTGCAGGCCGTCGTACATGCTCGCCGAGGCGACGGTCAGCGTGCCGAACAGGGCGACACCGACGGCGTTGCCGATCTGGCGGGACACGTTGAAGACCGCCGAGGCGACACCGGCCTTCTCGCTCGGCGCGGACTCGATGATCGCGGCGGTGGCGGCGGGCACCGTGGACGGTGTGGCCAGACCGGTCGCCACCAAGGCGAACAGCAGCGCGACGTACGGGGTGTCGGGCCCGGCGACGAGCCAGCCGAGGAACCCCGCGGAGCCGAGCAGCATCGCGGCGGCCATGGGTTTGTAGGGCCCGTAGCGGGCGGTGAGCCTCCCCGAGACAGGACCGGCGACCAGCGCCATGCAGACCGTGGGCAGCAGCATGAGGCCGGTGGTCATGGCGTCGTAGCCCCGCTGCTGCTGGAAGTACAGCGTGGAGACGAACAACATGCCGTAGTAGCCGAGGTTCAGCAGCACCCCGATCGCTGCCGTAGCGGCGAAACCGCCGTCGGCGAACAACGACGGCGGCAGCAGCGGCGAGGCGTCGTTGCGGTCGAGACGCCATTCGGTGAGCACGAACGCCACGACGGCCGCGGCGCCGATGACGAAGGAGACCACGACGACGGTGGACGTCCAGCCGGACGTGCTCGCCTCGTTGAGGGCTCCGGCGATGCCCGTGAGGCCGATGACGGCGAGCACCTGGCCGAGGACGTCCATCCGCCGGGCGGTGCCGGAGGTCGCGGGGGACGGCACGTGCCGCAGGGTCAGCACGACCGCCAGCGCGGCCACCGGGACGTTGAGCCAGAACACCGCGCGCCAGCTCAGGCCCGACACGAGCAGGCCGCCCAGCACCGGTCCCGCGGCGAACGCCACCCCGGCGACACCGGCCCAGAAGCCGAGCGCGCGGGCCCGGACGGCGCGGTCGGGGTAGGCGGCGGCGAGCAGGGCGAGCGAGGTCGGCACGAGCAGCGCGGCACCCGCTCCCTGCAGGAGCCTTCCCGCGATCAGCGCGCCCGGTGACGCCGCGAGGGCGCAGACCACCGACGCCGCGGTGAACCCGGCGAGACCCACGAGGAAGATCCTCCGGTGGCCCAGCCGGTCCCCGAGGCCGCCACCGAGGAGCAGCAACGCGGCGAAGACGACGCTGTAGCCGTCGACCGCCCACTGCAACGCCGACGGGCCCGCCTGCAACGACCGCTGGAGGTCCGGCACCGCGACGGTGACCACGGTGACGTCCAGCATCACGAGGAAGTAGCCGAGGCTCAGCGCGATGAGTGGGGGCAGTGCCAGCGCGGGCGGCTCCGTGCGCTGCGGGACGCGGATGCTCATGCGGCCAGTCTGTGACGAAAACACTTCGTCGCCCGTCTAAGTATCGATGTCGTACCGTCGAGGTGTGCACTCCGAAGACACGAAGTCCGACCCTGACATCGCGCGAGCGGCGGCGCTCATCGCGGACGGTTCTCGTGCGCGGATCCTCAAGGCGCTGTGCGACGGCAGGGCGATCACCGCGACCGTGCTGGCCGACGAAGCGGGTGTCAGCGGCCCCACGGCGAGCGCCCACCTGGCGAAGCTCGTCGACGCGGGTCTGGTCACCTCCCACCGCGACGGCCGCAACCGCCGCTACCGGCTGGCCCGCGCCGAGGTCGCCGAGGCGTTGGAGGCACTCGCGGTGATCGCACCGCCGCTGCGGGTCAGGTCGCTCAAGCAGAGCGTCCGCGCGGACGCTCTGCGCAGGTCGCGCACCTGCTACGACCACCTCGCCGGCCAGCTCGGCGTCCACCTCATGGGCGTCCTGCTGGAGACGAAGGTCCTCGTCGGCGCGGACGGCGCGGACGGCACGCACCACCCGGCCACCGCGGCACACGACCGCGCGGCCTCCTACGGCCGCGACCACCGGTACGAGCTCACCGACGAGGGCGCGGACACGTTGCAGACACTGGGGATCGACGTGCGGGAACACGCTCGGCGGCGACCACTGGTCCGCTACTGCGTGGACTGGAGCGAGGAACGCCACCACCTGTCGGGGGCCCTCGGAGCGGCCATCGCACACAGGCTGTTCACCCTCGAATGGGTTCGGCACGGCGTGAGCCCGCGGGTCGTGCACCTCACCAAGGCGGGCGCCAGCGGTCTTTCCCGGACTTTCGGACGGCCTTTCGAGATGGTGCCCGCAGAATTGCCCGACCAGCCCGAGCGCACTCTTGTGCGGTAGCTCACACTTCGGTTCCGGAGAGCACTCGAAGTGCTACCCGTGGTAACTTCAGAATCGATTCGGGCAGTGGTGGGGAAAACCTTCGCGGGGGGAATCGAGAAGTGTCTGAATTGTACACGAGAACCGACGTCTTATCCGATTCATCCACGTGCTCCGTGCTGCTGGCCGATCACGATCCCATCTCCCGGCACGTGCTCGCTGCCAGGCTCAGGACCTGCTGCAACCGGATGAAGCTGATCGGAAGCGTGGACAGCCTGGTTCCGGTGTCGCACTGGCCGCGATTGACCGAAAAGACCGTCGTCGTCATGTCGGTGTATTCGCGTGAGGACGTCGAGCGGACGGTCCTCGAACTCTCCTCACGTGGAATTCGGATTCTTCTCCTGGTCTCGAGGGTCGACCGGCAATCGGTCGAATGGGCGTTGTCGATCGGCGCCACCGGATGCGTCGTGAAAGACACGGAAATGGGGGGCCTCACCGACGCCGTGCACGCGGTGGCGGGTGGCTATCTGCTGTTCTCACCGGAGCTGGCCGCACACCGCGGGCCGATGGGTGTCGCGCCGCCCGTCCTGCTCCAGCAGCCCAACGCCGGCCTCACCGACCGGGAACACGAGGTCCTCAGCCTCCTGGCCGACGGGATGAGCACCGTCGAGGCGGCGCGGTCGCTGGGCGTCTCCCCGGCGACGATCAAGAGCCACGTCTCCCACGCGCTGCCCAAGCTGGGAGCGCGCAACCGGCTCGAAGCCGTTCTCCTGATCCGCAACAGCACGAGGCCGTACCACCCGGCGCGGAACTCGCGGACCGCGTGACCCGCCCGCTCCGCACCGGGTGCGGTCATCGGCGACCGTACCGGGCGACGGCGCTGGCCAGCGCCGAGAGCGCGGCGTGGTCAGCGTGTTCCGCGACGCCGGCACCCCAGTGCACCGAGTCGCCCAGCGACACCTCCAGGTAGACGGCCGTGCGTGCTCCCATCGCGTGCTCGACCCTGTCCAGCACGCGGCAGGGCCGGCCGCGTGCCGCGAGTGCGGCGAGCGCTTCGGCCTGACCGGTCACGTCCGGCACACCGAGGACGACGGCGGGATCGAGCCCCAGCCCGTACTCCCGGTCGAACAGCTCGCGGATCAGCTCGGGCGTGACCTCTCCGCCCACCGCGTCGGTCCTGGCCTGGACCACGGCCGAGAAGTCGATCTGCATCCGCCTGGGCAGGTCGAACCCGTGGTGCTCCTTCATCAGGAAGGCCACACCGCCCTTGCCCGACTGGCTGTTGACCCGGACCACCTCCTGGTAGGTGCGTCCGACGTCGTGCGGGTCGATCGGCAGGTAGGGCATCTCCCACGGGCCGTGCTCGGCCGGTACACCCGTGAGCGCGGCGTTCGCGCGTTGCGCCTCGAAGCCCTTCTTGATCGCGTCCTGGTGCGACCCGGAGAACGACGTGAACACCAGGTCGCCCGCGTACGGGTGGCGTTCGGGCACCGTCATCTGGTTGCAGTAGGTGTAGACCCGCCTCACCTCGTCGATGTCCGAGAAGTCGATCATCGGGTCGACGCCCTGCGCGAACAGGTTCAGCCCCAGCGTCACCAGGTCGACGTTGCCCGTGCGCTCGCCCTGGCCGAACAGACAGCCCTCGACGCGGTCCGCGCCGGCCATGATCGCGAGCTCGGCGGCGGCGACCGCGGTGCCCCTGTCGTTGTGCGGGTGCGCGGACAGGCACACCGACTCGCGGCGTGACAGGTTGCGCGACATCCACTCGATCCGGTCCGCGTAGACGTTCGGCGTCGACCGCTCCACGGTGGCGGGCAGGTTGAGGATGATCTCCCGGTCGCGTTCCGGCTGCCAGACGTCCATCACCGCCTCGCAGACCTCGAGCGCGAAGTCGAGCTCGGTGTCGGTGAAGATCTCCGGCGAGTACTCGAACCCGAGCGCGATCCCGTCGTCGAGGATCTGGTCCGCGTGCTTGAGGACGGTCCTGGTACCGGAGACGGCGATGTCCTTGACCTGTTCGCGGTCCGCGCGGAACACGACCCGCCGGAACAGCGGGGCCGTGGCGTTGTACAGGTGCACCGTGGCCTTCGGCGCGCCCCGCAGCGACTGCAGGGTGCGTTCGATGAGGTCGTCCCTGGCCTGGGTCAGCACCGAGATCGTCACGTCGGCGGGGACCAGCCGGTCGGTGATGATCGACCGGACGAAGTCGAACTCGGCCTGCGACGCCGCCGGGAAGCCGACCTCGATCTCCTTGTAGCCCATGCTGACCAGCAGGTCGAACAACGCACGTTTGCGTCCGGGCGCCATCGGGTCGATCAGGGCCTGGTTGCCGTCCCTCAGGTCGGTGGACAGCCACCGGGGCGCGGCCGTGATGGTCCGGTTCGGCCAGGCCCTGCCGGGCAGGTCAACCCGCTGGGCGGGGACGTAGCGGCGGAAGGGCATTCCGGACGGGCGCTGCGGCGTGCGGTGTGCCGCGATCGGGGTCTCCCCGGACGCGGTGGCGGGGCGGGTCATCGGTCTGCCCCGAGCGCGGTGCCGATCCGGCCGACGGCGTCGGCCAGCACCTCGCGGGACGTGGCGAACGACAGCCGGACGTGGCCTTCGCCGCCCTCTCCGAACGCCGACCCCGGCGTCACCGCGACGCCCGCCTCGCGCAGGAGCCACTCGGTGAACCGCGCCGAGTCGCCGCGGCCGGTCCCGCGGATGTCGGGGAACACGTACAGCGCACCGTCCGGCACCGCGCACGTCACCCCGGGCAGACCGTTGAGGCCGGCCACGAGCAGGTCGCGCCGTGCGGCGTACTCGGTGGTCATCGCCGTGATCGGTTCCTGGGGCCCGGTCAGCGCCACGACCGCGCCGCGCTGGGCGAACGAGCTCGCGCAGCCGACGGTGTGCTGCTGCACCTTGAGCAGCTCGGCGATGATCTCGGTCGGACCGGCCACGTACCCCAGCCGCCAGCCGGTCATCGCGTACCCCTTGGAGAACCCGTTGACGGTGAGCGTCCGCTCGGCGCCACCGGGCAGCGCGGCCGGGCTCAGGTGCGGCCGGTCGGCATAGGTGATCTTCTCGTAGATCTCGTCGGAGATGATGACGAGGTCGTGCTCCCGCGCGAACCGGACGAGGGTGGTCAGTTCGTCGGCGTCGAGCAGCCGGCCGGTCGGGTTGTTGGGGGTGTTGACCAGCACCGCCCTCGTCCTCCTGGTCAGCGCCTGTTCCAGTGCGCCGGCGGTGAGCCGGAACCCGTCCCGCGCGCTCAACGGCGCCGGCACGGGACGGGCCCCCGCGAGGTGCGCCATCGCCGCGTAGCTGACCCAGCTCGGTGTCGGGACGATCAGCTCGTCACCGGGTCCTGCGACGGTCAGCACCGCACTGGACAGCGCGTGCTTGGCCGACGGTGTGACGACGACGTCCCGCATCGGGTCCACCAGCAGGTCGTTGTCCTTGGCGAGCTTCTCGGCGATGGCCTCCAGCAGCTCCGGTGTCCCCCGGCTGGGCGTGTAGTGCGTGAACCCCTCGCGCAGCGCGGACACGGCCGCGTCCGAGATGTGCTCCGGGGTGTCGAAGTCCGGCTCCCCTCCGCCGAGGTCGAGCACGTCGGCGCCCTGTGCGCGGAGCTCGCGCACGAGGTCGAGCACCGCGTAGGTCGCTGATTTCTGGATGTGGTCGAACCGCGTCGCCACCCTGGGCATGACTCTTCCTTCCACCGTGTCCGCGTTGCAGGAGTGACCAGACCTAGGGCCTGTGTCGGGGTCCCGTTCGATGAGAGTCGCGCCTGAGGTGGTTCCTGGGGCCGCCTCAGGCCCGGCTATCGCGAACATGGACTTCGACACAGGCCCTAGTCCGCGACCCGTCCTCGCACGCCGTCCAGCCACTTGTCGCCGTGGCGGTCCGCCGCGGCGTCGTCGCGGAACGCGTAGGTCTTGAGCAGCCACCGCTTGCGGGCCTGCGCCGGGTCGTTGATCTCGATCTTCTCGCGGCTGTGCAGACCGTCCTGGTTGGACAGGACGAAGAGGTCGCGCTCCAGGATGCGGTGCCGGACCTTGCTCGCCTTCGCCAGCGCGTTCTTCATGGCGATCAGCGCGTCCTTGGCCTCCACCGGGCTGCCCGGCGCGGTCGTGGTCGCGGTGTCGAGGTAGCGGAAGCTGTGGTCGTTCTCGAGGATCGGGTGCGCTCCGGAGTCGGTCAGGCTCGCGTTCTTGTCCTTGGAGAACACGTCGAACGGCGTGATGTAGAACGGTTCGCGGAGGAGTCGCTGCTCCTGCTCGCCGAGGTGGACGAGCATCTCCCGGCCGTCGATGAAACCGGTGTAGATCAGCTCGCCCTCCGGGCAGCGCATGCCGAGCAACGCGATGTAGTCGGCGCGGACCTCGTGCGCCGTGCGGTCGTTGTGGAAGTAGAGCTCGCTGTCGCTGTAGCCGGTGAGCTTTCCGCTGTACTTGTCGAACGCGACCACGTCGGTGAAGAAGTCGCCGCGGTTTCGGGCGTAGGCCAGCAGCGGGTTGCCCATGAGCTTGCCGAACAGCTCCAGCAGCGTCTCCCCGATGAACGTCTTCTTCTCGGCGTGCTTGACCGACACCGGGTCCTCGTTGCCGAGGTCCGGCAGTTCCGCGTCGATCGGGACGTTGCGCAGGACGTGCGCGTCGACGGTCCCGCTCTCCCGGTCCGCGCGGATCCGGGCGCAGACCTCGAGGAAGAACGCCGGCACGTCGCCCCTGTCCACCAGGTCGGCCACGGCCTGCGAGAACGCCTCGTAGTCGTCGTAGGGGTTCTTGTCGACGTCTCCGAGAGCGCGGTAGAGCTCCTCGTACTGCTCGTCGGTGAAGATGTGGATCGGCTTCATGGTTCCTTCCCTGCTCTGGCGGAGATCCTGAGAACAAGCTTCGCCACCGGGGACGGGCGAGTCATCGGCCGCCGGAGGAATCGGGATCCTCCGCGTCTTGCCTTAGGTGCAGGAGGTGGAGTCCGGTGGAAACGAGGTACACCGCCTAGTCCGCCGGTGGAGCCGGATTCCCCTTCGGTGCATTGTCTTGCTGCTCGCGAAGGTCGTGTGGTTGCCTCGACGTGAATCGACACACCGGATGCGCGGGGGAAATCGCATGGGTACGACGATGGCGCAGAAGATCTGGGCCGGACACGTGGTGCGCAGTGACTCGTCGGGCGAGGACCTGCTCTACATCGACCTCCACCTGCTGCACGAGGTGAACACACCGCAGGCGTTCGACGGGCTGAGGGCTGCGGGCCGCACGGTGCGCCGCCCCGACCTGACCGTGGGCACGGAGGACCACAACACGCCGACGACGTCCCTGACGCGCGGAATTCTCGACCCCGCCGCGCGCAGGCAGGCCGAGCTCATGCGGGCCAACTGCGCCGAGTTCGGGATCCCGTTGCACCGCCTGGGAAGCGAACAGCAGGGCATCGTGCACGTGATCGGGCCGGAGCTGGGACTCTCCCGGCCGGGCATGACGATCGTGTGCTGCGACTCGCACACCACCACGCAGGGCGCGTTCGGCGCGCTGGCGTTCGGCATCGGGACGAGCCAGGTGGAACACGTGCTGGCCACGCAGACGCTGCCGATGTCACGGCCTCGGGACATGGCCGTCACCATCACCGGACAGCTGCCCTTCGGGTGCACGGCGAAGGACCTGGTGCTCGCGCTGATCGCCAGGATCGGCACGGCCGGGGCACAGGGCCACCTCGTGGAGTTCCGCGGCGAGGCCGTGCGGGCGCTGTCGATGGAGGGACGGATGACGTTGTGCAACATGGCGGTGGAGGCCGGTGCGCGCGCCGGAATGGTCGCGCCGGACCAGACGACGTTCGACTACCTGCGGCTCCGTCCCGGCATGCCGGCCGACTTCGACGCCGAGGTCGCCCACTGGCGCACGCTGTGCACCGACGCCGACGCGGTGTTCGACAAGGAGATCGTGCTGGACGCGAGCTCGCTGCGCCCGCACGTCTCCTGGGGCACGAACCCCGGCCAGAGCGTGCCGATCGACGCGCACGTGCCGCATCCGCACGAGTTCGCCGGCGCGCAGGAGCAGGCAGCGGCCGAGCGGGCGCTGGAGTACATGGATCTCAAGCCGGGCACGGCGTTGCGGGACGTGGCGGTGGACGCGGTGTTCATCGGCTCGTGCACGAACAGCCGGATCGAGGACCTGCGCGCGGCCGCGGAGGTGCTGCGGGGACGGCGCGTCGCCGACTCCGTGGAGATGATCATCGTGCCCGGCTCGGCCGCGGTCCGCCGCCAGGCCTGCGAGGAGGGGCTGGACGAGGTGTTCGCCGCGGCCGGCGCGGACTTCCGTGCGGCAGCAGGGTGTTCGATGTGCGCGGCGCTGAACGAGGACCGCCTGCGACCGGGTCAGCGGGCGGCGTCCACCAACAACCGCAACTACGAGGGCAGGCAGGGCAAGGGATCGCGCACGCACATCGTGTCGCCGCCCGTTGCCGCCGCCACGGCCGTGCGCGGCCGGATCGCCGCCCCCGCCGACCTCTGACCGCCTTCCCACGCCTCCAGGAGCGCACCCGTGCAGCAGTTCACCGTCCACACCGGAACCGCGGTTCCGTTGCGGCGCAGCGACGTGGACACCGACCAGATCATCCCCGTCCGCTTCCTCACGCTCTCCGAGCGCACCGGTCACGCCGACTCGCTGTTCGCCGACTGGCGGGAGGATCCCGGGTTCGTGCTCAACCGGCCCGTCCACCGGGGATCGACGATCCTGGTCGCGGGCAACGACTTCGGCACGGGATCGTCACGTGAGTACGCCGTGTGGGCGTTGCTCGACTACGGCTTCCGTGCGGTGATCGCCCCGCGGTTCGGTGACATCTTCCGCGGCAACGCGCTGCTCAACGGCCTGCTCCCGGTCGTGCTGCCGGCCGCGGTGGTCGAGCGGCTGTGGCAGGCCGTGGAAACCGATCCCGCGGTGCCCGTCACCGTCGACCTGGAACGGCTCGAGGTGCGGTGCGGACCGCTGGCCGAGTCGTTCAGCGTCGACGCGCGCGCCAGGGAGCGGCTGCTCACCGGCACCGACTTGATCGGCGCCACGCTGACGCACGCCGGCGACATCGAGACCTACGAAGCGAACCGCCGCCCCACGCTGCCCGTCACCGGGGGCACGCGGTGAGGTTCACCCAGTGCGCTGCCTTCGTCGCGGTCGCCGACGAAGGCAGCTTCACCAAGGCCGCCAAGGCGTTGGGCGTCTCGCAGTCCGCCGTCAGCCACGCGATCGCGGGACTGGAGTCGGACCTCCGGTGCGAGCTGGTGCTGCGCGGTCGCGCGGGCGTGCGGCTGACCGATGCCGGACGCGACGTGGTCGTCCACGCCAGGGCCATCGTGACGCACGCCGAGCAGATCCGGCTGACCGCCTCGGCGGTCGTCACGGGACTGCGCGGGACCGTGCGGTTCGCCACCAGCCAGACCTTCGCCGGCAGACTGCTGCCCGTGCTCCTGGAGGAGTTCCGCACCCGGTTCCCCTCAGGGGAGATCGTGCTGCGCGAGGGCACCGACCAGCAGATCGCGGCGTGGTTGCGGTCCGGTGCCGTGGACGTCGGCGTGGTGACGTTGCCGAAACCGGACCTGGTCACGACCCCGTTGTGGCGGGACGAGCTGTGCGCGGTGCTGCCCGCGGGGCACCGCCTCTGCGGGCAGACCGCGGTGCGGGCCGGCCAGCTGGCGGGCGAGCCCCTGGTGCTACCGGTCGGCGGGGTGGAACCCCTGCTGCGAGCGGTCCTGCTGGCGGAGGGCGCAGAACCCGCTGTGGCGTACCGCATCCGCGACCTGCACGCACTGCTCGCCATGGTCTCCGCCGGCGTCGGACCGACGGTGCTGCCGATGTCGTTGCTGCCCGGCGGGATGTCCGGGGTGGCGGTCGTCCCGCTGACGCCGGCGCTGACGAGGACGGTCGCGCTCGGCGTCCGGGAGACCGCGAGGAGCACTCCGGCGGTCTCGGCGTTCGTGCGGCTCGTCCGCGAGCTCGCCCGGCGAGCCGTGGACGAGCCGCTGAGCGCGTGAACCGGTCCGCACCGACCGGTTCACGCGTCCGGTCAGCCCAGCGGCCGGGTTGCAGCGGTGCGCACCCCGAGCACCGTGCAGCCGGCGACGCTGGTCACCTGGTGCACGCTGCCGGGCTCCTCGACGATCAGGTCACCGACTCCGTAGCGGTCGCCGTTGTCGTTGACGAGTTCGCCCTGCAGCACGAACATCAGCTCGTAGCCGAGGTGTTCGTGCAGGTCCCCGTGAGCGCCCGGCTCCATCCTCGTGAGAAAGGCCGTGGCGTTCTGGGGATCGCCGGTGGTGAACAGCGGGTGGATCTCCACCCCGGCGCGACCTGGTTGTTCCCAGCGGGTCCACTGCACGGTGTCGAGACCGGCGGACAGGACGTCCCGCAGGACGCGGACCGATCGGAGCTGGGTGTCGGTCATGGTGTTCCTCCTCGTCAGCCGGCCGGAACCGGTGATGTCATGGCGTGGACGGCGGTCAGCGCGTGCCGGGCGATCGCGTCTGCGTCCCTGGTGAACTCGTTCCACGGACCGGGCCTGCCGCTGCCGACGAACGTGAACCAGCGCGTGTGCTCGGCCGGCACGCCCAGCACGTAGAGATCGGTGTCGGGCCTGCCGTGGCGGTCCAGCGGGTGGAACGGGCTGCGCGTGACCGCGACGCCACCGGTGTGGAACGCGTTGTCGCCCTTGCCGTTGGTGAAGCCGTTCCAGATTCCGCGGCGCACGAGTGCCCGCGTCAGCGGCGAGCTGTCCAGGTACACGTTGGGATTGGCGATGCGGGCGTCGATCAGCGTCCGCACCTCGACCCTCGATCCGGCGACGGCGGGCGAGGACAGTACGAACGCGTTCCGCCCGCGGTCCACCGAGAACTCCGCGTCGGGCCCGACCAACCTCAGGATTCCGGCCTTGCGCAGCGCTTCCGCCTGCCTGATCCGCACCAGCGGCGGGCCGGCCGCCAGCAGCGAGCTGCGCGGCGAGAACCAGGTGAGGAAGTCGCGGTGCGTGTCCGGCGTGAGCCCGCCGAAGTCGGTGATCTCGCGCACCACCCAGCGCGTGTCGCGCAGCACGTCCAGCGCGGCCTTCAGCGGCGAGGCGTAGTTGCCGCGCACGGCGTGCTCGATGTCGGCGCGGACGTGGTCGTCCAGCGCACGTTCGAACTCGGCCCGCGACGCGAAGGTCCGGCCCGCGAACGGACGGGCCAGGCCCTCGAAGTCGAACGGCGTCAGGTGCCCGAGGCCCTGAGCGAGGGCGATCGGCCTGATGTCCGGCGGTCGCGCGCCGGTCGCCGCCACGACGGCCGCCGTGAACTCCGCGGCCGCCTCGGCTCCGAGGGTTTCGCGCACCTCGGTCAGGTAGTAGACGTACTCGATCTCGCCGAGGATCCACGGCAGCACGTGCGCACCGAAGTCGATCTCGCCGAACACCCGGCCGCGACAGACGTTCTCGGTGGTGAAG
This sequence comes from Lentzea sp. NPDC042327, assembly GCF_040647275.1. Taxonomy (NCBI): domain Bacteria; kingdom Bacillati; phylum Actinomycetota; class Actinomycetes; order Pseudonocardiales; family Pseudonocardiaceae; genus Lentzea; species Lentzea sp. NPDC042327. The sequence goes on from NZ_JBEZBX010000004.1 coordinate 358,484, forward strand.
AGCGTCGGCCGGAACTTGAGCGTCGCGGGCTTCTGGTTGATGCCGCGCGCGGACAGGGCGATCCCGCTGCGGGAACCGCCGGCCAGCAGCGGTTCCCGGCCGCTGGCCAGGTACCGCAGACCGTCGCCTTCCTCGACGAACCGCCCACCCCTGCCGACCGTCAGGGCGAGCATGAGGTCGTAGAAGGTGAGCCCGAGCCCGAGCAGCCCCACCGCGGAGCCGTCGGGGATGGTGTCGAGCGGCATCGTGACCGCGGAGTCGGCGGCGAAGTAGCGCAGGTCCGGTCGTGTGGCGGCGAACTCCTCGAACTCGCGGAACATCCCCACCTGGTGGAGCCTCGGGTGCCCGGTCGTCAGCACGACCTTGTCGACCAGCAGGTGATCGCCGGTGGACAGGTCGAGGCGGTACCCGAGCGACGTGGGCTCCAGGTCCTCGACCGCCGCCGTCACCCGGTGCAAGCGCACCGTGGCCGGCAGCGAAGCCTCGATCACGTCCGTGACCCACCGCATGTACTTGCCGTGCAAGGCCCTCGGCGCATAGCCCGTACGTCCCTCGAACCCCGGGGCATGCGCACTCCACCACTCGGCGAGCGACGGCCCCGCACCCGGCCGCGCACGCCCCTCGTCCGGAGGCCCGGAGAACATGGTCACCTCACCGCAGGGGGTGTTCATGAGGAACCACTCGGGCTGTCCCGACTGCCAGATGCGGCCGCAGCCGACCTCGACCGCGTCCACCAGGTACACCGTGACCGGCACCGCCGGCGCCTGCTCGTTCATCCTGGCGACGAGCCGTTCCAGCACCGCGAGCCCGCGGGGCCCGCTGCCGACCACGGCGATCCGAAGCGGTCCGAACGCCTCCATGGACACACCTTCCCCGAGTCCTGCAACCGCCGAGAAAGCTATGACCGGCAGGCGGGCACCGGGAAGAAGAACTCGTTCATGCAGCCATCTGGTTCGCTCATGCAAGATGCGCCGACAGATTTCCCGCCGGTGTCCGGCACGCGAATAGGTTGGGCGGCATGACCAGTTCACCGGCACTTCTCGTGCTCGATCTGCTGAACGACATCGTGCACCCCGACGGCCAGTACGCCTCCCACGGCTACGAGCAGCAGGTCGCCAGCCGGGGCGTGCTCGAACGGGCCGCCACCGCGATAGCCCGCGCACGAGCGGAGAACATCCCGGTCATCTACGTGGTGGTGGGATTCTCCCCCGACTTCTCGGAATGGCCGTCGAACTCCCCGGTCTTCGCCGAAGCGAAGGACGCGGGAAAGCTGGTCATCGGTACCTGGGCGACCGAAGTGCACGACGCCGTGAAACCCGCCGAAGGCGACGCCGTGGTCGTCAAAAGGCGCATCAGCCCTTTCTTCGGCACGGAGCTGGACCTGGTGCTGCGCACGCGAGGCGTGAACACGTTGCTGCTCACCGGCGTCTCCACCGATCTGGTCGTGCTGGCCACAGCACGAGATGCCCACGACCGCGACTACGCCGTGCAGGTGCTGGCGGACGCCACCGCCTCCGCCACCTCCGACCTGCACGAGGCGGCGCTGCGACTGATCGCCCGAACCGGCACCGTGACCACGGTGGACGAGGCACTGCCGCCCAGGTGAACGGGTCGCAGACGGCGTGGGTGCCCCCGGTTCGCACACCCCGTGACCGACTTCGGGAGTGACCCACGCCGGTAGCCTTGCCGACCGCACCCTGCCCGGGCTCGGCGGCCGGATGTTCATCTGGCCGGAAGGCTCCGGTGAGGGCGGGGTCTGGCACCACCGATCCGGCGGCCGCTGTCGGTTCGCCGTGCACAAGTCCGCAGACGTCCCCGGTCCCCGCACGAGCGGTCTGCCAACCCCGCGCGACCGGCATCGTTCCAGGTGAACGGCTTGATCGAACCGGGGGCCGGTCGAAAATATATCGGTTTTATATGTGCCTGGCCGAGGATGTCCGGCATGTCGGATCGTCTTGGACGTCGTGGGTTCCTGGCCGTTCTGGGCGGGATCGCCGCAGGGGGTGTGCTGGTCCCCGGGGTGGCGGCCGCCGCGGGAACCGCGGACATGGAGCTCGTGGTCCTGGCCGCGCAGTGCGACCCCGTCAAGCCCGACACCGGGCTCACGCCGGGTGCCGGGGCGAGCGTGCGGCTCGTCGAGCAGGCGCTCGTCGCCGAGGGGCTGCTCGCCGCGCAGTACGTCGACGGGCACTTCGGCACGGTCACCCGCACCGCCTACGGGCGGTGGCAGGAGTCGCTCGGGTACGCGGGCGCCGCCGCCAACGGGTTTCCCGGCCGGGCATCGCTCACCGCGCTCGCCAACGGGCGGTTCACCCTCACCCGCACCCTCACGCCGGGCGCGCGCACCACGTTCCAGGGCTTCCCGTTCAACGCGCGCACGGTCGCGATGCTGCGGGAGGCGCAGCGGCTCTGCGGAGTTCCGCTCGTCGTGGAACAGGGCTCCTACTCCCCCGGCGAGGACCCCACCTCCGCCGGCACGCACGACGGAGGTGGCGCCGTCGACCTGGACGCCGAGGCGTTGACCTCGGCGCAGCGCACCGCGCTCGTGACGGCGTTGCGGCGGGTGGGGTTCGCGGCGTGGCTGCGGCGACCGAGCCAGGGCAACTGGCCGCTGCACGTCCACGGCATCGCGGTGAACGACACCGACCTGTCGACACCCGCGCAGAAACAGGTCGGCCAGTACTACCTCGGGCGCGACGGGCTGGCCGGCAACGGCCAGGACGACGGGCCCCAGGTGACGAAGGTGACGTGGGAGCAGTACCTCCGCGCCGCCTGACCGCTCGAGAATCCCCGCACCAGTGAGGAAGCACATGCCCAGACCACGGACATGGACACGAATGGCCCTCGCCGCGGCTGCCGCGGTGCTCGCCGCCGCGAGCCTCACCGCGTTGACGGTGACCCCGGCGGCCGCGGCGGCCAGGGACGGCGTCTGCGACAGCGGCGAGTTCTGCTACTTCTACAACAGCGACCACGCGGGCTCGGTCTCCGACTTCGCGGGGTCGATCTCCGACTACGGTTCCACCCAGCCCTCCTGCTACGACTTCAAGAGCGCGGGCGCCGGGCAGGGGCTGTGCGTCAAGAACAACGCCGCGTCGGTGTGGAACCGCACCGGCGGCACGGTCCGGGTGTACTTCAACTCCGGCTACGCCGGCGCCACCCAGGACTTCGCGTCCGGCGCGAAGACCAACCTGAACTCGACGCTGAAGAACAACAACGCCTCGCACCAGTTCAACCCCGGCACGACCGGCCGCTTCTGGCTGCCGTTCCCCTGCGGGGAGACCTGGGCGGCGAGCACCCGCTCCGGCCACAGCCCGGCCAACGCCGTCGACTTCAACCACTACCCCGAGGACAACGGCTACAAGGTCTACTCGTCCGCGCCGGGCACGGTGTCGAAGGTCGCGAACCTGGGCAGCACCTCCTACGGGCGCTACATCGTGATCGACCACGCGGGCGGCTGGCAGACCCTGTACGCGCACCTCAGCTCGCAGGACGTGTCCGTCGGCCAGTCGGTGTCCGAGAAGACGATGATCGGCCGGGTCGGCAACACCGGTGGTTCCACCGGCCCGCACCTGCACTACGAGCAGAAGCTCAACGGCTCCGTGCAGCGGGTGACGTTCCGGGACGGCAACCCGACCTACTGGGGCACGCGCGACCTCGCGCGCAGCACGAACTGCCCGTGACGAACGGATGACCGAGTGCCCCGGCCGCTGCGGCCGGGGCACTCGTCCGAGACCCCCCCAGGCACCGGTCAAGCGACCCAGTCGGCTTGGACGAAGACGGCGAGCATGTCGCTGTTGCGGACGCCGTTGGTCGAGAAGGAGCCCTCGACGCCCACCCAGCCGCGGAACGTGCCGCTGTCGTCGAGGATCTGCAACAACGGCTTCACGTGCGAATTACCGGTGTAGCACGGCTCGTCGCGTTCCATCGCCAGGCAAGTGCACCAGTGCCACAGCGCGTCGCGGCGGTCGCCTGAGTTCACCCGGCCGAGGTAGTACTGCAGGGAGCTGACGTTCGCCGGGGTGCCGCCGCCGTAATGCGGGCAGCCACCGGCCGCCTGGCACACCTTCGTCGACGAAGGCTGGAAATAGGTCAGGCACCAGGTCACCGTCGTGCAGGCGGTGAAGGAGCCGACCGCGAACGAACTGGTCACATCGCTCGCCGTACCAGCCGTCCAGCCCTTTCCGACATAACGGAGACCACCCTGGTGCGATTGCACGCTCGACATCGCACGACGGTCGGTCAGCGCCGCGTTGCTGCCGTAGCCATAACCGCTGTTGACCCGCGTGGAACTCACGAAGTTCAACCGCGCCAGCGCCTGCTGGGTGTCCACTGACCACTTGTCCGTCCAGGTCGGCGACCAGGTGATCGTGACGGTCTGCTTGCCATCTTGGGTGCCCAGCACGTAGGTGCCCTGCCGGACGTCGTCAGGAGCGCCGGTGAACCCACCCGCCGTCATGATCTCGCACGGGCGGACCTTGTCGGTCGCCTTCGGATCGGTGGACGAGCACGACGAGTCCGGTGTGACCCCGATACCGGTCCGCTGAGTGGGCTTCGTCTGCTCCCACACGTACATGCTCGCTGACACCTTCCCGGTGGCCGCGTCGAACGCGTAGGTGCCCAGCCGGAACCAGTTGGCGGTCGAGCCGGTGGTGAGGCTTCCGGTTGACACCACGAAGTTGGCCCGCCCACCGGGAAGCTCACCGGCCGCGGCGGCGGGGACCGCGGCGGGGGTCGCGGCGGCCAGCAGCGCGATCACGAGGAGGGAGAAAACCCGCTGGACGAACCGCGGCGAAGATTTCGCGGTCCCGCCCGTGATGCGCCACGTCCTGCGGAGCAGGCCTTTTCGTTGGTCCTTCTGCATGACGGCTGAACCATCCCATCTCTGGTGTTCGTGTCACCGCGGGCAACAGAATGAGACAACAGGAGAACGCATTGCCATTCCGTTTCCCGCAACCAGATACCGAAGGTCACTTCACTGATTTGCTCGCACAACGCTCATCAGCTTTCCGAGCAGGTCTACATTTTCCCTACACGACCGCCCATGCCCGTTGATGCGGTTTCAGCGGAGAGCGCGGGCGATCTCGGCGATGCCCGCCGGGCCGACGCGGCAGCAGCCGCCGATGAGGCGTGCGCCCTGTTCGGCCCACTCCGTCACCGCGAACGACTCCACGCCGCCGGACCACGCGCGTGCGGCGGCGTTCCACTGCTCGCCGGTGTTCGGGTAAACCACGACCGGCAGCCCGGTCACCGCGCGGGCGGTGGCGACGGCTCCGGCGACCTCCTCGGGCGCTGAGCAGTTGAGGCCCACGGCCACGACCTCGTCGATGCCCTTGACCAGGCCGAACGCTTCCTCCAGCGACTGGCCCGCGCACGTCTTCCCGTCGCGCACGCTGTAGGACAGCCACGCCGGCACGCCGCTGCCCACGACCACCCGCAGGACCGCCTCCGCCTCCTGCGCGTCCGGGATCGTCTCGACCGCGAGCAGGTCCGGTCCGGCGTCGGCGAGCACCTCGATGCGGCGGCGGTGGAACCGTTCCAGCTCGTCGGTGGTCCTGCCGTAGCGGCCGCGGTACTCCGAGCCGTCGGCCAGCACCGCGCCGTACGGGCCCACCGACGCGGCGACCCAGCGGGGGCCGTCCACTTCGGACGCGGCGGATCGGGCGATCGACACGCTGGCCTTCATCAAGCCGACGGTCTGCTCATCGGTCAGACTGCGGCGGGCGAACCCCTCGAACGAGGCCTGGTAGCTGGAGGTGATCACGACGTCCGCGCCCGCGCGGAGGTAGCCGGCGTGCGCCGCCCTGACCGCGTCGGGGTCGGAGAGCAGCAGACGGGCCGTCCAGAGCTCGTCGGACAGGTCGTGACCGGCCTGCTCCAGCGCGGTCGACAGCCCGCCGTCGAGCACGACGACCCTGTTCGTGAGCACGTTCACCAAGTCCACCAGCCGAGGATACGCACGATCCGGTAACGTCCAATTCAGACAAATCGACCACCAGAGGAGAGGGCACCTGTGCTTGAGATCAGCGGACTGACGTGGGCGGTCACGATCGGGGTGATCGTCGTCCTGCTGGCGGTCGACCTCGTGCTCGCCGCCGCCCGCCCGCACAAGGTCGGGTTCCGCGAGGCCAGCCTGTGGTCGGTGTTCTACATCCTGGTCGCGGTCGGCTTCGGCGTCTGGTTCATGCTCACGCACGGCGGTGGCCCCGGCACGGAGTACTTCGCCGGCTACATCGTCGAGAAGAGCCTGTCGGTCGACAACCTCTTCGTGTTCGTGATCATCATGACCACGTTCCTGGTGCCCGAGGAGCACCAGCACAAGGTGCTGACGTTCGGCATCGTGCTGGCGTTGATCATGCGCGGCATCTTCATCGCGGTCGGCGCCACGCTGCTCTCGCTGTTCTCGTTCATGTTCCTGCTGTTCGGCCTGTTGTTGATCTACACGGCGATCCAGCTGTTCCGGCACCGCAACGAGGACCCCGACGTCGAGAACAACGTCGTCGTCACCACGGCCCGCAAGCTGCTGCCGGTCACCGACGACTACGTGGGCGGCAAGATCTTCACCCGCGTCGACGGCCGCAGGATGGCCACTCCCCTGTTCGTCGTGCTGGTCGCGATCGGTGGCGTGGACCTGCTGTTCGCGCTCGACTCGATCCCCGCGGTGTTCGGCGTGACCGAGGAGCCCTACATCGTCTTCACCGCCAACGCGTTCGCACTGCTCGGCCTGCGCGCGTTGTTCTTCCTCGTCAAGGGCCTGCTCGACCGCCTGGTGTACCTGTCGGCCGGTCTCGCGATCATCCTCGCGTTCATCGGCGTGAAGCTGATCCTGCACTGGGCGCACGTCGACATCGACCCGCGCGTGCCCGAGGTGCCCACTCCGCTCAGCCTGGGCGTGATCATCTCGATCCTGGTGGTCGTCACCGTGGCCAGCCTGGTCAAGACGCGCAACGACCCGTCGGTCAAGGCGCACCCCGGTTCGCTGCGCGGCAGCGGCAAGGAGCAGTCCGAGGAGAAGTGACCCCGTCCCCCGCGCCTAGCCGCACGGTTCTCGCCGGAGACCGCTCACCGGCGTCTGCAAGTACCACCAACTCAACGTCAACAAGCACTTTTCCACCACCAACTCGCCGTCCCGCACACGTGGTTCGACGGACGGCGAACAGGTTGGGTGTGGTCGGCGGCGGTTTGATCATGGATTGGTGGTACTTGCAGATGCGGGGCGGTCAGTAGGTGGCTGCGACGTCCACGATCCAGGTGACGCCGAACCGGTCGGTCAGCATCCCGAACGCCGGCGCCCACTGCGCGGGCCCGAACTCCTCCACCACGGTGGCGCCGTCGGCCAGCGCGTCCCAGTGGCCGCGGACCTCCTCGACGGTCTCGCCGCGCACCGACAGGAAGAACGGCTCGGTGGTGATCGTGGTGCCGTTCTCACGGCGGGTCGTGCCCGCACCGGACACCGGCTCGTCCGCACCGGGCACGTCGTAGGCCATGACGCGGAAGCCGTTGTCCGCGACCACCTGGCCGAACACCACCCTGTCCGCGCCGGGCAGGTCGGCGGGCATGCCGAAGTCGCCGTAGGTGGCGATGGTGGCCTTGCCGCCGAACACGGAGGCGTAGAACTCCAGGGCCTCCCGCGCCTGGCCGCGGAAGTTCAGGTGGGTGACTGCGTTGAGCGACATCGACGTCCCCTGTGCGAGTGGTTCCGTGCCGGAGGTCTCCGGCGTTGAGGACGACAATGCCGGTAGTAGCGGACAGGGAACGTCCGCTACTTGTGCGAGAGTGGATTCATGCCGACTTCCCCCTCGACGACGACGTCCGCGCGCCTGCTGTCGTTGCTGTCGCTGCTGCAGGTCCGCCGCGACTGGCCGGGCGGGTTGCTCGCCGGCCGGTTGGGCGTCAGCGAACGGACCGTGCGGCGTGACGTCGACCGGTTGAGGGAGCTGGGGTACCTCGTGCACGCGGTCAAGGGACCCGACGGCGGGTACCGGCTGGAGGCGGGCAGCGAGGTGCCGCCGTTGCTGTTCGACGAGGAGCAGGCGGTCGCGCTGGCCGTGGCGCTGCGGATCGCGGTCGGGACGGGTGCGGGCATCGAGGAGGCCGCGGCACGGGCGCTGGTCACGGTGCGGCAGGTGCTGCCGTCCCGGTTGCGGCGGCGGGTCGACGTGCTGGAGGTCGGGACGGCCGGCGCCGGACCGCAGGTGGACATCGGGGTGCTGCTCGCCGTGAGCAGTGCGATCAGGGCGCGGGAGGAGCTGCGGTTCGACTACCGCGCACCGGGCCGTCCGGACGCCGGCGGGCCGCCGCGGCGGGTGCAGCCGCACCACCTGGTGAGCCGGGCGGGGCGGTGGTACGTCGTCGGGTGGAGCGCGGAGCGGGAGGACTGGCGGACCTACCGGGCCGACCGGATGGTGCTGCGGGTGCCGAACGGGCCGCGGTTCACACCGCGGGAGGTGCCCGGCGGTGACGTCGGCGCGTTCCTGTCGGCGCGGTTCAAGGGGTCGGACGCGCCCGGCTGGCCGTGCCGCGGCGAGGTCGTGCTGGACCTGCCGGTCGCCGAGGTCGCGCCGTTCGCCGGGGACGACACCGCGGAGGAGCTCGGCGACGGCCGGACCCGGCTGGTCACCGGGTCCTGGTCGTGGGCCGCCCTCGCCGCGCGGCTGCTGCGGTTCGACACCGAGGTCGAGGTAGTCGGCCCGCCCGAGCTGCGCGACGCGTTCGCCGCGTTGTCGCGCCGCGCGGCCCGGGCGGCCGGGGTCACGCGGCAGTGCCGATGACCGCGCTGCCGGACTTCGTCACGTAGTAGGTCACCTTCGCGCCGCTCCAGTAGTGGAACGTCAGCGTGACGCGGCGGTTGTCGGTGACCTCGGCGAAGAACTCCGGCGTGAACGTGGTGGTGCCCGCGGTGTAGTCCGGCGCGAACGTCCGGTCGAACTCCTTGAAGGAGGTCCAGTTGTGCGGGCCCGCGTTCGAGCCGTCGTCGTACTTGGCCTCCATGGTGGCGAGCAGGTCGCCGCGGAACGCGGTCGGGACGGCGAACGCGGCGGTCGTGCCGGTCGCGTTCCGCAGCACCGGCGGGTCGTAGGTGACCAGGTTGATCCGCCACGGCACGCCCTGGGAGAAGTGCGCGGTGATCGTCGCGTTGGTGCCGTAGGCGCGGGAGCCGCTCAGCCGGGTCAGCGCGGACGCGGTCAGGGTGAGCTGGTCGCCGGAGACGGTGTAGTCGGTGCCGCGCACCAGCTCGGTGGTGCCCTGGCGCAGGCCGCTGAACGTGGTCCCGTTGAGGTTCAGCGTGATCGTCTTGGCGCTGATCGCACTCGACTTCGCGCTGAACACCTGGTCCGTGGAGGCCGTGCCGGACCGCGTGGTCCAGCTCGACTTGATCTGCGCGACCAGCTCGGGGTCGCTCCACTGGAACGACGTGCGGCCGAGGTGCTGGCCGTTGTCCCAGAGCATGGTGGTGATCTTCTTGGCACGGGCGTAGTGGCCGAAGTACTCGAAGAACTTGAGCTTCTCGCCCTGTTCGATCGTGCCGATGTGGCGGTCGAAGCCGAGCAGGCCGTACTCGCCGAGGATCACCGGGATGCCGCGTGCGATGAACGTGCTGTGGACGCGGTCGAACGAGTCCGTCAGGTCTTTCTGGGCGGTGGCGTCGAAGTGCGTGCCGCCGGCGACGTTCACGCTGAACGGCCAGTAGCCGTAGTAGTGCACGGTCGCGGCGATGTTGGGGTCGTTGAAGGTCGTCAGCGACGCGGTCAGCTCGTCGAGCCGGGCCTGCTCGGACGAGGTGTGCAGGGTGGGCAGGACGAGCAGGCGGGCGGTGTTGCCGCCGCCGGAGCGCCGGACGATGTCGCGGAACGAGGCGTTCAGCTCGTGCAGCAGCTGGGCGTTCTGCGCGTCACCGGAGCTGCCGGTGAACTGCGGCTCGTTCACGCTCTCGAACACCAGCCGCGCCGGGGAGTCCCTGAACGCGGTCGCGAGCTGCGTCCAGATCGCGTTGTACTTCGCCAGCACCCCGGTGCGGTCCGCGGGCATGGTGTTGATCCACTGCCACGAGTCGTGGTGGATGTTGATCAGCACGTGGAAGCCGTCGGCCAGCGCCCAGCCGACGACCTCCTTGACGCGGGCCAGGTACGCGGCCTCGATGGTGTACCCCGGCGCGGCGCCCAGGTGCTGGCCCCACGTCACCGGGATGCGGATGCTCTTGAAGCCCTGCGCCTTCACGTTGTCCAGCAACGCCTCCGTGACCCGCGGGTTGCCCCACGACGTCTCGTCGGCGCCGGTCGAGTCGAGCGTGTTGCCGAGGTTCCAGCCCGGCTGCATCGCGGCCACCTGGGCCATCGCGTCGCCGGGCACGGGGTTCCCGGTGGTCGTCGTCGTGGTCGTGGTCGTCGTGGTGACGGGGGCGCCGGTGCAGGTGACGCCGTTGAGCGCGAACGACGCGGGCGGGGTGTTCGCCCCGGACGAGCTGGCGTTGAACCCGAAGGACACCTTGGCGTTCGGCTCGATCACCGCGTTGTAGCCCGCGTTCACGGCCGTGACCTGGCTGCCCGTCGAGGTGACGGTCGCGTTCCAGGCCTGGCTGACCTGCTGCCCGGACGGCCACGTCCAGGTCAGCCGCCAGCCGTCGACCCGGTCGCCGACGTTCGTGATCGCCACGTTCGCGGTGAAGCCGCCGGACCACTGGCTGGGGACGGTGTAGTCGACCTCGCAGCCGGGTGCCGCCGCCGCGGGGGTGACCGCCGCCAGCCCCGCCGTGCCGGCCACCGCCACGAGTGCCGCCGCCAGCGCCGCACCTCCACGGCGGATCGCCTGCAGCCGATCGCGGAATCCGCTCATGGCACACCTCCCGGGCTCGGCGGCGCGGTCCAGGAGCACCCCCTCCGAACCGCACGCTCGGAGGGAGTGCTCGAAAGGGGCCGTCGCAGCCCGCCACGACGCCGCACCGTGGCGATCCGCGCCCTGTTCGACCCCTGGATCATGGACTGGGAGCGCTCCCAGTCGGTGGCCGGACTGTAACCACGCCAACCGCCGGTCGGGAAGACCTGTCGAACTGTGGTCGATACGAAAGCGAACCTCACATTGCACTTCGCGTGATCGGCGAAATGCCGTTCGTTCACGCGATGCGAGCAGCGGCGGAGCTGCGACGACGAGTTCCGGTCACGCTTGGTCGCCGGATTTTTGTTGCCACTGAGCCATTTCAGGGACGGCCTTAGCAATCATGATCGAAATGAGCACGCGGGCGTTAAGCGAAAGTTGCGGCAAACGGCCGAATGTGTGAAGAAATCAGCACCGGAGGTCTGTCGGAGCGGTTTCGTGACCGTTACAGTCCCGGACCTGGGAGCGCTCCCAGAATCTCTCCCCCTGCCAACGGAGGCTCACATGCACGGTCGCATGTCGAGAGCTGCGACAGCCGCGCTCGTCGCCCTGCTCGTGGCGCTGACCGGTCCGCTGGTGCCGGGCGCGACGGCCGCCCCCGCGTTCAACTACGCCGAGGCGCTGCAGAAGTCGGTCTGGTTCTACGACGCCCAGCGGTCGGGCAAGCTGCCGCAGGACAACCGGGTGAGCTGGCGCGCGGACTCGGCGCTGCGCGACGGCTCCGACGTGGGCCTCGACCTGTCCGGTGGCTTCTACGACGCGGGCGACCACGTGAAGTTCGGGCTGCCGTTCGCGTTCAGCATGTCGATGCTCGCCTGGGGCGCCGTGGAGAACCGCGCCGCCTACGCGAGCTCCGGCCAGCTGCAGCACCTGATGTCGAACCTCCGCTGGGGCACCGACTGGATCATCAAGGCGCACCCGTCGCCCAACGTCGTCTACGGCCAGGTCGGCGCGGGCAACCCCGACCACGCGTGGTGGGGCTCGGCTGAGGTCATGACGATGGCACGGCCCTCCTACAAGGTCGACGCCTCCTGCCCCGGCTCCGACCTGGCCGGCGAGTACGCGGCGGCCACGGCGTCGGCGTCGATGGTCTTCAAGGACACCGACCCGGCCTACGCGGCGACCCTGCTGACGCACGCCAAGCAGCTGTACTCGTTCGCCGACACCTACCGCGGCAAGTACAGCTCCTGCATCACGGACGCGGCGAGCTTCTACAACTCGTGGAGCGGCTACCAGGACGAGCTGGTGTGGGGTGCGATCTGGCTGCACCGCGCGACCGGTGACGCGAGCTACCTGGCCAAGGCGAAGACCGAGTACCTGAAGCTCAGCACGGAGCAGCAGAGCACCGAGCGCTCCTACAAGTGGACGATCGCGTGGGACGACAAGTCCTACGGCGCGTACGTGCTGATGGCGAAGCTGACCGGCGAGCAGGTCTACGTCACCGACGCCAACCGGTGGCTGGACTTCTGGACCACCGGCTACAACGGCAACCGAGTGCGCTACTCCCCCGGCGGCCAGGCGGTGCTCGACAGCTGGGGTTCGCTGCGCTACGCCGCCAACACGGCGTTCGCCGCCCTGGTCTACTCGGACTGGCTGTCCACTCGCGACAGCACGCGCGCCAAGACCTACCACGACTTCGGCGTGCGGCAGGTGAACTACGCCTTGGGCGACAACCCGCGCAACGCGAGCTACGTCGTCGGCTTCGGCACCAATCCGCCGCGCAACCCGCACCACCGCACCGCGCACGGGTCGTGGGCCGACACCATCCAGGAGCCGGCCGTCAGCCGGCACGTGCTCTACGGCGCGCTGGTCGGCGGGCCCAGCACGAACAACGACGCCTACACCGACAGCCGCAGCGACTACGTGATGAACGAGGTCGCGCTCGACTACAACGCGGGCTTCACCGGGGCGCTGGCCCGGCTGTACCAGGAGTACGGCGGCACCCCGCTGGCGAACTTCCCGGTGACCGAGACGCCCGACGGTCCCGAGCTGACCGTGCAGGCGTCGGTGAACCAGGCCGCGACCCAGTTCACCGAGGTCAAGGCGTTCATCCTGAACAAGACCGCGTGGCCGGCCAGGACGTTCAACGGCTCGCTGCGCTACTACTTCACGCTCGACGGCGCCACGACGCCGAGCCAGATCAGCGTCACCACGAACTACAACCAGTGCGGTGCCGCGAGCCCGCCCGCGCAGTACCGGGGCGCGGTGTACTACGTGGAGATCGCGTGCACCGGTGTGGCACCGGCCGGGCAGTCCGCGTTCCGCAAGGAGGTCCAGTTCCGGATCACCAGCGCCGGCACGTGGGACCCGGCGAACGACTGGTCCCACGTCGGCCTCGGCAGCGGCAACACGGTCGCGCAGACCGACCGGCTCGTGCTGCGCCAGGACGGCCGGATCGTGTGGGGCCAGGAGCCCGGCGGCGGCGGTGTCGAGGACAGCGAGGCGCCATCCGTCCCGGGTGGACTGACCGCGTCCGGTGCCGGCAGCTCCAGCGTGACGCTGAGCTGGACCGCCTCGACCGACAACGTCGGCGTCACCGGCTACGAGGTGCTCGACGGCACCACGGTCGTGGGGTCGAGCAGCACGACGAGCCTGCTGCTCACCGGCCTCACGCCGGACACGGCGTACTCGTTCGCGGTGCGGGCCAGGGACGCGGCGGGCAACGTCTCCGCGGCGAGCACGCCGGTGAGCACCAGGACGTTGCCCGGTGTTCGCAGCACGCTGACCGTGCAGCACAAGGGTTCGAGCGCCGCCCGGTCCAACCAGATCACCGCCGCGCTGCAGCTGACGAACCGCGGCACGACCGCCGTGGGCCTGGGCACGACGACCGCGCGGTACTGGTTCACGGGCGACTCGGCGGCGGCCGGCTACCAGGTGTGGTGCGACTGGGCGCAGATCGGGTGCGCCAACGTCACGCTGCGCGTGGTGAAGCTGGCGACGGCCCGGCCGGGTGCGGACGCCTACGTCGAGGTGTCGTTCGCGTCCGGGAGCCTCGCCGCCGGTGCGGGCACCGGTGAGATCCAGGTGCGGGTGGCGAAGTCCGACTGGTCCGGTTTCGACCAGAGCGACGACCACAGCTACCGGGTCAGCAGCGCGCTGTCGGACTTCGACCGGGTCACCGGCTACTCGGGCGGCGCGCTGTCGTGGGGTGCCGAACCCTGACCGAGCTTCGGTGCGGGGCGTTCTGCGCGCCCAGGCGTTCCGCGCCGATCCCAACCCCGGCCTCCGGCCGGCTCCCGCCGCGTCCCCGGCACAACGTCGTGCCGGGGACGCGCTCCCACGGGTGTTTCGCCCGTTTTCGAACTGGCACGTGCCCACTCCTACGATGAGCGCATGACGGAGATCGACCGGCAGCGCCGACCGGGCCCGCGCATCGAGGAGGTCGCGCGACTGGCAGGGGTGTCCAAGTCGACGGTCTCCCGCGTGATCAACGACGAGCCGTACGTGTCGGCGAAGTCCCGCGACGCCGTGCAGGACGCGATCACCCGCCTGCGCTACAGCCCGAACCAGGCTGCGCGGACCCTCGCGGGCAACCGGGCCAACGCCATCGCGCTGATCGTCTCCGAACAGGGCAGCCGCGTGCTCGGCGACCCGTTCTTCGCGGGCGTCCTGCGGGGTGTGCACGCCGAGCTCGCCGGCCGCCACGTCCAGCTGTTGCTGATGCTGAGCCGCCCGCAGGACCACGACGACCTCGTCACCTACCTCGCGGGCGGCCACGTCGACGGCGCGCTGCTGGTGAGCCTGCACGGCGACGACCCGCTCCCCCACCGCCTGCACGAGCTGGGCCTGCCCGTGGTCGTCGGTGGCCGCCCCCTCGGCTCGGCGGGCGTCCCGTTCGTCGACTCGGACAACTTCACCGGCGGCCTGGAGGCCGCCCGCCACCTGGTGTCGCTCGGGCGCGGCCGCATCGCGACGGTCACCGGCCCCCGCGACATGGCGGCCGGCCAGGACCGCCTGAGCGGGTGGCGCCGCGGCCTGGGCGAGGCGCGGCTGCCCGCGGACCTGGTGGCGGAGGCGGACTTCACGCCGGAGAGCGGCGCGACCGCCATGGCCGACCTGCTCGACCGCGCACCGGACCTCGACGCGGTGTTCGTGGCGGCGGACATCATCGCGGTGGGCGCGTTGCGGGTGCTGCACGCGCGTGGCCGCCGGGTGCCGCAGGACGTGGCCGTGGTGGGGTTCGACGACTCGCTGCTGGCGTCCACGGCCACCCCGCCGCTCACGACGGTGCGGCAGGACGTGGAGCAGCTGGGACGGACGCTGACGTGGCGGTTGCTCGGGGAGCTGGCCGGGGAGGCGGGGTTGCCGCCGTCGCTGTTGCTGCCGACGTCGCTGGTGCGGCGGGCGAGCGCGTAGGCCGACGGGCCGCAGGGGCGGCTGAGGAGTCACGGCCGGCGCGAGCGCCTGACGCGAACAGCGGCGCGGCCTGAGCCGTGAGCGCCTGACGCGAGCGGCGGCGCGGTCCGAGCCGTGAGCGCGCACCGGACGTTCGCGGACCGGACGGCACGCCGCGCATTCGAGCGACCCCCGCTCCACCCCGGCCCACGCCGCCTGCACCACCCGCCGCAACCCCTGCTGCGCCAACCGGTCGCGGGCCGGTTGAAGCGGTCCGTACCTGTACCCGCACGGAGCGTTAACCCAAACGACATTTTTCCGGGAACGCTCCCAGTTTTCCCGATTGTGACCTGCGCCCCGAACCCCGAGGTCATCCCCCTCCACAGGGCCGGAACTGCCTGATCCGGGCCGGAGTGTGTCTTGACACACTCTCGACACCAGTACGACACTCCTCGGCACCTGGGAGCGCTCCCAGAATCCGCCCGCCGAGACCAGAGGAGTTCTCCCGTGCGACACCGTTGGGTCAGCGTGCTGATCTGTGCCGCCGTGTCCGCCGCCGCCACAACCGCCTGCGGTTCCGGCGGCGCCACTCAGTCCGCAGACGGCAAGACCGAGCTGACGATCGCCACGTTCAACGAGTTCGGGTACGAGGAGCTGTTCAAGGAGTACGAAGCAGCCCACCCGGACGTCAAGATCACGCAGCGCAAGACCGGTCAGGGTCAGCCGCACCACCAGAACCTGTTCACCAAGCTGGGTGCCGGGTCTGGCCTCGCGGACATCGAGGGCGTCGAAGAGGGCTACCTGAGCCAGTTCATGTCGAAGGCCGGGCAGTTCAACGATCTCAAGGAGATCGGCCCGAAGATCGAGGACGACCGCTGGCTGAAGTGGAAGACCGAGGCGATCACCACCAAGGACGGCAAGCTCATGGGCTACGGGACCGACATCGGTCCGCTGGCCATGTGCTACCGCAAGGACCTGTTCGAGCAGGCCGGTCTGCCGTCCGACCCCGAGGGCGTCAAGGCGCTCTTCGCCACGTGGGACAGCTACTTCGCCGCCGGTGACACCTTCATCGCGAAGGTCCCGGGCGTCGCGTGGTTCGACAGCGCGGCCCAGGTCTACAACGCCATGCACAACCAGCTCGAGACCGGCTACTACGACAAGTCCGACAAGCTCGTCGTGGACACCAACGCCGACATCAAGAAGGACTGGACGACGGTGACCGCTGCCGTCGCGAAGGGGCAGTCGGCGCGGCTCGGGGCGTTCAGCCCCGAGTGGAACACCGGCTTCAAGCTCGGCAAGTTCGCCACCAAGACCTGCCCGTCGTGGATGCTCGGCGTCGTCGAGACCCAGGCCGGTCCGGAGAACAAGGGCAAGTGGGCGGTCACCGACGCGTTCCCGAACGGTGGCGGCAACTGGGGCGGTTCGTACCTGACCGTGCCGAAGCAGAGCAAGAACGCCAAGAAGGCCGCCGAGCTCGCCGCGTGGCTGACCGCGCCGGAGCAGCAGATCAAGGCGTTCAAGGCCAAGGGCACCTTCCCCAGCCAGGTCAAGGCGCTCGACGCGCCGGAGCTGCTGGAGCAGACCAACGCCTACTTCGGTGACGTGAAGGCCGGCGCGCTGTTCGCGACCCAGGCCAAGAAGATCAAGGCCGCGCAGTACAAGGGCCCGGCCGACGGTCAGATCCAGGAGACCGTGTTCAGCCCGGCGCTGCAGTCGGTCGAGCAGGGCAAGAACGCCGAGGAGGCCTGGAAGGCCGCCGTCGAAGGCGCTCAGAAGGCGGCCAAGTAGTGACCGCCACTCTCTCCGAGGTGGACCGCGGGCCAGCGCAGGAGGCTGGCCCGCGGCCTCCGCGGCGGTACCGGCTGTCCAACCTGGACGCCAAGGTCTCGCCCTACCTGTTCGTAGCACCGTTCTTCGTGCTCTTCGGCGCCATCGGGCTGTTCCCGCTGCTCTACACCGCCTACGTCTCCCTGTTCGACTGGGAGGTGGGCGCCGACGAGCCGCTGTTCATCGGCCTGGAGAACTACCGGACGCTGTTCGAGGACGACCAGTTCTGGAACGCGCTGTTCAACACGTTCAGCATCTTCCTGCTCTCGAGCGTCCCGCAGATCGTCGTCGCGGTGGTGATCGCCGCGCTGCTCAACGCCAACCTGCGCGCCCGCACCGGCTGGCGGATGGGCGTGCTGCTGCCCTACGTGGCGAGCCTCGTGGCGCTGACGATCATCTTCGGCAACCTGTTCGGCCCGCAGTACGGCCTGGTGAACGACGTGCTCGGCCTGCTGGGCATCAGCCCGATCGACTGGCAGGCCAGCACCTTCGGCAGCCACGTCGCGATCGCCTCGATGGTCAACTGGCGGTGGACCGGCTACAACGCGCTGATCATCCTCGCCGCGATGCAGGCGATCCCGCGCGACGTGTACGAGGCGGCACTGGTGGACGGCGCGAGCGCGTTGCGGCGGTTCTTCAGCATCACGCTCCCGATGCTGAAGCCCACGCTGATCTTCGTGATCGTCACCTCGACGATCGGTGGCCTGCAGATCTTCACCGAGCCGAAGCTGTTCGAGCCCTCCGGCGGCAGCGGCGGCGGTTCGGAGCACCAGTACCAGACCGTCGTGCTCTACCTCTACCAGTCGGCCTTCCAGGGGCTCGACCTCGGCTACGCCTCCGCCATCGCGTGGGTGCTGTTCCTGGTCGTGATCGGTGTCGCGGTCCTCAACTTCTTCCTCACCAGGAGGGCCGTCAAATGACGAAGCGACCGTCCTTCGCGATCTACGGCATCCTCGCCGCGTTCGTGCTCGGCTCCGCGTTCCCGTTCTACTGGTCGTTCCTCGTCGCGAGCCGCGACAACTCGGTGCTGACCGGTGACTTCACGCTGGTGCCCGGCGGGAACTTCTGGTCCAACGCCGTGCGGGTGTTCGACACGGTCCCGTTCTGGAAGGCGCTGGCCAACAGCTTCATCGTGTCCGGGACCGTGACGCTGTCGGTGGTGCTGCTGTCGACGCTCGCCGGTTTCGCGTTCGCCAAGCTGCGGTTCCGCGGCCGGGGCGTGCTGTTCCTGTTCGTGGTGGCAACGTTGGCAGTGCCGACCCAGCTCGGCATCATCCCGCTCTACATGGCGATGGCCGAGTTCGGCTGGGCCGGTGAGCTGGAGGCCGTGATCGTGCCGAACCTGGTCACCGCGTTCGGCGTGTTCTGGATGCGGCAGTTCCTCCTCGACGCCATCCCCGACGAGCTCGTCGAGGCGGCGCGGATGGACGGCTGCAGCCTGTGGCGCACGTTCTGGCACGTCGCACTGCCCGCGGCCCGGCCGGCCGCCGCGATGCTGGGCGTGTTCACGTTCATGCAGTCGTGGAACGACTTCCTCTGGCCGCTCGTCGTGCTCAACGCCGACAACCCGACGCTCCAGGTCGCACTGGAGAAGCTGCAGAGCGGCTACTACGTCGACTACTCGCTCGTCCTCGCCGGGACCACGCTCGCGACGGTTCCGGTGCTCATCGTCTTCCTCGTGCTCGGGCGGCAGATCGTCGCCGGTGTGATGCAGGGCGCCGTCAAGGGGTGAAAATGGAGAACATTGTTTTCCCGCAGGGTTTTCTGTGGGGCGCTGCGACCGCGGCGTTCCAGGTGGAGGGTGCCACGGCCGTCGACGGCCGCACCGACTCCATCTGGGACACCTTCTGCCGGGTACCCGGCAAGGTCGTCGGCGGCGACTGCGGTGAACCCGCTGCCGATCACTACCGGCGGTTCGAGCAGGACGTGGCCATGATGGCCGAGCTCGGCCTGAAGGCCTACCGGTTCTCGATCGCCTGGCCGCGGGTGCGGCCGGACGGCGGCGACGTGAACCAGAAGGGCCTCGACTTCTACCAGCGGCTCGTGGACACGCTGCTCGCGCACGACATCACCCCGTGGCCGACGCTGTACCACTGGGACCTGCCGCAGACGCTGGAGGACGCGGGCGGCTGGACCAACCGCGACACCGCGTACCGGTTCGCCGACTACGCCGCCGCCACCGTGGAGGCGCTCGGTGACCGGGTCGGCACCTGGACGACGCTGAACGAGCCCTGGTGCTCGGCCTTCCTCGGGTACGCCTCGGGTGTCCACGCCCCCGGCATCACCGACCCGAAGGCCGCGGTCGCCGCGGTGCACCACCTGCTGCTCGGCCACGGGCTCGCGGCCGAGGCGATCCGCACCGCGGTGCCGGACGCCAAGGTGGGCATCACGCTCAACATGTACCCGATCATCCCCGTCGACCCGAGCGACCCGGCCGACCTCGACGTCGCGCGCCGGCTCGACGGGCTGCAGCAGCGGATCTTCCTGGACCCGTTGCTGCGCGGCGAGTACCCGGCCGACATCGTCGCGGACCTCGAACCGTTCGGGTTCAGCGACCACGTGCGCGACGGCGACCTCGCCGTGATCTCGGCACCGATGGCCATGCTCGGCGTGAACTACTACTCCGAGCACTACGTCAGCGCGTCGCCGAACGGCAGTGACAGCGCGCCGTCGCCGTGGGTCGGCGTGCAGCACGCGTCGTTCCCCCGCCGGGACGCCCCGCGCACCGACATGGACTGGGAGGTGCACCCGGACGGTCTCACCGCCGTCCTGCTGCGGCTGCACCACGACTACCCGCGCCTGCCGCTCTACATCACCGAGAACGGTGCGGCGTTCCGCGACGACTTCTCCGGCAACGGCGCCATCGACGACGTCGACCGCACCGGGTTCATCGCGTCGCACCTGCGCGCGGCGCACGCGGCCATCGAGGCGGGGGTCGACCTGCGCGGCTACTTCTGCTGGTCGCTGCTGGACAACTTCGAGTGGGCAGAGGGGTACGCGAAGCGGTTCGGCATCGTCCACGTCGACTACGCGACGCAGATCCGCACGCCGAAGATGAGTGCGAGGTGGTTCTCCCGAGTGGCCCGCGACAACGCGCTGGTCGCCGTCTCATGACCGAACGGACCCGTCGCCCCGGCCCGCGCATCGAGGAAGTGGCGCGCGTGGCCGGGGTGTCGAAGTCCACCGTCTCGCGGGTCATCAACGGCGAGAAGTACGTGAGCGAGCGATCGCGCCAGTCCGTGCACCGCGCGATCGCCCTGCTCGGTTACAGCCCCAACCACGCCGCGCGCACGCTGGCGGGCTCGAAGGCCAACGCGATCGCGCTGGTGATCTCCGAGCAGGGCAGCCGGGTCCTCGCGGACCCGTTCTTCGCCGGCGTGCTGCGCGGGGTGCACGCCGAGCTCGCGGGACGGCACGTCCAGCTGCTGCTGATGATGAACCAGCCGCTGGACGGCCAGGACCAGGTGGCCTACCTCACCGGTGGGCACGTGGACGGGGCGCTCGTCGTGAGCCTGCACGGCGAGGACCCGTTGCCGCGGACGTTGCACGAGGCGGGGCTGCCCATCGTGGTGGGCGGCCGCCCCCTCGCGGGCGGCACCGTCCCGTTCGTCGACTCGGACAACTTCAACGGCTCGCTGGAGGCCGTGCGGTTCCTCGTCTCGCTGGGCCGCGAGAAGATCGCCACGATCGCCGGCCCGCGCGACATGGCGGTCGGCATGGACCGGCTCAGCGGGTGGCGGTGCGGGCTCGCCGAACACGGCATGGCCGTCTCGCTGGTGGTGCACAGCGACTTCACGCCGGAGGCCGGTGCACTGGCGATGGAGGAGCTGCTGCGCAGGGCACCCGACCTCGACGCGGTGTTCGTGGCGGCGGACATCATGGCGCTGGGTGCCCTGCGCGTCCTCCAGGCCCGCGGCTACCGCATCCCCACCGACGTGGCGGTGGTCGGGTTCGACGACTCGGTGCTCGCCTCGACCGCGGTGCCGCCGCTCACCACCGTGCGCCAGGACCTGGAGCAGTTCGGCCGCACCATGACCTGGCGGCTGCTCGCCGAACTGGCGGGCGAGGAGAAGCTCCCCCTCTCGATGTTGCTGCCCACCTCGCTCGTGCGCAGGTCGAGCGCCTGATCCGCCCGGGTGGCGAACGGCTCGGGGGACGACTCCGCAGAGCTGCTCCGGGCACCGGTGGGCGACCACCTCGGCCACCACGTCACCGACGAGGGCCGGCGGTGAATCATGGCCTGGTAGCAGGAGAACCGGCCGGGCCGGGACGCGTCGGAACCGGAGCAGTGACGTGCCGTGAGCGGGATTCGCGACCTGGGACCGCTCGGGCCGCCTTCGAGTCGAATCGACCGTCGAATGTGGACTGAGCGGCGGTAGCCCTCCGGCGAAGACTCCGAACGCCGTCTTGTCCCCGGCCGTTCGGACAACGAACCTGGGAGCGCTCCCAGATCCGTCGCCGAGGACGTGATGCGCATGGCAAGACGCCGGCTCCTCCTGGTTTCCGCGCTCGTCGCGGCCTGCCTGCCCGCGGTGGCCACCGCGGCGCCACCGCCGACCGGCCCACCCGCGGACGCGACGGTCGTCGTGAACGCCAAGGCCGGTCTCGCCACCGTTCCCGAGACCGCGCTCGGCGTGAACCACGCCATCTGGGACAGCCAGCTCGGCACTCCCGAGGTGTCCGGCCTGCTCGGCGACGCGGGCGTGCGGATGATGCGCTATCCCGGCGGTTCCTACGGCGACATCTACCACTGGGAGAGCCACACGGCGCCCGGCGGGTACGTCGCGCCGAACACCGACTTCGACACGTTCATGGCCGGTGTCCGCCGCGCGGGGGCGCAGCCGATCGTCATCGCCAACTACGGCACCGGTTCTCCGCAGGAGGCCGCGGACTGGGTGCGCTACGCCAACGTCACCAAGGGCTACGGCGTGAAGTACTGGGAGATCGGCAACGAGCTCTACGGCAACGGGCACTACGGCTCCGCGTGGGAGGCCGACGACCACCCCGACAAGAGCCCGGCCGGGTACGCGCGGGAGACGGTCGCGTTCGCGCAGGCCATGAAGGCGGTCGACCCCACGGTCAAGGTCGGTGCCGTGCTGACCACGCCCGCGAACTGGCCGGACGGCATCGTCGGCACCGGGGACGCGGCGAGCTGGAACCAGACGGTGCTCTCGATCGCGGGACCGCACGTGGACTTCGTGGTCGTGCACTGGTACCCGAGCGGGTCGACGGCCGCGCAGACCCTCGCGAGCACCGACCAGATCGCCGACATGACCTACCTGCTGCGCCAGCAGATCACCAGGTACGCGGGACCGGACCCGGACCGGCTGGGCATCGCCATGACCGAGCTCAACACCACCTACGGCCGCAACACCCAGCCGGGCGCGCTGTTCGCCGCGGAGGCCTACACCTCGTTGCTGGAGAACGGTGTCTTCACCGTCGACTGGTGGAACACCCACAACGGGGCGGAGACGGCGTCCACTGTGGCCGGTCAACCCGACTTCCACGACTTCGGCCTGCTCTCCAGCGGCACCTGCCTGCCCGGTGGCGCCTGCGAACCACCGCTCAACACGCCGTTCGCGCCCTACCACGCGCTCAAGGTGCTCGGGTTGTTCGCACGGCCCGGCGACCAGCTCGTCCGCGCCGGCTCCGGTGACCCGTCGGTCCGGGCGCACGCGGTCCGCAGGCCCAACGGCGACCTCGCCGTGTTGCTGCTCAACGCCGACCCGGACAACGCGCGCACGGTCGCGATCGACTACGCCGGGTACACGCCGTCCGCGAGCACGCCCACCGTGCACACGTTCACCAACGGCGCCAACGGTGTCGTGACCACCGCCGACGGCACCGCGACCAGCCGGACGCTGCCGCCGTTCTCGCTCACGACCCTCGTCCTGAAGCCGGCGGCGGCGAGCGCGCTGCCGCCGGCACCGGGACAGCCGGTGGCGAGCGCGGTCACCGACCGGACCGCCACGATCAGCTGGCCCGCGGTGCCCGGTGGCGTGAAGTACGAGGTCCACCGCCAGCTCGGCACGACCAGCGAGCAGTGGGGCGAGACGACCGGGACCGAGCTGACCGTGCGGAACCTCGACCCCGGCAGCCGCTACGCGGTGAACGTGCTGGCGCGCGACGGGGCCGGGCGGTTGTCGTGGTCCTCTCCCCCGCTCACGATCACCACCGGCAGCCCGGCCACGAGCACCTGCTCGGTGCGGATGGGCAACGTGACGGACTGGAGCAGCGGGTTCGTCGGTTCCGTCGACATCACCAACGACGGCACGGCACCGGTGGCCGACTGGACGCTGACGTTCCGCTGGCCCACGGCGTTGCAGCAGGTGTCGTCGAGCTGGAACGCGACGTGGAACCAGACCGGGACCGCGGTCACGGTCACCGGCACCTCCCGGATCGAACCGGGAGCGACCGTCTCGACGGGCTTCGTGGGCGCCTACACCGGCCCGAACGTCCTGCCGACGGCCTTCACCCTCAACGGAACGCTCTGCCGCACCGCGGCATGAGCCACGCGCGGTTGCTCGGAGGAGAACGGATGAAGCGGCACAACAGGATCGCCGGCGCGGTGCTCGCCGCCGCGGTGGCCGTGAGCGGGGTGGTCGCCGCCGGCGCCGCCGGACAGGTCACGGCCGCGGCGGCGGGCGGCACGGGCACGGGTTACCTGCACACCAGCGGCAGCAAGATCCTCGACAGCACGGGTGCGACGGTCCGGCTGACCGGCATCAACTGGTTCGGGATGGAGACCGACAACAAGACCTTCCACGGCCTGTGGGCCAGCCGGACGTGGCGCCAGCAGCTCGACCAGATGGCGCAGCTGGGCTACAACACGCTGCGGATCCCGTTCTCCAACGACGCGCTGAAGGCCGACGCCAAGGCGACCGGCATCAACGACTACACCAACCCCGACCTCATCGGCCTGTCCCCGCTGCAGATCCTCGACAAGGTCATCGACCACGTGGGGCAGAAGGGGATGCGCGTCATCCTCGACCGGCACCGGCCGACGAGCGCGGGGCAGACCGCCCTCTGGTACACGGCGGGCGTCCCGGAGAGCACCTGGATCAACGACTGGAAGATGCTCGCCCAGCGCTACGCGGGCAACACCACGGTCATCGGCGCGGACCTGCACAACGAGCCGCACGCCGAGGGCACGAACCCGGCGGCGACCGGCGCGTGCTGGGGCTGTGGTGACACCGCCCGCGACTGGCGGCTGGCCGCGGAACGCGCGGGCAACGCGATCCTCGCCGTGCAGCCGAACTGGCTGATCTTCGTCGAGGGCGTGAGCTGCCCGAGCGGCGGGCTGTCGAACGTGTGGGACGGCGACCCGACCAACGACGAGGACTGCGGCTGGTGGGGCGGGAACCTGTCGAGGGCGGGCCAGTTCCCGGTGCGGCTGTCCGTTCCCGGCCGGCTCGTCTACTCCCCGCACGAGTACGCCACCTCGGTCTACGACCAGCCGTGGTTCAGCGCTCCGGACTACCCGGCGAACATGCCGGCGATCTGGGACAGGTACTGGGGTTACCTGTACAAGCAGGACATCGCGCCGATCATGATGGGCGAGTTCGGCACCACGCTCGCCAACCCGGTCGACAAGGTGTGGCTGGAGAACCTCATGGCCCACACCGGGACCGGCGTCACCGGCATGTCGTTCACGTACTGGTCGTGGAACCCGAACAGCGGTGACACGGGCGGCATCGTCGGCGACGACTGGACCACGGTCAACCAGGCGAAGCAGAGCGTCCTGCAGCCGTACCTGGTCCCGCCGGCCAGCGGGCCGGTCACGACCACCACGACGACCACCACCGGTGGCGGCACGGGCGGCTGCCGGAGCGCGTGGAAGCTCGACAACTCGTGGCAGGGCGGGTTCCAGGGCGCGTTGACCGTGACCAACACGGCTTCGAGCGCCGCGAACCCGTGGACGGTCACGTTCTCGTTGCCCGCGGGGACCACGATCGTGAACGGCTGGAACGGCACCTTCAGCCAGAGCGGCACCACGGTCACCGTGACGGCGCCGGCGCACAGCCCGTCGCTGGCGGCGGGAGCGGCCGTGTCGCTCGGTTTCACCGCCAACGGCACGGCGAGCGCGCCCACGGCGGTCGCGCTCAACCGGTCCGCCTGCGCGTGACACGACTCGGCCGCGGTACCTCGTGAGGGGTACCGCGGCCGAGGTGGGTTCGTCAGACGGTGACGCCGGTGCGGGCGGCCAGACCCTCGATGACCGCGCCGAGCTTCTCGGTGACCTCGGGGTCGTCGACCGGGTGCAGCTCGGCGAAGCGGACCACGGAGCCCGGGATGGACAGCGTCAGGTCCTCGGCGACCTCGGCGCCGGCGATCCGGACGGCCTTGCGGGCCTCGTCCTGCGCCCACACGCCGCCGTACTGGCCGAACGCGGTGCCGACGACGGCGACCGGCTTGCCGGCCAGCGCGCCCGCGCCGTAGGGGCGGGACAGCCAGTCGATGGCGTTCTTCAGCACCGCGGGGATGGTGCCGTTGTACTCGGGCGAGACCAGCAGCAGGGCGTCGGCGTCCTGGGCGGCCTGGCGCAGCTTCGCGGCCTGCGCGGGCACGGTGCCCTCGACGTCGATGTCCTCGTTGTAGAACGGCACCGCGTCCAGCCCGTTGAACAGCTCGACCTCGACGTGCTCCGGCGCGATCTGCACGGCGGCCTCGGCGAGCCTGCGGTTGTGCGATCCGGCGCGGAGGCTGCCGACGAGGGTGAGGATGCGAACGGCCATCAAGAGCTCCTGGGGGTGCAGGTCGTACAGGGTCACCCGATTAAACGGGACGCGTCCCGGTTATCTTCCGGGTTAGGCTGCGGAGGTGATCGACAGCACACCCCTGCCCCTCGTCGGGGCGGGAAAACCCCTGCGTGCGGACGCGGTGCGCAACCAGGCGCGGCTGCTGGAGGCGGCGGCGCGGCTGGCGGCCGAACGCGGCGCGGCGGCGCTCACGATGGAGGCGGTCGCGGCGGCGGCCGGCGTCGGCAAGGGCACGGTGTCACGGCGCTTCGGCGACCGCGGTGGCCTGCTGCTGGCCCTGCTCGACCACGCGGAGCGGCAGTTCCAGGAGGAGTTCCTGACCGGCCGGCCACCACTGGGCTCCGGCGCGCCCGCAGCCGACCGGTTGCACGCGTTCGGCCCGGCCCTGCTCCGCCACGAACGCACCCACCTCGACCTCTACCTGGCCGCGGAACCCACCGCTGGCCGCCGGTACGCGGTTCCGGCCAAGCGGCTGCGGCACGCCCACGTCGTGGCGCTGGTGCGCACGTTGCTCCCGGAGGCCGACGCCGAACTGCTCGCCCACACGCTGCTGGCCTCCGTGGACCTGGTGCTGGTCGACCACCTGGTCCGCGTGCACGGCACGGCGGTGGAGCGGGTGGAGGCGGGCTGGCACGACCTGGTCGACCGGCTGCTCACTCGAGGTTGAGCACCCCCGACCGGAACTCCGCGACCTCGGCACCGTCGAACCCCGCGTCCTTCACCACCTCGGCCACCCCCGCCCTGACCTGCGGCAGCTCGACCAGCGTCGGATCGAGCTCGACCCGCCCGACCCCACCGAGGTCGCGCACCCGCAGGTCCCGCGACGGCGTACCGGCACCGGCGAGCCAGGCGCGCACCGCCACCTCGGCCCGTTCCACCCTGGCCAGCCGCGCGGGCGTGATCGCGAGCCCGTACCGCACCCGGCTCGCCAGGCACGGCTGCGCCGGCTTGTCCCACGTGCCCAGCCCCCAGTGCAGGCTGACCGCGCGCACGTCGGCCTTGGTCATCCGCAGCTCCCGCAACGGGGTGTGCACGCCGATCTCGTCCCCCGCGCGGATGCCGGGCCGGAACCGGTCGCGCGCGTCGTCGGCGTTGGTGCCGGTCGCGACGGCGGTGAAGCCGTGCTCGCGGGCGACCTCGGTGATCGCGGTGAGGACCGTGGACTTGCAGAAGTAGCAGCGGTCGCGCCCGTTGGCGGCGTAGCCGGGGTGGTCGAGCTCGGTGGTGCCGGGGGTGAGGTGGCGGACGCCGAGGCTTTGGGCGAACGCGGCCGCTGCCGTTCGTTCGGCCGCGGCGAGGCTGGCGGAGTCGCCGGTGACCGCGAGCACCGCGTCCGGGCCACTCGCGCGCACGGCCGCGGCCAGGACCAGGGCGGAGTCCACACCGCCGGAGAAGGCGACGGCGACCGGGCCGAGGTCGGCGAGGTGCGTGACCAGGCGGGTGGCGGTGGTGGCGGGGTGCATCAGCACTCCTTCGGCTGGTGCGCGGGTGGGGTGGTGGCGACGCAGGTGGCGGCCATCAGCGCTCCCTCGGCTGTTCCGCGGCCAGGGCGAGCACCGTGCGCAACGGCAGTCCCGTCTGCCGGGCCACGGCGGCGGCGTCGTCGTACTCGGGTTTGCCGTGGTGCGGGCCGTGCTTGCGGCGCACCGGCATGCCGTGCACGTGGACCACGTCGGTGGTGCGGGCGGCGGCGGTGCGGCGGACCGCGGTGCGGCGGACGCCGAGGGTGCCGGTTTCGGCGAGCATCAGCCGTTCGAGCTCGTCGGCGGTGGCCGGGGTGGCGAGGGCGTGCAGCACGTGGGCGGGGCGGCCCTTCTTCATCACCGCGGGGGTGGTCCAGCTGTCGAGGGCGCCGCGGTCGATCAGGAGGCCGACGACGTGGCCGAGGACCTCGCCGGTGACGTCGTCGAGGTTCGTCTCCAGCACGACGAGGTCGGCGGAGCTCCCCACCGGCTCGCCGAGCCGCACGACGGCGACGTTCGGCCGGTCCGGCAACACCCGGGTTCCCGCCCCGTACCCCGTGGCCACCAACCGCATCGCGGGCGCGACCCCGTAGTCCGCCGCCATCGCCCGCAGCAGTGCCGCCGCGGTCGGCGTCACGGTCTCGCCGGTCAAAGCCGTACCGGTCACCACCGCCCCCTCCAGCAACGCCGCGGTCGCCGGTGCCGGGCACGGCAGGACGCCGTGGGCCGTCCGGACCGAACCGGCACCGAGTGGCAACGGTTCACAGTGGACGGTGCTGACCCCCAGGGCGTGCAGGGCGGCGGCCACACCCACGACGTCCACGAGGGTGTCGTGGCCGCCCAGCTCGTGCAGGTGCACCTCGGCGGGGTCCTCGCCGTGCAGCCGCCCCTCGACCTCGGCGATGGCCTGCACCGCGGCGACCGCCAGTGCCGCGACCGGCGCCGGCGACACCCGGCGGGCCATGGCGATCAGCTCGCCGGCCTTGCGGCTCGCCGCACCGTCCGTCACCGACACCACGGCGCGGCGCACGGCCAGGCCGTGCGTGGACGCGGCGGGAACGGTCAGGTCCCACCCGGTCAGGCCCGTCTCGGCCACGGCGGCGCGGATGGCGTCGAGTGGTGCGCCCGCGTCGACGAGGGCGGCGAGCAGCATGTCGCCGGCCAGGCCGGTGAACGGCGTGATCACGCAGATGCGGTTCACGGCGTGCTCCTGCGCAGGACCGCGGACAGGCGGAAGGCGGCCATCGCGGCGCCAAAGCCGGAGTCGATGTTCACCACGGTGATGCCGGCCGCGCAGGAGGCGTGCATCGCCAGCAGCGCGGTGATGCCCTCCAGACCGGCGCCGTAGCCGGTGGAGGTGGGCACCGCGACCACCGGGCAGGCGACCAGGCCACCGATCGCGCTTGCCAGCGCGCCCTCCATGCCCGCAACGACGATCACGGTGTCGGCGGCGCGCAGCCGGTGCTGTTCGGCCAGCAGGCGGTGCAGGCCGGCCACGCCGACGTCGGTCACCGAGGTGACGTCCAAGCCGACGGCAGCGGCGATCGCGGCGGCCTCGCGGGCCACGGGCAGGTCGGCGGTGCCGGCGGCGGCGACCACGACGGTGAACGCGGTGGGCCGGGCCGGGCGCCACGTGAGCAGACGGGCATCGCTGTCGTAGGTGCCGTCCGGAACGGCGTCCAGCACGACGCCGGCGGTGTCGGGGGTCACGCGGGTGACGAGCACCGGGCCGTCGTTGTGCCGCAGCAGGGTCCGGACGATCGCCACGACCTGGGCCGCGGTCTTGCCGGTGCCGTAGACGACCTCCGGCACCCCCTGGCGGGCCTCGCGGCCGACGTCGACCCTGGCGAAGCCGAGGTCCACGGCCTCGCTGTCGGTAGCGGAAAAGTGCTCGTTGATCTTGAGTTGGGGGTACTTGCAGACGCCGTCGGAGGGACTGGTCATGCGGCTCCTCCCCTGGCCACGACGGACGGCAGCTCGCGGCCGACCTGCGCCAGCAGCTCCGGTGCCCGCGCCATCGCCGTCGCGACGTCGCCCGCGCGGTCGAGCAACGACCACGCCGCGCTCACCCCGGCCGCGCGCAGCTGGTCCGCGGAGAGCCGGACGTCACCGGCGACCACGACGACCGGCACGCCGTGGCGCCTGGCCGCCTCCGCCACGCCGACGGGTGCCTTGCCGCGCAGGCTCTGCTCGTCGAACCGGCCCTCGCCGACCACGACGAGCGCCGCCGTGCGCAGCGCGTCCTCCAGGCCGATCTCACCCAGCACGAAGTCCGCGCCGGAGCTGCGCCGCGCACCGAGGGCGGCCAGCGCGGCGAACCCCGTGCCACCCGCCGCGCCCGCGCCCGGCGCACCGCTCAGGTCGCGGCCGACCTCGCGTTCCACGACGGCCGCGAACCGCTCCAGGCCCCGCTCCAGCACCTCGACGTCACGCGGTGAGGCGCCCTTCTGCGGGCCGAACACCGCGGCGGCACCGGACGGGCCGGTCAGCGGGTTGTCCACATCGGACACCAGCGTCACGCGCGCCAGCCGCAGCCGGAAGTCCAGGCCGGACAGGTCCACGTGCGCGACCCCGGTCAACGCCGCACCGCCGGGACCGACCGGCACGCCGCGCGCGTCCGTGATGCGGGCACCGAGGGCGCGCAGCAGGCCCGCTCCCCCGTCGGTGGTGGCGCTGCCGCCCACCGCCAGCACGATGTCCAGGCACCCGTGGTCGAGCGCCGCGCGGATGAGCTCGCCGGTGCCGTGGGTGTCGGCCACCAGCGGCGCCGCCACCCCGTCCGGCAGCACGCCCAGGCCGCTCGCGAGCGCCAGCTCGACCACCGCACGCGTGCCGCGCACCGCGAACGCCGCCCGCACCGGCCGTCCGGTGGGACCGGTGACGTCGGCGTGCACCTCGCGGTACCCGGCCCGCGCCAGTGCGGCGAGCGTGCCCTCGCCGCCGTCCGCCACCGGCATCGCCACCGCCGTGCCGCCCGCGCCGACGACGCCCGAGACGACGGCGGCGCAGGCCTGCTCGGCGGTCAGGCTGCCGCGGAACTTGTCGAGGCAGACCAGCACCGTGCCGCTCATCGCCCCTCCCCCGTCACGTACGGGATGGTCTGCGGACCCTCCGGCAGCACGCACAGGCGGGCACCGGGACCGGCGGACGCCAGCGCCTCCGCGACCGTCGCGGAGATGTCCGCGGTCTGCTCCAGGTGCGCGGTGGCCAGCTCCGCGTCGGTCAGGTGCGAGGTGTGCACGACGACCCGGCAGTCGGCCTGGATGCGGGCCTGGATCTGCACCTGCCACTGGTCGGGCACGGTGACCTCGCGCGCGGAGATCTCCGCGAACAGCTCTGCCGGCGAACCGGCCGAGGCCAGCACCTCGCGGTACGAGCCGTGGTCGGGGAACCCGTCGCGGCACTCGGCTGCGCACACGATCGTGCCGCCCGGCCGCACCACCTGGTAGGCCGCCGACATGCCCTTCACCGCCTGGTAGAGGTTCTGGTCGAGCGGGAAGCCGGAGTTCGTCGTCACCACCACGTCGAACGGCCGCGGCACCGGCCGCATCGCGACCTCGCGGGCGGTGCGCACGGCCGCCGCGTGCATCTCCGGCAGGTCCCCGCCGAACGCGGCGACGACCTCCTTGTCCTGGTTCAGCACCACGTCGAACCCGAACGTCACCCCGGTCGCGGCCGCGATGGCGCGCACGTCGTCGTGCACCGGGTTGCCCTCGATGACGCCCCACGTCGCCCGCGGGTGGCCGATCCGGCGCGCGTCGTGCAGCACCAGCACCGTCTCCAGCGCGGCGAGACCGGGTGCGACGAGCTTGGGCCCGCCGGAGAACCCGGCGAAGAAGTGCGGTTCGACGAACCCGGTGGTGATGCGCACGTCCGCGGCCACCCACTCGCTGTTGAGCCACACCGGGACGTCCGCGGCGAGCTTCCCCAGCCACGTCAGGCCGGTCCGGTCGCGGGCGTCGTGGTTGACGATCCGCACCGAGTCGACCACCTCGTCGCCGAACATCGCCCGCAGCTCCGCGTCCGTGTTGCCGCGGTGGGTGCCGGTCGCGACCAGCACCACGACGTCGTCGAGGTCGACCAGCCCGTCGAGCTCCGCCAGCACCGCCGGGATCATCAGGTGTCGTGGCTGCGGGCGGGTGCCGTCGCAGGCGGAGATCGCCACGGTCTGGCCGCGCCGCACCCGCTCGCGCAACGGCGGCCCCGCGACCGGCGAGCGCAACGCCCGCCGCAGCACCTGCTCCGCCGGCTCCGGCACCGGGTGGTGCCGCGGGGTCACGACGGTGGTCACCGCCGGGTCGACGCGCAGGTCCAGTCCGGTCTCCCCGTAGGCCAGCCGCACGACGTCCATCACCGCTCCCCCAGCCGGTAGACGCGGGTGGCCGTGCCGGCGAGGACGTCGGCGCGCTCGGCAGCGGACAGCCCGCACAGCAGCGCGTCGGCGGCGGACAGCACCTCCCCGTACTCGGCGGCGAGCAGGCACACCGGCCAGTCGGAGCCGACCATCAGCCGGTCCGGCCCGAACACCTCCAGCACCAGGTCGACGCACGGCCGCAGGTCCTCGACCGTCCAGTCAGGACCGGCCTCCGTCACGAGCCCGGACACCTTGGCGGTCACGTTCGGCTCGGCCGCCAGCGCCGACAGGTGGGTCGCCCACGGCTGGTACGCCCGGCGCGCGATGTCCGGTTTGGACAGGTGGTCCACCACGAACACCATGTCCGGCACCGATCTCACGGCCACCAGCGCCGCGGGCAGCTGGTGCGGGCGGGTCAGCAGGTCGTAGGCCAGCCCGGCGTCGCGCACCGCCCGCAGCCCGGTCAGCACCTCCGGCCGCAGGAGCCAGTCCGGGTCGGGTTCGGACTGCACGAGGTGCCGCACGCCCACCAGCCGGTCGCCACCCGGTCCCGACCGCAGCCGGTCGAGCTGCTCGGCGACGTCGGGCGCGGTGAGGTCGACCCAGCCGACGACACCGGCGACGAGCCCGGACTCCGCTGCCAGTGCGAGGAACTCGGCCGTCTCGCCGGTGTCGGCGAGCACCTGGACCAGCACGGTGGCGTCCACCCCGGCCGGTCCGGTCACCTCCGCGAGGTCCGCGAGCCCGAAGTCGCGGCGGATCCGCGCGACCTCCGGCGCGTCGAGCCAGCCCTGCGGGCGTGCGGAGAGGTCCCACAGGTGGTGGTGGGCGTCGATCCGGCGTGGTGCGGGCGTGCCCGCCCTTCCGGCCGGCAGCTCCGCCGTGCTCCCGTCGAAGTCACCCATGGCCCAGTCGCTCCGTTCGTCGAATGCCTGTGGGAGGAGCGGCGCACGGCGGCGGCGGAACCGGTGTGCGCCAGGAGGTGCGAGAAGATCAGCGGTCCAGGCGGCCCGGCTCGCCCACGTCCGTGCGGCGCACGAGCCAGGCCTCGGTGATGTGGGTGAACATGGCCTCGGCGGCGCCTTCCGGGTCGTGCGCCGCGATGCGCTCGCAGATGCGGCGGTGTCCCCGGTTCGAGGCCGCGCACAGCTCGCTGTCGGTCCTGCCCGTGTAGCGGGCGGTGTTGAACACCTGGCTCTCCAACGACCGCACGACGCCTCTGGCAATGCGGTTGCCGGACGCGCGCATGATCGTGTCGTGGAAGACGTGGTCCTGTTCGCGGTAGGCGGTGGGGTCGTCCACCAGCCGGTCCATCAGGTCCACGAGGTCGCGCAGTGCGGCCACGGTGGCGTCGTCCGCGACCCGCGCGGCGACCAGGGCCATGTCGGACTCCAGCAGCCTGCGGGTGACCACCAGGTCGTCGAGGACCCCCAGCGTCTCGTCCTCGGCGACGACGGCGCCCAGCACGAGCTCGTCGAGCATGTTCCACATCGACGGCGGCGTGACCAGCGTGCCCGCTCCCTGTCGCACCTGGACGAGACCCTTCTCCTGCAACACCTTCACGGCCTCGCGGACCACCGTGCGGCTCACCGAGAACGTCTCGCACAGCACCGGCTCCGGCGGCAGCGACGTGCCCGGCGGGTGGTCGCCGCGCACGATCCGCTCCACGAACTCGGTCGTGATCGCCCTGGCCAGGTTCGCCGGTCCGCGCACCCAGCCCGGGGCGGGGTGCGCGCCCACGGCCGCGCCCGGCCGCTGGCCTGATGCCGTCATCCGTTCCTCCGGTCGCGCTCCGCCGATGCGCTGGAGCGCGCTGCGGAGCGTACCCCGAATGACCCGTTGACGTAATACGTCATACGACTTACGTTCAGGCAGACCTCGTCGGGCCGGTCTCCCCCGGCCAACCGTCTCGGGAAGTGAGCAGCGATGAAGCAGCGCACACTGTGGTCGGCCGCCCTGGTGGTGGGTCTCGCGTTGACAGCGGGCTGCGGGAGCGCCTCCGGGCCGGGCACGTCCTCCGGCGGTGCGAGCGACAAGCTCGTGGTGTGGGACTGGAAGTCCGGTGACGCCAAGACGCGCGGCTACGTCGAGAAGGCCAAGGCCGACTTCGCGAAGAAGCACCCCGGCGTGCAGGTCGAGTTCGTGGCGCAGCCGTTCGACCAGTACTACACGCTGCTCGGCGCGGCCATCCAGGCGGGCAAGGGACCGGACGTGGTCCTGTTCAACGGCGGCGGCCAGATCCGCGACCGCTCCGACGCGCTCGCCCCGCTCGACTCCTTCGTCTCCGAGGACCGCGGCCGCTTAGCGGGCTGGGACGCGTTCACCGACAAGGGCAAGGTCTACGCCGCACCGGTGACCCTGCAGGGCCACCCGATCTACTACAACAGGGACCTCTACCAGAAGGCCGGGCTCAACCCCGACTCCCCCGCGAAGACCTGGGACGACTTCGTGCGCGACTGCGGCGTCATCACCCAGAAGACCGGCGCGAAGTGCTTCGCGCTGGGCAACAAGGAGGGCATCGGGATCCAGTTCTTCCTATCCGCCATGGGATCGGCCGTCCTGACGCCGCAGGAGTACGACGCCTGGATCGCCGGCAAGCGCGACTGGTCCTCACCGGACGTCAAGAAGGTCTTCGAGCTGTGGAAGCAGACCGGCGACAGCGGGCTGAACACCGACGGCGCCAACTCGACCGCCATGTTCAACGACGCGTTCGCCGCCTTCAACGCCGCCAAGGCCGCCAACGTCATCGGCCTGATGTCGGACGTGGGGCACTGGAAGGACTTCGCCGAGTTCCTCACCCCGGAGAAGGTCGGCGTCCGGCCCGCACCCCTGGTCAACCCGGCCGCGCAGCCGAGCCTGGCCTACGACGGCGGCATCGGCTACGCCGTCGCGAAGTGGACGAAGGACCAGGGGGTCGCCGCCGACCTCGTCCGGTCGCTGACCTCCACCGAGGCGCTGAAGGCGTTCTACCTCGACGGCGGCGCGATCGCGGCCGACACGACGATCGACACCGCAGCCGGCGGCCCCGCGGTCAAGACCATCGTCGGCGAGGTGAAGTCGGGCAAGCCCGCCCTGCACGTGGCGTTGTCGTCCAAGACGGTCGACCTCATGGGCCGGCTCTCGCAGCAGCTGCTCAGCGGCTCGGCCACGGTGGACGAGGTGCTGCAGCAGCTCGCGGCCTCCGACAAGACGGGCTGACGGCGTGACGGCACCCTCCCTCTCGCCCGCGGGCCCGGCCACCACCGGGCCCGTCCGGCCCGCTGCCCCGCCCACCCGGCGACGCCGCGGTGGCCCGCGGTCCGAGCGCCTGGCTCCCCTGGTGCTGCTGGCCCCGGCCGTCCTGGTGATCGTCGGGCTGCGGCTGTGGCCGCTGGTGCTGGGGATCAACTTCTCCTTCACCGGCGACGGCGACCGCAACGGCCAGGCCGTCGGGTTCGCCAACTACCTGGCGTTGCTCGACGACCCGCTGTTCCGCACGGCGCTGCGCAACGTGGGCCTGCTCGTGCTGCTGCTGCCGGTGGCCGTAGCGGTCCCCGGGCTGCTCGCGACGTTCATCTTCCTGAAGGTGCCCGGCCACCGCGTCTACCGCGGCGTGTACTTCTTCCCCGCCGTGCTGTCCCCGGTGATCGTCGGCGCGATCTTCACGCTGCTGCTGGCGTTCGACGGCCCGGTCAACGCGCTGCTCGGCCTCGCGGGCCTCGGGCCGGTGGACTGGCTGGGCGACCCCGGCGTGGCGATCTTCGCGGTCGTCGGTGTGCACGTGTGGGCGACGTTCGGCATGGGGCTGGTGGTGTTCCTGGCCGGGTTCGCGACCCTCGACCGCTCGCTGCTCGACGCCGCCGAGGTGGACGGCGCGTCGCTGGTGCAGCGGATCCGGCACGTGGTCGTGCCCGGCCTGTCCCGCACGATCCAGTTCGTCTTCGTCACGACGATGATCGGGCTGCTGACGTCGATGTTCGGCCTGGTGTACGTGATGACGAGCGGTGGCCCGGAGGGGTCGACCTACCTGCCCGAGTACTACGTGTGGATCCAGCAGGGGCAGCTGAACCAGCCCGCGCTCGCCTCCGCGGCCTCCACGGCGCTGTTCCTGATCATGCTCGTGGTGGGGCTGGCCCAGGTCGCGGTCCTGCGGCGCACCGGGAGGGACGACTGATGACCGGTTCCCGGCTGAGCAGGTGGGTGGTCGCGG
Organism: Lentzea sp. NPDC042327; assembly: GCF_040647275.1. Taxonomy (NCBI): domain Bacteria; kingdom Bacillati; phylum Actinomycetota; class Actinomycetes; order Pseudonocardiales; family Pseudonocardiaceae; genus Lentzea; species Lentzea sp. NPDC042327. The sequence goes on from NZ_JBEZBX010000004.1 coordinate 394,280, forward strand.
TCCCGATGGCGCTGCTCGCGCTGGCCACGGTCTACCCGCTGGTGTTCACGGCCAACGTGGCGGTGAAGACGCGGCGCGAGTACGTGCTCGACCGGTTCTCCCCCGCCGGCTCCTTCAGCCTCGACAACGTCGTCAAGGCGTGGACCAGCGTCGGGATGTCGCGCTACTTCCTCAACTCGGTGGTCGTCGTGACCTGTTCGGTCGCGCTGCTGCTGCTGCTCGGGTCGATGGCGGGCTTCGCGTTGGCCCGGCTGCGGTTCCGCGGTTCCTCCGCGCTGTTCCTGGGCGTGCTGGCGGCGTTGTTCATCCCGTTCCAGGTGATCATGGTGCCGCTGGCGCGGATCATGGCCGACACCGGGCTCGTCGACACCTACCCGGGGCTGGTGCTGGCCTACGTGGCGCAGTTCCTGCCGTTCACGATCTTCCTGCTGACGAGCTACTACTCGACCGTGCCGGCGGAGATCGTGGACGCCGCGCGGATCGACGGGAACTCCGTCTACGGCGTCTACTGGCGGATCATGCTGCCGATAGGCGCGCCCGCGCTGCTGTCGGTCGGGGTGCTCAACGCGCTCTTCTGCTGGAACGACGTGCTCATCGCGCTGCTGGTGATGCCGTCGGCCGAGCACCGCACGCTGATGGTGGGCGTGACGTCGTTGCGCGGGCAGTACTCCGACGACATCCCCACGTTCGCCTCCGGCGTGCTCATCGCCGCGGTCCCCGTCCTGCTCGTCTACCTCTTCCTGCAACGACAGATCGCCGACGGGGTCACCGCCGGGTCGACGAAGGGCTGACATGCGCATCACTGGTCTGCGGACCCTCACCACGGTCCAGGACTGGGGCCGCCCGGTCGGGGACGCCAACGGCGTCCACCCCGACGGCCTGGTCCGGGTCCCCGTCGTCGTCGTGGAGACCGACACCGGCCTGACCGGGGTCGGGCTCGGCCCGCACGTGGAGGCCGACACCGTCTTCGCCGCCATCGAGGGCGAGGACCCGCGTTCGGTCACCGCCCTCTACGACCGGATGCTGCGCCGGGTGTTCAAGGCGGGCCACGCCGGCGCGGTCTTCGGCACGATCGGCGCGGTCGACACCGCGTTGTGGGACATCAAGGCGCAGGCGGCGGGCGAACCGCTGTGGCGGCTGCTCGGGGGCCGTGACCGCCGTGTGCCCGCCTACGCCTCCGGGCTGTGCGTCGCGCTGCCCGATGACGAGCTGGTCGCGGTGTACCAGGAGTACGCCGCGCACGGGCTGCGCGCGGCGAAGCTCAAGGGCGGCCTCGACGTGGACCGCGACCGGCACCGCCTCGCCCTGGTCCGCGACGTCCTCACCGAGGCGGGCGGCGGCGCCCGGCCCAGCCTGATGCTGGACGTCAACGAGACCTGGACGCGCAAGCAGGCGGTCCGCTACGTCAGCGAGCTGGAACGCACCTTCGACCTGACCTGGGTCGAGGAACCGGTGCGGCGCTGGGACGTCGAGGGCCACGCGGCGGTCGGGCGCGGCATCCGCGCGTCGGTCGCCACCGGCGAGAACCTCACCGGACTCGAACAGCACCGCCCGCTGATCGCCGCCGGTGCCGTCGACGTCGTGCAGACCGCCGCCGTCTGGGGGATCACGCACTTCCTGCGGGTCGCCGCGCTGGCCCACGCCCACGACCTGCCGGTGAGCCCGATCGGCACGAGCCCGGTGGGGCTGCTGCACGCCGCCGCGTCCGTGCCCAACCACCTGGTGAGCGAACTGCAGGACCTCCGCCCGCCGGTGGGCGTGGAGATCGACCTGACCGTGGCGGACGGGGCGTACGTCCTGAGCGAGACCCCCGGCCTCGGGCTGCGCGTCGACGAGGAGAGGATCGCCGCGGCCGGTGACCTGCTGCCCGCTGCCCTGTCCGGTGGCCCGCACATCCGGCCCGAACGCGCCGGGCACCGCCTGCACGCGGTGGAGGTCGGGCAGGACGTGGAAAGTCCCGTGCTCAACGCGTAGAACGAAGACCCCGCCGCCCGCGAAGGAGAGCTCCCCCGCATGGAACCACAGCGCTTCGGCATGCTGATCCGGCTGCGCCCGGAGAAGCGCGAGGAGTACCTGGAGCTGCACTCGGCCGTCTGGCCCGCGGTCGAGCAGACGCTGCTCGACGCGAACATGCGCAACTTCACGATCTTCCTGCACGGCGACCTGCTGTTCGGCTACTACGAGTACGTCGGCGACGACCACGACGCCGACCAGGCCCGCATCGCGGCGGACCCGGAGACGCAACGGTGGTGGACGTTCACCGACCCGTGCCAGGAGTCGCTGGCGGAGCCGGACTCCGGGCACTGGTGGGTGCCGATGCGGGAGGTGTGGCACCTCTCCGGCCCCGGCGGACAGGCAGCGCCGGCCGGCTGACAACAGCACGACAACCGCTCCACAACAGCGCGCCGGTACTCCTTCGGTAGCAGAGCACAACCGAGGAGGACATGGTGAGAACCAAGCTGGCCGCGATGGTGGTCGCACTTCTCTCGATCGTGGGGCTCGCCGTCGTGCCGACGGCGAACGCCACACCGGCCTACCGCGACGTCTACATCCGCGACAACGGCAGCGACATCGGCAACGAACCCAGCAGCGGCAGCATCTACCACAGCCCCGACATCCGGGTCTGCTACACGCCGACGCCGTGCGCGACCTCGCAGCAGCCGATCGTGGGCGCGACCAACTACGTGTTCGTCAACCTGCGCCGCAAGCCGAACGGCCTCGGCAACGTGGACGGCGCCCTGCACCTGTACCGCAGCAACCTCGGCGGCGGCACGGCGTGGCCGGGCGGCTGGACCTACATCGGCGGCGTGGGCGCGAGCGTGCCGGTCAGCGGCTCGACCGTGATGATCACCTGGCCCGGCTGGAACGTGCCCGGTCCCGCGCACTTCTGCCTGCTCGCCCGCTGGGTGTCCAGCGCCGACCCGATGACGTTCGCCGAGGGGTCCAACACGCAGCTCAACGCCCAGCGCAACAACAACATCGCGTGGCGCAACGTCGACTCGGTGCGGGTCCTCCCCGGCCGGCCGATCACCCGGCCGTACACGATCGGCAACCCGGAGGCGTTCGACACCAGGCAGGCGCTGGTGCTGGAGCAGCCGGAGCGGCAGTTCACCGGCACGGTGACGGTCGACCTCGGCCCTGACCTCGCCGCCAGGTGGAAGGCGACCGGTCAGCGGGGCACCGGTGTGCGGCAGGTCGGTGAGACGCAGTTCCAGGTCGTCGAGCCGAAGCTCGCCCGCTTCGAAGGGCTCACGCTCAAGGCGGAGGAGCGGATTCAGATCGGCGTGACCTTCGCGACCGACGTGGAGGCCGCACCGGCGGTGCTGGAGGTGCACCAGATCGACGCGCAGGGCCTCGACCTCGGTGGTGCGCAGTACCGGATCAACGACAAGGAGTGAGTATCAGCCCCGGCGGGTCCGACTCCGTTGAACGGAGACGGACCCGCCGAAGGGGTGGTCAATGAAGACGATCATGGTGTTGTTGCTCCTGTTGCTGGGAGTCGTGCCCGCACACGGAGCACCGGACTGCAACCCGCCCGACTGCCCGGTGGTGGTGGACGCGCAGGACGGGCCGGTGCACGAGAAGACGGGTCCGTACGCGGCGACGCTGGCACTGCGCTACGGCGCCACGCAGGAGAACGTCGAGGTGTCGTACCGGTTCGTGGACGGCACCGCGAAGCAGGGCGAGGACTACCGGTCCGCGCAGGGCGGAACGGTCACGATCAAGGCCGGCCAGAGCTACGCCCAGGTGCCCTACACGGTGTTGCGGGTCGGTGCCCAGCAGAAGCAGTTCACCCTGCAGATCACCGCGGTGAGACCGGGTCAGGTCGGCAAGGCGGTCGCGGTGTTCACGATCGGCGGCACGAGGTGAACAGCCTGAGCGCCTGAGCCCAGTGGCGCAGGGCCTCGGTCCACCGCCCGCACCGGCCCTCCAGGTCGGCGCACGAGCGGTGGACCGAGGCCTCCTCGAAGGCGTCCGGCGCCTGGGCGCGGGCGGTCAGCGCGGCCACGAGGTGGTCGCGGGCGGCGGCGAGGTCGCCCAGGGCGAGCGCGGTCTCGCCGAGCTGGTGCAGCGCGTAGGCCTCGCGGTGGCGGTCGCCCAGTGCCCGGCAGATCGACAACGCACCGGTCAGGTGCTCCCTCGCCACCGCCGGATCGCCGAGTGCGAGCTGCGTGACGCCGAGGTGGGTGAGCGCGTCGGCCTCGAAGCGGTGGTCGGTGACCTCGCGGCTGATCCGCAGCGCGTCCCCGAAGTAGCGCAGCGCCGGTGCCCGGTCGGCGAGCTGGTGGAAGGCGTTGCCCAGCGACATCAGGGTCGCCGCCTCCAGCCGGGAGTTCCCCTCCGCGCGGAAGGTCTCCAGCGCCGCGAACAACGGCCCGACCGCGCGGTCCGCCCGGCCCATCCGCACGCAGGTGTAGCCGAGGTTGCGCCGCGCCAGCGCCACGCCCACCGCGTCACCCGCCGCGCCGTGCACCCGCATGGCGGCCTCGTAAGACTCCAGCGCCCGGTCGAACTCGCGCAGCTCGGAGTGCGCGTTGCCGATGTTGTTGTGCAGCCGGGCCTCCCCGCGCAGGTCACCGGCCTCCTGGACGAGCGCGAGCGCCTGCCGCTGCACCACCATGGCCTCCGCGATGCGCGAGGTCATCTGCAACGCGATCCCCAGGCCGCGCAACATCTCCGCCTCCGCCCGCCGGTCACCGAGCGCGCGGGCGGCCGCGACGGCGTGCTCGCACTGCTCCACGCGCGCCGCCCAGTTGCCGCGCGCCTCGAAGTAGCTCGTCAGCAGGTACGCCAGCTGCCAGGTCTCCCGCCGCAGACCGGCGTTCGCGGCCAGCCGGATGACGTGCAGCAGGTTGTCGCGCTCGGCGTCGAGGTGGGCCAGCACCTCGACGCGGTCGGCCGCGAACGGCAGGTCGTCGCACGGCGGGCGGGTCACGAGGTCGTGGCGCGGGTTGAGCACCGCGTTGGCCGCGTGCGCGATCGTCAGGTACCGGTCGAGCAGGCGTTCCAGCCCGTCGCCGAGGTCACCGCTCTGCCGGGCGAACAGCCGGACCAGGTCGTGCAGCGCGTACCGGCCGGCGCCGACCTCGCTGACGAGGTGCGACGCGACCAGCTCGTCGAGCCCCGGTCCCAGCGCGTCGGCGAGGTCGGCGGGGAAGCTGGCCCCCGGGTGCTCGCCGAGCACGCGGAACAGGCGGGCCGCCTGCGGGCTGAGCGTGCGGTGCGCGCTCGCGAACACCGTGCGGACGGTGCGGTCGTCGCCCTCGACCGCCAGCACGTCGAGCGGGTCGTTGCGGGTCAGCTCCCGCACCAGGTCGGCGATCCGCCTGCCGGGTCGCACCGCGAGCCGCGCCGCCGCGATCCGCAGCGCGAGCGGCAACCGTCCGCAGTGGACGGCGAGGGCCGAGGTCGCGTCGGACTCCGCGTGCACCCGCTGCGCGCCGAGGATGTCGGCGAGCAGGTCGTGCGCCTCCGGTTCGCTCAGCAGGCCGAGGCGCACCGTGTGCACGGCGTGGTGCGTGCCGAGCGCGGAGAGCGTGTCGCGGCTCGTGACCAGCAGCAGGTTGCCCTGGTCGCCGGGCACGAGCGGCAGCACGTCCCGCGCGCGGCGGACGTCGTCGAGCACGATCAGCAGCCGTTTGCCGTGGGTGAGCGTCCGGTACAGCGCGGCCGGGTCGGCGGGTGTCCGGTCAGCGGGGACACCGAGCGCGTGCAGCACCTCGGCCAGCGCCTGGGCGGGCGTGAGCCGTTGCAGGTCCAGGAACACCTGCCCGTCGGGGAACCGGTCGGCGACCCGGTGCGCCCACTCGACCGCGAAGGTGGTCTTGCCGACGCCGGCGACACCGGAGACCACGACGATCGGCGGCAGACCGGCCAGTGCGGCGAGCTCGGCGGCCCGGCCGGTGAAGTGCCCGGCACGGGCGGGCAGCTGGGCCGGTCTCGCGGTGCGCGTGACGGGTTTCGCGCTGTGCAGGGAGGGGTCGCGCCGCAGAACGGCGGTGTGCAGGGCGCTCAGCTCGGGACCGGGGTCGGCGCCGAGCTCGTCGGCGAGCCGGGATCTGAGGCGCTGGAACGCTTCGAGCGCGTCCGCGTGCCTCCCGTCCAGGTGCAGCGCCCGCATCAGCAGGCCGACGAGCCGTTCCCTGGTCGGGTGGCTCACCACCAGCCGTTCCAGCTCGCTGATCGCGTCCTGGCGGTCGAGCCGCTGCGCCCAGTGCGCCTCCAGGGCGGTGAGCCGCTGCTCGCGCAACCGGCCGATCTCCGCGCGGCCCCACCCGAACAGCTCGGTGCCGCCCAGCGGTTCGCCCCGCCACAGCGCCAGGTCCCTGGTCCGCTCGAACCGGTCGGCGTCCACGGAGGCGTCCAGCCGGTAGCCGCCGGGACCGGTGACGAGCGCGCCGGGCATCCCGCAGTCCGCGAGCGCCTGCCGCACCCGTGCGACGTGGCTGTGCAACGACCGCACGGCCGTGCGCGGCGGATCGTCCCCCCACAGCACGTCCACCAGGCGGTCGACGGAAACCGGTGTGCCGGCGCGGAGGGCGAGCACCGCCACGACGCTGCGCTGGCGGACGCCGTTCAGCTCGGCCCGGCCGAGCGGGCCGCACACCTCCACCGGCCCGAGGATCCGGACCTCGCCACGTCCGCCCACGTGCCGCACGGTAGCGGGCCGGACACCCCCGGCGGCAGCGCTGAACCGGGCAAACCGCCCGCATTCACGAATCTGCCGGTCACGTCCGCGTATGGCTCGCCCGGCCGCCCCCGTCGAATTCGACTCGAAGATCGCGGGCCGGAAGTCCTTTGCTGGCACCGTTTGCGGCCGATCTCGTAGATTGCCGGGCATGCCTTTGCGGAAAGCGATGTCCGTGGTCCTGGTCCTCCCCCTCCTGCTGGCGGGCCTGCCGTCCGCGACCGCGCACACCCGCTCGTGCGCCCGCGCGGACCTGCTGTTCTGCGAGGACTTCCAGTCCGTGCCGCTGGGCGGCGCGACCAGCCTGCGGTGGGGCGTCGACACCCGGCACGGCACGCTGACCGTGGAGAAGGCGGCCCGCGGCCAGCGGGTGCTGCACGTGCACACCGAGGCCAACGGCCGCGCGTTCCTGCGGGTCGACGACTTCTCCGCACCGGGCAACAGCTTCTACGGCCGGATGCGGCTGAAGGTGGACGCCTTCCCGAAGAAGCCCGACTGGGCGCACTACACCCTCGTCGAGGCCACCGGCCAGGGCAGCGCGGAGGTCGTGCGACCGCTGGGCGGCCAGTACGTGCCCACGTCCGGCCGCGCGCTGTGGGGCGTCGGTGCCGACGGCGGCCCGACCGGTGACTGGACGAACTGGCGGGAGTCCGCGCCCTCGCGCGAGGACGTGTGGCAGTGCGTCGAGTGGCGGATGGACGCCTCCGACAACCGCGTCGAGCTGTGGTTCGACGGCAAGCCGCAACCCGACCTGACCGTCTCGACCCGCTCGCACGGCGGCAACCCGGTGGACTTCGTGTTCCCGGCGTTCGACACGGTGAAGATCGGGTGGCAGCTCTACCAGCCCAACGACGGCGCCTACGACCTGTGGGTCGACGACATCGCGCTGGGGTCGCGCCGCGTGGGCTGCTGACCGACGGCACGGCGCTCCGCGTTGGTCCTCGTTCCCCACAGATCGAATGAGTGATGTCGAGAACGACCCGAGATGAGCCGTGCTCGTTCGGGTGCATCGCGACCAGGACGCCACGTCCTGGTCACCATCACCCATTTGCCGAGGTCAGACCCTGCGTATCCTGGTGACGGCTCTCGGCCTCACCCGGTGGCAGGAGGTGGACAGCTCCATGACGAGCGACCAAAGCCTTGGCCTGCGCATCAAGCGCGCCCGCAAGCGCCGGCAACTCACCCAGGAACAGCTCGCGGAGAAGGCAGAGGTCAGCGTCGACCTGGTGCGCAAGCTGGAGCAGGAGATCCGGCACACCGCGAGCATGAGTTCGTTGACCCGCATCGCCCGCGCTCTCGATGTCGACGTGCCGCAGCTCCTCGGGCAGAAGTCGACCATCGAACCGATGGTGGACGAAGAGGCGGTCGGCATCCTGGCGATCCGGGATGAGCTGACCTCGTTGTCCTACTTCCCCGGGCTGGCGGACCAAGAGGTCTTCAACGACGAACCGCCCACCGTGGCCGGGCTGCGCATGGCCCTGGCGCATGCCGAGTCCATCCGGCAACACGGTTCGTTCGCCCAGCTCGGTGTGATGCTGCCAGGCCTCGTGGCCGAGGCACGCGCGGCCATACGCGAACTGGAGGGTGACGACCGGGTGGCCGCCTACGGTCTGCTGTCCGAGGTCATCCAGATCGCTTCGACCATGCTGACAGCGCTCGGCAAGCCGGACATCGGTTACATCGGGCTGATCCGGGCGCAGGAAGCCGCGGAGCAGTCCGGTGACGAGCTGTTGCAGGCGATGAACGTCTCCGCGCTGTCGTGGGTGTTCTTCAAGCAGGGGCGCCTTGCGGACGCGGAAACCGCGGCGCTGCGCAAGGCCGAACAGCTCGGACCCGACTTCGTCCGCGGTTCGGCGGAACAGCTGGCGGTGTGGGGAATCCTGATGCTCCGAGCGGGAAGCGCCGCGGTGCGGAACAAGCAGGTGGAGCGTTCGGAAGAGCACATGAGCCTGGCCCGTGCCGCAGCGGCGCGGGTGGGTACCGACCACAACATCTACGCCACGCCGTTCGGGCCGACCAACGCGAGCATCGCTGCCGTGAACGCGGCAGTGGAGAGCGAACGTTTCGAGTACGCGCTGGAGCTGGCCAAGTCGGTGCCCGTCAACGGCTGGGTGTCGCCCACGTTCCGCGCCCGCCACCTCCTCGACGTCGCCATCGCCCACAGCGAGCTCGACCAGGACGAGGCCGCCACCGCGCAGCTCCTCGCCGCAGAACGTGTTGCGCCGGAGTGGATGCGGTACCACACCCTCAGCCGGCAGACGGTCCACGAACTGGCTGAACGCGCACGACGCAGGCAAACACCGCTTCTGCGCCTGGCTGATCGGTTGAACATCGAGCTGTAGGGCCTCGCGAGGCGGGCGCGCTGTGACAGCGGCACCGCAGATTTCAAGGGACTAGGACGCGCCGTCCCAGTCCCTTCGCTCGTTCGGGTTCGCTCTGAACCTCCGTCACTTCTGCGGAAGGCGGAAAGCAGCCACAGTGGACGGTGCCCGGCGTCAGGGACACCGGCAGCGGTGATGCCTCCGCCCGCTGCGCGAAGCCTTGACGCCGGGTACCCCACGACGGCGACTTCTGGGAGCAGTTGAGTGATGCCCGCGTCCACAGCGACGAACGAGCCAGTACCCGGCCCGGCTCGAACGGTTCACGGCCACATCCGTGTGAACACGCCGGACGAGATCGGGATCAGAGAGGACGAGCGGTGAGCCGGACGACCGCGCCGTACATCACCAGTTGGAGTGCTGAGCTGGAGGTTCCCTCCAAGGTCGTTGAGCGTCCCGGGTTCGGTGTCGGCTACGCCAACGAGACCTTCGGCGATCGGGACGCGCGTGGTGTGCTGTGGCAGCGGCCCGGCGTGCGACTCGGCGTGGGCAAGCCGGAGTTCGGCAAGGTGCACCCGCTCAGGCAGCGTCGTGCCATGCGCAAGCTGCTGTGCCAGGTCTGCGCAGAGCCGGCCGACCGGAACGACGACGGCGTCTTGTGGTTGCTCCGCGACCACGAGGACGACTGGCCGGGTTGGCCGGACGGGATGGCGTGCACAGAGCCGCCTGTTTGCGTGCGGTGCGTCGCGGTGTCCCTGCGGTTGTGCCCGGCGCTCAGGCGGGGAGCCGTGGCTGTCCGCGTCCGGCAGTTCGCGGTGGCGGGGGTCCACGGGGCGCTGTACCGGAGGGGCACGTTCGGCCCCGCGGCCGTCGAAGAGGTGAACCTGGCTTACGACGACCCGGACGTCCGCTGGGTGGTGGCGTCTGCCTTGATTCGCGAGTTTCGGGACTGCACCGTCGTGCCGTTCGAGGAGCTCACCTGATGAGCGCTCACCACGGGCATCAGGGCGGGGCGATCGGTGTGGGCGAGCTGCTGAAGCGCCAGGTCCGCGTGTACCGGCCGGGCATCGCCGATGCCCCTCCGCCAGGCAGGCCCACCAGCCACGCACGGCCGGACCTGGCGCAGCGGACGCCCGGCTCGGTTGTTCCTCCGGACGAACGGTTCTTCGTCCAGCGCAACCCCGCGCTGCTCACGCGTGTGCTCGCCGGATTGCGTCGCCTCGCATGAGCCCGTTGCCGCAGCTGCCGTCAGTGTTGTCCACGCAGAACGCAGGTTTCCGAGACGATGTGCGCCTTTCCCCACTACCAGGCGAACCTCGACCGCCGCGCGGTGAGCCGGGCCCTGCAGTCGTGGCGGCGTGAAGCCGACGAGATGACCTGCACCGCGTTGGCGGCTGAGTGCGATGACTCGATTGCTCTGACGCCTCGTGACGCGCTCTTCCCCATCTGCGACGTCGTCATCTCGAAGAGGGCGAGAGTCTTCACGTCGTCATCCGCCCTCACCGCCATCAGGGCCGGTCCGCCGCCTCCGCGAGCAGCAGGTAGGCGGCCGCGGTCCAGGTGTAGGCGCGGTCGCGCAGCCCCTCCCCCGTCAACGCGTCGAAGTTCTCGGCGAACCCCGACTTCTCGCACGTGGCCAGGAACCGGGCGCTCACCAGGTCGGCCAGCTCCACCGCGCCGCCGCGGCGCAGGCCGTCCTCGACGAGCACGGTGGCGGGCGCCCACACCGGTCCGCGCCAGTAGCCGTCGGGTTCGTACCAGGGCGAGTCCGGCCGTTCGGTGGCCGGCCCGACGGACGTGAGGTGCGCGGCCACCCCGGCGCAGAGGTGCTCGAACACCTCGCGCGGCAGGTGTTCGCCCAGCACGACGGGCATCAGGTCGAGCAGGCTCGCGCTGCGCCGTTTCGTGCCGCTCGCGACGCCCTGGCTCACGAAGTGGTCGCCGTGCCACAGCTCGTCGAGCAGGGCCGTCAGCAGCTCGTCGGCCTGCTCGGACCAACGGGCGGAGTTCTCGCCGGTCTCGGCGGCGAGGACGGCGAGCTCCCGGCACTGCAGCACCAGGAACGCGGCCAGGTCGGGTGAGCGGACCAGGCGTTCCTCGCGGAACACCGTCGAGTTGTCCCAGCCGCTGTCGTTGCCGTGCTCGTAGTGCGGCAGGCGGCTGCCGGGTGCGCGGCGGTGGTCGAGCCAGAACGAGGTCCACGCGGACAGCTGGCGGTAGGCGGTTCCCACGTCCGGCAGCCCGCCGGGGAGGCGGTGGCGCAGCAGGGAGAGCGCCCAGCCGTGGATCGGCGGCTTGACGAAGTTGCGCAGCACCTCGGAGTGCGTGACGGAGTCGGGCAGCGCGCCCTCGGCGTCCTGGTGGTCGAACACCACCTGGAACTGCTGCCACGCGAGCTCCGGCGCGCCACCGGCCAGCGCCAGCGCGGTGAAGCAGTGGTCCCAGCTCCACACCTTGTCCATCCAGTGCTTCGACATCAGCACGGCCGGGCGACGCACGAACCCGGCCGGGCGCACGGTGGCCGACCAGAGCACGTAGGCGGCCAGCTCGGCGGCCGGGACGTGGTCGTCGCGCCACGGTGCCACGGCGTCGGCGAACCGGGTGAACTCCTCGTGCACGGCCGTCACGTCCTCGGCGAAGGTCGTGGCGGGTGAGAACGGCGCGCGGGCCGTGCCGATCTCCTCGACCAGCAGCTCCCACGGTTCCTCCGCGCTCAGCACCACCGCCCGCCGCGCCGAGCCGAGCGCCTGGTCGCCCGCCTGGTCCCACCGTCCGGACAGGACGGTCAGGCGCAGCCGGTGGCCGGTCTCGTAGGAGGTGAAGACCAGTCCACCGGCCGGGTCGGCGAAGAAGTACGTGCCGGTGAACGGGGTCAGCGCCGGTTCGGCGGCGCTGAGCTCCAGTCCGGTGCCGGTGCCCGAGATCCGCAGGACGTCCGGTGCCGAGAACACCGCGGTGACCCGGCCCTGCCCGGTGCTCCAGGTGAGGGTCGCGGGATCGGCGGCCACCTCGGCCGGCGTCGGCACGGGAACCAGGCGCAGCAACGGGTGCATGCCGTTGCGGTGCGAGACGAGGTGCACGTCGTCGGCGTAGGTGGCCAGTCCCACCACCGGGGAGAGGCCGAACCAGGCGCCGGACCGGCTGAAGGGGATCTCGCGCACGGAGAACTCGGTTGCCACGGCGTTCCTCTCGGTCCTTCGAACTCAGTCCTTCACGGCGCCGGAGGTGACCCCGGCGGCCACGTAGCGCTGGGCCAGCACGAGCAGCACGGCGGCCGGCACCGACGCGACCACGGCGGTGGCCATGATCGCGTTCCACTCCTGGTTGTTGTTGCCGATGTAGCGGTAGATGCCGAGCGTCAACGGCTGCCAGGCGCCACCGGAGTCGAGGGTCGCGGCGAACACGAAGTCCGACCACGCCCACAGGAACGCGAACAGCGCCGCGGTCACCAGGCCGTTGCGGCTCGCGGGCAGCACCACCGAGACGAACGTGCGCCACGGTCCCGCGCCGTCGATGCGGGCGGCCTGCAGCAGCTCGTCCGGCACCGCCGCGATGAACGACGTCAGGACCAGCACCGCGAACGGCACCGCCACCGTCGAGTCGGCGAAGACGAGGCCCCACACCGTGTTCGTGATGCCCAGCCGCACGTAGAGCCCATAGAAGCCGAGCGCCATGATGATCCCGGGGACCATCTGCGCGACCAGCAGCACGAACCCGAGCACGCGCCGCCCGGCCGGCCACAGCTTCGCCAGCGCGTACGCGGCCGGCGCGGCCAGCAGCAGGGTGAGCACGACGGTGCCCAGCGCGACCAGCAGGCTGGTGCCGAAGTACGGCAGCTGTTCGTGCAGCACCAGCCGGTAGCCCTCCAGCGTGGGTGAGGCCGGGAACAGGTTCGGCGGCGACTTCCGCATCTCCCCCGCCGGGGTCAGGGAGACCGCGACCATCCAGTAGACCGGGAACAGCATCACCGCGGTCAGCCCCAGGCCGGCCCACGTGCGCCACGACCGGGCCCTCATCTGCGCTCCTGCACTCGCGCGTAGCAGAGCCCGGCCACCAGCGAGACGAGGATCAGCACGGTCCCCACGGCGGCGCTGGGACCGAACCGCGGCAGCGCGCCACCGAAGCCGAGCTCGTAGGACCAGGTCGCGAGCGTCGTCGACGAGCCGCTCGGCCCGCCCCTGGTCATGACCCAGATCAGGTCGAACACCTTGAGCGTGTAGACCAGCCCGAGCAGCAGCGTGATCGCGGAGACCGGCCGCAGCATGGGGAACGTGACGTGCCGGAACGTCTGCCAGCCGCCCGCACCGTCCAAAGCGGACGCTTCGTGCACCTCGGGCGGGATCGTGCGCAGGCCGCTGTAGAGCACCACGAGGTTGAACGGCACGCCGATCCAGATGTTGGCGATGGTCACCGACACCAGCGACCACGACGGGGAGGTCAGCCAGTTCACCGGGTCGAGGCCGACCGCCGCCAGTGCCGCGTTGACCAGACCCGACTCGCTGTTGAGCAGCCACGCCCAGGTCGACGCCGACACGATCAGCGGCAGCAGCCACGGCACGAGGAACAACGCGCGCAACGTCGCCGACAGCGGGAAGTCGCGGGCGAAGAACACCGCCAGCGCCAGGCCGATCGTGTACTGGAAGCCCAGCGACACGACCGTGAACAGCACCGTGTTCAGCACCGCCGTGCGGAACGCCGGGTCGGCGAACACCGCCACGTAGTTGTCGAGCCCGACGAACGGCGCGCCACCGCGGACGAACGTCCGCACGGTGTAGCCGCGCAGGCTCAGCTCCACCGTGGTGTACAGGGGGTACGCGTAGGAGATCAGCAGGTACGCGCTGAGCGGGGCCGCGAACGCCCAGGCTGCGAGCCGTGCGCGCACGGCTACTTCGCGGCGGCCGCGGTGGCCTGGGCGTCCTTCAACGCGGCCTCCGGTGTCTTGGCGCCGGTGAGCGCGGCCTGCACCGCACCCCACAGCGGTTGCGAGATGCGCGGGTAGCGGGTGCCGAGGTTGTCGCCGGTGCGCCCCTTGGCGGCGTTCACCGCGGCCACCCACACCGCCAGCTCGGGCAGGGCGGCCACCTGCTGCTCCTGCACCGACCGCACGGCGGAGACGTAGGTCAGGGCGGTGTCGGCGGCGAGCACGCGTTCCGGGCTCGTGAGGCAGGCGGCGATCTGCCCGGCCTTGGTCTCGGTGGCCTTGTCGTCCTGCACGGGCACGGTCACGAACTCGCCTCCCGTCGGCGCGGGCGCGGTGCCGCCGGTGCGACCCGGGATCGCGATGACGCCGTACTCGAAGCCGGTCTTCTTCGCGTTCTGCAGCTGCCAGGTGCCGTTCTCGGCGAAGGCGTACTCGCCGGTGGCGAACTCCTGCCAGCTGGTGGTCTGGGTGTTGCCGATGACCGAGTTGGGCGCGAAACCCTGGTCCAGCCACGACTTCCACAGCGTCAGCGCGCTGACGGCCTGGGTGGAGCCGAGGTCGGTGAGCGCGGCGCCCGAACCCCAGAACCACGGCAGGAACTGGAAGGTGCCCTCCTCGGTGCCGATCGCGGAGAACGTGATGCCCTTCTTGCCCGCCGCCTTCACCTTGGCCAGCGCGGTGGTGAGGGCCGCCCAGTCCGTGATCGCCGCGGGGTCGACACCGGCGGCGGCGAGCACGGACCTGTTGTAGTAGAGCGCCAAAGTGTTGGCACCGATGGGAACGCCGTAGGTCTGCCCGTCGAGCGCACCGGCCGACAAGAGGTTGGGCGCCGCCGCGGACGCGTCGAGGCCGACCTCGGAGTTGGGCCGCAGCACGCCGCCCTCGGCGAGCGTCGACACCACGGGGTTGTCGACGACCAGGACGTGCGGCGCCGTGCGCTGCTGTGCGGCGAGCAGCACCTTGCCGGTCAGGTCGGTGGTGTCGAAGGACTGCCGCCGCACCTCGACGCCGGCCTCGGAACCGCACCGGTCGACGGTGCGCGCCCACTCGGAGCCGGCGGTGAACTGCGGGTAGGGGTCCCAGACGGAGAACACGTCCGGCGCGCCCGCGCTCGGCGCCGAGGTGCACGCGGTCACGGCCAGGCCGGCCGCGAGGAGGGTCAGGGCTGCGCGTCGCATGAGGTGGTCCTCCCTGCCGGCCCCGTCGCCGGCAATCATCGAACCGGTTCGATTTTCGAGCAGCCGCGCCAACGTAGCCGTCTCGGCTGACCGCGTGCAAGAGGCGGTGGCCTACAGTGTCGACTGTCGAATCGGTTCCTTCGACGAGGGGAAGCGGCATGAACATCGGCGAGATCGCCCGGCGGGCCGGGGTCTCCCGCAGCACCGTGTCGTACGCGCTGAGCGGCAAGCGGCCGGTGTCCGCGGCGACCGTCCGGCGGATCAACGACGTCATCGCCGAGCTCGGCTTCCGGCCCAACGCCAGCGCTCGCGCCCTCGCCGAAGGCCGCACCAGGACGCTCGGCCTGGTGATCCCGCCCGCGAGCACCCGGCTGACCGACGTGCAGCTGAGCTTCGTCGCGAGCGTCGTCGAGGCGGCCGCCGCGCACGACCACGACGTGCTGCTCTCCCCCAGCGGCGGCGACCACGACCGCTCGTTCGACCGCGTGGTGACCGGCCGCAGGGTCGACGGGGTGATCTTGATGGAGATCCTGCTGCACGACCCGCGCGTCGAGCGCCTGACCAGCACCGGCCTGCCGTTCGTGACGATCGGCCACGTCGCGGACCCGGCCGCCTCCTGGTGGGTCGACGTCGACTACGGCGGCCTGATCAGCCGCTGCGTGCGGCACCTCGCCGACCTCGGGCACCGCGACATCGTGCTGGTCAACCGCTCCGCCGAGCTGGTCGCGTCCGGCTACGGCCCGGCGGTGCGCGCGACGGCCGCGTTCCTGCGGACCGCCGCGGAGTGCGGCCTGATCGCCCACGACGTGTGCTGCTCCGACGACCCGGCCGCCGGCGTGGCGTGCTTCGAGCAGATCCGGGCGGACTGGCCGGAGGTGACGGCGGCCGTGACGATCAACGAGGCCGCACTGCCCGGCGTGCAGCGCGCGTTGCACGCGGCCCGCCTCGACGTGCCCCGCGACTTCTCGCTCACCGGCGTGATCGCCGACCGGCTCGCCGAGGACTTCCACCCGCCGCTGACCGCCGCCGACGTGCCCGCGGGGCAGATGGCACGGCTCGCGGTCGACCTGCTGCTGGAGCAGATCGCCGACCCGGCGGCCACGCCGCGGCACGCGCTGCTGGCGCCGTCGATCACGCTGCGGTCGAGCACCGGGGCGCGCCGCAGCGGCTGAGCCTCGACCTGCCGTCGGCGCGCGGAACGGGCGGTCCGGCCAGGGCTCCTCTGCGCGAGACGAACGGCGCGGCTCGCCGCGCTGCATCCGAACCGGTTCGACCCACGAGCCTCTTGCCCGGAACTCCGCTGTGCGCGTACTTTCACTCCTCGATCGAACCGGTTCGAGTCTCCGTCGCCCCTGACCCGTTACGGAGCCCACCCATGGTTCACCGACGAACCCGCACAGCCCTCTTGGCGGTACTCGTGTCAGCCTTCGCGTTCACCACCCCTGCCCAGGCTGCGAACGAGGCCATCAGCGTCGACTTCGCCACGACCACCGGCACCCCCGCCCAGCGCGCCTCCGGCTGGATCTACGGCATGACGGAGAACGCCGCGGGGCCCGCCGACCACTTCTTCCGCGACGTCAAGTTCCGGTACATGCGCGCGGGCGGCGCGCAGCTCGACAGCCCCGGCGGCTGGGTTTCGGGCAAGTACGAGCGCCGCTGGAACGCGACCAGGGCGCAGTTGTTGCGGACGCGCGCACTGGGCGGTGAGTTCGTGCTGCTGCCCCACGACCTGTGGGGCGCGGACGGCTACCCGATCTCGCGCTTCCCCGGCGACAACGGCAACTGGACCGACTACGACAACTTCCTCACCCGCGTGATCGACGACGTCCGGGCGACCGGCGTGCCGGTGCAGTGGGACCTGTGGAACGAAGCCAACATCACGACGTTCTGGAACCGGTCGCAGGCGCAGTACTTCGAGCTGTGGCGCCGCACGTACCAGCGCGTCCGGGCGGCGTTCCCCGCGCACCTGATCGTCGGGCCGAGCCACGCGGGCGTGCCGTCCACCGGCGGCTGGTGGGTGCAGTACCTGGACTTCGTGCGCGCCAACAACGTCGTGCCCGACGTCTTCAGCTGGCACGCGCTGCCCGGCGACCCGGTCGCCAACGTCGCCACGGCGAACGCGACGCTCGACGCGCGGGGCATCCCGCACCCGCGGCCGTACCAGATCAACGAGTACGGCGCGTCGAACGAGCAGAACCCCGGCGACGGGGCGTGGTACATCGCGCGGCTGGAACGCGCCGGTGTCGACGGGCTGCGCGCCAACTGGGCCAGTGCGGGCAACCTGCACAACGACCTCGGCAACCTGCTGGTGCGCAACGCGGCCGGGCAGCACCAGCCCAAGGGCGAGTGGTGGGTCTACCGGTTCTACGCCGGGCAGACCGGCCAGAGCACCGCCACCACGCCGAGCCAGTCCTACGACTCGTTCGCCACCAAGGCCAACGGTGTCGCGAAGGTCCTCATCGGCGGCGGCAGCACGACCGGCAACGTCGCGGTCACGTTGCAGCGCCTGGACACCACGACCGGGATCGTGCAGAACAACCAGGTCCGCGTTCTCGTGCAGCGCATCCCGCACAACAACGGCGGTGCAGTGCAAGGTCCGGTCACCGTGCAGAACTCCGTGGTGTCGTTGTCCGGCAACGCCGTCACGGTCACCGTGCCGCACAACGACGTCAACGAGACGTCCACGATCACGCTGCTGCCGCCCGGCTCGGCCGGGTTCCAGACCGTGGCCGCGGCGCAGCACTCCCAGCAGTGCCTGGACAACACGAACCTGAGCACCGCCGACGGCAACCAGCAGCAGCAGTTCCCCTGCGAGGGCGGTGACCAGCAGCTGTGGAACTTCACGCCGGTCGCGGGCGTGGCCGACACCTTCACCGTCGCCAACCAGCAGTCGGGCAAGTGCCTGGACGTCTCCTCGGCCGCGGACGGTGCCCCGGTCGTGCAGCAGACCTGCGCGCCGGGGTCGACCGCCCAGCAGTTCACGGTGCGCAGGGTCACCTACAGCGGCAACGACCCGCACGACCACCAGCTCGTGGCGCGTGCCAGCGGCAAGTGCGTGGACGTGAACGGCGTCTCGACCGCGGCGGGCGCCCGGACCATCCAGTGGACGTGCAAGGCCGTGAACCAGAACAGCCAGCTCAACCAGACCTGGCGGCTCTGGGGCCGGTGACGGTCCCCGCCGGTCTCCGATCCCCCACAACGCAGTGGAGCGGCTCATGACAACGACCCGAACCAGCCCGAGGCGCGTTCTGCACGCGGCACTGGGCCTGTCCCTCGCGCTGGCCGTCCTCCCGGTCGGCTCAGCGGCGTCAACTCCCGCGGCGGCACCGGCACCGGTGGCGGCAGCGGCCACCGGGACGTGCGACATCTACGCGTCCGGTGGCACGCCCTGCATCGCCGCGCACAGCACGGTGCGAGCGCTTTACGGCTCCTACGGCGGAAACCTCTACCAGGTCCGGCGTTCGTCGGACAGCACGACGCGCGACATCGCCGTGCTGACCGCGGGCGGCAACGCGAACGCGGCCACGCAGGACGCGTTCTGCGCGGGCACCACGTGCGTGGTCACGGTGGTCTACGACCAGTCCGGCCGCGGCAACGACCTGTGGTACCAGGGGTCCAGCGTCGTGCCCGGCTCGCCGCAGAGCAGGCCGGCCGTCGCGACGTCCGAGGCGCTGACCGTCGGCGGCGACAAGGCCTACTCGCTCTACATCAACCCCGGCAACAGCTACTGGCGCGATGGCCACCTGACCGGCGTCCCCACCGGCAGCGCGCCGGAGGGCATGTACATGGTCACCAGCGGCACGCACGTCAACGGCGGCTGCTGCTTCGACTACGGCAACAGCGAGACCACCCGCAAGGCCGACGCGGCCGGGGCGATGGACGCCATCAACTTCAGCACGCAGTGCTGGTTCGGCGGCTGCCAGGGCACCGGTCCGTGGGTGCAGGCCGACCTCGAGTGGGGCCTCTTCCCCGGCGGCAGCCAGTCGTGGAACCCGAACCAGCGGGCGTTCCCCACCAGGTTCGTCACCGCCATGCTCAAGAACAACGGCACCACGCGGTTCGCGCTCAAGGGCGGCAACGCGCAGAACGGCACCATGACGACGTTGTGGGACGGCTCGCTGCCACCGGGCTACAGCCCGATGAAGAAGCAGGGCGCCATCATCCTCGGCAGCGGTGGTGACTGCTGCAAGCCCGACGGCGGCGCGAACCTCAGCGCCGGCACGTTCTACGAGGGCGCCATGGTGGCCGGATACCCCTCCGACACGACCGAGAACGCCGTGCAGGCCAACATCATCGCGGCCGGGTACGGCACCGGCGGTGGCGGCGGTTCCACCGGACCGGTGCGCGCGCTGGCCGCCGGCCGGTGCCTCGACGTCAACGGTGCGAGCACCGCCGTCGGTGCGGCGGTGCAGATCTGGGACTGCCACGCGGGGGCGAACCAGACGTGGACGCGCACCGCGTCCGGCCAGCTCACCGTCTACAGCGGATCGACGCTCCGCTGCGCGGCACCGCAGAACAACCAGTCGGCGGCGGGCACGGCGGTGGTGACCGCGACCTGTGACGGCAGTGCGAACCAGCGCTGGACGGTCAACGCCAACGGCACGATCACCGGTGGTTCCGGACTCTGCCTGGACGTCAACGGCGCCGCGACCGCCAACGGCACCAGGGTCGTCCTGTGGACCTGCCACGGCGGCGCCAACCAGCAGTGGACGTTCGGCTGACGCAGCCCGGTTGCTGCAGGTGGAGCAGGAGCGGCCGTCCGGGTGACGCCGCCAGGTCAGGGCTGAACGGGGCTTGCCGATGACGACGGGACCACCCTACGGTCTCCTGGGAGCGCTCCCAGAAGCCCCGTCGACGAGGACGGAGAACCTCACGAGATGAGATCGCAACCCCCACGCCTGTTCGTTGCCGCCCTGCTCACGGCGCTCACCGCGACCGCGCTGCCGGCAGCGGGCACCGCCGAGGCTGCGGAGTACGAGCGCGTGCTCAACGGGAAGTTCGACAGCGGTTCCGCCGACCCGTGGTGGAGCAGCGCCGGTGTGACGAACCGGGTGACCGGCGGCGAGCTGTGCGCCGCGGTCACCGGTGGCACCACGAACCCCTGGGACGCGCTGGTCGGCCAGAACGGTGTGCCGTTCGAGGCCGACCAGCCGTACACCCTGTCGTTCGACGCGCACGCCACCACCGCGCAGACGGTGGCCGCGGCGGCCGGTGAGGCCGTGAGCCCGTACCGGGGCATCGCCCGGCAGGAGTTCGCGGTGACGCCGACGAAGCAGCGGTTCAGCTTCACGTTCACGTCCGCCCTGGACTTCCCGGACGCGGGCAACGGCCAGGTCGCCTTCCAACTGGGCGGCCAGGCGGCCGACAACACCGTCTGCGTCGACAACGTGTCGCTCGTCGGCGGCGTGAAGCCGCCCGGTGGCGTCAACCCCAACCCGACCAGGAAGGTGCAGGTCGACCAGGTCGGCTACGTGCCGGGCCTGCCGAAGCGGGCGACGCTCGTGTCCACCGCGACCACGCCGCAGACGTGGACGCTGAAGAACTCCGCGGGTGCGGCCGTGGCCACCGGCCAGACCGTGCCCAAGGGTGCGGACGTGACGTCCGGCGACTCGGTGCACCAGATCGACTTCTCGTCGTACGACACGGCGGGCACCGGGTACACGCTGGTGGTCGGGTCGGACGCCAGCTTCCCGTTCGACATCTCGGCCGACGCGGTGAAGCGGCTGCGCTACGACTCGCTGGCGTTCTTCTACCACCAGCGCAGCGGCACGCCGATCGACGCGCAGTACGTGGGCGAGCAGTACGCGCGCCCGGCCGGTCACGTGAACGTCGCGCCGAACCAGGGCGACAACAACGTGCCGTGCCGCGCGGACCTCGCCTGCGGCTACACGCTCGACGTGCGCGGCGGCTGGTACGACGCGGGCGACCACGGCAAGTACGTGGTCAACGGCGGCATCTCGGTCTGGCAGCTGCTCAACTCCTACGAGCGCGCGTCCCGCATCGGTGACGCCTCGGCGTTCCGCGACGGCACGCTCGCCATCCCGGAGAAGTCCAACGGCGTGCCCGACCTGCTCGACGAGGCCCGCTGGGAGGTCGACTTCCTGCTGAAGATGCAGGCACCGGACGGCATGGCGCACCACAAGGTCCACGACGCCAACTGGACGGCCCTGCCGACCCGCCCCGAGCTCGACGACCAGCCGCGCAGGCTGTCGGCGACCAGCACGGCGGCGACGCTGAACCTGGCGGCCGTGGCGGCGCAGGCGTCCCGCCTCTGGAAGTCGATCGACGCCACGTACTCGGCGAAGCTGCTCACCGCGGCCCGCAAGGCGTACACGGCGGCGAAGGCCAACCCGAACAAGATCGCGGACCCGAACGACGGCACCGGCGGCGGCGCCTACAGCGACAGCACCCTGACCGACGAGTTCTACTGGGCCGCTGCCGAGCTGTACGCGACGACCGGCGAGGCCGCCTACCGCACCGACGTGACCGGCTCCACGCACTACAAGGGGGCCAGCCTGACCAGGGCCGGCTTCTTCTGGGGCGGCACGGCGCCCCTGGGCGACATCACCCTCGCCCTGGTGCCCACCGGCCTGCCCGCCGCGGAGGTCGCGGCGATCAAGTCGGCGTTCGCCACCGTGGCCGACCAGCACCTGGCCGCCATGGCCCAGATGGGCTACGCGACGCCGTACGACAACAGCGTCGACGGCTACGTCTGGGGCTCGAACTCCGCAGTGCTGAACAACGCCCAGGTGATCGCGCTGGCCCACGACTTCACCGGAGCGGACAAGTACCGCGACGGCGTCTTCGAGGCCCTGCACTACCTCCTCGGCCGCAACCCGCTGAGCACCTCGTACGTGGCGGGCTACGGCGACCAGGCCGTGCAGAACGTGCACCACCGCTTCTGGGCCAAGCAGAACGACCCGACCCTGCCGATCGCACCGCCGGGCTCCCTGTCCGGCGGCCCGAACAGCGGCCTGCAGGACCCGATCGTCCAGCGCCTGCTCACCGGGTGCCCGCAGCAGAAGTGCTGGGTCGACGACATCGGCGCCTACTCGGTCAACGAGGTCGCGGTGAACTGGAACTCGGCGCTGGCCTGGGTGTCCGGCTGGGCGGCCGAGAAGTCCGGCAAGCCGCCGGTCCCCGTCTCGGACTGCGAGGTCACCTACACCGCGAACAAGTGGCAGGGCGGCCTGTCCGCGCAGGTGGCGCTGAAGAACACCGGCACGGCCGCGTGGACGGAGTGGAAGCTCGGGTTCGCGTTCCCCGGCGACCAGAAGGTCACCGCCGGCTGGTCGGCGAACTGGACCCAGACCGGCAAGGACGTGGCCGCGACGAACATGTCGTGGAACAACCGGGTCGAACCGGGCAAGTCGGTCTACATCGGGTTCAACGCCTCCGGCGGTGGAGCCGACCCGGCGGCCTTCACGATCAACGGCAAGGGCTGCAAGACCGGCTGACCCCCGAGGGGGCCGGCAGGACGAAGCGCGCCCGCTACCGCAACCGCGGTGGTGGGCGCGCTTTCGTGCCGGAGGGACGGCGTGGACCACCAATCGAGATACCCGGACAACCGTCCTGTGAGCGCTAACAGCCACTACCTGCGGTTATCAACCTGTCACTTGACTGGTCCATTGTTAGCGATAACACTCGCCGCCTACAGCACTGTTGCCTGTCGGTGACATCGAGGAGAACCAATGAGGCTTGTCCGGATCGCGGTCACCACCGCACTCGCCGTCTCCCTCGCGGCCTGCGGTTCAACGGAGAAGACAGTCGATCAGCAGACCGGCTCGGGGGAAGGCGCACTCGTCGGCATCACGATGCCCACCCGGTCGTCGGAGCGGTGGGTCCGCGACGGCGACAGCCTCAAGAAGTCGCTGGAGGCCAAGGGGTACAAGGTCGACCTGCAGTACGCCGAGGACAGCATCCCCACGCAGGCCAACCAGATCGAGAACCAGATCACCCAGAAGGCCAAGCTGCTGATCATCGCGTCGATCGACGGCAAGTCGCTCAGCTCGCAGCTGCAGCAGGCCGCCGACGCGAAGATCCCGGTCATCTCCTACGACCGGCTCCTGCTCAACACCCCGAACGTCGACTACTACGCGACGTTCGACAACTACAAGGTCGGCGTGCAGCAGGCGAACTCGCTGCTGGCCGGGCTGAAGACCAGGGGCGAGGGGCCGTTCAACATCGAGCTGTTCGCCGGGTCGTCCGACGACAACAACGCGACGTTCTTCTTCAACGGCGCGATGTCCGTCCTCCAGCCGCTGATCGACCAGGGCAAGCTCGTCGTGAAGTCGGGCCAGAAGGACTTCAACACCGTCGCGATCCTGCGCTGGGACGCGGCCACCGCGCAGCGGCGCATGGAGGACCTGCTCACCTCGACCTACGGCAGCGCCAAGGTCGACGGCGTGCTGTCGCCCTTCGACGGCATCTCGATCGGCATCATCTCCGCGCTCGGCAGCAACGGCTACGGCACCGGCGGCCAGGCGCTGCCGATCGTGACCGGGCAGGACGCCCAGGTCGCCTCGGTGAAGTCGATCATCAAGGGCGAGCAGTACTCCACGATCTTCAAGGACCTGCGCCAGCTCACCGACGTGGCCGCGAAGATGGCCGACTCGCTGCTCAAGGGCGGCAAGCCGGAGGTCAACAACACCACGGACTACAACAACGGCGTCAAGGTCGTGCCGGCGTTCCTGCTCCAGCCGGTCCCGGTGGACAAGGCGAACTACCAGAAGGAACTGGTCGAGTCCGGCTACTACACCGCCGACCAGCTCAAGTAGGTCCCGGTGAACGACGACGTCCTGGTGATGCGCGGCATCACCAAGAGGTTCGCGGGTGTCACCGCGCTGCACGAGGTCTCGCTGACCGTGCGGCGCGGTGAGATCCACGCGATCTGCGGGGAGAACGGCGCGGGCAAGTCCACGCTGATGAAGGTGCTGTCCGGGGTGCACCCGCACGGCACGTACGACGGGGAGATCCTCTTCGAGGGCGAGCCGTGCGCGTTCGACGGGGTGCGCGACAGCGAGCGCCGCGGCATCGTGATCATCCACCAGGAGCTGGCGCTGTGCGGTCAGCTCTCCGTCGCCGAGAACCTGTTCCTGGGCAACGAGAGGGCGCGGCGCGGGCTCATCGACTGGAACCGCACCAACCACGAGGCCCAGGTGCTGCTCGACCGGGTGGGGCTGCGGGAGAACCCGACCACCAGGGTCGACGACCTCGGTGTCGGCAAGCAGCAGCTCGTCGAGATCGCCAAGGCGCTGTCCAAGGAGGTCAAGCTCCTGATCCTGGACGAGCCGACCGCCGCGCTCAACGACGACGACTCGCAGCACCTGCTCGACCTGCTCGACGGCCTGCGGGACGAGGGCATCACCTCGGTGATCATCTCCCACAAGCTGGGCGAGGTCACCAGGGTCGCCGACACGGTCACCGTGCTGCGCGACGGGAAGACGATCGAGACGTTGCCGGCGAAGGGCCTCAGCGAGGACCGGATCATCGCGGGCATGGTCGGGCGCGACCTGGAGCACCGGTTCCCGCCGCGCACGCCGGACATCGGCGAGGAGGTGCTGCGCATCGAGGACTGGACGGTGCACAGCCCCGCCCAGCCGGACCGGGTGGTCGTCGACAGGGCCACCCTGTCGTTGCGGCGCGGGGAGATCGTCGGTCTCGCCGGCCTGATGGGCGCCGGTCGCACGGAGCTCGCCATGAGCGTGTTCGGCCGTTCCTACGGCGTGGGCATCTCCGGGCGCGTGGTCAAGGAAGGCCGGGAGATCGACACGCGCACCGTGCGCGCCGCGATCGACCACGGGCTCGCGTACGTGAGCGAGGACCGCAAGCGCTACGGGCTCAACCTGATCGACAACGTGCAGCGCAACGTCTCCGCCGCCGCGTTGGGCAAGCTCGCGCGCCGCGGCTGGGTGAACGAGAACGAGGAGAACTCGGTCGCCGAGCGGTTCCGGCGGTCGATGGGCATCCGGACCGCGTCCGTGTCGACGCCGACCGGCACGCTGTCGGGCGGCAACCAGCAGAAGGTCGTGCTGGCGAAGTGGATGTTCACCGACCCGGATGTGCTGATCCTGGACGAACCGACGCGCGGCATCGACGTCGGCGCCAAGTACGAGATCTACTCGATCATCAACGACCTGGCAGCGCAGGGCCGCGCGGTGCTGGTGATCTCCTCGGAGCTGCCGGAGCTGCTCGGCCTGTGCGACCGCGTGTACGCGCTGTCGGAGGGCCGCATCACCGGCGAGGTGAGCCGCGAAGAGGCCACGCAGGAACGCCTGATGCAATACATGACGCGAGGACAAGGTTCATGACCACGAAGACCGCGCCCGCTCCGGCCACCGCGCCCGCAGCACAGCCCCGGCGGTTCTCGATCAACCTGCGGCAGTCGGGCATCTACGTCGCGTTCGCGTTGATCGTCGTGCTGTTCACCGTGCTGACCGGCGGCGACCTGCTGCAGCCGCAGAACATCTCGAACATCATCGTGCAGAACTCCTACGTGCTGATCCTCGCGATCGGCATGATCCTGGTGATCATCGGTGGGCACATCGACCTCTCGGTCGGCTCCACGGTGGCGCTGACCGGAGCGATCTGCGCGGTGCTGACCGTCCAGTGGGGACTGCCGTGGCCGGTCGCGGTGCTGGTGACGCTGCTCGCCGGCGCGCTCATCGGTGCGGCGCAGGGCTACTGGATCGCCTACTTCGGCATCCCCGCGTTCATCGTGACGCTGGCGGGCATGCTCGTGTTCCGCGCGCTCACCATGTCCACGCTGGGCAACCAGGGCATCGGCCCGTTCCCCGACGAGATCCGGGCGCTGTCCAACGGGTTCACCGGCGGCTACCTCGGCAACATCGGCCTCGGCCCGCTGGGCGGCGCCGACCTCGTGAGCCTGCTCGCCGGGCTCGCCTGCGTGGCCGGGTTCGCGTTGTCGCAGTGGCGCAAGCGGTCCGCCCGCCTCGGGTACGGCCAGACCGTCGACCCGATGCCGGTGTTCGTGCTGAAGATCGTGGGCGTGGGCGTCGTCGTGATGGCGGTCGTCGTGCAGCTCGCCCGGTTCCGCAACCTGCCGTGGGTGCTGGTGCTGCTCGCGGCGCTCACGCTCGGCTACTCGCTGATGGCCGGCAACTCGGTGTTCGGACGGCACATCTACTCGATCGGCGGCAACCTGCAGGCCGCCACGCTGTCCGGTGTGAAGGTCAAGGCCGTCACGTTCTGGGTGTTCGTCAACATGGGCGCGCTGGCCGCGCTCGCCGGTGTGATCTTCGCGGGCCGGCTCAACCAGGCGGGCCCGACCGCGGGCGCGTCCTTCGAGCTCGACGCCATCGCGGCGGCGTTCATCGGCGGCGCGGCGGTGCAGGGCGGTGTCGGCAAGGTGGTCGGCGCCATCACCGGCGGCCTGATCATGGGCGTGATCAACAACGGCATGTCGCTGATCGGCTCGCCCAGCGAGCGCGTGATGCTCGTGAAGGGCCTGGTCCTGCTCCTGGCGGTCGCCTACGACGTGTGGACCAAGCGCCGCGGCCGCGCCTGACCCTCCTTGGGATCGAGGGCACCGGGCGCTCCCCGGCGGGGACGGCGTGCGCCGGGAGGCGACGACCGACAAGATGACCTTCGACGGGGTCGGCACGACCAAGCCGGTCGTGCCGACCCCGGAGAGCGTCGCACCACAGCGGATCCGGCAGCAGCACTGCCGGGCCCTGTTCAACTGATCCAGAGGAGTTCGATGTCGCAGCGGGAGCCCGGGCTCGGCCGTGAGCTGTTCGGCCGGCTCGGTGACGCCGACGTGCACCGGTACGTCCTGGCCTGGCCGGGTGGCCTGACCGTGCGGGTGCTCGACCTCGGTGGCGTGGTCCAGTCGGTGGAGGCACCGGACCGCCGGGGTGTCCCCGGCAACGTCGTGCTCGGGTTCTCCTCGCTCGACGAGTATGCCGCGAACAACCGGCCGGGCGCGTCCAGGGTGTTCCTGGGCGCGCTGGTCGGCCGGTACGCGAACCGGATCGCGGGCGGGAGGTTCACGCTCGACGGCACGACCTACCACCTGCCCGTCAACAACGGCCCGAACACGCTGCACGGCGGTCCGGCGGGCTTCGACACCAGGGTGTGGTCCGCGACCGAGCTGCACGAACCGGACAGCGTGGGACTGCGGCTCGAGCTGGTGAGCCCGGCGGGCGACCAGGGCTTCCCGGCGACGGTGTCCGCCGAGGTCACCTACCGGCTGAGCCGCGACAACCGGCTCTCCATCACCTACGGGGCCACCGCGAACGCGCCCACCGTGCTGAACCTGACCAACCACACCTACTGGAACCTGGCCGGTGAGGGCAACGGCGACGTGTACGGGCACGCGCTGCGGCTCAACGCGAGCCGGTTCTGCCCGGTCGACGACACGCTGATCCCGCAGGGCGACCCGGTGCCGGTCGAGGGGACGCCGTTCGACTTCCGCGAGGCGACGCCGATCGGTGCCCGCGTCGACGGCCCCGACCCGCAGCTCGTCCTCGGCGGGGGCTACGACCACAACTGGGTGCTCGACGACTGGGCGCCGGGCAACCCGCCGGCCCTGGCCGCGCAGGCCGACGACCCGGTGTCCGGGCGGCGGCTGACCATGTGGACCACCGAGCCGGGCGTGCAGTTCTACTCGGGCAACTTCCTCACCGCGGAGCTGGTCGGCACCGGCGGCCGGCCCTACCACCGCGGCGCCGGGTTCGCGCTGGAGGCCCAGCACTTCCCCGACTCGCCGAACCGGCCGGACTTCCCCAGCACCGTGCTGCGGCCGGGCGAGGTGTACCACCAGGAGACGGTCTACCGGCTGTCCACGGTGGACTGACCGGGCGTGCATCCACGCGGCGTGCGCGCACGCCGCGTGGATGCACGTCGGACAGCCGCGGCGTCGTTGATCAGCCGTACGGGTGACGCGCGGGCCCTCAGCCGGCGGCGACATGGCCACCGCCCGAGTTCTTCTTCGAGAAGCTCACCTGACCACCGCGCCCCTCGCACCCGCCTCGCAGCTGCTGGTCGGTGCAGCAGAGCCAGGACGGGTGCGGGGGGCGGCGGACCGGTCAGGGGGTGGTGAGCTCGAACTTCGACACGCCCACCGACCCGCCCAGTGCCTGGGTCGCGTGGTTGAAGATGCCGAACCGGTAGCCCATGAAGAACTGCCACTCGTTCTTCAACGTGAACCCGCTGCCCAGCGAGGTGAAGTTCACCCCGTCGGTGCTGTAGGAGAACCGGGCCTGCCTGCCGCTGCCGGGTCTGATGTCGGCGTTGGCGCGCAACCAGATCCGGGTCCCGGACAACGCCGCGCTCGCGACCTCCGTGCCGGTGCCGGTGGTGTTCCAGTTGCTGTCCATGGTCAGGCCGTTGACCATCACCACCCGGTTGCGGCCGCCGTCGCGCTTGACGCCGATCCACGCCGAGGAGTCGCGCAGCATCGCCAGGCCGCTGCGGTCGCCGTCGCGCATCGCGCTCACGTCCAACGCCACGGTGGCCGTGGAGGTCGGGCCCTGCACGCGGTGGGTGAGGGTGTTGCGGGCGCTGTACAGGTCGTTGGTGACGGTCGCGGTGGACAGCCGCAGGCCGTTGTCGACGCTGTACTTCGTGGTGTCGGGGTTGTGGTTCCACTCCCACTGCGGGCCGAGCTTCGTGCCCTGGAACGTGTCCACGCCGATCATCGGTTTCACCTGGCGCGGTGGTGCCGGCAGGTTCGGCATCGGGTAGTTCACGCCCCAGCCGCCGTTGACGGTGGTGATGCGCGGCCAGCCGTCGGAGGTCCAGGTGATCGGGGCGAGCACCGGCACCCGGCCGCCGGGGTAGGCGTCCACGAAGGCCATGTAGTACCAGTCACCGTTCTGCGTCTGCACCATGCCGCCCTGGTGCGGCACGCCGCCGCCCTGGATCGGGGTCGGCATGTTCAGCAGCACCTGCTGGACGGTGTAGGGGCCCCACGGGCTGGAGGCCTTGAGCACGTACTGGCCGTTCGCGGGCCTGGTCAGCCAGATGTAGTAGTTGCCGCCGCGCTTGTAGAAGCGGGCGCCCTCCAGCGTGCCGATGTTCGACGGCGTCTGGAACACCTGCTGCGAGCGGACCTCGGACTTCCCGTCCGCCGAGAGCTGCGCGACGCTGATCGTGGTGTTGCCGTAGGCGACGTACATCGTGTCGTTGTCGTCCACGAGCATGCCCGCGTCGTAGTAGCACTTCGGAATGGTGGCGTGCTTGGCCCACTGCCCGTCGACCGCGGTGGCCGTGTAGATGTGGGTCTGGGCGAAGTCGATGCACCCGCCCCAGTAGAACGTCTTGTTGCTCTTGCGGTGCTGCAGGAACGACGCCCAGATGCCCCGCACGTAGCCGCGGCCACCGTTCATGTCGTACTTGTTGCCGAAGTCCAGCCTGGGCACGGAGTGGCCGGCGAACTCCCAGTTCACCAGGTCGTAGGAGCGCAGCACGGGCGCGCCCGGCGAGTAGTGCATCGTGGAGGCCGAGTAGTAGTACGCGTCGTCCACGCGGATGATGTCGATGTCCGCGAAGTCCTGCCACAGCACCGGGTTGGTGAACGACGACGGCCGGGGCGTGGTCGTCGTGGTCGTCGTGGTGGTCGTCGTGGTGGTCGTGGTCGTGCCGGTGTCGTTGCACGTCGTACCGTTGAGGCGGAACGACACCGGGTCCTGGTTGGCCGAGCTCGTCGTCGCGTTGAAGCCGAAGTCCACCTTGCCGCCGGTGGGGACGGAGCCGTTGTACGACGCGTTGCGGGCACTCACCTGGTCGCCGCTCTGCGTGATCACGGCGTTCCAGTGCTGCCCGACCTGCTGACCGGAGGCGTAGGTCCATTCGAGGGTCCAGCCGTTGATCGCGTCACCGGTGTTGGTGATCGCCACGGACGCGCCGAAGCCGCCCTGCCACTCGGAGGTCTTGGTGTAGGTCACCGAACAGCCGGGTGCGGCCTGGGCCGCGGTGCTCGCGGCGAGCCCGCCCGCCACCAGGGTGACCGCGGCGAGTGCGGCCGCGTACGGTGCGCGCCTCATGACCGGCTCCACTTCTGGTTCGACTGGCCGTTGCAGGTCCACAGCACGAGCCGGGAGCCGTTCGCGGTCGCCGCCCGTTCGACGTCCAGGCACAGACCGGCCTGGGTGTTGCGCAGCGACCCGTCGGCCTCCGCGGTCCAGCGCTGGTTGGCCTGGCCGTTGCACTGCCAGATGATGACCCGCGTGCCGTTGGCGGTGCCCTGGTTGTAGGCGTCGAGGCACTTGTCGCCGAACACCCGCACCTCACCGCCCGCCCAGCTGGTCCACTGCTGGCTGGCGGCGGTGGCGCAGTCCTGGATCGTGGCGTTCGCGCCCGCCGCGGTCGAGCTGTTCTCCACGTCGAGGCACCGGTTCGAGCCCGCACCGCGCAGTCGTGCGGTGGTCGACTGCACCGGGCTGCCGCCGCTCACCCGGAACGCGGCCACGCCGTGCGCCGGGACGGACGCGGAGACCGCGCCGGAGGTCGACGACGTGCCACCGGTCCACAGGTCGGTCAGCGTGAAGCTGCTGCCGGACAAGCCGATCTGGGCGGCCGTGGTGGACACCGTCGCGGTGCCGCCGCCCCGGTTGAACAGGCCCACGGCGACCGAGCCGTCCGACAGCGGCTTGGCGAACACCTCGGTGTTGCCGTCGTCGCGCACCCGTCGGCCACCGGCGCCCAGCGCGTCCTGGTTGACCGCGATCAGCCTGGTGTTGCGCAGCACCGCGCTCACGTCCGCGGACATGGTGCGGATGTCGTTGCCCGCCATCAGCGGAGCGGCCATCAACGCCCACAGCGCGAAGTGCGCGCGGGACTCGGTCAGCGTGAGGCCCGGCCGGCCGACGACCAGCATGTCGGGGTCGTTCCAGTGGCCGGGACCGGCCTGCGCTGCCAGCGGGGCGGTGACGTCGAGGACGTTGCCCACGCCCATGGGGTAGCTGTTGACGTTGCCGTTCTGCCAGATGTCCAGCAGGTCCTCGGTCGTGCGCCAGAGGTCGGCGATCTCGCCCCAGTTGTACTTGTCACCGGTAGGGGCGTGGAAGCTGTTGGAGTTGATGCTGTAGACGATCGGGCGGCCGGTGGCGCGCAGCGCGTCGCGCATGATCGTGAAGCGGGCGATCTGCTCGTCGCGGGTGCCGCTGCCCGAGCACCAGTCGTACTTCAGGTAGTCCACGCCCCAGGACGCGAACGAGCGGGCGTCCTGGGCCTCGTGGCCCTTGCTGCCGGTCGAACCGGGGTGCGTGCCGACGCCCTGCGCGCACGTCTTCTCGTTCGGCGCCTGGTAGATGCCGAACTTCAGGCCGCGCGAGTGGATGTAGTCGCCCAGCGCCTTCATCCCGCTGGGGAACTTCGACGGGTGCGCCCGCAGGTTGCCCGCGGAGTCGCGTTGCGGGTCGAACCAGCAGTCGTCCACGACCACGTACTGGTAGCCGGCGTCGCGCATGCCGGAGGACACCATCGCGTCCGCGGCCTGGCGGACCTGGCCCTCGGTGATGCCGCAGCCGAAGCTGTTCCAGCTGTTCCAGCCCAGCGGCGGGGTGAGCGCCGGGCTGCCGGGCGCGGCGACGACGGGGGACGCGGTGACCTGGCTCGCCGTGACGGCGGCGACCGCGGTCAGCAGGGCGGCGGCGAGGTGCGCCAGTCTTCTCGACCGGGTGGGCATCGTTGCCTTCTCTCGGACAGGGAGGGTGTGGGCGGTTCTGCGGCAGTGGGAGGACGCCGCCGGGGCGGGTGTCCGGCGGCGTCCGGCTGGGGGGCGGTCAGCAGGTCGAGTTGGTCTGCGTCAGCAGGCCGAGCTTCCAGGGCAGCTGGTTGTAGTCACCACCCGCGTTGGGGTCCATGCCCTGGTAGAGGAACTTCAGCTGGCACGGGCTGATCTCCATCGTCTGGTCCACACCGGAGCGGATCATCTCGCCGTGGCTGATGTCACGCGTCCACTGCCCACCGGGGAACGTCACGTTGCTCGCGCGGGCGAACGGGTTCGACTCCTCCGCGGCCAGCGGGGTCCACGGGCCGGTGATCGCCGGTGCGGTCCAGGTGCGGAACCAGCGCCGGCCGTCCGAGCCGATCGCCTCGTGCACCAGCAGGTACTGGTTCTTGCCCGCGATCTTGTAGACGTTGGACGCCTCGAACAACCGGTTGCGGTTGGAGTCCTGCATCGCGATCACGGTGTTGGTGAACCCGTTGGGGTACTGGGCGAGCGTCGTCTCCGAGCGGTACAGGTGGCCGTTGTCGTCGGAGGAGAACAGGTAGCACTTGGCGGTGTCGCAGACGACCCAGAAGTCGACCCAGTAGCCGTTGCCGATGTTGTCGCGGATGATCTGCGGCATGCCGCCCGCGTAGAAGTTCTTCGGCGCCGACCACGAGGACGGGTTCGAGATGTCCGTGGTCGTGGAGTACGACGCGTTCGAGCCCGTCTGGTACACGAGGTACCACAGGCGCTGGGGCGCGAAGTAGAACACGTGCGGCGCGGCCTTGTACCCGGTGCCCACAGCCGTGCGGTCCAGGTAGTAGTGCGGTGCCGAGGACGCCTGCGAGAAGTCCGTGAAGCTCGTGTACATGATGTTGTAGCCGGTCGTGTAGACCGACGCGAACACGTGGTACTTGCCGTTGTGGTAGACGATGCTCGGGTCCTTGACCGAGTACACCCTCGGGTGCGCGGAGTCCGGCTTCGGCGAGATCAGCGCACCGCCGGAGGACCAGCGGAAGCTCGACGGCAGGTTCCCGACCGGCGGGTTGTCCGACGTGGTGGTCGTCGTCGTCGTGGTGGTCGTGGGGCCGACGTCACCGGTGCACAGCGTGCCGTTGAGGGTGAACGCGGTGGGGTTCGGGGAGTTCGTGCCGGACGCGGTCCCGTTGAACCCGAACTCGACCTTGCCGCCGGTGCCGATCTGCGCGTTGTAGGCGACGTTGCGCGCGGTGACGTCGGCGCCGGACTGGGTCACCTGGGCGTTCCAGGCCTGCGACACCTTCTGCCCCGCGTCGTAGCTCCAGGTCAGCGTCCAGCCGTCGACCGCGTCACCGAGGTTGGTGACGCTGACGTTCGCGGTGAACCCGCCGTCCCACTGCGACGGTGCGGAGTAGGTGACCGAGCAGCCGGGGGCGGCCGAGGCGGGCGGCAGCGCGACCGCGGTCAGCGCGGTCACCGCCAGCAGCGGCACCGCGGTGAGCGCGGTGAGCCGGGCTCTGCGGGAGGAGAACAGTCGTCGTACGAGGAACATGATCACCCTTCGACGTCGGAGGGAGGGACCGGCCGGGTCACGCGCAGGTGGCGGTGCCGACCGAGGGCGCACCGGACCCGGAGGCGAGGAAGCCGAACGTGGTGGTGGCGCCGGGGGCGAGCGCGCCGTTGTAGGGGGCGTTGGTGACGTTCACCACGCCGCTGGCGGTACCGCCCCAGAGCTGGGAGATGGTGTGGCCGCCGGGGAGCGTGAACCGGACGGTCCACCCGGTCAGCGCGGTGGCGGTGGGGTTGGCGACGGTCACCTCGGCCTGGAAGCCGCCGTTCCAGGTGCCGGTGACCTGGGCGGTGGCCGTGCACGATCCGCCGGGCTGCGGTTGCTGCGGGTCGCCGACGCTGCCCGGCACCGAGCGCAGCGCGGTGAACCAGGTGGCCGCCATCTTGGCGTAGCCGGCGGCGTTCGGGTGGATGCCGTCGGGCAGGTCCGAGATCGGGACCGACGGGTACATGTCCACGACGTGCACCCGCTTGCCCGCCGCCGCCTTCGCGCGCAGCAACGGCACGATCGCCGCGTTGTAGCCGCGCACGGTGGCGTCGGCGAACCGGATCGGGATGATCGTCGAGACGAACACCTCCGCGTTCGGCGCCTGCGCGATGATCTTGTCGACCAGCGCGGACAGCCGCCGCGGCGCACCGCCCGGATCGCTGCCGTACATGTCGTTGGTGCCGATGTGCAGCAGAACCGTGCGCGGTGTGTAGGTGCGCAGCCAGTTCACGACGTTCGCGTCGACCTGCGCGATGGTCCAGCCGGGGTGGCCCTCGTGGTTGCGGTCGGGCATCGAGGACGGGCCGTCGGCCAGTGACCCGACGAAGTCGACGGACCGCTCGTCGGCCCGCAGCTTCGCCCCCAGGTCGAGCCGGTAGCCGCCGATCGAACCGCCCTGGGTGATGGAGTCACCGAGCGGCATGACCCGCACCGGGTCCGCCGCGACGTCCACAGTGGACTGGCCAGGCGACGTGGACTCCTCGGCCGCCGCAGGCGGTGCCGCCAGCAGGACGGCGAGCGCGGCTGCGCACAGGGCGGTGAGCGGGCTCGGCATGGGTGGGCCTTCCCGGGAGACCGGGGTGGCAGGCCCGTGGTCTCCCTGCGTCGTCGCTGACGAGCGGTCCGCGGCAGGGGTCCGACTCCGGCCAATGTAACCAGGCCGTCACAGCCGGTCAAAGCTAAAGTTGTGAGCGTTAACCTTTAGCTTCACCCACGAGAAGCCGTCGAATTTCATTCGATCGAGCCAAGCACTGTTAACGCACACATCGACCGTTGAGCCCTCCGTCAACGACGCGGAGCGGCCACCGATCCCCCCTCGCGCACCGGCATCGGCACCCGGTGGACCATCGGCGCGCGGGCGTCGCGACCCCGCCGTTCCACCACGTCCACCAGCACCGCGACCGCCTTCGCGCCGAGCTCGTGGTGCGGCAGCGCGACCGTGGTCAGCCGGGGCCGCATCCACGAGGCGACCGGGTGGTCGTCGAAGCCGATCACCGAGACGTCGCCGGGCACCGAGAGCCCGGCCTCGGCGAGCGCCTGGTAGGCGCCGAACGCCAGCCGGTCGTTGAAGCACACCAGCGCCTTCGGGCAGTGCCTGCGCAGCAGGGCGCGGGTGGCCTCGTAGCCGTACTCCGGTGTCCACTTCGGACAGCGGTGGGCGCCGGCCACCTCGACCCCGGCCGCGGTGAACACGTCGCGCAGCCCGAGGAGCCGTTCCACCGCCGCGATGCTGTTCGGCGGCACGTCGTAGGCACCGGGTCCGGCGCCGATCAGGTGCACGCCCCGGTCGTGCCCGGCCTCGACCAGCACCAGCGCCGCCGAGCGACCGGCCTGCAGCTCGTCGGGCACCACCGACGGCGCCCGCGTCCTGGTCCACGCCGTGGCGTTGAGCAGCACGGCGGGGCCGTCGTGCACGCTGTCGGGCACCACGATGGCCCTGGTGTGCATGGCGGCGAAGATGACGCCGTCCGCACGCCGGTCGCGCATCGCCTCGACCAGCGACCGCTCCACCACCGGGTCACCGCCGGACTCGCCGACGAACAGCATGAAACCGTTCTGGTAGGCCGCGTCCGCGGCACCGCGCACCATGTCGCCCGCGAGGCCGGAGGAGGCCACCGCGTCGGACACGAAGCCGATCGTCTGCGACCGGCCGGTGCGCTGGCCCGCCGCGAGGGTGCTGCCGCGCCGGTAGCCCAGCTCCTGCGCCGTGGAGCGCACCCTGCGCTCGGCGGCCTCGGAGATGCGCAGCTCCCGTGCTCTGCCGGTCAGGACGAGCGAGGCGGTGGTGACCGACACCCCGCTCGCCGCCGCCACGTCGGCCAGTGTCACGCGCGTTCGTCCCACTCCGGATCCGCCTCCCGTCGCAGTACGGGCCCCGACCGCGTTGGCCCGGTCGGGAGGTTGCACGAAATGCTCGTGGTCACACGTCTTCACACCGGGCGTTCGCCGACCGGTCCTGGCGGAGGGACCGGCGGCGGGCGCCCGCCTAGCGCTTCAGCCGGCCGGGGTCGCCGGCGGCACCGCGGCGCACCAGCCACGCCTCGGTGATGTGGGTGAACATCGCCGCCGCGGCGCCGGGTGCGTCGTGGGCGGCGATGCGCTCGTAGATGCGGCGGTGGCCGCGGTTGGAGGCCTTGCACATGTCCCGGCCGCTCTTGCCCTGGTAGCCGGACGAGTTGATGACCTGCCCCTCCAGCGAACGCACGACACCGCGGGCGATGCGGTTGCCGGAGGCCTGCATGATCGTGTCGTGGAACTGCCGGTCGTGCTGCTCGTAGGTCGCGGTGTCGTCGACCAGCTCGTCCATCCGGTCGACCAGCTCCCGCAACCGGTCCAGCACGTCCTGCCCGGCCGTGAGCGCGGCGACCTGGGCCATGTCGGACTCCAGCAGCCGCCGGGTCACGACGACGTCGTCGAGGATCGCGAGCGTCTCGTCCTCGGCGATGGTGGCGGCGAGGACCAGCTCGTCGAGCATGTTCCACTGCGCCTGCTGGGTGACCGTGGTGCCCGCGCCCTGGCGGACCCGGACCAGCCCCTTCTCCTGGAGGATCTTGACCGCCTCGCGGATCACCGTCCGGCTCACCGAGAACGTCTCGCACAGCACCGGTTCCGGGGGCAGCGTCGTCCCCGGCGGGTAGCTGCCGCGCACGACCCGCTGCACCAGCTCGGCGGTCACCGCCGCGGCCAGGTTCGCCGGTCGCCGCGTCCAGCCGGGAGGCGCGGTGGTGACCGGCTCCGGCTGCGAACGTGTCGCTGACATCTGGCCTCCGTTGCGCTCCACGACGTCGTTGACGGCGATCCGACAGTATACGTAACACCATTGACGTCACACGTCATACGAGTTACGTTCCGATCTGTTTCCGGACGCGGGTGTTGACACCACGTCCGTGGCCCCTGGTGCGCCAGCCGGGGCCGCGGCCACCCGCCGGGTCGTTCCACGTCTCAGCCACGTCTCCGTCCACACCGGACATCACTCCGCCCGTCGCCGCAACGGGAGGGTGACCAGGCCACGCCCCTGCACGAGGAGGTCCCTTGTCCACGTCCCCCACAGCGCGCCGGCGGAGCGCGGTCGCGCTCACGGCGGCAGTGGTCGCCGCGCTCGTCACCGCTCCCCCTGCCACCGCGGCGACCACCACGCTCCACGCCTCCCCCACGGGCACCGGCACCAGCTGCACCGCGACCGAGCCGTGCGCGCTGCCGGCGGCCCAGGCGGCGGTGCGGTCCCGCACCGGCTCGATGACCGGCGACATCGTCGTGGAGCTCGCCGACGGCACGTACCGGCTCTCCCAGCCGTTGCGCTTCACCGCGGCCGACTCCGGCACGAACGGCTACCGGGTGCTGTGGCAGGCCGCGGCGTCCGCGCGGCCGGTGATCAGCGGGTCGAGGGCCGTGACCGGCTGGACCGTCGCCGACTCCGGAAAGAACATCTGGCGGGCCGACGTCGGCACGGGCCTCGACGCCCGCCAGCTCTACGTCAACGGCGCGATCGCCACCCGCGCGCGCACGCAGCTCAACCGCGCGGACTTCACGTTCACCGACACGGGCATGCGCTTCTCCAACAGCGCGCTGAACTACCTCAACACCCTCGCGAACCAGAGCCGGGTCGAAGTGGAGAGCGTCAACTCGTTCACCGACCGGTACTCGCCGGTGCAGAGCATCAGCGGCAACTTCCTGACGATGCAGCAGCCCGCGTGGAACAACAACACCTTCGGCTACGACACGCTCAGCAAGCCGCACCGGGCGGGCCCGCTGTACCTGGCCAACGCCTACGAGCTCCTCGACTCGCCGGGCGAGTGGTACCTCAACACCGGCACCGGCACGCTCTACTACATCCCGCTGTCCGGCCAGAGCATGAGCAGCACCAGCGTCGAACTGCCGGCCCTGCAGTCGCTGGTCAACGTCGGTGGCACCTACGACGCGCCCGCGCGGAACATCACGTTCGCCGGCATCACGTTCACCGGCACGTCGTGGCTCGGCCCGAGCAGCAACCAGGGCTTCGCCGACCAGCAGACCGGCGCGTTCATGACGGGCAACCAGAACTGGCCCGCCGACCGGATCAACTCCTGCCAGCAGGGTTGCGCGCAGTTCGAGGCGGCGCGGCCGAACTGGGCGCAGATGCCCGCGGCGGTGCAGGTGTCGGCGGCCAGCGGCATCACGTTCACCGACTCGAGGTTCTTCAACCTCGGCCAGACCGCGATCGGCATCGGCAACGACGCCAACGCCCAC
The DNA here is from genome assembly GCF_040647275.1 of Lentzea sp. NPDC042327. NCBI lineage: Bacteria > Bacillati > Actinomycetota > Actinomycetes > Pseudonocardiales > Pseudonocardiaceae > Lentzea > Lentzea sp. NPDC042327. The sequence goes on from NZ_JBEZBX010000004.1 coordinate 432,325, forward strand.
GCGAGCGGCGTCGGCCTGGGCGCGTCCGGCATCACCGTGACCCGTTCGGAGATCGCCAGGACCTCGGCGGGCGGCGTGGTCGTCGGCGGCGTGCGGGCGGATGCCCACCACCCCGGTGACCAGCGGATGGTCAACCGGGACATCACGGTGAGCCACAACCGCATCCACGACATCGCCGTCGAGTACCGCGGCAACGTGTCGGTGCTCAACACCTACGTCAACGGCGCGACCGTGGCGAACAACGAGATCTACAACCTGCCGTACTCGGGCCTGTCCCTGGGCTACGGCTGGGGCGCCAACGACGCGGGCGGCAGCAACCACTACGCCAACCGCGGCCTGTACAACTACCAGCCGCGCTACTCGACGCCCACCACCGCGGCGAACAACCGGCTGCTCAACAACTACGTGCACGACGTGATGCAGCAGATGACCGACGGCGGGTGCATCTACACGCTCGGGTGGAACCCGAACGCCGAGATCAGCGGCAACCACTGCCTGCGCACCAACGGCTGGTTCGGCCTGTACTTCGACGAGGGCTCGAAGTACTACCGCGCCACCGGCAACGTCTTCTCCAACACCGGCACGTGGGCCACCGCCAACTACTGGGGCGGCGAGAACATGGGCAACTGGACCGTGAGCAACAACTGGTCCACCAACAACAGCACCAACATCACCAACGGCGACCGCGGCAACACCGTCTCCGGCAACGTGGTCGTCTCGAACGGCAACTGGCCGGCCGGTGCTCAGGCGGTGATCGCGAACGCCGGTCCGACCGGCACCGGTGGCGGCGGCCGGCAGAACGTGACGGTCGTCGGCACCCAGTCGGGCCGCTGCTTGGACGTCGCCGCGGTCAGCAACAACACCAGGGCCCGGCTCTGGGACTGCACCGGCAGCACGAACCAGCGCTGGAACCACACCACGGGCCGGCAGCTCACGCTCGGCGGCAAGTGCCTCGACGCCTCCGGCCAGGGCACGGTGAACGGCACCGCGGTGATCCTGTGGGACTGCACCGGCGGCCTGAACCAGCAGTGGAACGTCAACGCCGACGGCAGCATCGCCGGTGCGCAGTCCGGGCTGTGCCTGGACGCCAGCGCCAACGGCACGGCGAACGGGACGCTGGTGCAGCTCTGGACGTGCCACGGCGGCACGAACCAGAAGTGGACGCTGCGCGACTGAGGGGCCGCGCGGTGGGTGCGGGGGCCGGCGCCGTCCGGTCCCCGCATCGAGCCGGGAGAGGAAGATCGTGCGTGACGCCCAGTCCTGCCCAGCTGGCGTGCTCGCGCGGGAGACGGCAGTCCCCGCCACGGCCGGGGTGTGGGCCGTGACGGGGAACCGGTTCCCTGCCCGAGGAACGTCAGGAGGAGCAGGCAGCTCCGTTCAGCGCCGGCGCCTGGAACGGCGGCGTGGACCCCGTGTGGTTCGCGTTGTACCCGATGACGGCCTGGCCGCCGGACGGGATGGAGCCGTTCCACGACGCGTTGGTCACGGTGACCACGTCGCCGCCGTCGCTCCACTGGCCGCTCCAGCCCTGCGTCACGGTGACGCCGGGTGCGGAGAAGGTGAAGGTCCAGCCGTTGACCGCGGCACCGCGGTTCTCGACCACGACCTCGGCGCTGTAGCCGCCCTGCCACGAGCTGAGCAGGCGGTGGGTGGCACGGCAGCCGCCGCCGGGGTTGCCGCCGGTGGTCGTCGTCGTGGTCGTGGTCGTCGTGGTGGTCGTGGTGATCGGGCCCGCCGCCATCGCCAGGTCGTAGGCGCGCTGCGGCACGAACTGGCCGGCCGGGGCGATGCAGCCGTCGGACTCGCCGGGCAGCTTGATCCACAGGAACGCGTCGATCTTGCCGTCGCCGGTGGCGGCCGTGCTGGGGGTGCCGATGGCGCGCCCGGCGGGGTCGCACCACTCGCTGCCCGCGGGGCCGTTGCCGTTGCGGCTGGTGTCGATGACGGCCTTCAACCTGCTGTCGCCCACCGCGTTCAGCACGTTCTTGGCGAAGTTCACCTCGTCGGAGGTGGAGCGGTAGTTGGACACGTTGGTCGAGATGCCGTCGGCGCTGTTGGAGATGTCCGCGGCGCGCAGGCGGTTCGCGGCCTCCGACGGGTTCAGCCACGCGCTGTGGCCGATGTCGAAGTACACCTTGGCCTGGGAGGAACCGGACTTCAGCTTCTTGCCCGCGTAGGCCATGGAGGCCTTGGTCTGGTTCTGCTGGTCGGCGCTCTGGCAGCTCGTCATGATCGGCAGGACGTCGGGTTCCAGCACGATCGCGGCCGGGCGTCCGCCCAGGCCCGCCGCCACCTCGTCCACCCACGCCCGGTACGCCTGGTGCGAGGGCGCCCCGCCGCCGCTGGCGCCGCCGCAGTCGCGGTTGGGGATGTTGTAGACCACCAGGATCGGGATCTTGCCGGCCGCGGCGGCCGCGCCCACGAAGGAGCTGACCTCCGACCGGACCGTCGAGGTGTTCGTGGTGGTGTACCAGCGCGCCTGGGGCACGGAGGCGATCCGGTCGCGGATCACCGCCGCCTTCGAGTCACCGGGGTTCGCCGCCACCCAGCGGGCGCTGGAGCTCGACGGGTCGACGTAGTACGCCGACTCCGCGGCGCTGACGGACGCGCCGCCGCTCACCGCCAGTGCGACGGTGCCGGCCACGAGTGCGCTCGCGGCCGCGCAGGCGCCCGCCGCGCGCCTCCGCGTGCCGGACGAGCGGGACTGGTCACGGGCCGGCGTGCCGGCGCGCGCGGGATCTGTTGCTCTCATTCAGGGGTCCTCGCAGCGTCGTTGCTGTTGCGATATGGGGCCGAACAATTGTGAGAGCGCTCTCACAAACCACCGAAGGGTGATTTCCGCTCGGCAGGTGCGTCCGAACTCGAACCACCGTAGGCACGCCGCCGAGGGCCGGTCAAACGCTAAAAATGTGAGCGTTAACTTTAGCGCTTTGCGTTCGACAGCCCTTCAACAATTCGTGTTCGACAGATTCGATGAGCAGACTGGGAGCGCTCCCTGCATTTTGTAGCCCGTTCAGCTCAATCTCGCCGGGAAACTGCGGCCGTCTTCTTGTGAGCGTGAACATGCAACTGCCACACTCCTTGACAGCAAAGGCAACACCACCGACGCACGCAGCACCGAGCCCGGCACTGGCGCACCGGAGCTCCGCCCGTGCGAACTGTCTGCCCTGCCCATCACGCCCGGCATTCGGGCAAGTTTCGAAAGTGTGGACGATGAAACTGACATCGAGGTCAGTGTCACTTGTGCCAATCGTTTCGACAGTCGCCGCGGCGGCACTCGGCGCGACACTGATCGTCACCGCCACCGCGAACGCGGCCACCACTCTCGGTGCCGCCGCCGCTCAGAGCGGGCGTTATTTCGGCACCGCCGTCGCGGCGCAGAAGCTCGGCGACTCGACCTACGTGAACATCCTGAACACCGAGTTCAACATGGTCACCGCCGAGAACGAGATGAAGTGGGACGCGACCGAGCCCAACCGCGGTCAGTTCAACTACTCCGGCGGCGACCGCATCCTCAACCACGCCATCAGCAACGGCAAGCGGGTCCGCGGCCACGCGCTGCTGTGGCACCAGCAGCAGCCGCGCTGGGCCCAGAACCTCAGCGGTTCGGACCTGCGCCAGGCGGCCATCAACCACGTCACCCAGGTCGCCACCCACTACAAGGGCAAGATCTACGCCTGGGACGTCGTGAACGAGGCGTTCGCCGACGGCGGCAGCGGTGGCCGGCGCGACTCCAACCTGCAGCGCACCGGCAACGACTGGATCGAGGCGGCGTTCCGCGCGGCCCGTGCGGCCGACCCGGCCGCGAAGCTCTGCTACAACGACTACAACACCGACGGCATCAACGCGAAGTCCACGGGCATCTACAACATGGTCCGCGACTTCAAGGCCCGCGGTGTGCCGATCGACTGCGTCGGCCTCCAGTCGCACCTGACGAACAACGCGCCGTCGGACTACCAGGCCAACATCAAGCGCTTCGCGGACCTGGGTGTCGACGTCCAGATCACCGAGCTGGACATCGCGGGCTCCAACCAGGCCAACGCCTACGGTGCCGTGACCAGGGCCTGCATGGCCGTCGCGCGCTGCACCGGCATCACGGTGTGGGGCATCCGCGACACCGACTCGTGGCGCGGTGGCGAGAACCCGTTGCTGTTCACCGGCTCGGGTGCGAAGAAGCCCGCGTACAACTCGGTGCTGGACGCGCTGAACTCGGGTGGCCCCGGCGTGACGACCACGACCACCACCACGACGACGACCACCAGCAACGGCCCCGATCCCGTCGGTGACTGCACCGCCTCGGTGGAGCTCAACCAGTGGGACGGCGGGTTCGTCGCCAACGTGAAGGTCACCGCGGGCTCCTCGGCCCTCAACGGCTGGCGTGTCACGACGACGCTCAACGGTGCCACGATCACCGGTTCGTGGAGCGCCAACCGCAGCGGCACCAGCGGAACCGTCAACTGGACCAACGTCGACTACAACGGCAGCATCGCGGCCGGCCAGTCGACCACGTTCGGTTTCCAGGGCACCGGCAGCGCTTCGGGTCTGAACCCGGCCTGCGCCGCGAGCTGACACCGCACCACGCAGCAGCCGAGGACGGTTCCGCGGACCGGAAGCGCAGTCCGGTCCGCGGGACCTCCCCTGCCCTCGGGAGACGAGAATGGTCACGACACGCAGGTTCTGGACGCACCTCGCCCTGGTGGCGGGCATGCTCCTGGCGGTGTCCGCCCCCGCGAGGGCGGACAACCCGATCGTGCAGCACATCTACACGGCCGACCCGGCCCCGCTCGTCCACAACGGACGGGTCTACCTCTACACCGGACACGACGAGGACGGCTCGACCTGGTTCACCATGAAGGAGTGGCGGGTCTTCTCGTCGGCCGACATGGTCAACTGGACCGACCACGGCTCGCCCATGAACCTCGGCACGTTCAGCTGGGCCAAGCAGGACGCGTGGGCCGGCCAGGCCGTGGAGCGCAACGGCAAGTTCTACTGGTACGTCCCCGTGGTCAACCGCGCCACCAACCGGATGGCGATCGGCGTCGGCGTCTCCGACAGCCCCACCGGCCCGTTCCGCGACGCGCTCGGCCGCCCGCTGGTCGAGAACGGCGAGATCGACCCGTCGGTCATGATCGACAGCAGCGGCCAGGCCTACCTGTACTGGGGCAACCCCAACCTCTGGTACGTCCGCCTGAACGCCGACATGACCTCCTACTCCGGCGGCGTCAGCCAGATCCCGCTCACCACCGCCGGGTTCGGCACCCGCACCGGTGACCCCAAGCGGCCGACCCTCTACGAGGAAGCGCCCTGGGTGTACCAGCGCAACGGCCAGTACTACAACGTCTTCGCGGCGAAGTGCTGCTCGGAGTTCATCGGGTACTCGACCGCGCCGGGCCCCACCGGTCCGTGGACGTACCGCGGCACCCTGATGCCCACGCAGGGCAGCGCGTTCACCAACCACCCCGGCATCGTGGACTTCAAGGGCGGCTCGTACTTCTTCTACCACAACGGCGCGCTGCCGGGCGGCGGCGGTTTCACCCGGTCCGTGGCCGTGGAGAAGTTCAGCTACAACGCCGACGGCACCATCCCGCAGCTCTCCATGAGCACCACCGGGCCACCGGCCGCGGACACGCTGAACCCGTACGTGCGCCAGGAGGGCGAGACGGTCGCGTGGGGCAGCGGTGTCGAGACCGAGGTCACCACGGAGGGCGGGCTGAACCTCAGCCACACCAACAACGGCGACTACGTGAAGCTGAAGAACGTGGCGTTCGGCAACGGCGCCGCCACCTTCACCGCACGGGTGGCCTCCACCGTGGCGGGCAGCTCGATCGAGGTCCGCTCCGGCAGCGCCACGGGCGCCCTGGCCGGCCGGTGCTCGGTGCCCAACACGGGCGGCTGGCAGGCGTGGACCACCGTCACCTGCCCGGTGAGCGGCCTGACCGGCACCCGCGACCTGTACCTGAGGTTCAGCGGCGGCAGCGGCTACCTGCTCAACCTCAACTGGTGGCAGTTCGGTCCCGCCGGCACGAGCTCCGCCGTCCGAGAACCGATCACGGAGGACACCATGTGCTCGACGATCCAGACCGTCGCCGCCACCAAGGCGAGTGACCTGACGTGCGGTGCGTCATGACCGCTCGCGCGCACTCGAGGAGGTACGGGCTCATCGCGCTCGTGCCCGTGCTGCTGCTGATGCTGGCCGCTCTCGCGGTCTCCCTGGTGCCCCAGCCCGCGCAGGCCGCCTCACTGGTCCGCGTCACGAACTTCGGCGCCAACCCGACCGGCCTGAACATGTACGTGTACGTCCCGGACCGGGTCGCCCCCAAACCCGCGCTGCTCGTGATGGTGCACTTCTGCACCGGTTCGGCCAGCGCCGTGCACAACGGCAACGGGCGCGACTTCGTCACCGCGGCGGACCGGCTCGGGTACGTCATCGTCTACCCGGAGGCCACCCGGGAGGGCCGCTGCTTCGACGTGGCGACCGCCGGTGCGTTGCGCCGCAACGGGGGCAGCGACTCCACCGGCATCATGTCGATGGTCGCGCACGCGCGGCAGGCCTACAACGTCGACCCGGCGCGCATCGTCGTCGCCGGCTTCTCCTCCGGCGCGATGATGACCAACGTGCTGGCCGCCGAGTACCCGGACGTGTTCAGCGCGGGGTCGGCGTTCTCCGGCGTGCCGGCCGGCTGCTTCGCCACGACCAACGGGTCGCTGTGGAACAGCCAGTGCTCCGGCGGCACCCTGCTGAAGACCCCGCAGCAGTGGGGTGACCAGGCCAGGGCGATGTACCCCGGCTACACCGGGCGCTACCCGCGGATGCAGCTGTGGCACGGCACGAACGACACCACGCTGGCGTACCCGAACTTCGGCGAGGAGCTCGACCAGTGGACCAACCTCCACGGGCTGAGCCGCACCCCGGCGTTCACCGACCAGCCGCGGCAGAACTGGACCCGCACCCGGTACGGCGCGACCGGCACCGCCGCGACCGTCGAGGGCGTGAGCATCCAGGGCGTCGGGCACGACCTGCCGCAGTCGGGGATGCTCGCGTACGCGATCTCGTTCCTCGGTCTGGACGCGCCACCGACGACGACCACGACCACTACAACCACGACGACGACCACCACCACCACGACCACGACCACGCCCGTTCCCACGGACGGATGCGCGGTCACGGTCTCGGTCAACGCCTGGAACAACGGCCTGACCGAGACGATCACCATCACCAACACGTCGGCCACCGCCATCAACGGCTGGCAGCTCGGCTTCACGCTGCCCGGCGGGCAGACCATCACCGGCGGCTGGAGCGCGAGCTACGCGCCGGCCAGCGGCGCCGTGACGGCGAGCAACGTCGGCTACAACGGCCAGATCCCGCCGAACAGCTCGATCTCGATCGGCCTGCAGGCCACGCACACCGGTGACAGCGCGGCCGCGTCCGGCTTCACCCTCAACGGCGCGCGGTGCTCCACGGCCTGAGCCCACCGCTGTCCCCAGGCGCCGGCGGGCACCACCGCGTGCCCGCCGGCGGCCCGCACCCCCACCACCCCGCTCCTCGTGGCGAGCCACCAAGGGGAGTTCCGCGATCGCGCACACCCTTTGGAGGACTGGCATGTCCGACCTGAACCGGCGGCAGCTCATGGTGCTCGGCGCGGGAGCTGTGCTGACGCAGGCGGGGTGGACGGCGACCGCGGCCGCCGACCCACCTCGGGCGCGGGCGGCCGGTGACCTCTCGCTCTGGTACGACCGGGCAGCCGGGTCCGACTGGCTGCGCGCGCTGCCGGTGGGCAACGGCAGGCTCGGCGCGATGGTGTTCGGCAACACCGACACCGAACGCCTGCAGCTCAACGAGGACACCGTCTGGGCCGGCGGGCCGCACGACTACAGCAACCCGCGCGGTGCGGGCGCGCTCGCGCAGATCCGCCAGCTCGTCTTCTCGAACCAGTGGTCGCAGGCGCAGACCCTGATCGACCAGACCATGCTGGGCAGCCCGGCCGGTCAACTCGCCTACCAGCCGGTCGGCGACCTCCGGCTGACCTTCCCGTCGGCCACCGCCACGAACTACCAGCGGTCGCTCGACCTCACCACGGCGACCACCGAGGTCACCTACACGGCGAACAACGTGCGCCACCGGCGTGAGGTGTTCGCGAGCGCACCGGACCAGGTGATCGTCATCAGGCTGACCGCGGAGACGGCGAACTCGGTCACGTTCACCGCGGCCTTCACCTCGCCGCAGCGTGTCACGGCCTCCAGCCCGGACGCGACGACGATCGCGCTCGACGGCATCTCCGGCACCCAGCGCAACATCGCGGGCACGGTGCGGTTCCTCGCACTGGCCAGGGTCGTGGCCGAGGGCGGTTCGGTCAGCAGCTCCGGCGGCACGCTGCGGGTCACCGGCGCCAACGCGGTCACGGTCCTGATCTCCACCGGCACCAGCTACGTCGACCACCGAACCGTCAACGGCGACTACCAGGGCCGTGCCAGGACCCACCTGAACGCGGCCCAGGGCACCGCCTACGCCACGCTGCGGTCCCGGCACGTCTCCGACTACCAGGCGCTGTTCAACCGCGTCACGCTCGACCTGGGCCGCACGTCCGCCGCCGACCAGCCGACCGACGTCCGCATCTCCCGGCACGGCAGCACCAGCGACCCGCAGTTCTCCACCCTGCTGTTCCAGTACGGCCGGTACCTGCTGATCTCCTCGTCACGCCCCGGCACTCAGCCGGCGAACCTCCAGGGCATCTGGAACGACCAGCTCGCCCCGGCGTGGGACTCGAAGTACACGATCAACGCGAACCTGCCGATGAACTACTGGCCGGCCGACACCACGAACCTCGCCGAGTGCTTCGAACCGGTGTTCCGGATGATCAACGACCTGACCACCACCGGCGCCCGCACCGCCCAGGTGCAGTACGGCGCCCGCGGCTGGGTCACCCACCACAACACCGACGCGTGGCGCGGCTCCTCGGTCGTCGACTTCGCCGCGGCCGGCATGTGGCAGACCGGCGGCGCGTGGCTGTCGACGTTGATCTGGGAGCACTACCGGTTCACCGGCGACGTGGCGTTCCTGCGCACGTACTACCCGGCGCTCAAGGGGTGCGCGCAGTTCTTCCTCGACACCCTCGTCACCGAGCCGAGCCTGGGCCACCTCGTCACGAACCCGTCGAACTCGCCGGAGCTCAACCACCACTCCGGCGTCAGCGTCTGCGCGGGTCCGACGATGGACATGCAGATCCTGCGCGACCTGTTCGACGGCTGCGCCGCCGCGTCCGAGGTGCTGGGTGTCGACACCGACTTCCGCACCCAGGTGCGGGCGGCCCGGCAACGGCTCGCGCCCACCAGGGTCGGTTCGCGCGGCAACGTCATGGAGTGGCAGTACGACTGGGTCGAGACCGAGCCGAACCACCGGCACGTCTCGCACCTGTACGGGCTGCACCCGAGCAACCAGATCACCAAGCGCGGCACGCCGCAGCTGCACGCCGCGGCCCGCAGGACGCTGGAGCTGCGCGGGGACGCCGGCACCGGGTGGTCGCTCGCGTGGAAGATCAACTTCTGGGCCCGGCTGGAGGAGGGGTCGCGGGCACACGACCTGCTGCGCTCGCTGGTGACCACGGACCGCTTGGCGCCCAACATGTTCGACCTGCACCCGCCGTTCCAGATCGACGGCAACTTCGGTGCCACGTCCGGTGTCGCGGAGATGCTGCTGCACAGCCACAACGGCGAGCTGCACGTGCTGCCCGCCCTGCCACCGGCCTGGCCCGCGGGCAGCGTCACCGGCCTGCGCGGGCGCGGCGGGTACACCGTCGGCGCGACCTGGGCCGCCGACGGCACCGTGACGCTGACCGTCACCCCCGACCGCGACGGCACCGTCCGCGTGCGCAACCGGATCTTCGGCGGCACCTTCGAGCTGCGCGACACCACGACCGGTGCGGTGGTCCAGCCGGCCCAGCCCGAGAGCGGCGTCGCCGAGTTCCCCGGACAGGCCGGGCACGTCTACCGCGCGACCGGCCAGGGCTCGGCTCCGGCGGTGGTGCGGCCGGGCGTCAACTACCGCCTCGTCGCCCGGCACAGCGGGAAGTACCTCGACATCAGCGGTGTCTCGACGGCGGCGGGCGCGCTGCTGCAGCAGTGGTCGCCGACGAGCGGGCTCAACCAGCAGTTCGACTTCCTCGACTCCGGCGGCGGGTACTACCGGCTGCGCGCCCGGCACAGCGGCCTGGTCATGCAGGTCGCGGGCTCGGGCACCGGCGCCGACATCACCCAGCAGCCCGACACCGGTGCGGCCACCCAGCAGTGGCGGGTCGTCGACCAGGGCGGCGGCGTCATCAGCCTGGTCAACCGGCAGAGCGGTCTCGCCATGGACGTCTGGAACGCGGCGACCACCGACGGCACCCGCGTGTCCCAGTGGAACCAGAGCGCGGCCGACAACCAGCGGTTCCAACTCCAGCAAGTCTGACAACCGAAGGGACGACGATGTTCCACCAACACGAGGAGCGCTGCCGTGGCAGGGCCTAGGACGGTGCTGGCGATGGCCGTCGCGAGTGCCGTGGTGCTGCTGGGCGCGGCGGGCATCGCGCTCGGCGGCACGACCACGACCACCGGCGGCGTGGGCGCGGCGGCGGCGACGGCGGGGTGCGGCAAGGCCCCCTCGCTGTCGAGCGGACGGCAGACCATCAGCAGCGGCGGCCAGAACCGCCAGTACATCCTGCGGCTGCCCGCCAACTACGACCCCAACCGGCAGTACCGGTTGTTCGTCGGGTTCCACTGGCTCAACGGCACCGCGAACGACGTCGACACCGGCGGGTCCGACGGCTACAACTGGTCCTACTACGGGCTGCGCAAGCTCGCCGACGCCGAGAACAACGGCACGATCTTCGTCGCGCCGCAGGGCAACAACAACGGCTGGGCCAACCCCGGTGGCCAGGACCTGACGTTCGTCGACGACATGCTGCGGCAGCTCGAGAACGCGCTGTGCGTCGACACGACCCAGCGCTACGCGGGCGGGTTCAGCTACGGCGGCGCGATGTCGTATGCCGTCGCGTGCGCCCGTGCCACCGTGTTCCGCGCTGTCGTCGTCTACGCGGGCGCTCAGCTCAGCGGCTGCAACGGCGGCACGCAGCCCATCGCGTACCTGGGCTTCCACGGTGTCAGCGACAACGTCCTGAACATCTCGCAGGGCCGCGCGCTGCGCGACAAGTTCGTGCGCAACAACGGCTGCACGGCGCAGAACCCGCGCGAGCCCGCCGCGGGCAGCCGCACCCACATCATCACCGCCTACAGCGGCTGCCGCGCCGGGTACCCGGTGGTGTGGGCGGCGTTCGACGGCGGGCACACCCCCGGCCCGATCGACTCCGGCGGTGACGGCTGGCGCACCTGGACCTCCGGCGAGGCGTGGAAGTTCATCACCCAGTTCGCGGGTCCGCCGATCACCACGACGACGACCACCACGACCACCAGCGACGGACCCACGTCCACGACTCCGCTGCCCCAGGGCGAGTGCAGGGTCGGCGCGGAGGTCAACGCCTGGAACAACGGGCTGACCTCGACCATCACCATCACGAACACCGGCACGGCCGCGATCAGCGGCTGGTTGCTGGGCTTCACGCTGGGCAGCGGGCAGACCATCACCGGCGGGTGGAACGCCACCTACGACTCGCCGACCGGACGGGTGGGCGCGACCAACGTCTCCTACAACGGCGACCTCGCACCGGGCACGTCGACCAGCATCGGCTTCCAGGCCACGCACACCGGCAACACCGCGGCACCGGCGCAGTTCACCCTCAACGGCAAGACGTGCACCTCCGCATGACCGCCACGACAGAGAGCGCGAACACCCTGATGCGTACCAGGCACCTCCTCCGCCGGACGGGGTGGCTGCTCGCGGCCGCCGCGCTGGCGTTCTCCGGCAGCAGCGTCGCCCAGGCGCAGGCACCGGCCGAGCCCGCCCCGCTCGCGGCCACCCCCGGCTGCGGCAAGGCACCGACGCTGCGCAGCGGCAACCAGACGATCCAGAGCAGCGGCAAGACCCGGTCGTTCATCCTGAGCATCCCGGACAACTACGACAACACCCGCCAGTACAAGCTCGTCTTCGGGCTGCACTGGCTGGGCGGCACCGCGCAGCAGGTGGCGGGCGGCGGCAGCGACGGCGACGTCTACGCCTACTACGGTCTGCGCAGGCTGGCGAACAACTCGACGATCTTCGTCGCACCACAGGGCCTCAACAACGGCTGGGGCAACAGCGGCGGCGAGGACGTCCGGTTCGTCGACGACATGATGAGCCGCATCGAGAACGACCTCTGCGTCGACACCACGCAGCGGTTCTCGCTCGGCTTCAGCTACGGCGGCGCGATGAGCATCTCCCTCGCGTGCTCGCGCCCGACCGTGTTCCGCGCCATCGCCGCCATCGCCTCCCCCGGCGAGATCAGCGGCTGCGCCGGTGGCACCGCACCGGTGGCGTACATGGGCATCCACGGCGTCAGCGACAACATCGGCTCCGGCCGCGGCCAGCGGGACCGGTGGGTGCGCAACAACGGCTGCACGCCGCAGAACGCGCCGGAACCGGCCGCGGGCAGCCGCACGCACATCATCACGCAGTACGCGAACTGCCGCGCCGGCTACCCGGTGGTGTGGGCGCCGTTCGACGGCGGCCACCAGCAGGGACCGGTCGACGGGTGCGCGGGCTGCGAGAGCGGTGCCCGCAGCTGGGTGAAGGAGGAGGTCTGGAAGTTCTTCACCGGCGAGACGCCGCCGGCGCCGACCACGTTCCGGCTGCGCGGTGAGGCGGCCGGCCGCTGCCTCGACGTCAACGGCGCGAGCACGGCCAACGGCGCGCAGATGATCACCTGGGACTGTCACACCAACGCGAACCAGCAGTTCACCCAGAACGGCCAGGCGCTGCAGGTGACCGGCAAGTGCCTGGACGCCCCCAACAACGCCGCCTCCGGCGCACGGGTGCAGATCTGGGACTGCCACGGCGGTGCGAACCAGGCCTGGCAGCTCACCGGCAGCGGCACGGTGACCAGCGTCCAGACCGGGCTCTGCCTCACCTCCGCCGGCACGGGCAACGGCGCGGCCGTGACGGTCGCGACCTGCCAGGGCGGTGCCAACCAGCGCTGGGCCAAGGCCTGACGTCCTGCCAGAACCGGAAAAAGAGGAGTGCGCGACTCTCTCCGCCGAGCGCCGCGCACTCCTCCAGGACGGTGTCCGAGTGGTGGAGGTCCACCCGTGCGGGCCGCATTCCGCACGCGCGGCACCACCACCCGACCGCCCGGTCCGCGTTCCCGGCCGCGAGGCCGGGTCCGGTCGCCGGATCAGCCCGACGACCCCGTTCTGCGGTGCTGGTGCGGCACCGCCGGGTCCGGGGTGCTCGCCCGCCGCGAGAGCCGCGGTGGCAGCAGCATCAACGGCGGTGGCTGCTTGCCGTCGAGCTTGGCCGCGAGCAGGTCGACCGCGTGCCGGCCGAGCTCCTCCGCCGGCAGCCGCACCGAGGTGAACGGCGGCGACAGCTGCTCGGCGAGCTCGTCGGGGCAGATCGCGACCACGGCGACGTCACCGGGCACCTGCCGCCCGGCCGCCCGCAGGCACGACGTGATCCAGCCCAGCGCCGCCTCGTTGTGCACCACCAGCGCCGTCATCGACGGGTGCGCGCGGACCAGCGCCTTGGTGGCCCTGAGCACCGAGTCGTGGTCGTCCTCGACCGCGAGCGCGGTCGCCGCCACTCCCCTGCGCATCGCCGCGGCGCTGAAGCCGTTCATCGTGCGGTGCGCGGACCCGGTGCTGCGCCGGTAGACCGCGCTCGGTGCGCCGAGGAAGCCGATGGACCGGTGCCCGAGGTCGGCCAGGTGGTCGACGCACTTGGCCCCGGCCGCCTCGAAGTCGAGGTCGACGCAGGTGAGCCCGCGCGCGGTGGCCGGGTGTCCGATGAGGACGGACGGCTTGGACAGCTGCCGCAGCAACGGCACCCGGTCGTCGTCCATCTCCACGTCCATCACGAGGAAGCCGTCGACCTGGGCGCTGTTGGCCGCTCTGCGCAGCCCGGAGGCGCCGTCGTCCGCCGTCATCAGCAGCAGGTCCATGTCGTACCGGCGCGCGGTGGTCACCGCGGCGGTGACGAACCGCATCATGCCCGACAGGTGCATCCCCGCGCGCAGCGGCAGCACCAGCCCGATCACGTTGGTCCGGCTCGAGGACAGGCCCCTGTCGGTCACGTGCGGCTGGTACCCCAGCGCCCTGATGCTCTCCCTGACCCGCGACTTCGTGTCGGCGGAGATCGACCGCTTGCCCGTCAGCACGTAGGAGACGGTGCTCGGCGCGACTCCAGCGTGCCGAGCGACGTCCGCGATGGTGACCACACCGCCTCCTTCCCGCGTTCACCCGCTGTAGCGTTCCGACACCATAGAGATCCGGTTCAGTCCGTTACAAGAGTGATGTTCGCGTTAACATTGGTCATTTCTAGTGGTCCAGACGAATTCCGTACCGTATGGAAAGTTTTCGGTTGGGCACGCTCACAAACCCGGTCAAGGATCGGCGCAGAGGGCGGCGACCTCGCCGGGTGCCAGTGCGCGGCCGTAGACCCGCAGGTCCTCGACGGCCGCGTCGAGGTGGGCGTCGCCCGCGTGCTGCGACCGCCCGAGCCAGTTCTGGGTGGTGCTGCCGAGCACCGCCGGGCTCACCGGGAACTCCGCGTCGCGTGCGACCTCCGCGCCGTTCACGTACAGCACGGCGAGTCCACCGGCCTGCGTGACGACGAGGTGCGTCCACTCGTCCACCGCGACCGGTCCCCCGTCGAGGTGCCGTTCGGCACCCGCGCCACCGGTCGTGATCGCGTACCGCACCCCGCCCCGGGGTCCGTGCGGCGTGAGGAACAGGTAGGAGTTCACGCCGCTGCCGAAGTCGGCGAGCCGCGCTCCCGCGACCGCCGACCGCGGCCGCACCCACACGGCCAGGCTGAACTCGCGCGCTCCGGTGAGCAGGCCCGGTGGCAGCACCACGTGCGCGCCCGCACCGTCGAGCGACAGCGCGGCCCCGGTGCGCCCGGTGCTCCAGCCCGCGCCACCCGCCAGCGTCGCCCGCTCGCCACCGGTGGCGTCCGCGGCGGTCGAGCCGCGGCCCTCGCCGAACCGGAAGTGCGCGATGAACGGCGGTGGCGCCGGGGTGTCGCCCACCCGCCAGTAGACGGTGTAGCGCTGACCGTGCAGCCGGAAGAACGGCAGCAGCGTGACCGGGCCCGTGCTGGCCATCGCGGTGTAGCGCAACGGGTTCGCGGTGGGCCGCAGGGTCGCGGTGCGCAGCGTGGGCAGGTGGGCGAGGTCGTTCGTGCCGTACGCGCCCGCGAGCACGATCGGCCCCACCTCGACCGTCCGCACCCGCTTGTCGTCCGGTGCCCGCCGCAGGTGCAGGTGCATCGGCAGGGTCACCTCGACCACGTCCCCGCTGCGCCAGTCGCGGTCCACCCGCGCGTAGGTACCGGGCGTGACGGGCTCCGCGTCGACGCCGTTGACGTGCAGCAGCGCGCCCCGCGCCCAGGACGGGATGCGCACGCGCAGCTCGAACCGGCCGGTACCGGTGACGGTGAGCCGGGTCGCGCCCTCGTCCGGGAAGGACGTCTCCTGCCGCACCACCACGCCCCTGGCCGCCCAGGTGAGCACGGACGGGATGAACAGGGTGACGTACAGCGTGCGGCCTGCGTGGAAGTAGATGCTGCCGCCGTGCCCGGTGTCGGTCTCCAGGCCGGTGCCGTGGCAGCAGGTGAAGTCGTCGTAGTCGCTGCTGTAGGTGCGGATGCCGCCCGCGCGCAACGGCGTGAAGGTGCTGTGGTGGCCGTGCCGGGAGGTGGGGTCCTGCGCGCCGAGCAGGTGGTTGTGGAGCGCCTTCTCGTAGAAGTCGAAGTACCCCGGCTGACCGGGGTCGGTGCGGAAGAGCTGCCGGGTCAGCTTGAGCATCGTGTGGGTGGTGCAGCTCTCGCAGGTGTGGTCGGACAGCTCGGTGGCGATCCGGTGCGGTGGCTTGAAGTGCCCGTCGTTGGACGTGCCGCCGATGGCGTAGGTGTGCGCGCCGGTCACGATCCGCCAGAAGTTGACGGCGATGTCGCGGTAGCGGGTGGTGCCGGTGGCGTGGTAGGCCCTGATCGCCCCGAGCACCTTGGGGACCTGGGTGCCGGCGTGCAGGCCGTTGAGCTCGTCGGTGCCCAGTGCGAGCGGGTCGAACACCGCGGAGTGCTCGAAGAACCGCGCGGCGGCCAGGTGCGCCGGGTCGCCGGTGACCTGGTAGAGGTTCACCAGGACCTCGTTCATGCCGCCGAACTCGGTGCGCAGCACCTCCTGGCGGTGCGCCTCGGTCAGCCGGCCGGCCCGCCACCTCACCCAGGCCGCCATCCCGGTCAGCACCCGCAGCGCCCGTGCGCTGCCCATCAGCACGTGCACGTCGAGCAGTCCCGCCATGATCTTGTGCAGGGTGTAGTAGGGCGCCTGGACCGGCTCCCCCGCCTCGACCCTGCCGAAGAAGCCCTCCGGGAACGCCGCGAGGTACCCGGTGCTGTAGCCGGCGGTCCTGGCCCGGTCCTGGCACAGCGCCAGCTGCTCGACCAGGTGGTCGGCCCCGGCGGTGAACGCGGGGTCGCCGGTGCTCGCGAACGCCTGCGCGAGAGCGGACAGCACGTGGCCGGTCGAGTGGCCGCGCAGCCCGCTGTCCTGCGCCTCCCAGCCGCGGCACGGGATGACGCCCGAGGGCAGCCCGACGTTGCGGCGGAACGTGTGCAGCAACCGGTCGGGGTCGAGGAACCTCAGGTAGGCGTGGGTGCGGGAGGTGTTGTCCAGGAACGGTCCCGGCAGCAGCGCCACCGCGCCGAGGGGGAACGCCTCCGCGGCCACGCCGAAGTCCTGGCGGGCCTGGCCGGTGCGCGGGTGCGTGACCGGCGTGCCGGCGGACAGCACGCCGTGGCGCGGGAGTTCTGGCATCGCGCATGACCTTTCGCAGGGGCCGGGCCATCCGCAGCGTGGTGCCGACCCGGGCCGGACACGAGGTCGGCCCGGGATCGGCTGCTGCCTTCGAACCACGTCGAACGCACGGGGTGCCGCCGCGCGCCGCCGCCGCGGGTGCGGCGGCGGCGGGGCTCCTGCGCGAGCGGAAGTCGCGCAGGAGCCGTTTCACAGCGGTACCGCGGTGGTGCCGGTGGTGCTGTGGTGCGGTGCTCCGGTCACAGCGCCGGGTAGGCGTTGCGCATGAGCTCCTGGAACTGCGCGGAGAACCACTTGCCCGACAGCGGGGCGTCCGGCAGCGCACCCGACAGGTTGTTGCCGTTGCGGATGTTGCCGGTGTAGGTCGGGTCGCACATCTTGTCCGCGCCCTTGCCCTCGTTGTTCGGGATCTCCTTGCTCGCACCGTCGGACTCACCCGGCGGCTTCACCCACACGTAGGCGTCGATGCCCGGCTCCGGCGCCGCCTTCGGGCGCTCACCGAGGCCGGCACCGGACTGGTTGCACCAGTTGCCGAGGTGGATGCGGCGGTCCAGCTTGCCGCCGTTGACGTAGGCGTCCACGGTCGTCTGCGGGCCGGGACCCGTCGGACGGGCGCTGCCGCCCCAGCCGTTGCGGCTGGTGTCGATCAGCATGCCGACGTTCGCGTCGAAGCCCGCCTGCACGGCCCGGTTGCGGAACGCCTGCGCGTAGGACAGCTCGTCGACGTAGCGGTTCCAGTCCACCCACTTCGACTGGCGGACCGAGGTGCCGTTCACCGAGTCCTCGATCTTGAAGTACGGCTCCTTCAACGCACCGTAGTTCGCGGTGTTGGCGATGAAGCCCTGCACGTTCGCCTTCGTGCTGCCGGACGCGTTCGCCGCCTGGAACAGCAGCTCGGCCGTCGCGCCGAAGTTGTCGTCCCAGCCGATCCAGCCGTGGTGGCCGATGTCCAGGTAGTTGTAGACGTTCGGCACGGCACCCAGCTTCGCGAGCGCGTAGCCGACACCGGTGATGTAGTTTCCGTTGGCCTTCATCACGTCGCAGTTCGCCACCGCGGTGGGCCGCGGCGTCACGTTCGTGATCAGGTTCGGCAGCGAGTCGATCTCGACCGTGGTGACGATCCGCAGGTCCTTGTACGCGGGCCGGGCGAGGATCGCCGCGATCGGGTCGATGTACTCGGTCTTGTAGCGACCGATCTCGTCGGGCTTGAGCTCACCGTTCGACGCGAGCGCCGAGCAGTCGCGACCGGGCAGGTTGTAGATCACCAGCTGGATGACGAGTGGTGAGCCCGCCGCCTGGCGCACCGCCTCGTCCAGGTGTCCGACCAGTCCGCGCGAGTCCACGGTGCCGGTGATCGCCGCGATGCGGTCGAGCCACACGGCGGTGGGCTGGTTCGCGATCCGGCTGCCGCCCGGCTCCGCCGAGGCCTTGGCCGCCCAGTCCGGGTTGACGTACTGCTTCGCACCGACGTACGGGTTGTCGACCTTGCCGTTGCCCGGGTCGGGACCGGGGCCGTTCGACGTCGTCGTGGTCGTCGTCGTGGTGGTGGGCCCGACCTCACCGGTGCACTGCGTGCCGTTCAGCGTGAACGTCGCCGGGCTGGCGTCGTTGGCGCCCGCACCGCTGCCGTTGAAGCCGAGCTCGGTGGACGCGCCGGTGCCGAGGTTGCCGTTCCACGACAGGCTCGTCGCGGTCACGTCGGCACCCGACTGCGCCCAGGTCGCGTTCCACCCCTGTGCCACGCGCTGGTTGCCGGGGAGGGTGAACTTGAGCGTCCAGCCGCCCGACACGGCGTCACCGAGGTTGGTGATCTTCACCGAGGCGCCGAACCCACCGCCGCCCCAGCTGTTCGCCTTGTAGTCCACCCGGCAACCGGGTGCGGCGCCCGCGGGTGCGCTGAGCGCCACCCCGAACGTCGCCACGGCGGTGGCGACCACGACACCCGCCGCGGCCCACCGCCTTTGTCCGTTGAGCGTCATTGCTCCGGATCTCCTGTCTCTCTCAGTGGTGTTTGATCGGGACGAGCGAACACGCGGTGGGCGTGCACTCGAGTCTGTTGAGTCCCAGGTACTCCATGCCCTCCGAGCCGGTCAGCGCGAAGCCGTCGCCGAAGGCGAGGTCCGGGTCGCCCCGGACCTCGCCGTTCGCGAGCGCCGCTCGCCAGGCCTCTTCCAGCCCTGGCCGCAGGACCAGCAGCCCGAGCCGTTCGTACGGCTCCTTGCTGCAGGTCCCCCACTCCGCGATGAACGGCGCGTAGACCTTGGCGCGCACCGGACCCGCGAACTCCGCGAAGTCCGCCTCGCGCCGGACGGTCGTGCACTCGTCGGTCAGCCGGTTGAGCCAGGCGGCGATGCCGTCGACCCCCTTGCTGAGGTCAGGGGTGGGTTCGGCGCGCCCGACGAGGAGGGCGAACGCGACCGAACCCACCACCAGGAGGGCGAGCAGTGCCCTCGTCAGCGGACGGCGCACGCCGACCCGTTGAGGGTGAACGCCGTCGGGTCGACCGGCGTGGACGTCGTCGTCGCGTTGAAGCCGAACGACGCCGTTCCACCGGGTGCGATGTCCGCGTTGTAGTTCGCGCCCTTCGCCGTCGCCTTCCCGTTCGCGACCGTGACGGTGGCCGACCACGCCTGCTGCAGCTGCTGGCCGGACGGCACGTCCCACACCAGCTGCCAGGCGCTGATCGCGCTGGTGCCGCTGTTGGTCACCGTCACGTTCGCGGTGAAGCCGCCGTTCCAGGAGCTCGGCCGCGCGTACGCGACCGTGCAGGAGCCGGTGGGTCCGCCGCCACCCGTGGACGTCCTGACCGTGACGCTCGGCGACGCCGGCGAGGCGTTGCCCGCCGAGTCGGTCGCGACCACCGTGAACGAGTACTGCGTGTCCGCGCTCAACCCGGTCACCGTCGCCGAGGTCGTCGACGTGGTGGCGACCACCTGGTCACCGCGGTAGACCCGGTAGCCGGTCACGCCGACGTCGTCCGTCGCCGCGCTCCAGTCCAGCTTCACCGAGCTGCTGGTGACACCCGACGCGACCGGCGTGCCGGGCGTCGACGGGGCGGTGGTGTCCGGCGTGCCGGTGCCACCGCCGAACTGGACGTCCGAGCAGCTGTAGAACGCCTCCGGGCTGTCCGAGCGCTGCCACAGCGAGTAGATGATGTGCCGGCCGGTCTTGTTGGGGAGCCGGGCCTGCCACGCGTACTCGCCGTTCACGAGCGGCGGGTTCGTCACCTTGTCGAACGGCACGGACTCGAGGTCCGACCACTTGAGCGGCTTCGTCACGTCGAAGCCGTCCTTGGTGACGTACTGCTCCCAGGTGCCGGGGTGCGGTGCCCACGCGTTGTACCGGAACGTGACCGAGGCGTTCGCCTGCACCTGCGTCACCGGCCAGTCGGCGCGGGCGAGGTTGTAGGCGGCGAACTTCGTGGTGGGACCGCACAGGCTGCCGTCGGGCACGATCTCCCGGTGGCGGCCGCCCGCGTTGCTGATCAGGTTGCCGAACCAGTCCCACAGCGGCTGCTTGCCGCCCTGGGCCACCGCGGCCTGGCAGGCCGGGTTGGTGGGCTGCAGGTCACCGCCACCGCCGCCGGTCCGGCCGTCCTCGTAGCAGAGGTAGGTGCGGCTGCCGGGCCAGACCATCGAGCCGTGCGCGACCGCGGTGCCGCCGGTCTGCACGAGCAGGGCACCGGTCGTGGCAGCAACGAGCGCAAGCGCCGTTGCCATGCGTTTTCTCATCTCGCTACTCCTCTCACCCGTAGAGCTCTGCGTGCAGCGAGAACGCCGTGGCGATCTCGGTCTGCGCCCAGAAGCGGTGGTAGGTGAACGTGGGTGCCGGGCCACCGTCCAGGTAGGCCTGGACCTTCGGCCACTGCGGGTCGTTGCGGAACATCGACCGCATCGACAGGAACGACGAACCCTGCTTGATGTCGTCGCCGTTCGGCATCTTCCCGGTCCAGCCCGGCGGCACGTACGGGCCCTCGAGCGTGCTGGTGTTGTAGACGTCGTCGAACCGGTTGTAGTCGGACCGGGTCTCCGGCGTCGCGATGCCGAGGCTGTCCTGGTGCGAGAGCAGCCCGGTCAGCAGTGCCTCACCCGTGGTCTTGGCCGCGGCGTCGCCCGACCTCGACGCGTAGTTCAGCAGCACCTTCGCGTACGACGCGGCCACGCCGACGTCCTGGTTGTGGTTCAGCACCCGCACCCGCAGGTTCGCGTTCGCACCGGGGTTGGTGGCGTTCCACGTGTCGGGCGCTCCCGACCACTCCAGGTCCGCGGGGATCTGGAAGTTCGTGCCGGTGGTCGTGTTCGCGATGGCCCACGGCACCCACTTGTCGAGGATCTTCTTGGCGCGCGCGTCACCGGTCAGCCGGTACAGCGCGGCCGTGCGCTCGATGCCCCACACCTGGAAGCCGAACCACCGGTTGCTCGGCGGGTCGCGCCACACCGGGTGGGCGTCGTAGTACATGCCGTAGAAGGTCGGCGTGCCCGCCGGGGGCGAGGCGTACTGGCCCTCCCAGCTGTTCGTCACACCGCCGGCAAGACCGCCGTCGGCCGACTGCAGCCACTGCAGCATCTCGAGCTGCCGGTCGAGCGAGGTCGCCCAGTCCTGCTGCCCGGTCGCGGACAGCGGCTTGAGCGCGGGCACGTTCGACAGCGCGTACGCGGCCAGCGGGTTCTGGTAGCCCTGGTGCGAGGCACCGTCACCGATGCGCCACGCCCAGCCGGCGGACGTGTCGGTCGCGCCACCCCACGCGTAGTACCAGGACATCAGGTAGTGCGCGCTGTTCTTGCCGGTCGCTCCGGGACACGTCGTCGGGCTGGTGCAGTTGCCGATGCGCTTGAAGTACTTGTCGAACATGGCGTACCGCAGGTAGTCGCCCATCTTGGCCGACTTGCCGATCTCGCTCGCGATGTCGCCGGCCTTGCCCTGCGCCGTGGCCCACTGCTGGGCGAGCAGCGCCACCTGCACCACGCGGGCGTCCGCGTCCGGTGCGTTGGTGTACTTCCACTGCTTGGCGTAGGAGGAGTCCTTGGTGAACAGGTCGAGGAACCCGTTGGGGCCACCGTGCTTGAACGTGTCGCACGAGGGCTGCGGGATCGTCTCCCACACCGACTCCGACGAGCCGCGCTGGTAGGTGTTGATGTACGCGGGCGCCGTCGTGCCGTCACCGCAGCGGCCGAAGCCGTAGGTGTTGTCGACGTCGATCAGCCAGTGCATGCCGTAGACGTCCGAGCTGCCGTACGCGGACTTCAGCTCGTTCGCGATCGGGTCGGTGCCCACCGGCGCGGTGCTGCTGAGCACCGACGGGTACTGGTCCATCCGCGGGTGCTCGGGCGCGTAGGTCGCCGGCTTCGACGGGTCGTACTTGTCGTTGGTCGGCTGGTCGGCCTTCGCGGGGATGATGTACTTCTCCATCGACGCGAACGCGGACTTGAACGGCGCCCAGTCACCGGTGACGCGGCCGTAGCTCGCCTCCAGCCACAGGTAGTAGCTGTAGGCCTCCGACGTCGTCTGGTGGCCGTGGTCGGGTGCCTCAACCATCAGCGTCTCGACCGAGTGGTACGGCACGAGCAGGTCGCCGAACTTGCGGAAGTAGCCGCTCGCCGGGTCCTTGATCTTGTTGTACTGGTCGAGGAACGCCTTGTTGAAGTCCGACGTGCTCGGGTCGAGCTCCTTGACCGTCACCGTCGCCGGGGTGTGCCCGCTCGCCGACGCGGTGAACGTCGCGGTCGCGAGGTCACCGCCGTTGGCCGCCGACGTCACCGTCACCTTCTGCTTCGCGGTGCCGGACAACGTGAACGTCGTCGGCGTGGCGGTCAGGTCCGCGCTGCCGCTGCGGGCGAGCGTGACCGTGACCGGTGAGGTGGGTGCCGTGGCGAGGGAGACGTCGAACGTGGCCGTCTGCCCCTGCTTCACCGAGACCGCGCTCGGCGAGGCCACCACCGCGGGTCCGGCCAGCACCTTGACGGCCACCGGCGTGGACGTCGTGGTGGCGCCGCGGTTGTCGGTCGCCCGCGCGGCGATGCTGTGGTCACCGGCCGCGACCCCGGACCAGGTGCCGGTGAACGGCGCGCTGGTGTCGGTCGCGATCAGCTGGTCGCCCGCGTAGAAGTCGACCTTGGCGACCGTGCCGTCGGAGTCCGCCGCGGTGGCCGCGAGCGGGATCGACGCGGGCACGGTGTAGCTGCTGCCGTTGGCCGGGGACGTCAGCGCCACGGACGGCGCCTGGTTCGGGCCGGTGCAGGACACCCCGTTCACCGCGAAGTCCGTCGGTGGCTGGTTGGTCGAGCCCTTGCTGCCGTTGAACCCGACCGAGGCGCTGCCGCCGGACGGGATCGTGCGGGCCCAGTCCGGGTTGGTCACGGTGACGACCGCGCCGCTCTGGGCGAAGGTCCCGTTCCAGCCCTGCTGGACGCGTTGCCCGTCGGGGAACGTCCAGGTGAGCTTCCAGCCGTTCAGCGCCTCACCGTCGTTGCGGATCGCCACGCTGGCGCCGAAGCCGTTGTTCCATTCATTGGTTACCGAATACGTCACGGTGCAAGCAACCGCGAGCGGTGCCGCCACGGCGGGTACCCCGCCCATGACCACCACCGCCGCAACTGTCAACGCCGTTGTTCGCCGAGTCATGCCGCCGCCCTCTCGACAACTGGGAGCGCTCCCAGAGTTCACGGCACTGTAACGCGGGCCACATCGACCAACTGGCCGCCGGTGCAGCGGCTGTTGAACCGGAAAGGCGTTGTCGTTGCGCCACTTGACACAGCACCGGTTCGTCCACCGGTTACTCTTACTGCTCTCTTCGAGTGGAATTCTGGGAGCGGTCCCAGATGAGGGCGGGGATGCCCGCCTCACGGTGAAGACTCCTCTGGGCCCCTCAGCCACGCCCGGTTCTCGCACCGGCCGTGACCACGCTCTTGCCGCTGCTCGCGCCGTCGAGCGGGTACGAGCAGGGCAGCGTCTTCACCGAACCGCCCCGGTCGCCCGTTCCCGAAGTGGTCGTCGCGCGCGACCAGCGAGCTGCCCTCGCCGCGGTGGAACGGGTCCTGGATGTTCTCGAAGCAGTTGCCTGCGACGAGCACACCGGCCTCCGTGGTGGACGCGACGCCGTAGCCGGTCACACCGCCGCAACAGTTGTCGTGGACGTGCACCGGACCGGCTGCCGTGCAGCCGATGTTCCACCCTGCGGCACACGCCGTTGTCGCCTGAGGAGGAGCCGACCTACGGTTCGCCCGGAGTAGAGACTGTGCGAGCCCGACGCTCCTGCCGCGAAAGGCACACCATGTCCACCCCCAGTTGTCTTGCCCACTCCTCCAGCACCTCGGTCACGCCGGCGGAAACCTCGTTCCGGCCCCTCGACTCGGAGGACTACCGGCGCGCGGCAGCCCCTGCTGTCTTCGCCGAGCTGGCCGCGCGAGGTCCCATCCACCACGTCGTGCTCCCCGGTGAGGCTCCTGCCTGGCTCGTGACGCGGCGGGCCGAGGCCGAGGCAGCGCTGCGCGACCCGAGGCTGACGAAGGACCCGCTGGAGGTCGCGCGCTACGGACAGGCCGTCGGCCGCCGACGCGTGCCGGAGGACTTCACCGCGGTGAGCGGACGGCAGTTGATGAACCTCGACGGAGCCGACCACGCGCGGATCCGGCGGGTGATCACCAGGTACCTCGTCGACAGCGCCGTCGCCCGCAAGCAGACCGTGCTGACCGAGACGGTCCGGCACCACGTCGACGCCCTCGCCGCCGAGGAGACCGCTGACCTCGTCGCGGACTTCGCCGTACCCCTCGTCAACGACGTCATCGGCCGGATCATCGGTGTCCCACCGGAACTGAACGAGATCATCATGACCGGAGGG
The DNA here is from genome assembly GCF_040647275.1 of Lentzea sp. NPDC042327. NCBI lineage: Bacteria > Bacillati > Actinomycetota > Actinomycetes > Pseudonocardiales > Pseudonocardiaceae > Lentzea > Lentzea sp. NPDC042327. Next base: position 457,105 of record NZ_JBEZBX010000004.1, read on the forward strand.
GCGTTGTTGTTCGGCCCGGACGACCCGACCGCACCGGCGATGATCGACGCGTACCGGCAGGTCACCGCTGCCGCAGGCCGCGCTGTTGCGGAGGGTTCCACCGCGGAGGGCGCGGACGACCTCCTGGGAGGGCTCGCGTGCGCGGTGCGCGACGGGCTCGTGAGCAGGCGGGAGGCGGCGTCCAACCTGGCCATGGTGATGATCGCGGCGACCGGCGGTCCGGTGAAGATGCTGGCTCATTCCGCGGTCGCGCTGCACGACGACCCGCTCCTGCGCGACGCGATGCTCAGCGGCGACCCGATGGCGGTCGTCGAGGACCTGCTCTACCAGCAGCCTCCCATTCCGTTCACGAGCTGGCGGTTCGCCACGGAGACGATGGAGATCGCCGGGCAACAGGTGCGCGCGGGCGACGCCGTGATGGTCCTCATCGCCACGGCGAACAGCGAGCCCGCTCCACCGGCCTGCCCTTCCGGCGCTCCTGCGGCTCCAGGTGAACGTGCTCCGGCGGAGCGGCGGCCCGAGAGGAACCTCGCGTTCGGCGGCGGCCGGCACCGCTGCCCCGGCCAGTCGCTCGCACGACGGTTGGCCGCGACGGCACTGCCCGCCCTCTTCCGCGCGTTCCCCTCCGTCCAGTTGCAGGTCCCCGGCACCGAGCTGATCTGGCGAGGTGGTTTCGGGCCCCGGGGGCCAGGACGCGTCCCCGTCCGGTTGCGCAGCTGAACAGAACGCCGGGCGATGTCACCACCCGGACCACCACCCTCCGAACATCGCGCAGATCAGGAACCCCGCATGCCCAATGACGGCCGTGCCGCCGCGACCACCCTCGCCGAACTGATCGACCACCTCGACGACGAACACGGTGGCGTGCTCGTCCGGTTTCCCGTCACCGGTGAACAGCAGTGCCATGCGGACGTGCCCGCGCTGGCATGGGGCGTGGCCGATGAGCTCCTGCGGGCCGGTGTCGAGGAGGGCTCCGTCGTCGGAGTCCTGTCCGGCACCGAGCCAGGTTTTCTGCCTGCCGTGTTCGGTGTCTGGGCCGCCGGCGGAGCGATCACCGTGCTGCCGGTGCCACCGATGCCGACGCCTCCCGAGTCCGTCGCCGCCGCGCTCGGTCCCGTGGCGGGCCTGCTGACCCACGTCGTCGTCACGGACAGCCAGATCGGTGTGGCCGAACAACTCGCCGCGCGCCATCCGGAGTTGCGCGTGGTGCGGGTCAGCGACTGCGCGCCGAAGCCGAGGATCGCGTCTTCCGCGCGACCCGAGTCCCCCGCCGTCGTCCAGTTCACGTCGGGCAGCACCTCCCGGCCGAAGGGCGTCGTGCTGTCCCATTCGGCCGTGCTCGCCTGCTTCGCGTCGACGGCGTCCGCGAGCGGCGTCGCCGCGGGGGACATCTTCGTGTCGTGGGTACCTGTGTTCCACGACTTCGGTCTCATCACGATCCTCTTCGGACTGTGGTCGGGCTACGAGCTGCACCTGTTCTCGCCGTGGCACTTCATCCGCAGGCCGCGCAAGGTCATCGAACACATGAGTGCCGCTGGTGCCACTGCGTTCGGTGGTCCCAACTTCGCCTACGACCGCATCGCCACGGCCTACGACGACGGTCTGCTCGACGGGCTCGACCTGAGCAGGTGGCGACTGGCGCTCAACGGTGGCGAACCCGTGAAACCCGGCACGGTCGAGCGCTTCTCGGCCGCGCTGGGCCCCGCCGGGCTCGCCCCCGGCGTGTTGTTCCCCGTGTACGGCATGGCGGAGGCGACGTTGTCGGTCGCCTGCCCGGAGCCGGGTACGCCCGCTCGGGCGTTGTGGCTCGACCGCGCGTCGCTCGGAGATCGACGGGTCGCCGTTCGCGTGCCGGACGGTTCCTCGGACGGGATCGGACTCGTGTCGGTCGGCCGGCCCGTGCCCGGCATGGAGCTGAAGCTGCTCGCCGACGACGGAACGGAGGTCGCGGACGGCTCCGTGGGCGAGATCGTGCTGCGCGGGCCCTCGGTGATGACCGGGTACTGGGACGACCCCGTCGCGACCGCGACGGCGATCCGCGACGGCTGGTTGCAGACCGGTGACCTGGGCGTGCGGATCGCCGGTGAGCTCTACGTGACCGGCAGGCGCAAGGACATGATCATCGTTGCGGGCCGCAACTTCTACGCCGAGGACGTCGAAGACGTCGCGCGCACACTGCTGCCACCGGAGCTCGGTCGCTGTGTCGCGTTCGCCGACACCGACGAAGAACGCGTCGTCGTGGTGCTCGAGACGTCCGATCCGGCAGCCGGCGCCGAACTGGGCGACAAGGTTCGAGGACTTGTGTCAGCACGTCTGGACCTCGGCTCGGTCGACGTGTACGCGGTGCCGCGCAACACGTTGCCGCGCACGACCAGTGGCAAGTGGCAACGCAGGCTCACCTCGCGGTTGTTCCGCCAGCTGACCGGATCCTGACGGTCCGCTCAAGGCGGAACCAGTCTTTCCTGCGAAGGAGTTCAACCATGGCCGACACGGCTCGCACTGAAACCGACTACCTGGAGCTCGTCCGCAGCGCGTTGACGCACGCGCTGGAAGTCGAACGCGAGGACACCGACCTCGGTGAGGACGTCGAGCTCGTCGGGATGCCGAACATGAGCTCTCTCGCGATGCTGCGCGGTCTGATCCACGTCGAAGGTGTGCTGGGCTTCGAGCTGGCGGACGACCGACTGGTCACCGTGCGCACCATCGGCGAACTGGCAGCCGCGATCGCGGAGCAGGACGAGGAGTCCGCCCGATGACAGCGCGAGCTGTGCGTTGTCCGCTGCACACGAGCGACTACACCACCTCTCCTCATCCCGCGGTCTTCGACGAGCTCGCCGACAGCGGCCCCGTGCACCGCATCTCGCTCCCCGGCGAGGTGCCGGCGTGGTTGATCACCGAACGCGACCTCGCCGAACGGACCCTGCGCGACCCGCGGCTGGTGAAGGACCCGATGCGGGTGGCGCGGTACGGCCAGCCCGTCGGCTCCCGCCGCGTGCCGGACGACTTCGCCTCCGTGGGTGGTCGCACGATCATGAACCTCGACGGCGACGACCACGTGCGCATCCGGCGCGTCATCGGCAGGCGGCTGTCCGGTGCCGCGCTGACCACCGCACGGCCGATGGTCGAGACGCTGGTGCACCACCGGCTCGACACCATCGCCGGAGCCGGCACGGCGGAACTGGTCGAGGACTTCGCGGTCCCCCTGGTCACGGACGTGATCGGACAGCTCTTCGGGGTGCGCGAGGACTTCACCCGAGCCATCGTCACCCACGGCAGCAAGCTGTTCGGGCCGCAACACCCGGCAGATCCGGACATGCTGGCGGCTTATCCCCTGCTCGTCCAGGCGTTGAACGGGGCACTGGCCGAGGGCATGTCGAAAGAAGGCCGCGACGACCTGCTGGGAGATCTGCTCGCCGCCCAGCGGGATGGCAGGCTGCGCAAGCGGGAGACCATGTCGAACCTCGCGCTGCTGATGATCGCCGCCGCCGACCCGGTGATCGCGCTCATCTCCCGCGGCGTCGCACTGGTCCAGGCCGACAGCCACGCGCGTGCCGAACTGCTGCACGGCGACGCTGACGCCGTGGTCGAGTCACTGCTCCGCGAACAACCGCCCATCCCCTTCACCGGCTGGCGGTTCGCCACCGAGCCGATGGACCTCGACGGCCACTCCGTCGCACCAGGCGATGCGGTCCTGGTGCTGATCCCAGCCGCGAACCGCGCGGTGGACGCCGGGAACCGGCAGGGGCACCTCTCCTTCGGCGGCGGAGTGCACCGCTGTCCCGGCGGTCACCTCGCGCGCATCGAGGCGGTCGCGGCTCTGCGCGGGTTGTTCAGCCGGTTCCCCGATCTGCGGCTCGAGCTGCCGTTCGAGGAGTGGGTGTGGGTCGGTGGTATCGGTCCGCGGGTCCCTGAGCGCGTACCCGTCCTGCTGAACGGCGCAGCGCGGTGAGGGTCGCGGGAGCGATCACGATCGCGGGAACCGCCCTGTGGCTTCCCGACGAGGTCTACTCGGCGTCCGAAGCGCAGACGGCGGGCTCGGTGACGGCGGCGGATTCCGAAGGCGAGCTCATCGGCCGGCTCCCGGTGGCGGACATCGCACCACCCCGGATGGCCCGGCTCGCCGCACAACGCGCACTGGAGCACGCGGGGGTGACGGCAGCGGAAGTAGGGCTGCTGGTGCACGCCTGGGTGTTCGACCAGGGCCCGCAGACGTGGACTCCCCCGCATCGTGTCGCACGGGAGCTGGGCGCGCGCCGCTGCGCCGCGATCGGCATACGACAGATGTCCAACGGTGGTGCGGCCGCGATGCAGACCGCCATCGCCCATCTCCTCGCGGAGCCTCGCGCAGCCTCCGCACTCGTGACCACAGCGGACAACTTCAGCAGCCTGCCCTACGACAGGTGGCTTTCGGTGCCACCGCTCGGCGACGGTGCCACCGCCGTCGTGCTGACCAGAGGCCCCGGCCCGCAGGTGGTCGAATCCATCACGACAGCGGGCGATGCCGGGATGGAACTGCACTTCCCCACCTCCGATCCCTTCGAACCGGGTGCCGCCCGCACGGCCGGCTCACCCAGCAGGCAGGCGCTGCACGCGTTCGCCGCCCACGTGCGCGACGCCGCCGAGCAGGCGCTGGAGGACGCCGGGCTGGACTGGAACGACATCAGCTCCGTGCTGCTCCCCCGGCTCGGCAAGACGTTGGTGAGCCACCTGGCCCGCACCGGACTGCCCGCTGGTGTGGCCGATCGAGTCGTCCGGACGGGATACGCGACCGGGCACCTCGGTTCAGGCGACATGCTGGCCAACCTGGCCGAGCACCCGGGTCCGCAGAAGGACGAGCACCACCTGCACGTCAGCACCGGGGCAGGACTCACCACCACCTGCTTGATCACCCGTGGTCGCTGAGCATGGACGGACGGCACACGCCAGGTGTGGTGGGCAGGCCGGTGTGTCACCGGTTCCTCTTCTGAGCGCGGTCAGCGAGACGTTGCCGGCGGGGTCAGATCGCGAGCCCTGTGCGCTCGTCCCGCGCGTGTTGCAGTTTGCCGGCCATCTCGGTCCACGTCGCGTCCGCGATGAAGGTCTGGTCGTGCGCGGTCGACTGGTTTCGCCCCACGATCGTTCCCACACCGAGGTAGTTGACCACTTTTCCCTTGTGCACTCCCAGGAAGCCGGAGTCGCCCGCGAAGGCGGAGACGGCGTCGTTGAACGCTTCCACGGCCGTGGTGTGCCGTGCCGGCGCGACCTCCGCCAGGCCTGCCACGTACCCGCGCAGGCCGAGGTCGCGGACCAGGTCGAAGAACGACCGGTGTTTCCGCGGCAGTTGGCTGCCGCGCAGCTCCTGGGCGAACACACCGAGCGTCGAGTCGTACTGCGTGCGGCCGATCAACGCGTCGAACAGGTGCACCAGGGGTGTGGCGGAGCCGCTCGGTCCGGTGGGGTAGCCGGGCGGCGGAACCGTCCAGGTGACGAGGGTCTTGGCCCAGTCGACCGGGTCGCAGAAGGTCGTGCTGTCACTGCGCGGGCTGACCCGGCGGAAGGACTTCGTCGCCCGCCGGGCGCACTCGGCCGCGACCAGCAGGACCCGGCAGACCTCGTCGTGCGCGTCCGGGCCGTGCTCGCGCACCACCTGCTCCAAGCGGCACAGTTCCCCCACCATCGGCGTCGCCGCGGCGTTGATCTCGAAGAAGGCCGAGGTGAACACCTGCTCGGCGCGATTGTCGTACACCGGGAGCGAGGGACGCAGGTTCTCGATGACCGCGTCCTCGATCCGGTACTCCCCCGAGGGTCCCACCAGGCCGGGATCGCTGAAGGTGACGTTGTTGAACACCCAGTCCTCCAGGGTGAGCCCCGCACCGTCCCGACCGAGCCGGTGGCACACCTGCTGCCACGGCTGTGTGATCGCCGGGGGCAGCTGATCCGGGATGTCGCGGTTGCGGGACACGTACATGCGCGCGACGCCGAACCGCCAGTAGGAGTGAGCCACCAGGCCCAGCACGGTCGCCGCCCGCTTGACCTGGTCGTCAGGAAGATCGTCCGGACCTGCGGCCAGCAGCGGGAGGTCCGCGATGATCGCTTGGGCGTCCTGGGCGAAGGCGAGCTCCGGCAGCCGCGCGGCCACCTGTTCCCAAGCCGCATGCGGACCGGTCAACGGCGAACTGGCCACCGTCCGGGGCATGAACCCGTGGTCGACGGTGATGTCGCCGTCCAGGTTCCTGGCCGAACCCGCGGAACAGGTGGCGATGTGCTGGGCGAGCGAATCCGGTTCAGGCATCATCGAGTTCCACCTCGTCATCGTTGTAGACCCAATCCTCGATCACCGACATGACTTCCCCGACGCGGTCCGCTGATTCGGTGCAAGACGTGCGGAGCGCACGCACGGCCACGGAAGTGCGAACGATCAAATCGTCCAACAGGACGACGCAGTGTTGCTGAATCCATTGCGCCAACGACGCGGTGGCGGTTGTGTCGGCCTTCGCCAACGATTCCTCCACACGGGCTTGGGCATCGGCTGAGAGCTCATCCAGTCGCCGCAGCATCGCGGGATCCGCAGTCCGCCCGAGCAGCGCGGAGAACCCTTGGACGAAGGTTCGGAGGTGGTCGTCCAGGAGGTGGCGGTAGGACTGACCGAGGTAGATCAGGTCGTGAACGGGGTTCCTCCCCGCGCTGTGCTGGACGGCGAAGGAGTTGCGCACCAGCCTGATGTGGTCGAGCAGCTCACCGAGGGGCGCCCACGCGGTGGGCGGCGGAACGTCGTCGACCTCGGCGACGGCGAGCTGCCGCACCTTGTGCCGAACGCCGGGACGTGCGTGCGCCGACACGTGGTGAAAATCCACGGACGCGTCTCGTCCCAGATTTGCGAGCAACACCGCTTCGCCACCTGGATGCCAGCGCAGGAACTCGCTCACGTCGAGAACTTGCGTGTCCACCACGATCAGTGGACACGACATTCCCGACCTTTCGAGGACATCTTCCATCGACATGACATTTCGATCCACGCTGATGCTCCAAGCACGGGGAATTCGAACTCGACGCCTGTCCGCAGTACGATTAGCTCCATCTAACGAAGCATCCGTCATCTGCACAAGATCGGGTTCCACAGCGTGGAACGCCGCACAGTCGAGCCATTCGCCCCGATGATCTTCGATACGACAATCGATTGTCGCACTTCGGCAACGTTGACAACTGTCCTATGATCCCCACGGGCTGCGCGGGACTCCCGCGTCGTACCCGGTCCGGTCAACCTCTTCGACGTTGTTCGAATCGAACGTTCGAATGCGGTTGACAGAAAACAGCACCGCTCTACGATATAAAATACCGCCGCGCATCCACTTCAAGCGGAGCGCACATGAAGAAACTGGCAACAATGGTGTTGGCCGCGGCACTGGCCGCGTTCCTCGCACCTCAGGCACAGGCAGCGGGCAGCACTTTCCCCACCCCGGTGGGCCAGAAGGCCGTGGGTGCCACGATCAAGGTCTCGTCCAGCGGCTACGACGGTGGCATGCAGCGGTTCTACGGCACCGGGAACCTCGGTTCCGGTGGCCAGGGCGAGGGTCAGGACCCGATCTTCCAGCTGGCCGACGGCGCGACCCTGCGCAACGTCGTGCTCGGCGCGCCGGCGGCGGACGGGGTCCACTGCCTGGGCACCTGCACGCTCTCCAACGTGTGGTGGGAGGACGTCGGCGAGGACGCTGCCACGTTCAAGGGCACGTCGTCTGGGCAGACCATGACCATCACCGGCGGCGGCGCGCGCAAGGCGTCGGACAAGGTGTTCCAGCACAACGGACCGGGCACGATGATCATCCGCAACTTCCAGGTGGACGACTTCGGCAAGCTCTACCGGTCCTGCGGCAACTGCAAGACGCAGCACAAGCGGAACGTGGTGCTGGAGAACATCACCGCGTTCTCGCCAGGCAAGGCCCTCGTCGGCATCAACACCAACTACGGTGACACGGCCCGGTTCTCCCGGATCACGATCGTCGGCGACAGCAGCCGCAAGATCGCGATCTGCGACAAGTACCAGGGCGTGACGAGCGGTGAGCCGAAGAAGATCGGTACGGGCGCGGACGGGAAGAACTGCTTCTTCTCCGCATCCGACCTGACCTACCGCTAACGGATCGGGGCCCCGGCGAAATGCCGGGGCCCCGATTTCTCACCACACTTCAAGGGTGTGAACTCCGATGTACTCCGAATTCCAGTCGTCACCGATTCCCGGTAACGCGGACAACGCGACCGTGCCGTCCTCGTCGAGTGGGTCGGGAATGGAGTTGCGGTGCGGTGGCACCCGGTCGAAGTCCACGTGCGGGTGCAGCAGGCCGCGTTCGTACCACCGGCCCGCGTCGGTGGCACCGAGCACGGTCAGGCTCGCGCTGCCGTTGCCGTGCACCTCGCAGTCCATGTTGAACGCCTCTGCCAGGTGCACGGTCTTGAGCACTGGGGTGATGCCACCGGACCCGGCCGGGCCCGCGCGCAGCACGTCGCACGCGCCGGCCGTGATCCACTCGGCGCGGGTGAGGTGCTTACCCCAGGCGACCTCCGGGCCGATCACCGGGATCGCCAGCTGCTCTGAGAGCCAGCGGTAGGAGCTGATCGAGGCCTCCTCCATCGGTTCCTCGAACCAGTAGAAGTCCAGCTCCTCCAACGCCCTGCCGAGCTTGAGCGCCTCGGTGCGCGAGTACCAGTGGCTCGCGTCGAGCATCAGCTCGACGTCCGGTCCCACGGCCTCCCGCACCGCCCGGCACGCCTCGACGTCCCGCGCGACGCTCGGCGCACCCGGTACCGGCGGCATCCACGTGTGCAGCTTGATCGCCCGGTACCCGGTCGCCACGAGCTGTTTTGCGAAGTCGGCGTAGTCGCCCGGCGTCGCGAGGCCGCCGGTGTCACCGCACATCGTGCTGGCGTAGGCGGGCACCCGGTCGCGGGCGCCACCGGCCAGCCGCCACGCCGGCAGCTCCGCCCGCCGTGCCACCAGGTCCCACAGCGCCTGGTCGACGAACCCGAGCGCCCGGTCGGTGAACCCGCCGTGCGCGCCGCGTTGCCGCCGGGCCAGCAACCGCCACAGCTTCTCGCGGTCCCACGGGTCCTGCCCGAGCAGCACCGGCCGCACGTGCTTGTCGAGCACCGCCGGGCGCAGCTGGTCCGGCTGCACCTGGCAGTACCCGGTCACGCCGTCGGTGTCGGTGATCTCCAGCAGCGCCTCGGTCACCTCGTGCTCGGGCGCCGGGTGCCGGTGCCCCTCCGCGTCGACGGACGTGCACGCGGTCGTCGTGAACGTCCGCACCGCGACCCGGTCGATCATTTGCGCTTCTCCCAGTCCTGCTGGGCGGTCGTCAGCTTGGTGGCGAGCTGGTCGAGGAACTCCTGCGCGGGCATCTGGCCGAGCAGCACCTTCTGGTACAGCGGCTCGGTGTCGGTCTTGGTGATCGAGGAGTACTCCGGCAGGTGCACCGGTGCCGGCACGAGCACGGTCGCCGGGTCCTCCAGCACGCCGAGCGCCATCTTCACGGCCGGGTTCTTCTGAATCCACTCGGCGCCGCGCACGTCGGTGTTCGCCGGGATCTGCCCGACCTTCTCGTTCCAGTAGCCGTTGCTCTCCGCGGACACCAGGAACTCGACGAACCGCCACGCGGCGTCGGTGTTCTTGCCGCCCTTGAACACCGCGAACCCGTCGGTCGGGTTCGGCACCACCGTCCGCTTGCCCGACGGCCCCTTCGGCAGCGGCATCGCGGCGACCCGCTCCGGTCCGAGCGTCTTCATGACGTCCGCGGTCGACCCGAGGTTGTGGTGCATCATCGCGACCGTGCCACCGGTGAACTGGGCGACCATCTGGGTGTAGTTGTTGTTGACGTCGGCCTCGGGCGTCGCCTTCTTGTAGAGGTCGGCGACCTTGCGCACGAGCTCGGCGTTGCGCGGGTCGGCCACCGTGCTCTTCCCGCCGTCGTAGAACTTCTCGACACCGGAGTAGGAGTAGGCCTCGGACAGCAGCTGGAAGACGGACCCCGCGCCGCCGCGGATGGTGAACCCGTACTGGTTGGCCGCCGGGTCGGTGAGCTCGGTGGCGGCCTGCACGAGCTCGTCCCAGGTGACCGGCTCGGTGATCCCCTTCTCCTCGAACCGGTCCGACCGGTACCAGACGACGTCCATGTTGCCCGACGCGGGAACGGCGTAGAGCTTGCCGTCCGACGACGTCTGCCGCACGGTCTCCAGCAGCCCCGGGATCAGCTTGCCCTTGAGCGAGCTGCCCTCCAGCCGCTCGTCGACCTGCTCCAGTGCGTCCTGCCCCGCGAGGTGCGCGAGGTAGGACGTGGTGACACCGCCGACGTCCGGTGTGGAGCCGCCGGCGATGGCCGTGTCGTACTTCTGCTGCACCGACGAGCTGGGGATGCCGACGTACTCGACCTCGACGTCCGGGTTCGCGGCCTCGAAGCGCTTGATCAGCTCCTGGTAGATGGGGGTGCGGCCGGGACCGCCGTTGTTGTCCCAGAAGGTGATCGTCGTCTTGTCGTCCTGGGCTCCGGCACACGCGCCGAGCAGGAGTGCCAGCGCGACCAGCAGTGCTCTCATCTCTCTCCTCTATCCCTTCACTGCGCCGGCACTCAGTCCCTGCACCAGGAACCGCTGCACCACGGCGAAGACCAGAACGACCGGCACCGCGGCGACGACGCCACCCGCCGCGAGCGCACCGAAGTCGGTGTTGAACTCGCCGAGCGCGTAGCTCAGCCCGACCGGCAGCGTGAACTTGTCCTGCTTGCTCGCGAACATCAGCGCGAACAGGAAGTTGTTCCAGGCGCCGATGAACGCGAACGACCCGACGGCCACGAGTGCGGGGCGCAGCTGCGGCAGGGTCACCGCGAAGAACGCGCGCAGCCGGGTGCAGCCGTCGACCATCGCGGCCTCTTCGAGCTCCACCGGCACGTTGCGCACGAAACCGCTCATCAGGATCAGGGCGAGCGGCAGCTGGAACGCCGTGTCGGCGATGACCAGACCGGTGAGGCTGTTGAGCAGGCCGGCGCCCTTGAAGATCACGAACAGCGGGATCAGCAGCATCGCGCCGGGGATGAACTGCGTGCACAGCAGTGCCAGCAGGAACACCCGCTGGCCGCGGAACCTGAACCGCGCCAGCGCGTAGCCGCCCATGAGCGCGAACACCGTGACGACGACCAGGGTGCCGACGGCGATGATCAGGCTGTTCTGGAAGAACAACCCGAACCCGATGCCGTTCCACACCGTGTCGAAGTGCTCGAACGTGATCGGCCACGGCACCAGCGCGGTCTCCCCCGCGGGCCGGAACGCGAAGACGAGCATCCAGTAGAACGGGATCAGCGTGAACAGCAGGTAGAGCACCAGCGGGAGGTGCAGCCGGAAGTAGCGGCTCGGGTCGCGCTGCCTGCGGCGCCTGGGCGGTGGTGGCGGCGGGTCGAGGGCCACCTCCGGGCGGACGAGGGTCTGGGTCATGCCCGGCTCCCGAACTTGGACAGCCTCAGGTAGAGGATGGAGAAGAACAGCAGGATCACGAAGCCGGCCATCGTGAGCGCGGAGCCGTAGCCGAAGTCGTGCGAGTCGACGGCCTTGCGCGCCACGTACAGCGGCAGCGTGGTGGTCTGGTTCGCCGGGCCACCACCGGTGAGCGTGTAGATCAGGTCGACGTTGTTGAACTCCCACACCGCGCGCAGCAGTGTCGAGAGCACGATCGCGTCGCGCAGGTGCGGCAGGGTGACGCTCACGAACCGCCGCCACCGCCCGGCACCGTCGACCGAGGCGGCCTCGTAGAGGTCGTTCGGGATGGTCTGCAGGTCGGCGAGCAGCAGGATCGCGAAGAACGGCACCCCGCGCCACAGCTCGGTGACGACGGTCGCGGGGAACACGGTCGCCGGGTCGCCGAGCACGGACGTGCCGGGATCGCCGATGCCCCACTGGGCGAGCTGCTGGAAGATGCCCGTCGAGGGGTTGTAGAGCAGGATCCAGATGCCGGTGGTGAGCACACCGGACACCGCCCACGGCGAGAACACCAGTGACCGGGCCAGCGCGCGGCCGACGAACGTCTCGTTCACGATCAGCGCGAGGACCAGCCCCAGCACCAGCTGCAGGCCGACCTCGACGAACACCCACTTCGCGCTGAAGGCGAGGCTCTGCCAGAACAGCTGGTCCTCGAACAGCATGCGGCGGAAGTTCTCGAAGCCGATGAAGCCGTTCTTCCACGGCTGGGTGACGGTGTGCTGGCGCAGGCTGAACCACCCGACGCTCGCGATCGGGTAGACCAGGAACACGAGCATCAGCACGAGCGTCGGGGCGATCAGGGCGTAGGGCGCCCAGGTGCGGGTCCTCACGCGGGGTTCCACCCGCCGAGGTAGGCGCTCTTCGTGTACTGCCGCGCCTGGTCGTCGGTGAGCTGCGGCCGGTCGGCACCGGTGCCCGCGCCGGGGCCGGTGTTGCGGTACTCGGCGAACCGCGCGCCGCGCCACGGGAAGCCGGACATGTCCGTCCACGGCGTGCGCTTGATCGCGGCGGGCAGCTCGGTGTTGCGGATGACGACCTGGGCGATCGCGTCCGGGTCGCCGCTGGGGTGCCACGGGCGGCCGAGGTAGTAGGTGCCGGCCGGGGCGTCGCTGCGGATCTTCGAGTCGACCACGAGGAAGCCGTACGGGTTGTCGCGGCGGGTGCTGGCGGCGGTGACGTAGCCGTTCGGGTCCCCGCCGCGGTTCAGCGCGGTGATGGTGGCGCGTTCGAAGACCGCGGTGGCGCGGCCGAACAGGAAGTCGACGTCGCCGGTGATCGCGCAGTCCCGGTAGTACTGCCGCGCCTTCGTGCCCACGGCGGCGGTGTCGGCGTAGAGCGTGTCCTGGTGGCCCAGGAAGTGGACGCGGTCGAACAGCATCCGGTCGCCGGTGGCCTTGACCGCCACGGCCTGGGTGGCCGTGATCTCCGGGTGCTTCGCGCGGTCGAAGGAGTTGCTGAAGGTGAGGTCGCGCGCGGTGAAGTCGTCGGCGGCGATGGTGGCGGTGGCGCTGCCGGTCGTGCCGTAGGTGGTGCCGTCGGGTTTCTTGGTGCCGCTGGCGTTGTCGAAGTCGACCACCACGTCCTGGGCACGTCCGGTGGCGCCGCGCAGGGTCAGGCCGCGCTTGGTGGCGGGAACCTTGACGACCTCGCGGTAGACGCCCTGGGGCAGGGTGACCACACCGCCCGCCGGTGCCGCGTCGATCGCGGCCTGCACGGTCGCGAAGCCCTGGCCGACGACGAGGTGGTGCCCCGCGGGCTGGGCGCCGGCCCTGAGGTGCCGGACCCGGTGCGCGGGTTCGAGGCCGCGGTTCAGCGCCGGGGTCCAGCCGGCGTCGGTGCCGAGCTGCTTGTCCGGGAACGCGGCGTTGTGCGCGGCCACCAGGCTGACGGGCCGGCCGTCGACCAGGTTGCCGGTGTCGGTGAGCGCGGTGCCGCCCCAGTTGTGAACGACCTCCTCCGGCGCGATGCCGCGGATGAAGTTGTTCTGCGCGTACAGCTGTGACCGCACGCCCACGCCCCAGCTGTAGACCTGCTCGCCCTCGTAGAGGTTGTTGTAGACGTGCACCTGCCCGAACCGGACGCGGGGCGCGCGTTCCTGGACGTTGCGGAACACGTTGTGGTGCACCGAGACGCGCAGCTTGCCGGGATCGGTGGTGGAGGTGTTCGACGAGCCGATCAGCATCGTCTTGCCGTGGTCGGCGAACACGTTGCGGGACACCGTGACCAGGTCGCTGCCGGTGGTGATGTCGAGCTGCCCGTCGTGCACCTGGTAGGGCCGTCCGAAGTGGAGCGGAGCGGCGCTGTCGAGGTTCGGCTCGTCGGTGAACGTGTTGTGGTCCACCCACACGTGCTCGGACCGCTGCAGCGACACCGAGTCGTAGAGCGAGTTCCAGTTGCCGGGGGACGCGCCGGGGCTGGTGTCGGTCGGGTCCCACTGCGGGAAGCAGTCGTGGGTGTCGCGGAAGGTCAGGTTGCGCACGACCACGTTGCGCACCCCGTGGATCCGCAGGCTGCCACCGGTGATCCCGGCGCCGCGCCCGACGCCGATGATCGTGGTGTCGGAGCCGACGTCGAGCGCGATGGCCGCCTCCTGCCGCTTGGCCGACGCGACCCGCGCGTCCTCCAGCGGTCCCTCCGGCTCGCGCTCCCAGCCCCACACCGCCGGGTCGTAGGCGGCGAGGTACCCGGCCCGCGTGTAGCCGCCGGTCTCGTAATCGGTGCAGCGCAACGGTTTTCCGTCCGCACCGGTGTTCGCGTCGATCACGCCCCTGACCTTGACGATCCGCGGCGCGGGTGCCGCGAGCGCCGCGACGAGCTCCGCCCGCGTGCGCACCTCGTGCACGTGACCGGCGGGTGCCGCGGCACCACCGGTCGTGCCGGGCCCGCTGGACGCCCAGCCGTCACCGGCGGGCAACACCTGCCGGGCCGGGTCGTGGCCGGCCTGCGCGGGCACGCCCACCACCCCGGTACCCAGGCACGCCACAACCACCGCACCAACGAAAAGCCGCATCGGGGAATGCCCTCTCGATCGACTGATTCACATTCTTGAACGACGTACACAAGCGTGAAGCGAGTATTGCGCTCGTTTCCGGCGCACGTCAACGAAGTGAATTCATTCGACGAAGAGGTGGGGCGTTCGACGTTCCTTCGAATCGAATGCCGTCGAACCGCATTTGCCCCGGAGGAATGTGCCGCGCAGCAAGGAGCCCGTCCCACCGGTGCCAGGCAGCGGCGGAACGGGCTCGGTGCGGTTGCTCGTCCAAGCAGGTTGCCAGCTGTTGTGCCTTCAGCGCCCCGCATTCCCGACCTTGCTCTACTGGCGTCTGCAAGGAGGGGAAGGGGGCGGGCGAGACTTCTGGCCAGGGTTTAGCGGCTGACCTCCTCCGGGACTGACTGCGGCAGCGGTCGCAGCGCGGGCACGAAAGCCAGCGCGGGCAGCAGCAACAGCGGCACGACCAGCAACCCGCGCAGCACCCCGACGTGGTCGCCGAGGAACCCGACGAGCGGCGGACCCGCGAGGAACGCCGTGTAGCCGATCACCGCGACCACGCTGACCCTGGCCGCCGCGTGCGCCGGGTCGTCGGCCGCGGCGCTCATGCCGACCGGGAACCCGAGCGCGGTGCCCAGCCCCCACACCGCGACACCGGCGATGGCCAACCCGGGTGAGCCGGCGAACACCGCCAGGGTCACGCCGGCCGCGGCGAGCAGCATCGTCACGACGAGCACCGGCACGCGGCCCCACCGGTCGAGCGCGACGGTGCCGGCGATCCGGCCCGCGGTCATGGTCGTCACGAACACGCCGAACACCAGCGCGCCGGTGCCGGTGTCGAAGTCGTAGCCGTCGACGAACGCCACCGCGACCCAGTCGTTGGCCGTGCCCTCGGTGAACGCGAGCACCAGCACCAGTGCGCCGACCAGCAGCGTGCGGGGTTCGCGCCACGCGGCCAGGACGCCGCTACCGGTGCCGTGCTCTGGCTCACCCGCGAAGCGGTAGGTCCGCGCTGCCAGCAGGGTGCCGGCCGCGACGACCGCCGCCACCACGAGCAGGTGCGCGGTCACCGGCAGCAGCAGCCACGCCACCAGGGACGCGAGACCGGCCGCGGCCACGGTGCCAAGGCTCCACATCGCGTGGAACCGGGGCATCACCGTCTTGCCCAGCGCGCGTTCCACCTCGGCGGCCTCGACGTTCATCGCGACGTCGCAGGTGCCCGAGCCGTAGCCGAGCACGAAGATCCCGATCGCCGTCAGCGCGACCGACGGGACCGCCCCGATTCCCGCACCCGCCACCGCGAGGCCGGTGCTCACCACGGCCGCCGACAGCACCACGGTCCGCCGCGGGCCGAGCCGGTGGGTCACCTCCCCCGCCGTGAGCATCGCGAGGAACGCGCCCGCCGACATCGACAACAGCAGCAGTCCCAGCGCACCCGCGGTCAGCCCGAGCGCCTCGCGGGCGACGGGCACGCGGGCGAACCAGGTCGCCACGGCCACGCCGTTGAGCCCGAACGTCACCGCGACCCCCGCTGCGGCCGCGCGGACCTGCCCGCGTGTCACCGTGAGCGTCATCCGGTTCTCCTTTCTCGATCCACAAAGCCACACCCCACACGTGGAAGCGCTTCCACCGCAATACTGCGGAGATGACGGGACAACACACCCCGACACTGGACGACGTGGCCCGCGCCGCCGGCGTGTCCAGGGCCACCGCCTCCCGCGTGGTCACCGGGCAGGGCGCCGCCTCCCGGCAGGCGCGCGACCGGGTGGCCGCCGCCGTGGCGATGCTGGGCTACGTGCCCGACGCCGCCGCCCGCGCACTGGCCAGCCGCAGCGGGACCCGGCTCGCCATCGCGGTCATCGGCCACACCGCCGCCGTGCTCGACGACCCGTACGTCGGCCGGGTCCTCACCACCGCCGCGCACACCGCCGCCGAACGCGAGGTCGGCGTGTCCCTGCACTGGTTGCCCCTGCACGACCCGGCGTCGCTCGCGCGGCTCGCCGAGACCCGCGGGCTGGGCGGGCTGCTCGTGGTGAACCCGACGCAGTCCGCGCTCGACGCGGTGCCGCGGTCCCTGCGCGGCCGGGTCGCCGCGATCGGGGTCGGCACGCGGCACGTGCCGTCGTTCGACGTCGACAACCGCACCGGCACCGAGGGCGTCGTGCGGCACCTGGCGAACACCGGCCGGCAGCGGATCGCGATGGTCACCGGTCCGTCGTGGCTGCCGTGCGGGGACCGGGCCGTGGCGGCCTACCGGCGGGTGGTGCACGCCTGCGGCGGCGAACCCAGGGTCGTCCCCGGCGACTTCACCGCCGCCCGCGGTGCCGAGGCGGCCGTCGAGATCATGGCGCGCTGGCCGGACACCGACGCGGTGTTCGCGCTCAGCGACCTCACCGCGCTGGGTGTCCTCGACGGACTGCACGCGCTCGGCGTCCGGGTGCCGGGCGACGTGGCGGTCGCCGGGTTCGACGACATCGCCTTCGCGTGCCTGAGCCGCCCGGCGCTCACCACCTCGACGCACCCGGTGGAGCAGATCGCGGCGGCAGCGGCACAGGCCGTGCTCGACCGCCACGACACGGGCACCGCCACTTTCTACCCCTCCACCCTGGTGGTGCGCGAGAGCGCCTGACGGCCTACTCCGCGGTGCAGTTCTCGCCGTTCAGCGTGAAAGTGCCGGGAACGGGGGTACCGCCGCGGGTGGAGCCGGTGAAGCCGATGACGACCGTGCCGCCGGCCGGGAGCTGCGCGTTGTAGCTCGCGTTGGCGGCGTGCACGGTGGAACCGGACTGGCGCGCGGTCGCGTTCCACATGCCCGTCACGGACTCCCCGCTGCCGAACGTCCACCGCAGCGTCCAGCCGTTGACCGGCCGGGTGCCGGTGTTGCGCACGGTCACGCCGGCCTGGAACCCGCCGGGCCACTGGCCGGTGACCCGGTAGGCGACGGCGCAGACCCGGGCAGGTGGTCGCGGCGGGACCGTCGTCGTCGGTGCCGGGGCCGGACGCGGCGGCACGACCGCGGTGGGTGCCGGTGCCGTGGCGCCCGGCGCGGGCGGAGGGGGCGGTACCGGCGCCGGGAGAGGCGGCACCGGTACCGGTCCGGGGCCGGGGACGAGGTCGAGCCCGTTGCACGGCTCGCCCCACAGGCCGAGGTCTGCGGCTGCGGCCTGGGACTCGGCGGCCGGCAGCGGGCCGCCGTCCACGTCCTGGGCCCGCAGCACACCCTGCCGCACCGCGAGCTGCGCGTAGTCGGCACCGTCCGCCGGCACGATCTTGACGCCGCCGCTGAGGAAGTCGACCCGCACCGCGCCGGCCAGCAGCGTCGTCCGCGCGAACGCGAGCGCCGCCTCCGCCCAGCAGTCCGCCGGTGGCGCCAGCTGGGCCACACGCACCGTCGTGCCGTCGGCCAGCTCGACCGCCCTGGGGTCGAGCACGTCCCGCACGTGGTGCAGCACGCCCCGGGAGATCGTCTCCTCGTTGACGAGCGAGGGCGGTGGTGCTGTGGGCGGTTCCGCCGTGCACGCTCCGGTGAGCAGTACCAAGACCACGAGCAAACTCCTGCGCGTCACCACAACCCCTGTTGTCGTTCAACCATCGACAACCCCAGGGGTTCGCCCCGCCGGTTCAATCGACCGTTCGGAGTGGACTACCTGCGCGGAACGGGTGCGGTAGCAGCACCGGCCACAGTGGACAGACTGACCGCGGACGCGGCCAGCAGAGCGAGCGTTCTGGTCATCGGTTCTGCGTTGAACGCGCGATGTTCACGCTAACAACCACCGAGGCCGCTCACGGGACGTCAAGGTCCTGTCGAACGGGACCGCACCCGTTCGACAGGACCCCCGGAGACGCACACCCCCGAGGAGAGGTGTCACCTGAGCGAACAGGTGGCGAAGCGCTCCAGGCCCTCCGGCTTCACGGCCACGCGGCCGATCGCCGTCTCGATCCGGTTGAGAGCCGCGACCCGCTTGTCCGCCAACGGACCCAGGATCGCGTTCTGCACGAAGTTAGGACCGCCCTGGCCCACCGAGGTGCGCAACCGCTCGTTCGCCTCGGCGATCTGCCTGTCGAGGTTCGCGAGCTCGCGGTCCACTTCGGCCCGTGCCGCGGCAGGTACGTCGGGCACGGCCGGTGCCGGGCACGCGATCGCACCGGCGACCGCGTTGTTCCCGCCGCCGTTGTTGTTGCCGCCGTTGTTGTTGCCGCCGTTGTTGTTGCCGTTGCCCGCGTTCGCCCGCGTGGTCGTGACGGGCGCCGGGCCGACCGCGGGTGCCTGGCCGAGTCCGCAGCTCGCGAACCGCTCCAGGCCCTCCGGTTTGTCGGCGACGCGGCCGATCGCCGTCTCGATCCGGTTGAGCGCGGCGACGCGCTTGCTCGCCAAGGGGCCGAGGATCGCGTTCTGCACGAAATTCGGGCCGCCCTGGCCCGCGGAGGTGCGGAGTCGTTCGTTCGCCTCGGCGATCTGCGTGTCCAGGTTGACCAGCTCGCGCTGCACCTCGGCCTGCGCCTGTGCGGGGACCGCCGGGACGACCGGCTGCGGGCAGGCGATCGACTGGCTGCCGTCACCGGACCCGGTGGCCGCGAAGGCGACGGCGGCCGTGACCGCCGTCAGCGTGCCCGCCACCGCGATGCCCGCGATCAGCCGGCGCTTGCCCCGTTCCGGTCGTGCATGTGCTCTCGACATATTCGAACCTCACGACTGTGGTGGACTGCTCTTCTGCCGGCACAGCGGAATACGGATCACCGTCGTGAAGGGTTCAACCACTTGTGAGCGTTCACAGTGCAATGGCATGCTCACTGCTCGTTGCGCAGACCGCACCTGCGACGATCGGGGAACCGCCATGCCGCCGGCAGACAACGTCGTGCACGAACAGCTCCCGCTGCGCGTTCGCGGGGTGGACCTGGCGGTGGCGTCCGTGCGCCGCGAAGGGGTTGACGCGCCGATCGTCTTCCTGCACGGCTTCGGCACGAGCAAGGAGGACTACCTCGACATCACCCAGCGGCACGACTTCGCCGGGCGCGCGTTCCTCGCCTACGACGCACCGGGCAGCGGCGCCACCGAGTGCGCCGACCTCGCCGCCGTCGACATCCCGTTCCTGGTGGACGCCGCGCACGCGGTGCTCGACCACGCGGGCATCGACCGGTTCCACCTGGTGGGGCACTCCACCGGCGGGCTCACCGGGTTGCTGCTCGCACACCGGCTACCGCGGCGGGTGCTGAGCTTCGTGAACATCAAGGGCGTGCTCGCGCCGGAGGACTGCCTGCTGAGCCGACAGGCGCTGATGGCACCGGACCCGGCCGAGCACTTCTTCCGGTTCGCCGAACGCACTCGCAACGCGCCGCACTACGGCAGCGGCCTGTACGCCGCGGGTCTGCCGCACAAGATCCGCCGCGGTGCCGTGGCCGGGGTGTTCCGCTCGATGGTCGAACTCGCCGACCACGGCGACCTGATCGCGAAGTTCCTGGCCCTGCCCTGCCCGCGGATGTACCTGTACGGCGAGCAGTGCGCCGGCCTGTCCTACCTGCAGAGGCTGGACGCGAACGGGGTGGAGCTCGCCGAGGTCCCGCACAGCGGGCACCTGCCGATGTACTCCAACCCCGTCGCGATGTGGCGTCAGCTGGCGGAGTTCCTCGCCCGTCAGCTCATTCCCATGGCCAGGCGGTGGTAGGCCTGGTTCCAGCGCAGCCGGTCGACGAACGAGGCGGGCGTGGTGTCCGCGTCGATCAGCACCAGCTCGGTGGCCGCCATCTGGGCGAAGTCCCGCAGCACCTCCGCTCCGACCGCCTGGGTCATCACGGTGTGGTGCGGCCCGCCGGCGGTGAGCCAGCACTCCGCCGACGTCGACAGCGACGGCGCCGGCTGCCACACCGCGCGCGCCACCGGCAGCTTCGGCAGCGGCTCGTCCGGCTCCACGACGGTGACCTCGTTGGCCACCAGGCGGAAGCGGTCGCCGAGGTCGGCCAGGCCGACCACGACGGCGGGCCCGGTCGCCGCGTCGAACACCAGCCGCACCGGGTCCTCCCGGTCGCCGATGCCCAGCGGGTGGATCTCGCACGACGGCTGCGCGGTGGCGATCGTCGGGCAGACCTCCAGCATGTGCGCGCCGAGGATCTTCGGCGTGCCCGGCCCGAAGTGGTAGGTGTAGTCCTCCATGAACGACGTGCCGCGCCCGGTGCCGGTGCCCATCGCCTTCACGGCGGCGAGCAGGGCCGAGGTCTTCCAGTCGCCCTCGCCGCCGAAGCCGTAGCCGTCGGCCATCAGCCGCTGCACCGCGAGCCCCGGCAGCTGCCGCAGCCCGCCCAGGTCCTGGAAGTTCGTGGTGAACGCGCCGAACCCGCCGTCGTCGAGGAAGGACCGCAGGCCGATCTCGATGCGGGCGGCGTAGCGCAGCGAGTCGTGCCGCTCTCCCCCGCGCGCCAGCTCCGGTGCCAGCCGGTACGCCTCGGCGTAGTCGGTGACGAGCAGGTCGACGTCGGCGTCGGCCACCGCGTCGACCACGGCGACGAGGTCGTTGACGCCGTAGGTGTTGACCGAGACGCCGAACCGCAGCTCCGCCTCGACCTTGTCGCCCTCGGTCACGGCGACGTCGCGCATGTTGTCGCCGAACCGCGCCAGCCGCAGGTTGCGCATGTGCGCGCTACCGGCCGCCGCCCGTGCCCAGCCGTCGATCCGCTGTGCGACAACGGGATCGCTCGCGTGCCCGGCCACGGTCTTGCGGGCCACCCCGATCCTGGTCTGCACGTAGGCGAACTCGCGGTCGCCGTGCGCTGCCTGGTTGAGGTTCATGAAGTCCATGTCGATGGTGGACCACGGCAACGCCTCGTTGAGCTGCGTGTGCAGGTGCAGCAACGGCTTGCGCAGCAGGTCCAGGCCGGTGATCCACATCTTCGCCGGCGAGAAGGTGTGCATCCAGGCGATGATCCCGACGCACGACGGGTCGTTGTTCGCCTCCTGCATGACCGCGCGGATCGCACCGGAGTCGGTGAGCACCGGCTTCCACACGATCTCCGCGCTGATCTTGCCGGAGTCGCTCAGCATCCGCTGGATCTGCTGCGACTGCGCGGCCACCTGGTCGAGCGTCTCGGGGCCGTAGAGGTGCTGGCTGCCGGTGAGGAACCAGATCTGGGGCTTGTCCGGCATGTGCTCTCCTTCTGGGCTCACTGGCCGTAGACGTTCTGGTAGCGCTCGTAGAGCCGGTCGACGTGTTCCTGCTCGATCACGTCGGGCTTGCCGAGCTGGAGTGCGAAGTGGACGGTGCGGGCGACGTCCTCCAGCAGCACGGCGGCCTTCACCGCGGCGCGTGCCGTCTCGCCGATCGTGAACGGGCCGTGGTTGCGCATCAGCACGGCCTTCGACCGGCTGGCGCTCAGGGTCTCCACGATGCCCTGGCCGATGGAGTCGTCGCCGATCAGCGCGAACGGCCCGACCGGGATGTCGCCGCCGAACTCGTCGGCGATCATCGTGAGCACGCACGGGATGGGCTCCCCGCGCGCCGCCCACGCCGTCGCGTAAGGGGAATGCGTGTGCACGACACCGCCGACGTGCGGCATGTGCCGGTACACGTAGGCGTGCGCGGCGGTGTCGGAGGACGGTGCGAGCTCGCCCTGGACGAGGGTGCCGTGCAGGTCGGTCACGACCATCGCGTGCGGGCCCAGGTCGTCGTAGGACACCCCGGACGGCTTGATGACCATCAGGTCCTGGTCGGGCACGCGGGCCGAGATGTTTCCGGCCGTCCAGCTCACCAGCCCGTAGCGGGTCAGCTCGCGGTGCAGCTCGGCGACCGTGCGGCGCAGCTCTGCCGTGGCGGACATCAGCTCTTCCCCTCCAGTGCGTCGCGGCGGTACTGGCGCAGCCGGTGCATGACATCGTTGGCACCGCGACCGAAGTAGTCGTGCAGCTCCAGGTAGTCGAGGAAGAGCCGTTCGTACGCCTCGACGTTCTCCGGTACGGGCGTGAAGACGTTGCGC
Source organism: Lentzea sp. NPDC042327 (assembly GCF_040647275.1). Classification (NCBI taxonomy): domain Bacteria; kingdom Bacillati; phylum Actinomycetota; class Actinomycetes; order Pseudonocardiales; family Pseudonocardiaceae; genus Lentzea; species Lentzea sp. NPDC042327. The sequence continues at coordinate 479,549 of NZ_JBEZBX010000004.1, forward strand.
CGCACGGAACCCATCGCGGCGGCGGCCTTGCGGATGTCCGGGTGGGCGCCCGCGGCGACGGCGGCGTGCATCGCGGAGCCGAGCGCGGGGCCCTGTGCCGAGCCGATCACCGACAGCGGCAGGTTCACGACATCGGCGTAGATCTGCATCAGCAGCTCGTTCTTGACCAGTCCGCCCGCGATCACGAGCTCGGTCACCGGCACACCGGAGTCGGTGAAGGCGTCGATGATGACCCGCGTGCCGAACGCGGTCGCCTCCAGCAGCGCGCGGTAGGCGTCCTCGGCCCTGGTGGCGAGGGTCTGGCCGATGATCACGCCGGACAGCTCGTGGTCGACGAGCACGGACCGGTTGCCGCTGTGCCAGTCGAGCGCGATGAGCCCGTGCTCCCCCACCGCCTGGCCGGCGGCCAGCTCGGTCAGCAGCTCGTGCACGGTGATGCCGCGTTCGGCGGCCTGCTCGTGGTAGGCCGGCGGGACGCTGCTGCGCAGGAACCACGCGAAGATGTCGCCGACACCGCTCTGCCCGGCCTCGTAGCCCCACAGCCCCGGAATGATGCCGCCGTCGACCACACCGCACATGCCCGGCACGTCGCGCAGCACGGCGCCGCTCATGACGTGGCAGGTGGAGGTGCCCATGATCGCGACCATCTGGCCGGGCTCGACGGCCTGGGCGGCCGGTGCGGTGACGTGCGCGTCGACGTTGCCGACCGCGACGGCGATGCCCTCGGGCAGCCCGGTCCACTCCGCGGCCCTGGCGCTGAGCCCGCCCGCGCGGTCGCCGAGCGCCGAGAGCGGGTGGTCGAGCTTGTCGGCGACGAACCCGGCGAAGTCGGGGTTGAGCTCGGCGAGGAAGTCCTCGCCGGGGTAGGCGCCGTCCTGGAGGATGCCCTTGTACCCGGCGGTGCAAGCGTTGCGCGTGTAGGTGCCGCAGAGCTGCCAGGTGATCCAGTCGGCGGCCTCGACCCAGTGCTCCATCGCCGCGTAGACCTCGGGTGCCTCCTCCAGCACCTGCAGGCCCTTGGCGAACTCCCACTCCGAGGAGATCAGGCCGCCGTAGCGCGGCAGCCACGCCTCGCCGCGGGTGCGGGCCAGCTCGTTGATCCGGTCGGCCTGGCCCTGGGCGGCGTGGTGGCGCCACAGCTTCACGTAGGCGTGCGGGTTCCCGGCGAACTCCGGCAGGTCGCACAGCGGTGTGCCGTCCGCGGTGACCGGCACCATCGTGCAGGCCGTGAAGTCGGTGCCGATCCCGACCACCTGGGACGGCGAGATCCCGGCCGCCTCGACCGCCTGCGGGACGGCGGTGCGCAGCACGTCGAGGTAGTCGGCCGGGACCTGCAGGGCCCACTCCGGCGGCAGCGGACGGCCGGTCGCGGGCAGGACCTGGTCCACGACCCCGTGGCGGTACTCGTGGACGGCGGTGCCGAGCTCGGCGCCGTCATGGACGCGCACGACCACGGCGCGGCCGGACAGCGTGCCGAAGTCGACACCCACCACGCACGCGTCGCGGTCGATCGTCATGTCAGTCACGGCCTGAGTGTTATCGCTAACAATCACGCCGTCAAGATGCGCCGCGAACATCGTGATTTCCCAGCAAGAACACCGATGTCCACCGCCGTGAGCGCACGACAAAACGCCCACCGGTGTGCCACCGGCGGGCGGTCCTCACATCTCGTCACACGCGCTGTCCACCGCACGCGGGGAGCTTTCGTACTCTCCTGGTGAACGAAAGGTCCCCGCGTGCGGGAAGCAGCGGGGGTCAGGCGGGTGGGGACACGCTGTCCCTGGTCACCAGGAACGGGGCCACCGTGCGGCGCGGGCGGGCGGTCTCGCCGTCGCTCACCTGCTCCAGCAGCAGACCGAGGGTTTCCCGTGCCACCGCGGCGAAGTCCGGGCGGACGGTCGTGAGCGGCGGGATGAAGTAGGCCGCTTCCGGCACGTCGTCGAACCCGACCACGCTCACGTCGTGCGGCACCCGCCGGCCCCGTTCGCTCAGCGCCCGCAGCAGGCCGAGGGCCAAGTGGTCGTTGGAGCAGAACACCGCCGTCACCTCGGGCATCCGCGCGAGCATCTGACCCGCGCGGTACCCCGACGCCGCGCTCCAGTCGGCCGTCACCACCGGCGGCACCTCGGCGTCCACCGACTCCAGCGCACGCCGCCAGCCCTGCACGCGACCGGCCGCGTCGAACCAGTCGGCGGGACCGGACACGTGCCACACCGTGCTGTGGCCCGCCTGCAGCAGGTGGGTGGTGGCCTCGAACGCACCGGCCGCCTGGTCGACCGTGACCAGCGGCGTCGCGCGGTCGGGGTCGCCGTCCACCGTCACCAGCGGCACGCCGGCGGGCACGTCCGCCAGCGCGTCGGCGGCACCGGAGTTCGGCGCGATCACCACGATGCCGGCCACGCGCTGGTCGCGGTGGCGTTCGACGGCCGCGGAGATGGACTCGCGGTCGAGCACCTTGACCCGGCCGACGCTCACCGCGAACCCGGCCTGGCCCGCCGCCTCCTCGAAGGCGGACAGCAGCGAGGCCGGGCCGTACAGCGTCGAGTTCTGCGCCACCACGCCGATGAGCTGCGTCTTGCCGGTGACCAGCGCGCGGGCCGCGCGGTTGGGCCGGTAGTCGAGCTCCTTGATCGCGGCCTGCACCCGCAGCCGGGTCTGCTCGCGGACGTTGGGGTGGTTGTTGAGAACGCGCGAGACCGTCTGGTGGGACACCCCGGCGAGTCGTGCGACGTCGGTCATCGCGGGGTCGCGCGAAATCTTCTGGTCCACGAACGGTCTCCGATCCTTGGTCTAGACCGATGATGTTAGCGATAACACCGGTCAGTCCTGGTACAGCTCACCCATTGTGACCGCTATTCGAGCCGAAACGTCGCACGTCGGCGCGCGTCGCGGTCGTTTCCGGGTTTGCCGGTCACCAGTCTCCCCCGGTCGTGGATGAGATAAGAATCTGCTCCAACATTCAACGAAATCGCCGTGCTGTCAGCGAGTCCGGCAACCCGGACGAAGCTCGCCGCACGGCCGTAGGCGTCCGTGTCCTCGTACGGGTCGATCCGCACCACGTCACCGTCGACGCGCACGTACCGGTCCGGGAAGTTCACCGACTGCAGCGCGACCGTCCCGGAGCCCGAGAAGCCCGGCACGAACCGGAACTGCGAGTCGGCCAGCTCGCGGACGTTGCCGTCGACCCGCAGCCGGTACTCGTAGTGCCGCACGGTCAGCGCAGGGGAGTCCAACGGCGACAGCCGCGTGATCGGCCCGCCCTCCCCCACCGGGACGCCGAACGACGGGGTGCCGTCGGCGTTCCAGTGCAGCCGCTGCACACGGGTGTGCCGGTTCGGGTCGAACAGCGGGTCGCCGCTGATGTCGCGGTAGTCGCGGGAGTGGTAGATGAGCACGTCCACGTCGCCGACCGTGGTGAACGAGTTGTGCCCCGGCCCGTACTGCGAGGTCGGCACGTGCGTGGCGAACACCGGGTTCGGCGACTTCGTCCACGACCGCGCGTCGAGCAGGTTCGCGTTCTCGTCGGCGGTCAGCAGGCCCATGCAGTACCGGGCGTCGGTGGCGCTCGCGGAGAACGTCACGAACACGCGGCCGTTGCGGATGAGCACCGCCGGCCCCTCGTTCACCCGGAACCCCTGCACCTCCCACGACGCCGTCGGCGTGGCGATCCGCACCGGCGCCGTCCGCAACGCGAGCGGGGAGGCCATCTCGGCGATGTAGAGGTTGGTGCCGGAGCCGACGGCGGGCTCGTTCTGCGCCCACAGGAAGTAGCGCTTGCCGCGGTGCGCGAACGTCGTCGCGTCGAGCGTGAACGTGTCCAGGTGTGTCGTGATCTGGCCGCGCAGCACCCAGCCGTCCAGCCGCGGGTCGGCGTTCGGGGACTCCAGCACATAGGTGCGGATGCGGAACGGGTCGTCCTTGTCACCGGCAGCGAAGTAGACGTACCACCTGCCGTCGATGCGGTGCAGCTCCGGCGCCCAGATGTAGCCGCCCATCTTCCCGGTGGCCGGACGGCGCCAGATGGTGCGCTCGCGGGCGGCGGTCAGGCCGTCCAGGGTGGACGCTCCGCGCACGACGATCCGGTCGTACTCGGGCACGGACCCGGTGAGGTAGTACATGCCGTCGGTGGGCGGTGTGACGAACGGGTCGGCGCGCTGTTCGACGAGCGGGTTGCGGGTGGGCAGCCCGGCCGCGGGTTCGGCGGCGACGGCGGTGGCCGCGGGTGCGGCGGAGGCGAGCGCCCCGGTCGCGGCGAGCACGCCGCCCGTGCGCAGCAGGGATCGGCGGTCGATCACGAGCGGCTCCTGATCCGGAGGAAGGTGACGGAGTTCGGCGGGAACGTGTGCGTGAAGCTGCTCGCCACCCGCACCTGCTCGGAGCGGGGCTTGATCGGCTGGGCGAACTCGGTGTTCACGTCGTCGGGACGGCCCTGCAGCACGGTCGCACGCGCCGTGGACGACACCGGGACACCGAGGTCGACGCGGGTGCGGGCGGCGTTGTCCTGGGCGTTGACGACCTTGACGACCAGCTCGCCGGTGGCGCGGTCGCGGGTGACGACCTGGCGGAACGGTTCGGCGACCTGGTCGGTGAACTCGCCCCACTTCCGCCCGTCGAGGAACAGCGCGACCTTCCGGCCGCGCACCTCGACCCGCACGTCGTAGGTGCGGCCGGTCTCGATGCGGGTGCCGTCGGTCAGCAGGGTGCTCTTGCCGCCGCCGGCGGCCTTCTCCACAGCGGACTGGGTGTTGTTCCAGCCGCCGAGGTTCCACCAGTAGTAGTTGCCGGTGTCCTTGACGCCGAACGCGACGAGGAAGCCCTCGCGGCCGGACTGCTTGGTGGCCTTGAGGTTCAGCGTGTAGTCGTGCCAGCTCCTGTCGCCGGCGGTGACGAGCGTGTCCTCGGCGGCCGCGTCGGACTGGACGTAGGCGCCGTTGACGACGTTCCACGCGCCGCGGCCGGTCTTCGTCCACTGCGCGTCGGTGCCGGAGAAGTCGTCGCCGAACAACGCCTCACCGGACGCGCCGGTGACCCGCACGTCGTCGTAGCTCGCGGCGGTGGCCCAGGTGGACAGGCCGATGGCGCCGGTGATCGGGGTCTGGGTGGCCGGGGTGGCGGTCGCGGTGCTGGGCACGACGTGGTCGCCCACGTTGGTCATGAACAGCTTCTGCACCTCGTAGCTCGCCGAGCCCCACGACGCGTGGTTGTTGAACCAGATCATGTCCGGCTTCCACTGCACGTAGTCCTCGTTGGCCAGCAGCGGCGCGTACGACGCGAGCTTCACGACGTCGGCGTTGCGTTCCAGGCCGGTCATGAACGCGGCCTCGCTCAGCGCGTTGAAGAACTTGTTGTCCTGGGAGGCGTACTCGCCTAGGAACACCTTGGGACCGTTGCGGTCGTAGGAGTCGTAGCGGGCGTTGTTCTCCAGGAACCAGCTCGGGCTGTTGTAGTAGTGCTCGTCGACCATCTTCACGCCGGCCTGCCGGTTGAGCTGCCAGAGGCGGTCGAACACGCCACCGGTGTCGTCGGGGCCGGAGTTGCTGACGACCGTGATGTCCGGGTACCTCGCGTTGATCGCGGTGCGGAACTCGGTGAAGCGGGCGAAGAACTCGTCGGGCAGGTTCTCCTCGTTGCCGACGCCGAGGTGCGTGAGCCCGAACGGCTTCGGGTGGCCCATCTCGGCGCGCTTGCGGCCCCAGGTGGAGTCGGCGGGGCCGTTGGCGAACTCGATCAGGTCCAGCGTGTCCTGGACGTGCCGGCGCAGCAGCGCGGGGTCGTCCGTGGCGCGGTTCTGGCCGCAGCCGGTGACCAGGGCGGGCACGACGGGCAGCGGCATGGCGCCGATGTCCTCGGCGAACTGGAAGTACTCGTAGTAGCCCAGGCCGTAGGACTGGTTGTAGCCCCAGAAGTTCCAGTTCGTGGCGCGCTGCTCGACCGGGCCGATGGTGTCCTTCCACTGGTACGAACGGCGGCGCTCGTAGCCCGGCGCGTCGTAGCCCTGGTGGCTGCCGGTGTTGACCAGGCAGCCGCCGGGGAAGCGCACGAAGCCGGGCTTCAGCGCGGCGACCTTCTCGGCCAGGTCGCGACGCAGGCCGTGGCCCTTGAAGGTGTCCTGCGGCAGCAGCGAGACCATGTCGAGCCGCAGCGTCCCGGTGCCCTCGCCGGTGACGAGCAGCCGGCCGGTCGTCGTGGACCTGCGGGCGCGGACGGTGCCGGTGTACTTCGCCCAGCCGTCACCGCGGACCTCGACCCGTACCGGGTCACCGAGCGGGGCACCGGCTGGATCGGTCACGGTGGCGGTCAGCGCGGTCCTGGCCTGGTCGGTGCGGGCCCAGACGGAGAAGTCGTAGCGCTGGCCCTCCCGCACGGCGATGCCGGAGTTGTAACCGGAGTTGATCACACCGGCGGGCAGGCCGAGCTTCAGGTAGCGGCGGTTGCGCTCGTTGAGGCGTCCGGCGTCGTCGGCCACGTCCAGGGTGCCGCTGTGCGGTGCCCACGCGGTGAGCCCGGTGTAGCCCGCGTTGTCGGCGGGGTCGTACTCGAACGAGCGGTTCTGCACGAGCTCGGCGTACAGGCCGCCGTCGGCGGCGCGGTTGATGTCCTCGAAGAACACGCCGTACATCGAGTCGTCGATGGACGGGCCCTTCGCCGTGGCGTCGACCTTGAGCGCGTAGTCGGTCTCCGCGGCGGCGCCCGAACCCGGCACGCCGACCAGCAGACCGGCGGCGAGAGCGGCGGACAACAACACGTGCTTGCGGGGCACGGACTTGCGGGGCACGGATTTGCCTCCCCTGCTCGGAAGTGAGCGTTAACATAGGGCTGCGAACTCGTTACGGGCAAGGACTTGACGCGGCAGATGTGAACGTTCACTGTTGTCCACCTGACAACCGCGGACACGCGGTCGAGCTCCGCGACACCGTCGTCACCCCGGAGGAATCCCAGTGCTGAAGAAGATCACGACAGCCGCCAGCGTGGTCGCGCTGTTCGCGTTGACAGCGTGCGGCGGCTCGAGCGGCGGCGGCGATGCCGCCTCCGGCCAGTCCGGCGACAAGATCACCATGGGCTTCGCCCAGGTGGGCGCCGAGAGCGGCTGGCGCACCGCCAACACGAAGTCGATCCAGGACGAGGCCAAGACCGCCGGCATCGACCTGAAGTTCTCCGACGCGCAGCAGAAGCAGGAGAACCAGATCAAGGCGATCCGGTCCTACATCCAGCAGAAGGTGTCGGTGATCGCGTTCAGCCCGGTCGTCGAGACCGGCTGGGACACCGTGCTGCTGGAGGCCAAGCGCGCCAACATCCCGGTCATCCTCACCGACCGCTCGATCGACTCCGACGACACCTCGCTCTACAAGACGTTCCTCGGGTCGGACTTCGTCGAGGAGGGCCGCAAGGCCGGTGACTGGCTGGTGGCCAACGCCTCCGGGCCCACCAACGTGGTCGAGCTGCAGGGCACCACCGGTGCCGCGCCCGCGATCGACCGCAAGAAGGGCTTCGAGGAGAAGATCGCCGGCAAGTCCGACATCAAGGTCGTCGCCTCGCAGACCGGTGACTTCACCCGCTCCGGCGGCAAGCAGGTCATGGAGGCCTTCCTCAAGTCCCAGCCCAAGATCGACGTGGTCTACGCCCACAACGACGACATGGGCCTGGGCGCGATCGAGGCCATCAAGGCCGCCGGCAAGGTGCCCGGCAAGGACATCAAGATCATCACCGTGGACGCGGTGAAGGACGGCATGACCGCGCTGGCCAACGGCGAGATCAACTTCATCGTCGAGTGCAACCCGTTGCTGGGCAAGCAGTTGATGGACCTGGCGAAGAAGGTCGTCAAGGGCGAGGAGGTGCCGGCCAGGGTCGTGACCGAGGAGGGCACGTTCACCCAGGAGCAGGCCAAGACCGCGCTGCCGCAGCGCCAGTACTGACAGCGCCAGTACTGACCCCGGTCCCCGCCGCAGGACAGCACACGCGGTGGGTGGTCGCGCGGTCGTGACCACCCACCGCCCCACCAGACCGCGGGACCCGTCGCTCCGCCCAAGTGGCGACGGGTCCCGCACCTCAGCGACGAAGGCCTGAGCCATGACCGAGTCACCGCCGCCAGTCGTCGAGATGCGGGGCATCACCCTCGCGTTCCCCGGCGTGAAGGCGTTGCAGGACGTCGACTTCCGGTTGTTCCCCGGCGAGGTGCACGCCCTCATGGGCGAGAACGGCGCCGGGAAGTCCACCCTGATCAAGACCCTGACCGGCGTGCACCGCCCCGACAGCGGCCAGGTCGTGCTGGCCGGCGCCGACGTGGCGTTCTCCTCCCCCGGCGAGGCGCAGCACGCCGGCATCAGCACGGTCTACCAGGAGGTCAACCTCTGCGCGAACCTCACGGTCGCGGAGAACATCCTGCTGGGCCGCGAACCCCGCAAGCGCGGCGGCATCGACTTCCCGGCCATGCGCAAGCGCTCCGCCGAGGTCCTCTCCCGCATCGGCGTGCACATCGACCCGGCCTCCAGCCTCGGCGAGCACCCGATCGCGGTGCAGCAGCTCGTGGCCATCGCGCGCGCGATCGCGGTCGACTGCCGGGTGCTCGTGCTCGACGAGCCGACGTCCAGCCTGGACGCCGGTGAGGTCGCCGAGCTGTTCCGCATCATGCGGGTGCTGCGCGACGAGGGCGTCGCGATCCTGTTCGTGTCGCACTTCCTCGACCAGGTCTACGAGATCTCCGACCGGATGACGGTGCTGCGCAACGGGACCCTCGTCGGTGAGCACCTCACCGCCGAGGTCGACCGGCGGGCGCTGATCGCCCAGATGATCGGCCGCGACCTCGGCGCGCTGGAGGCCATCGAGGACGCCGCCGAGCAGCGCCACCCGGAGGGACCGGTGCTGGTGCACGCGGAGGGCCTCGGCCGCCGCGGCGCCATCGAACCGTTCGACCTGGAGATCCGCGCGGGCGAGGTGGTCGGCCTGGCCGGTCTGCTCGGCTCCGGCCGCACCGAGCTCGCCCGGCTGCTGTTCGGCGCGGACAAGGCCGACTCCGGCCGCGTGCTCGTCGACGGCAAGCCCGTGCGGCTGCGCGGACCGCGGTCGGCCATCGCCGCCGGCATCGCGTTCAGCTCCGAGGACCGCAAGGGCGAGGGCGTGGTCGCGGACCTGTCCATCCGGGACAATCTGGTGCTCGCCATGCAGGCCGCACGCGGGTGGACCCGGCCGCTGTCGCGCAAGACCAAGGACCAGCTCGTCGAGAAGTACCTGACGGCGCTGGACATCCGCCCGGCCAACCCGGACGCGCTGGTGCGCACCCTGTCCGGCGGCAACCAGCAGAAGGTCCTGCTCGCCCGCTGGCTCGTCACCGAGCCGCGGCTGCTGATCCTGGACGAGCCGACCAGGGGCATCGACATCGGCGCGAAGGCCCAGATCCAGCAGCTCGTCACGACCCTGGCCGCGGAGGGCACCGCGGTGCTGTTCATCTCCGCCGAGCTGGAGGAGGTCGTGCGCATCGCCGACCGGATCGTGGTGCTGCGCGACCGGCGCAAGATCGCCGAGCTGGACGGGTCGGTCACCGGCGTGGACGAGGTGGTCGAGCTCATCGCGGGCGGAGCCGCACCGGAGAAGGTGGTGTCGTGAAGAACCGTTTGCTGTGGCCGTTGCTCGCGCTGGCCGCGCTGCTGCTGCTCAACCTCGTCGTCACGCCGTCGTTCTTCTCGTTGCGCGTCCAGGACGGCCACCTCTACGGCAGCCTGGTCGACGTGCTCAAGAACGGCGCGCCGACCCTGCTGATCGCACTGGGCATGACCCTGGTGATCGCCACCCGCGGCATCGACCTCTCCGTCGGCGCGGTGGCAGCGATCGCGGGCGCGGTCACGTGCGTCCACATCGGAACGTCCGACTCGGCGGGCACCGCGTTCGCCGGCATGGCGATCGCGCTCGTGCTGTGCGCGGTGCTCGGGCTGTGGAACGGGTTCCTCGTGGCGGGGCTGGGCATCCAGCCGATCATCGCGACCCTCGTGCTGATGACGGCGGGCCGCGGTGTGGCCATGCTCGTCACCGAGGGGCAGATCGTGACGGTCAACAACGACGCCTACCGCCAGGTCGGCGCCGGGTTCGTCGTGCTGCCGATCTCGATCCTGATCAGCCTGCTGGTGCTGGGGCTGGTGGCGTTCGCGACCCGGCGCACCGCGCTGGGCATGCTGATCGAGTCGGTCGGCGTGAACCCGGAGGCCTCGCGGCTGGCCGGCGTGCGGTCGCGCACGATCATCTGGACCGTCTACGTGTTCGCCGCCGTGTGCGCGGGCATCGCCGGTCTGATGATCAGCTCGAACGTGAGCGCGGCCGACGCCAACAACGCCGGTCTGTGGATCGAGATGGACGCGATCCTCGCCGTCGTCATCGGCGGCACGTCGCTCGCGGGCGGGCGCTACTCGCTCACCGGCACGCTGCTCGGTGCCCTGATCATCCAGACCCTCACCACCACCGTCTACACGATCGGCGTCGCCCCGGAGGTCACGCTGCTCTTCAAGGCGGTCGTCGTCATCGCCGTGTGCCTGGTGCAGGCCCCGAAGGCCCGTGCGGCGCTCAGCTTCCGGAAGGTGGCCGTCTCATGACCACGCTCGTCGGCGGGGTGCGCGGGGTGCCGTCGCGGTTCCTGCCCGTCCTCGCGACCGTCGTGCTGTTCGTCCTCTCCTTCGGGATCGGCTCGGTGCGCTACGACGGCTTCGCGTCCGGCCAGGTGATCGCGAACCTGTTCATCGACAACGCGTTCCTGATCGTGCTCGCGGCGGGGATGACGTTCGTGATCCTCAGCGGCGGCATCGACCTGTCCGTCGGGTCGGTGGTCGCGCTGTCCACGATGGTCACCGCGGCCGGGCTGCGCGCGGGCTGGCCGGTGCCGCTGGTCGTGCTGGCGGTGCTGGTGATCGGCTCGACGCTGGGCCTGCTGATGGGGCTGGTGATCCACAAGTTCGACATCCAGCCGTTCATCGTCACGCTGGCCGGCATGTTCCTGGCCCGCGGCCTGTGCTTCCTGATCAGCGTCGAGTCGGTGTCCATCAAGGACCGCACGCTGCGCGACATCGCGACCGCCGCCATCCCGCTGCCCGGTGGCGTGACGATCACCTACAACGTCGTGATCGCGCTGCTGGTCGTGCTCGCCGCCATGTACGTGCTGCACCGCACCCGGTTCGGCCGCACGGTGTACGCGGTGGGCGGCAACGAGTCGTCCGCGCTGCTGATGGGCCTGCCGACCGCGCGGGTGAAGGTCGGCGTGTACGTGATCAGCGGGTTCTGCTCGGCGCTGGCCGGGCTGCTGTTCAGCCTGTACATGCTGTCGGGCTACGGCCTGCACGCCGTCGGCATGGAGCTGGAGGCGATCGCGGCCGTGGTCATCGGCGGGACGTTGCTCGCCGGTGGTGTCGGCTACGTGCTGGGCGGGCTGGCCGGGGTGCTGGTGCTCGGCACGATCCAGACGCTGATCTCGTTCCAGGGCACGCTCAGCTCGTGGTGGACGAAGATCGTGATCGGTGTGCTGCTGCTGGTGTTCATCGCGGTGCAGCGGACCATGGTGCGGCGGTGAGGCGTGCCGCCCCGTACGCGCTGGTAGTGCTCGTGGTGCTGGTCGCGGTCGTGGTCGTGGTCCGCGACCCGCCCGGCATCGCGGGCACCCCGGCCGCCGCGGCCGGGTCGGGTGCTCCTCCCCCGGTTACTACGGCCGTGCCCACCTCGTCGTCGTCGCCCGTGGTCACGACCACCGCGCCGACGACCACCACCGCTGCCGTGCCTGCGCCGGTCGGGGCACCGCTGGCCGGGAAGATCCAGCCCGGGGTGAGGCGCACGGGCGTGGCGACGTTCTACGACTCCGACGGCGGCGGTGCCTGCTCGTACGACAAGAGCCCCGACCCGCTGACCGTCGCGATGAACTGGGCCGACTACGAGAACTCGGCGGCCTGTGGTGCGTACGTGCTGGTCAAGGCCGCGAACGGGAAGAGCGTCACGGCCCGGGTCACCAACCTGTGCCCCGCGCCGTGCCGGGCCGGGCAGCTGGACCCGGGCGCGGAGGCGTTCGCCCTGCTCGCGCCACCTGTGCAGGGTGAGATCCCGGTGACCTGGTCGCTGGTGAGCCCGCCACTGGACCGCACCCTGTCGATCCGCTACAAGACCGGCTCCAGCCAGTGGTGGTGCGGCCTCCAGGTGATCGACCACCGCAACCCCGTGGCCAGGCTCGAAGTGCAGGTCAACGGCCGGTGGCGGCAGCTGCCGAGGGCCGAGTACAACTACTTCCTCGCTGAGAACGGCGCCGGCTGCGGCGGGCCGGTCGCGGTCACCGACCTCTACGGCGAACGGCTCGTGCTGCCCGCCCTACCGGTCCGGCCTGACGTGGTCCAGCCGACGGAAGCGCAGTTCAGCGCCCACTGACCCGATCGTGGGGAACATTCGCGGCCCGCGCGATGTTGATCGTTGCATGGCAGACGACACCGTGGCGCTCAGCCCAGAGGACTGGGTGCAGAACCAGACCAAGCAGATCCTGGAGACCGGGACCACCGAGGGCGTCCTGATCTTCGACCGGCCCATCGTCCTCCTGACCGTGCGTGGTGCCAAGAGCGGCCAGCTGCGCTACACGCCCGTCATGCGCGTGGAGCACGACGGCAGCTACGCGGTGGTGGCGTCGAAGGGCGGCGCGCCCGAGCACCCCGCGTGGTACCACAACATCAAGGCGCACCCCGAGATCAAGCTGCAGGACGGGACCGTGACGAAGGACTTCGTCGCGCGCGAGGTAGACGGCGACGAACGCGCCCAGTGGTGGGAGCGGGCCGTCGCGGCCTACCCGCCCTACGCCGAGTACCAGACCAAGACCGACCGGCAGATCCCGGTGTTCGTGCTCGAAGCGAAGTGACGTGCGGGCGGTCCCGGTGTCGCGGGACCGCCCACCTCCGTCACCAGGTGATGCCCAGCCCGGCGAGGAAGTCGCCGAGCTTCGTGGCGATCAACCGGTGGTCGCGGGCGGAGAAGTGCCAGTCGCAGCCCAGCCGGTCGATGGCGGGGTCGGCGAAGTTCCAGTGGCGGACCCGGCTGTCGCCCTGGGCCGTGCGCTCCTGCACGACCTGGCGTGCGGCGTCGGCGAACACCCCGGACGCCTCCGGGACGCCCACGACGATCTCCGTGCCGGCGCCGTAGCGGGTCCGCAGCTTCGCGAGGAACCCGAGGTAGGCGCTCTTGTAGGCGGTGACCAGGCTCTCCTGCGTCGGCCACTGCTCACCGGGGTTGAGCGCGGTGGAGAAGTCGTTGGTGCCCAGGCCCACCACGACGACCTTCGGCTGCCAGCTCGGGGGCTTGACCCACACGTCGCCCTCGACGTGCAGCAGCGCCCGGTCGTAGTAGGTGCGGTAGCTGGTGCCCGGCTGGCCGCCCGCGTAGTTGCGCACCATGCCGCGCCCGGAGAACGCGTTGATCTGGTAGTCCGCGTTCAGCGCGCGGGCCGTGAGCGCACCGAAGCTGATGTCGGAGTTCGTGTTGCGGTCGACGCCGCCGTTGGCGGAGCAGTCCCGCGTGGTCGAGAGGTTGCCGTAGCCGGCGGTCAGCGAGTCGCCGATGAACTCGATCTGCCTGCTGCGCGCCGCCGGCCGGTCGAGCACCACACCGCCGTTGGCCGCGACGAACCCGCCGAACTGCCCCGCGGCGTACGCGCTCTCCGTGCGCTTGACGAGCCGCACGCGGTGCTCGGCGTTGCTGAGCCCGCCGACCTGGTGCGTGACCCTGCCGGGCTTGACCAGCGTGGCCACCGTCGTGCCGTCGACCTGCACGTCGTAGTCGTTGACCGCGTCGTTGAGCACCACACCGACGCCGGTGCCGCGGAACCGGCCCTCGAAGTAGACACCGGGCCAGGTGTACTGGCCGGTGGCGGTGACCCGGCCGGCGGTGTGCGCCTGCGTCAGCGGGTCCGGCGCGGGCGTGTCCCCCGTGCAGGCGGTGCCGTTGAGCGCGAACCCGGTGGGAGCGGGCGTGGTGGCGCCGGTGGCGACGAAGCCGACCCCGGCGGTGGCACCGGTGCCGATGCGGGCGTTGTAGCCGGTGTTGGTGACGGTCACCTGGGCACCGGACTGCCGCACGGTCCCGTTCCACAGCTGCGTGACGGTCTGCCCGCCGCCGAACGACCACGTCAACTGCCAGCCGTCGACGGCGTCACCGAGGTTCGTGACCTCCGCCGAGGCGATGAACCCGCCCTGCCACTCGTTGGTCACCTGGTAGACCACCCGGCACCCGGCTGCGGCACCGGCCGCCGGCGCACCGGCGGAGAGGACGGCCGCTGTCATCGCGGCGGTGAGGACGGCGGCTGCCGTCGGCTTCAACCGGTGCACTTGCTCTCCTCGTTCGGCCGTCCACTGCGGACTGTGCGGGAACGCTCCCGGAACCTCGACCGTAGCGTCGAACGAGATCGAAAACGAGCCTGGCGGTGTTCGACGACGACCGGTCGAACCGGGTCGAAGCCGGACCTGCCGGCCGGTCGGACGACGCGTCGATCACCCGACGCGCGTGCAGACCACGCCCAGCGCGTCGACCTCGCTGCCCGCGCGGCCGTGGAAGCCCGCGATCTGGAACCCGGCCGGTGCCGTGTAGGTGACGGCGTTCGGTGTCTCAGTGCCGCCGGACAGCGTGCGGCCGGTGTTCGTGGTGAAGCGGGCGAAGAAGATCCGGGTGCGCCCGTCGTGTTGTCCGGAGTGGAGGGTCACCGACGTGAGGTGCTCCCCCGGTGCGAGGGTCAGCTGCTGAGCCGTGCCGCCGTTGCCGCCGTGGGTGAACGTCGTGCCGTCGGCGAGTGCCAGGCCCACCTGGTCGACCCGTGAGCCCGTGCGCAGGGTCAGCTGGGTCACCCGTTGCGCCGGCGGGACGGTGGCCACGTCGGTGAACGGAGTGCCGTGCGGGCCGCCCCACTGGTCGCTGAGCGACAGGGCCGGGTCGAGGGTCCACCGGAAGTCCGCCGCGATCGGGTAGTGGTCGGACAGCATCTTGTCGTCCGCGGTGCGGAAGGCGGCGTTCTCGTTGGCGTAGCGGGTGAGGCTGAGGGTGATGTACCGGTTGCCGCGGAACAGGACCTTGTCGACGACCTCGCACGCGTCGGTGACGTTCGCGTCGTCGCAGACCAGCGCCGGGCTGCCGGCCTCCGGCGGCACGCCACCCCGTTCCTCCTGCACCCACGCGTCGGTGAGGCCGTTGGCGGTGACCAGCTCGCGGATGTTGTCGCCGGCGCGGGTGTAGCGGGTGTTGGTGTCACCGGCGACCACGACGGCGTTGCCGGCGGAGTTCGCGGCGATGAACCGGGAGAGCTCGCTGATGTTGGCGCGGCGGGCGGCCAGGTCCGCGTCGGTCGAGCCGGCGTTGGAGTGCACGTTGTAGAAGTCGACCAGCACGCCCTCGGCCAGCCTGGTGCGGGAGAACGTGAAGCCCTTGGGCGTCAGGCAGTCCGTGCCGTTGCAGCGGTCCCACTTGTCGCGAACGAGGTCGGAGTACGGGTAGTTCGCGAGGGTGTTGAGGCCGTCGCCGAACGGGACGCCGCCGCTGGTGGGCGTGCGGAACGGGTGGGTGTTGTTGGCGTACAACGACGCGTGGTAGTTGAAGTCCTCCTGGACGTGCACGACGTCGTACGGCCGGATGCGCTGGCCGATGATCGGCGTGTTCACCCTCGGGTTGCCGCTGGACAGGCCTTCCGGCAGCCCGGCGACGTTGTAGCTGAGCACCGAGAACGTCCCACCGGTCGGCGCCGCCACGGCTGTGGCCGGGAGCAGCGCCGCCGCGACCAAGCCGGCGACGACGACAGTTCTGGTCAACACCTGCACGGCACCACTCCCGCCTCGCGATCGAGCACGACGCCGCGAGGCTAGAGCAACGCGAAGAAACTTCACATACCGTGGAGGTGACAACACCGCAACGAAGAACGGGAAACCGTCGAACGCGTCGAACGGCATTCGACGGTTTCCGTCCTAAGTGGACCTCAGAGGACGAAGTCCGGCGTCCGCTCCCGGCTCGCGCCGGCCAGGGCCTTGGTGACCCCGTCGACGCCCTCGCGCAGGCCGTAGACGGGGGTTCCGGGCTGCTGGCGCCAGGACTCGTCGATGCCGCCCGCGTCGACCGTGTCGAACCCGAGCTCGTCGATCAGCGCGCGCACCTTCGCCTTCGCCGCCTCGTCGTCGCCGGCCACCGGCAGCGCCATCCGGTCGGGGGCACCGGCCGGGCGGGCCCGGTCGAGGATGTCGGCGGCGTAGGTGCCGTTGAAGGCCTTGACGACGGGGTGGCCGAGGTGGCGCTCGGTCCAGCGGCTCTCCGTGACCCCCTCGTCGAGGATCTCGGCGATCCGCCCGTCCCGCTGCTGCGGGTAGTAGTTGCCGGTGTCGATCACCGCGAAGCCCTCCGCCGCGTCGGCGAACAGGCCGGACGGCAGGTCGGGGATCGCCTTCAGCGGGATCGTGACGACGACGACCTCCGCGCCGCGGGCCGCCTCCTCGACCGCGACGGGCGTCGCTCCGGTCTCTTCGGCCAGTGCGGTGAGCGTCTGCGGGCCGCGGGAGTTCGCGACCGAGACGTCGTGCCCGAGCGCGGTCAGCCGCCTGGTGAGGTTGCCGCCGATGTTGCCGGCGCCGATGATGCCGATCTTCATGACAGGCCCTTCCAAGATCGATGGACCTGCACGTCAACACCCTGCCCCTCTCTCCTATTCCGCTCCCCGCCGAACCTCCCCGCCGAACTTCCCCACTCGCACCACCGCCTCGTTCACCCCACTCCCGCTTCGTTCACCCCCACCCCCGGCTCGTTCACCCCCACCCCCGCCTCGTTCACCCACACCCCCGCCTCGTTCACCCACACGCCCCTCACGCGCCTCATTTCACCGCACGCGGGGAGCCTTCGTACTCCAGGACCGCACGAAAGGCCCCCGCGTGCGAACCGGGCAAGGGAGGGTGGGTGCGGAGGGTAAGGGTTAGGCGGGGGAGCCGGAGGCGGTGTCACCTGTCCTGGTGACGTGGTAGGTGACCTTGGCGCCGCTCCAGTAGTGGAACGTCAGCGTCACCCGCGCGCCGTCCCGCACGGCCGCGAAGAACTCCGCGGTCAGGCGGGTGCGGGACTCCGAGTAGCCGGGGGTGAAAGCGCGGTCGTACTCCTTGAACGACGTCCAGTCGTGCGGGCCGGCGAAGGTGCCGTCGTCGTACTTCGCCTCCATGGTGGCGAGCTGGTCGCCGCGGAACGCGGTCGGGACGTCGAACGCCGCGGTCGAGCCGGTCGCGGCCGACAGCACCGGCGTGTCGTGCGTGATCACGTAGAACCGCCACGGCACGCCCTGCGAGAACCGGGCGGTCAGCACCGCGTTCGTGCCGTACCCGCGCGACCCGCCCAGCCTGGTCAGCGCGGCGGCCGTGAGGGTGAGCTGGTCGCCGGAGACCGTGTAGTCCCGGCCGCGGACCAGGGCGGTGTTCCCGTTGTGCAGGCCGGTGAACGCGGTGCCGTTCAGGTTGAGGGCGATCGTCCTCGCGGTGACGGGACTGGACTTCGCGAGGAACACCTGGTCGGTGAACGCCGTGCCGGAGCGCGTGGTCCAGCTCGACCTGATCTGCGCGTACAGCTCGGGATCGCTCCACTGGAACGACGTGCGGCCCAGGTGCTGGCCGTTGTCCCAGAGCATCGTGGTGATGTTCTTGGCCTTGGCGTAGTGGCCGAGCTGTTCGAAGAACTTGAGCTTCTCGCCCTGCTCGATGGTGCCGGTGTGCCGGTCGAAGCCCAGCAGGCCGTACTCGCCCAGCACCACCGGGATGCCGCGCGCGACCAGCGTGTCGTGCACGCGGTCGAACGAGTCGGTGAGGTCCTTCTGGGCGGTGGCGTCGAACCGGGTGCCACCGGCGACGTTCACGCTGAACGGCCAGTAGCCGTAGTAGTGCACGGTCGCGATCAGGTTGGGGTCGGCCAGGCCGCGGATCTGCTCCGCCAGCGGGTCGAGGTACTGCTGTTCGGACGAGGTGTGCAGGGACGGCAGGACGAGCAGGCGGGTGGCGTTGTTGCCACCGGAGCGGCGGACGACGCCGTGGAACGCCGCGTTCAGCTCGGCGTTGAGCGCGATCTCCTGCGGCTTGCCGGTGCTGCCGGTGAACTGCGGCTCGTTCCAGCTCTCGAACGCGAGCTTCGGCCCGTACGCGGCGAAGGCGCCCACCAGCCGCGTCCAGATCCGGGTGAACCGGTCGAGCACCTGGTCGTGCTCGGCGGGCATCCTCGACATCCACTGCCACGAGTCGTGGTGGACGTTGAGCATCACGTACAGGTCGCGGGCCAAGGCCCAGCGCACGACCTCCTCGACACGGGCCAGGTACGCCGCCTCGACCGTGCCGTCCGGCCCGAGGTGCGCGCTCCACGTGACGGGGACGCGGATGCTCTTGAAGCCCTGCGCCTTCACGTTGTCCAGCAACGCCTCCGTGACCCGCGGGTTGCCCCACGACGTCTCGTCGGCGCCGGTCGAGTCGAGCGTGTTGCCGAGGTTCCAGCCCGGCTGCATCGCCGCGGTGTGCTGCGCGGCGCTGAGCTGCCTGCCGCCGTGCACGCACGTGACGCCGTTGAGCGAGAACGCCAGCGGCGCGGTGTTGGCGTGGTCCCAGCTGCCGGAGAAGCCGAACCGCGCGGTCGCCTGCGGTGCCAGCTCCGCGTTGTGCCCGGCGTTCGTGGCGGTGACCACCTCGTCGGGTGACTCGGTGACCGTCGCGTTCCAGGCGTGGCCCACCTGCTGGCCGGTCGGCCACTCCCAGCTCAGCCGCCACCCGTCGAGGGCGGGACCGAGGTTGGTGACGGCGACGTCGGCCGTGAAACCGCCGGGCCACTGGCCGGAGACCTCGTAGGTGACCCGGCAGCCCGGTGGTGCGGCGGCGGTCGCCGTTCCCGCGGTGAGTCCCGCGGACACCACGACGGCCACCACCGCACCGGCCAGCCTTCTCACACCGGTCGAGTTGAACATCAAGCGCCCCGCAATCGTCGTTGATCAGTCGAGCGGCTCGTAGTCGATCCAGTCGAGGTGGACGGTGCCGGTGGCGGCGTAGGCGCCGATGACCCGTCCGGTGAAACCGCCGGCCACCTCGGTCGAGAGGTACCGGCCGTCGAGCTCGGCGAGCGTGGTCGGGGTGCCGTCGGCCGCCTCGACGGCGAAGGAGACGGTGTCCGGGCCGGACCGCGCGTCGCGCAGCTCGCGCGCCTCGTCCACCCGCACCACGAGCACCACCGGCCCGGCCGGCACCGGCTGCACGGCCACGACCGTCCGGAGTGGACCGATGCGGACGTGCACGCGCACCTCGCCGGAGCCGGCCTCGACCTCGACCTCGTAGTGGTGCTCCTCGTCGAGCCGCACCGCCAGCCCGCCGCTGCCCCGCTCCACGTCGACCAGTGCGCGGACCCGGCACGACCGGTGCTGCTGGCGGCGGCCGACGAAGACGACGGACGGGTCGTCCAGACCGGCGCCGCGGGCGTGCAGGGTCAGCCAGCCGGGGCGTTCCTCGGTCGTGCAGTGCTCCTCGGAGCGGTCGCGCACGGAGATCCACGACGGCCGCAGCGCGCTGTCGTCGAAGTCGTCCCGGTCCGGCTCCACCGGTCCCGGTCGCAGCGGCCACGGCGGCGTGGCGGTCAGCGGGCCGGCCACCGGCCAGTCGTCGACCCAGCGCACCGGCGCCAGGAACGTCTCCCGGCCCAGCACGTGCCAGCCGGGGGTGCCACCGCCGGGCCGCACGCCCAGCAGCACCATCCACCACGACCCGTCCGGGCCCTGCACCAGGTCGGCGTGACCGGTGTTCTGGACCGGCTCGCCGGTGCCGCGGTGGGTCAGGACCGGGTTGGCGGGGCAGGGTTCGAACGGGCCGTCCGGGGCGGGACCGCGGGCGATCGAGACCGCGTGACCGCGTTCCGTGCCGCCCTCGGCGATGAGCAGGTACCAGAAGCGGCCGATCCGGTACAGGTGCGGTGCCTCCGGTGCCTTGGCCCGGTCGGTGCCGGACCAGAGCGGCTGCGGGCCGCCGAGGACGGTGCCGGTGGCGAGGTCGACGCGGTACTGGTGGACGCCCGCCATCGTGCACCAGCAGGTGCCGTCGTCGTCCCACACCAGGTCCGGGTCGATGCCGTGCACGTCCGGCAGCGGGATCGGGTCCGACCACGGCCCCGCGGGGTCGGTGGCGGTGAACACCACCGTCCCGCCGCCGTGGCTCACGCTCGTGACGATCAGGTGGAACTTGCCGTCGTGGTGGCGCAGCGTCGGCGCGTAGATCCCGGCCGACGACGGCGTGTCCGCGGTCAGCAGCAGCTGGCTCGGCCGGTCCAGCGCGTTGCCGAGCTGCGTCCAGTGCACCAGGTCCCGGCTGTGGAACACCGGGACTCCCGGGAAGTACTCGAAGCTGGAGCACACCAGGTAGTAGTCCTCGCCGACCCGGCAGACGCTCGGGTCGGGGTACATGCCCGCGAGAACAGGGGTGGCGGCGCCGGTCACCGGTCACGCTCCCCGTGGGGTGAGGCGGTGGAGGACCGCGGAGGGGGCGGCGGGCAGCATCAGGGAGAGCTCACCGGGCGACCACCGCACCTCCGCGGCGCTGTCAGCGGGGTAGAGCCGCTCCACGTCCACATCGGACAGTCCGGGGAACGGCAGCGTCACGGTGTCCGCGCCGCCGCGCCGCCAGACGGCCAGGTAGGTGGCGGACGACGTGCTCAGCGCGAGCGCGAGCCACGGGTCCTCCCAGCCGGGCAGGCCGAGCGGCCAGGACGGCACCGCCCGCGGCAGGTCGGCGCGGATCGCCTTGTACACGGCCAGTGCTTCGTGGACGAGCGCTCGTGCCGGCGGGGCGAGGTCGGCGAGCTTGCCCGAGAGGTGGATGCGGCCGAGCAGTGCGCTCGTCAGGCCGAAGGCGACCTCGTCGAGCGAGTCCTCCGGTTGCGGGTAGGCCCAGACGGCGCTCTGCTCCGGGGTGATCGCGGTCGGCGCGGAGGCCGCGATCGGTGCGTAGCGGTCGTGGTTCTGCTGGTCGCTCGTGGACTGCAGCTGCAGCCGCGACAGCAGCGCGTGGTCGATGCGCATGCCGCCGGAGGCGCAGTTCTCCAGCACCAGGTGCGGGTGGCGGTCGAGGACGCCGTCGAGCCAGTCGAGGTGCGCCCGGTTGTGGCCGAGCAGGCCGTCCGCGGGACTCTCCCCCTCCTCCGCGCTCGTGCCGGAGCCGGGGTCGACGTTGTGGTCCAGCTTGAGGTAGCCGACGCCCCACTCGCCGACCAGCCGGTCCACCACCTCGTCGAGGTGGGCGCGGGCGGCCGGGTGGCGCAGGTCGAGGTGGTGGCGCCCGCAGTCGCCGACCCGCGTGCCCGAGCGGCGGAAGAATGCCTCGTCCGGCAACGACCGCGTGAGCGGGCTGCGCACCCCGATGACCTCCGGTTCCAGCCACAGCCCTGGCACCATGCCGCGGTCGCGGATTCGGTCGAGCACCTCGCCCAGCCCGCCGGGGAACCGGGTGCGGGACGGCTGCCACGCACCGACGCCGTCCCACCAGCTCTCGCCGATCTCGGCGTACCAGCCCGCGTCGATGACGAAGTACTCCGCACCGGCGTCGGCGGCGGCGTCGACCAGCGGCAGCAGCTTCGCCGTGGTCGGGTCGCCCATCAGGCAGTTCATGTAGTCGTTGAAGATGATCGGCAGGTCGTCGTGGTCGGTGTGCGGCCGCCGGGTGACGCGGCGGTAGCGGGTCAGCGCGGCGAACGCGTCGTCCGGCCCACCGCCGGCGCTGAACGCGAGCGCGACGGGCACGGTGCGGAACTCCTCACCCGGTGCCAGCACCCGGTTCCAGCCGTGGTCGAGGTCGGCGGGCCCGGACAGCGCGACGTAGCCGCTGCCGTCCTGCTCACCGAGCTCCCACCGCCACCCTCCGCCGTTGTGCTCGACCTGCCACACCCACGAGCGGCCCGTCGCCCGGTCGGTGACGCCGCCCATCGGCAGGTGGCCGCAGCTGGACCAGACACCCCGCCCGGCGACGACCTCCGCTCCCTTGTGGCGGTAGTCGGGATGCCTGCCGTTGCGGTCGGGCACCGTCAGGCGGGCGGGCTGCCGGCGCCACCGGCACTCCGCGAGCCAGTCGTTCTCCGCTCGCAGCACGTCGGCGGTGGCCAGCGGGCCGAGGCCGCCCAGCACGAGGGAGGTGACGGACTCCAGCCGCAGCGGGGCGGTCCCGTCGTTGCGCACGAGGACTTCCCCGCGCACCACGGGAATGCCCTCGGGGGAACGGAGGGACACCTCCGCGGTCACGCCGCTCACCTCGTCGTGCAGCTCGACGACGACGCCCTGCCAGTCCTCTTCGGACAGTGCGCGGTGGCCGCGGTACCGCAGCCGTGCCCCGATGGCGGTGTCGACCAGGCGGCTGCTCGACCAGGTCCGGCCGTGGTCCGCCGTCGTGATCTCCACCAGCGGTGACGTGCTGCCGGCGTGGTGCACCCCGTCCTCGGTGACGTGCAGCTCGTGCTCGATTGCGGTGTGGCCCCAGCGGATCGTGGTCACGGCCGTCCTCCCCTCAGCACGGCGCACGCTCCGGGCGCCAGCGCGGTCAGCGGTCCACCGGTCAGCAAATCGTGCGCGGTCTCCGGCAGCGGCACGCGTTCGGTGGTGTGGTTGAGCACCACGTGCCACCGCTCGTGCTCGCCCTGGCGGGTCACGGCCTCCACGCCGGGCGGCAGGCCGGGCAGCACGGGGCCGACGCCGGTGGCGTCCAGCAGCCGGGCGATCAGTGCTTGATAAGCGGTGTCGTCGAGGCGGGTGGACAGGTACCAGCCCTCTCCCCCGCCGTAGCCGTAGCGGGTGAGCGCCGGGGAACCCGCGAGCGCGCCGTGGGCGTACTCGACGACCGCCTCGGCGCCCCGCGTGCGCAGCGACTCGCTCCACACCGTGCCGTGCGAGCCGTCGGAGAGGGTGATGCGCTCGTCCTGCCGCAGCGGCCGGTACTCCTCGACCCGGATGCCGAGGGCCGCGCGCAGCGGTGCGGCCGGGTAGCCGCCGAGCCGGGCGTGCGCCCGGTCGTCGACGACGCCGCTGAAGTGCTGCACCAGCAGCGTGCCGCCGCGGGCGACGTAACGCCGCAGGTTCTCCGCGCCCGCGTCGGACAGCAGGTACAGCGCCGGGGCCAGCACGAGCCGGTAGCGGCCCAGGTCGGCCGTCGGGTGTGCGAAGTCGGCGACCACCCCGGCGTCCCAGACCGCGCGGTGGGCGGCCCGCAGCGCCGGGTGGTAGCCGAGGTCGGACGAGGGCAGGCCGTCGGCGTTCAGGGCCCACCAGGCGTCGGAGTCGTGCAGCACCGCCACCTGCGCGGTGACGGTCGAGCCCGCGAGCGGGGCCAGTCGCGCGACGGCCCTGCCCGTCTCGGCCACCTCGGTGAACACGCGGCTGTCCGGCCCGGCGTGCGGGACCATCGCCGAGTGCCACTGCTCGGCACCGGCCTTCGACTGGCGCCACTGGAAGAACAGCGCACCCTCGGAACCGCGCGCGATGTGCCCGAGCGAGTGCCGCAGGACCTCACCGGGCTCCTTGGCGAGCACCCGGCCGTGGTCGTAGACGGTGCTGGTGCCCTGTTCCATCAGCAGCCACGGCCCGCCGCCGGCGAACGACCGGGCGCGGTCCGCGGCGAACGCCACGTCGGCGGCCGCGTCGAGACCCGGCCGGTCCGGGTAGTGGTCGACCGCCACCACGTCGACCTCACGGCCCAGCGCCCACAGGTCGACGTTCTGGTAGGCGGGCATCATCAGGTTCGTCGTCACCGGCCGGTCGCTGTGCGCGCGGATCGCGTCCCGCTGCTCGGTGTAGGCCGCGACCACCTCGTCGGAGAAGAACCGGCTGAAGTCGAGCGTGTGGCCGGGGTTGCGGTGCCACTGGGTGGCGCGCGGCGGCAGGACCTGCTCCCAGCTACCGTAGCGCTGGCTCCAGAACGCCGTCCCCCACGCCTCGTTCACCGCCTCCAGCGAGCCGTGGCGGGCCCGCAGCCACACCCGGAACGCGGCGGCGGTGTGCTCGCACCAGCACAACGTCATGTACTCGTTGTGCACGTGCCACAGCGCCAGCGCCGGGTGGTCGCCGTAGCGTTCGGCGAGCGCGGCGGCGATCCGGCGGGCCGCGGACCGGTAGGCGGGCGCGGTGAGGCAGTAGGTGTCCCGGCTGCCGTGCACGAGCCGGGTGCCGTCCTGGGTGATCGGCAGGGCGTCCGGGTGGGCGAGCGTGAACCACGGCGGCGGCGAGGCGGTCGGCGTGGCCAGGTCGACCGCCACACCGCCTGCGTGCAGGCGGTCCAGGTGCGCGTCCAGCCAGCCGAAGTCGTAGCGGCCCTCCTCCGGCTCCAGCAGGGCCCAGGAGAACACGCCGACCGTGGCCAGGTTGACCCCGGCCTGCCGCATCAGCTCGTCGTCCTCCTTCCACACCTGCTCGTCCCACTGCTCGGGGTTGTAGTCGCCGCCGAACGCGAGCCCGCCGAGCCGGTATGTCAGCCGGCGTGCCGTCATGCGCCCTCCTCGCGCACCGGCAGCACCGCGCCGTCGCGCAGGAACAGCGGGATGCGCTCGATCGGCGCCGCGACGGTGACCGTGCGGCCGCCCTCGTGCTCCTCGCCGGTCCACGCGTCGGTCCACCGCGCGCCCGCGGGCAGGTGCACGTCGCGTTCCCGCACACCCGCCTCGGTGACCGGGGCCACCAGCAGGTCGGGGCCGAGCAGGAACGCGTCCTCCACCCGCCACGCCGCCGGGTCGTCCGGGAACTCCAGGAACACCGGCCGCATCGGCGGGACACCGGTCCGCGTCGCCGTGCGCATCTGCTCCAGCACGTAGGGCCGCAGACGCTCCCGCAGCCGCAGGTGCGCGGCGAGGACCTCGTAGGCCTGTTCGCCGTAGGACCAGACCTCGTTGGCCAGACCGGTCATCGCGGGTTCCAGCACCTGCTCGGAGCCGCGGAAGCCGTGCAGCCGGAACAACGGGCAGAAGGTGCCGTACTGGAACCACCTGACGAGCACCTCGCGGTAGGCGGGGTCGTCCGGGTCGCCGCCGTGGAACCCGCCGATGTCCGTGGTCCACCACGGGATGCCGGACAGCATCACGTTCAGCCCGGCTTTGATCTGGGCGCGCAGCGTGGCGAAGTCCGTGCCGATGTCACCGGACCACAGCGCGGCGCCGTAGCGTTGCGCGCCCGCCCACGACGACCGGTTGAGGGAGATGACCTCGGTCTCCCCGGCCGCTGTGAGTCCGTCGTGGACGGTGCGGGCGTTCTCGCGCGGGTAGAGGTTGCCGACCTCCAGGCCGGGACCGGCGTGGTAGCGCAGGTTGTACTGGTGGCCGGGCTTGAGCTCGGGTTCGCCGGCGTCCAGCCAGAACACCTTGATCCCGAGGTCGTGGTAGCCCTGCCGGATGCGGTCCCACACGTACTCGCGCGCCCGCGGGTTGGTGGCGTCGTAGAACGCGACCTGCGCGGAGTAGGCCCCGAGCCCCTTGTCCGGCCAGTCGGCGTGCGCCATCGGCCCGAACTCCGTGCCGATGAACAACCCCTGGTCCAGCATCGGGTGGTAGGTCTCGCTCGCCGGGCTCACCGACGGCCACACCGACACCATGAGCTGGACGCCCATCTCACCGAGCTCGCGCACCATCCCGGCCGGGTCGGGCCACTCTGCGGGGTCGAACCGCCACTCGCCGAGGTGCGTCCAGTGGAAGAAGTCGCAGACGATCACCGACAGCGGCAGCCCGCGCCGCTTGTACTCGCGTGCCACGGCCATCAGCTCGTCCTGGTCGCGGTAGCGCAGCTTGCACTGCCAGAACCCGGCCGCCCACTCGGGCAACTCGGGCGCGTGCCCGGTGGCGTCGGCGTAGGCGCGCAACACGTCGGCGGGCTGCCCCGCGGTGACCCAGTAGTCGATCTGGCGGGCGCTGTCGGCCACCCAGCGGGTGCCAGTCTCGGCCAGCTCCACGCGGCCGATCGCGGGCGAGTTCCACAGCAGGCCGTAGCCGCGGTCGGAGACCAGCAGCGGGATGGTGACCTCGGCGTTGCGCTGCACCAGGTCGATGACGGCGCCCTTCTGGTCCAGCAGCCCGTGGGTGTGCTGCCCGAGCCCGTAGAGGCGTTCGCCGGGGTAGGCGCGGAACCGCTGTTCGAGCCGGTGGTAGCCGTTGCCCGTCGCGGTCGCGAGCCGCGGTCCCGGCCACCAGAAGTGGGCGGGCTGTTCGGCGAGCAGCTCGCTGCCGTCCTCCGTGCGCAGGAACGTGAGCGAGCCGGCCGACGCGCCCAGCTCGGGGGTGAGCTGGCCCTCGGTGTGCGCGTCCACCCTGACCGTGATCCGGCCGTTGACGAGGGTGGCCCGGTGCTCGGTGATCTCGACCTCGGCCGCGCCGCCCTCCGGTGGCGCGTCCAGCAGCGCACCCGGCAGGCCGTCCAGCAGCGGGCCGCCCGGGGTGGCCCTGACCCGGACGGCGTCCGGGCCCCAGGCCTCGACGCGCACGGTCTCGCCCTTGGCCCGCCATTCCAGTGCGGTGCCGAGGTCTCGGAAGTGGTGGGGCATGCGGGAGCTCCCTCGCGTTCGTGAGTGAGGCGGAGAAGGTCGGGCGTGCGGTCGGCGCGTCAGGCCGGGCGCGGTGCGGGTCCCGTGCTCTCGCGGACCGTCAGGGCAGGCGTCAGCAGCACCATGTCGTCGACCGGCCGGCCACCGTCGTTCACCGCGGTCAGCCGGCGCATCACCTGCTCGACGGCGACCCGGCCGAGCTCCTGCGCCGACCCGGTCACCGCGGTGAGCCGCGGCGCGAACTGCTCGGCGAGCTGGTCCTGGCACAGCGCGATCACCGAGGCGTCCTCGGGCACGGTCCGGCCGCTGGTGCGCAGCAACGTGAGCAGCGGGCCGATCGCGCCCTCGTTCTGCACGACGAACCCGGTGGTCGCCGGGCGGTCGGCGAGGATGCGGGCCAGCGTCCCGGCCGTGGACTCGTAGGTGCCCTCGCAGGAGCGGTGCAGGAACCGCAGCCCGCGCTGCTCGGCCCGGTCGCGGAACCCGGCGAGCGTGCGTTCGGCGTAGGCGGCGTGGCGGTGGTAGACACCGGAGCCGTAGCCGATGAACGCGACCTCGCGGTGACCGAGGTCCGCGAGGTGGTCGGCGCACTGCGCGCCCGCGGCCACGAAGTCGTGGTCCACGCAGGACAGCCCGCGGGTGTCGGACGGCAGGCCCATCAGCGTGGCCTGGGTGCCCTGGCCGCGCAGCACGGGGATGCGCTCGTCGTCCATCTCGACGTCCATCACGATCACGCCGTCGGCCAGTCCGCTGGCACCGATGCGGCGCACCCCGTCCGGGCCCTCGTCGTTGGTGATCAGCAGGACGTCGTAGCCGTGCTGGCGGGCCGCCACGGTCACGGCGATCGCGATCTCCATCATCACCGGCACGTACACGTCGGTGCGCAGCGGCACCATCAGCGCGATGATGTGCGACCGCCGCGCGGCCAGCGCCCGCGCACCGGCGTGCGGGTGGTAGCCGAGCTGCTGCACGGCGCTGCGCACCCGGTTGCGGGTCTCCTCGGAGATGGCGCGCTTGCCGCTCAGCACGTAGCTCACCGTGCTGGACGACACGCCCGCGTGCCTGGCCACGTCGGCAATGGTCACCATGAGTTCTCAGCCCTTGATAGCACCGGTCAGGACACCCGTGCGGAAGTGCTTCTGCACGAACGGGTAGACGACGAGCAACGGCACGAGCGTCAGCACGACCACGGCCATCTGCAGCGACAGCGGCGCGGTCTGCGACAGCGCGTCACCGAAGCCGTTGTTGACCGAGCCGGGCATCCCGTTACCGCGGCTGACGTAGGTGTAGAGCACGTACTGCAACGGCCACTTCTCGCTGTCCGTCGGCATGTACAGCATCACGTTGAAGAACGAGTTCCAGTAACCGACGCCGTAGAACAACGCCATCACCGCGGTCACCGCCCGCGAGGTCGGCAGCACGATGGACCACAGGATCCGCCACTCCCCCGCGCCGTCGATGCGCGCGGCCTCGATCAGGTCGGCCGAGGTGCTGGAGTAGAACGCCCGCAGGATCAGGATGTTGAACACCGACACCGCGCTCGGCAGGACCAGCGACCACAGCTGCCCGTACCCGCCGAGGCCGGTGACGACGAGGAACGTCGGGATCAGGCCGCCGTTGACGAACATCGTGACGATCAGCAGCGACAGCAGGAACCGGTGCCCGAACGACCGCGACCGGGACAGCCCGTAGGCGCACAGCACCGACACCACCATCGACACGGCCGTGCCGACCAGCGTGATGCCGAGGCTGACCACCAATGCGTTGCGCACCGTCACGTCGCTGAGCATCACCCGGTAGGTCTCCAGGGTCAGGCCGTCCGGCCAGATCACCAGGCCACCGGCCCGGTTCACCGCGCCCTGGGTGGACAGGCTGGTGAGCACGACGATCCACAGCGGGACCAGCATGACCAGCAGCACCCCGCCCAGCGTGATGCCCTTGGCCGTCTCGCCCGCGACGGTCGGCGGCTCCTCCCAGACCGGGCGCTCGTTCCTGCGCCGCTTGCGGACCGGTTGCGGTGCGAGGGGTTCCGCGGCCGTGTCGCCGCCGGTGCGTTCGATCGCGAGTGTCATCTCCGGTACAACCCGTCTTCGCCGAAGGCGTGCGCCAGCTTGTTCGCACCCCAGATGAGCAGCAGCGAGATCACGCTCTTGAACAACCCCGCCGCCGCGCCGTAGCTGTAGTCGTTGGTGGCGATGCCGAAGTAGAACGAGAAGGTGTCCAGCACGTCGGCCGTGTCGTGGCCGACCGCGTACCGCTGGATCAGGAACTGCTCGAACCCGACGGTCAGCGCGTTGCCCAGGCGCAGCACCAGCATCAGCACGATCACGCCGCGCAGGCCGGGCAGCGTGATGTGCCACAGCCGCCGCCACCGCCCGGCACCGTCGGCGGCGGCCGCCTCGTAGAGGTCGGTGTTGATCGCGGCGAGGGCGGCCAGGAACACGATGATGCCCCAGCCCGCCTCCTTCCAGACCACCTGCGCGGTGACGAGCAACGCGAAGGTGTCCGGGTTCGTCATCACGTCCCAGGTCGCCAGGTCGTTGCCGCGCAGGAACTGGTTGAGCACGCCGGCGCCGCCGAGCATCTGCTGGAAGATCGTGATCGCCAGCACCCACGAGAAGAAGTGCGGCAGGTAGACCACGGACTGGATGAAGTTGCGGACCCGTTCGCTCAGCACGGAGTTCAGCAGCAGCGCCAGCGCGATCGGCACCGGGAAGAACAGCACCAGCTGCACGAAGCTGAGGTAGAGCGTGTTGCGCACCGCGCCCCAGAACAACGGGTCGGCGAAGAGCCGTTCGAACTGGTAGAAGCTCACCCACGGGCTGCCGGAGACACCGGAGAGCGGGTCGTACTCCTGGAACGCGGTGACGACGCCGAACAGCGGCACGTAGTTGAACACCAGCAACAGCAGGACCGCGGGCAGCGTCATCAGGACCAGCGAACGGTCCCGCAGCAACCTGGCCCGCCAGCCCAGCCGTGCCGGCCGGCCGCGCCGGCGCGCCCCGAGCGTGGTCACTGCCCCGTGCCGTGCTTCTGCAGGACGTTCTCGTCCATCCACGCGATCAGCCGGTCACCGCCACCGCTGGTCTTCCAGGTCGCGACGGCGTCCCTGACGTCCTGCACCTTCTTCTTGCCGCGGTAGCAGTCCTTGACGGTGTCCTCGACGGCCTGCGCGGCCTCCGCGGTGGCCTGCGCCTGCGGCATGCTGACGTTCATGCTCCAGAACACCGGCTTGGCGAGCGTCTGCACGTTCGCGTTCTGCCACGCGGTGTGGTCCCTGGTGACGCTGTCGCCGGTGGGGTTGCTGACCACGGCCGGCGACGAGGCCAGGAACGGGTAGGTCAGCGCCTGGACCTCCTTCTTGCCCGCCTCCGTGGGCGTCGGCACGCCGTCGACCGTCGTGAAGTGGGTCCCCTCGACGCCGAAGTTGACCATCGTGTACTCGGCGGAGCCGAACGGTGCGGCCAGGTAGTTCGCGACGGCCAGCAGCTCCTCGACCTGCTCCGGCTTCAGCGAGGCGTTGAGGTAGCTGAGGATGCTGGTGGACGGGCCCATGTCGACGCGCGGCTTGCTCGTGCCGTCGGCGGCGATGACGTTGAACGCGCCGCGCCGGTAGTTCGGGTTCGCGGCCCGGCCGGACTGGTGGTCGGCGAGGTTCCACGCGCCCATGCCGTCGCCGGTGATCAGCGCCTTGCCCGCGTAGAACCGGGTGGTGCCCGCGGAGTCGCCGGCCAGCGAGTCCGGGTGCACGTAGCCCGCGGTCGCGAGGCGGTGGTGCCAGTCGAGGGCGGCGAAGAACTCCTCGGTCTCGTACTTGTGGACGAGCTTGCCGCCGTCCACCTTCCACTTCAGCGGTGCGCCGAAGGTGGTGAAGAGGTAGGTCCAGACGTCGCCGAACGCCCAGACACCGCCTTTCGCGTCGGTCAGCTCCTTGCCGAGGTTCATCAGGTCGTCGGCGGACTTGACCTGGTCCGCGGTGATGCCCTTGGCCTCCAGCACGTCACGCCGGTAGTACGTGGTGCCCGCGATCTCGAACCCCGAGGACACGCACGGAATGCCGTAGAGCTTGTCGCCCCACGCGCCGGCCCGCCAGGCCGCGGTGGGGATGGCGGCCAGGTTCGGGTACTTCTTCACCTTGTCGCCGGCCAGGTACGGGGTGAGGTCGGCGAGCTGGCTGCCGGCCAGGCCGCCGGTGTTGAAGTTCGCGTTCCACCACGCGGGCAGCTGGATCCAGTCCGGCAGCTTCTTCGCCGCGGTCATCGTCGAGACGATGGTGTTGTAGGTGTTGCCGTCGGCGGGCTTCATCTGCAGCTCGACGCCCAGTGCCTTGTTCATGGCCTGGTAGAAGGAGTTGTCCGCGGGCGGGATGGTGCCCCACAGCGGTGTCACCGCCGCGTACCGGCCACCCCCGCCGGGCACACCGGACACGGTCGCGACCCGGTCGGCCGGGTAGCCGAGGAACCCGGGCTTCGTGAGCACGTCGGGACCGCCCGCCACGGACGGGATGTCCGGCTTGATCGCCGTGTTCGGCACGTGGGCGGGCAACGCGGCCTGGAGCCCGGCCCCGGAGTTCACCCCCGCGCGCTGCGCCGCGCTGCCCCCGCAGGCCGACAGCAGCGGCCCCACCGCGACGAGACCGGCCGCGGAGACGGCGGCGCTCAGGAAGTTCCTGCGGTTCAACTCGATGCCCATGACGGATCCGATCCTTCGTCGTCGAAGTGTCGAAGCGCTTAAACAGATGCCCGGCACAGTAGTGACGCAGATCGCACGAGACAAGACCGTTGACAGCAGAAACCTAAGCGTGCCACCGTCGAAACGCTTCACTGCACGCGCCAACCCGGAGGGGTCACCACGTGGTTTCCGAGGCTGTGTCCGCCGTCGATCGGCTGCCTTTCCGCGACCCGTCGCTCCCGACGCGCAAGCGCATCGACGACCTGCTCGGGCGCCTCATGCCCGACGAGCGGCTCGCGATGCTGCACCAGTACTCGCCGGCCGTACCCCGGCTCGGCCTGGCCGCGTTCCGCACCGGGACGGAGGCGTTGCACGGCGTCGCCTGGCTGGGGCAGGCCACGGTGTTCCCGCAGGCCGTGGGGCTGGGTGCGACGTGGGACGAGGAGCTGGTGCACCGCGTCGCCGAGGCCACCGCGGTGGAGCTGCGGGCGTTCCACTACCACCGCCCGACCGCGGTCGGCACCGGCACGAACAGCCTCCAGGCGTGGGCGCCGGTGCTGAACCTGCTGCGCGACCCGCGCTGGGGCCGCAACGAGGAGGGCTACTCCGAGGACCCGCTGCACACCGCGCGGCTCGGGACGGCGTTCTGCCGCGGTCTCGCGGGCGACCACCACCGGTTCCTGCGCACGGCCCCCGTGCTCAAGCACTTCCTGGCCTACAACAACGAGGACGACCGCTGCACCACCTCGTCCGGCCTGCGCCCGCGGGTGCTGCAGGAGTACGACCTGGCGGCGTTCCGGCCGGTGGTCGCCTCCGGTGCCGCCACCGGCGCGATGGCCGGCTACAACCTGGTCAACGGCCGCCCGTGCCACGTCAGCCCGCTGCTGGGCACCGAGCTGCGCCGCTGGGCGGAGCCGACCGGCCGTGAGCTGTTCGTGGTGAGCGACGCCGAGGCACCGTCCAACCTGGTCGACCCCGAGCACTACTTCGACGACCACGCCGAGTCCCACGCCGCCGCGCTGAAGGCGGGCATCGACAGCTTCACCGACCACGGGCAGGACAGCGCGGTCCCGGTCGGCCGGTTGCGCGAGGCGCTGCGGCGCGGGCTGATCGACCAGTCCGATGTGGACCGCGCGGTGCGCAGGCAGCTGGAGCTCCGCTTCCGCCTGGGCGAGTTCGACCCGGAGCTCGACCCGTACTCCGCGATCGGGCCCGAGGTGGTCGACTGCCCCGAGCACCGCGCGCTGGCGCTGCGGTCGGCGACGGAGTCGGTGGTGTTGTTGCGCAACACCGGGTTGCTGCCCATCGACGCGGCCGCCTCACCGCGGGTCGCCGTCATCGGGCCGTTCGCCGACACGCTGTGCGAGGACTGGTACAGCGGCACGTTCCCGTACCAGGTCACGGTGGCGGACGGGTTCTCGGCGGTGCTGGGGACCTACGGCGGCGAGGTGGTCGTCGCGAACGGCGCCGACCGGGTCGCGCTGCGCTCGCGCACCACCGGCGACCTGCTCGGCAAGACCGCGTTCGACATCCTCGACTGGGGCGACGGCGTGCTGACCCTGCGGTCCGCGGAGACCCGGCGCTACCTGAGCCTCCGGCGCGAGGACGGGACGCTGGCCGCGGACCAGGAGCAGATCAAGAGCTGGGACGTCAGCGAGACGTTCCGCCTCGTGCCCGCCGATGGTCCGGTGCTGCTGCAGAGCGTGCTCACGGGCCGATACGCCGTCGTCGACCCGGTTGACGGCCACGTCACCGTCACCGCGGAGTCTGCGGAGACCGCCGAGCGCTGGGAACGCGAGGTGCTGCGCGACGGCACCGCGGACGCGGTCGCGGCGGCGTTGTCGGCGGACGTCGCCGTGGTGGTGCTGGGCAACCAGCCGCTGATCGGTGGCCGCGAGACCCAGGACCGCGCGGGCATCGCGCTGCCGGAGTCGCAGGAAGCGCTGCTGCGCCGCGTCGCCGGGGTCCGCAGGGACACCGCGCTGGTCGTGATGAGCAGCTACCCCTACGCCCTCGACTGGGCCGACGAGCACCTGCCCGCCGTGGTGTGGACGTCCCACGGCGGGCAGGAGACAGGCCGCGCGGTCGCCGCCGTGCTGCTGGGCGAGGCCGAGCCCGCCGGGCGCTTGCCGCAGACCTGGTACCGCGGCGACGACGAGCTGCCGCACCCGCTCGACTACGACGTCGTCAAGGCGGGCTGGACCTACCAGTACCACCGGGCAGCGCCGCTGTACCCGTTCGGCCACGGCCTGTCCTACACCCGGTTCGAGCACCGCGACCTGTTCCTGTCCGCGGACACGCTGACCGCGGACAGCGCGGTCGACGTCTCGGTGACGCTCGCCAACACCGGCGACCGGACCGGCAGCGAGGTCGTGCAGCTCTACGTCCGCGCGCTCGACGCGCGCTACGAGGCACCGCGGCTGCGGCTCGCCGACTTCCGCAAGGTCGTGCTGGCGCCGGGGGAAAGTCGCGTGCTGGCGTTCCGGCTGTCCACCGACCGGCTGGCCCACTGGGACGTCGCGACCGGTGCGTTCACCACCGACCCCGGCCGCTACGAGCTGCTCGTCGCCCGGTCGGCCGAGGACGTCGTGCTCACCGCCCCGCTCGCGGTGGCCGGCCCGGCTCCCGCACCGCGTGCCGGTGTCGACCGGCGGGTGCTCGCCGTGGACTTCGACGACTACGACAGCGCCACCCTCGTGGACGCCACCCGTGTGGACGGTGACGCGGTCACGCCCGCGGCCGGTGCGGCGACGCTGTGGTTCCGCTCCACCGACCTCTCCGGCGCTGTCCGCGTCGAGGCGGAGGTCGCGGCGGAGAACGACGAACCGGACGCCCGTGTCGCGTTCTGGACCGGCGAGGACCTGCTCGCGGAGCTCCCCGTGCCCTCCACCGGTGACCGCTACCGGTGGACGACGGTGTCGGCGGCGTTGTCCGCACCCGTGACCGGAGTCCAGGATCTGCGGGTGACGCTGCGCGGTTCGTTCCGGCTGACCGCGTTCCGCTTCGGATCCGCCTGAGACCGGTGGCCCGCCGAACCGGCGGAGGCGGGCCACCACCTTTCTCCAGGCCGTGCGGCCTGGCCGGGACCGGTGGCCCGTCGCTCGGCGGGGACGGGCCACCACCTTCCCCTGTGAGGAGCTGCGATGCCGCTGACGGACCTCTCGCTCGACGAGCTCACCGCGTACCACCCGGACCTGCCGGCACCACCGGACTTCGACGCGTTCTGGGAGCGCACGCTGACCGAGGCGCGCTCGCACGACGGCGCGGTGACCGCGGAGCGCGTGACCGACCGGTACCGGCTGCGCACCGTCGAGGCCTACGACGTCCGCTTCCCCGGCTGGAACGGCGACCCGGTCGCGGCCTGGCTGCTGCTGCCGCGCGGCGCCGACGGCCCACTGCCCGTCGTCGTCACCTACCTCGGCTACAGCTGCGGGCGCGGCGTGCCCACCGACCACCTGCTGTTCTCCGCCGCCGGCTGCGCCCAGCTCGTCGTGGACAGCCGCGGCCAGGGCCACGACACCCCTGACCGCCACGCGAGCGGCGGAACCCAGTGGGTCAAGGGTTTCCTGACCCGCGGCATCGACTCCCCCGACGACCACTACTACCGGCGGCTGATGACCGACTGCGCCCGCGCCGTGGACGCGCTGCCGCACCTGCCGGGGGTGGACCCCGGCCGGGTGGTCGTCGCGGGCGGCAGCCAGGGCGGTGGGCTGACGATCGCGGTGGCCGGGCTGCTGGGCGACCGGGTGGCGGCGGCGCTGCCGGACGTGCCGTTCCTGTGCCACTTCCGGCGCGCGGTGGACATCACCGCCGACGGCCCGTACCCGGAGGTGGCCGAGTACCTGCGCCTGCACAGCCGGCACCGCGTCGACCCGGCGTTCGCGACGCTGTCCTACTTCGACGGTGCCCACTTCGCCCGACGCGCCACCGCGCCCGCGTTGTTCAGCGTCGCGCTGATGGACCCGGTCTGCCCACCGTCCACCGTGTACGCGGCGTTCAACCGCTACGCCGGCGCGGACAAGACGATGACGGTGTGGCAGTTCGCCGACCACGGCGGCGGGTACGGCTCCAACGCCGCGGTCCAGCTGGAGTGGCTGCACGAGCGCGGGCTGGTGCCCGACGCCGGGTGAGCCCGTTCTCCGCACGAACTCCGCGTGGCCCACCGGGAACACCGGTGGGCCACGCGTTTCCGGGCGGTCAGCCCACGGACACCGAGTAGCTGTTGGTGGCGAAGTTGAGGCCACCGCTGGACGAGGTGATCTCGTAGCCGAACTGCACGGCACCCACCGTCACGTCACCGAACCAGCCGCGGCCGCGGATCCAGTCCATGACCGCCTTGACGTCCACGGTCCCGGCACCGGTGTTGGACGTGCGGACGAACGAGAACACCTCGTTGTGGCCGTTGGAACCGCGGTAGACGTTCCAGCTGTGACCGCCCACGGTGGCCGAGGCCTGCCACGAGCCGATCGGGCCGACGTTGCCGACCTTGTTCATCCACAGCATGATCTCGTAGGCGTTGTTGTTCGCCCAGATGTCGTACGCGGTGGTGTACGAGCCGGCGTTCGGGTAGCTGACGTTGAAGCTGCTGCGCAGGCTGCCCAGCGAGCTGAGCCTGCGGTTCACCATCTTCTCCGAGTGCGGGTACGACTTCACGCCACCGGTGTTGGGCTGGTTCGACCACACGCCCCAGTTGCTGTAGGAGTTGGCCCAGACGGTCTGCGGGCCGTACCCGTTGCCCCACACGTTGTTGCGGACCGTGTACCCGCCGTTCGACCAGGTGCCCCACCGGTCGGTCGAGCTCCAGGTCGCGGCGAGTGCGGTGCCGGCGCCCAGCGACACCGTCAAAGCGGCGACGACCGCGAGAACCAGATAACGCGCTTTCCCGTACATGTCCGATTCCTTCCGTGCTGCGTTGAACGGAATCCGCACCGCCGGCGTCGAAGCGGTTCACCACGAAGCTAACATCGAACAGATCGAATACAACCGCGCGAAATCGTTCGACCGCATTTGCGGCAAAACCACCTGCGAATCAGCTCAGGCGCTGCGGGCCGGTGCGCACGGACAGGTTCGGCGGCAGCAGCGTCAGCGGCGGCGCCTGCTGGCCGTTCAGCTTGGTGACCAGCAGCTCGACGGCCCGCCGCCCCAGCGCCTCGGCCGGCAGCTGGACCGAGGTGAGCCGCAGCCGTTCGGCGAGCTCGTCGGGGCAGATCGCCACCACGGCCACGTCGTCGGGCACCCGCCTGCCTTCAGCGCGCAGGCACTCCAGCACCCAGCCGAGCACGGCCTCGTTGTGCACGACCAGCGCCGTCATCCGCGGCAGCTCCCGCAGCAGCGTGCCCACGACGGCGTGCACCGAGTCGTACCGCGGTTCGGCGGGCAGCGCGGTGGACGCGACACCGCGCCGCATGGCCGCGGAGCTGAACCCCGCCAGCGTCCGCTGGGCAAAGCCGGTGTTGCGCGCGTAGACCACGCTCGGCGCGCCGAGGAACCCGATGCTGCGGTGACCGAGCTCGGCGAGGTGGTCGACGCACCGCGCGCCCGCCGCCTCGAAGTCCAGGTCGACGCAGGTCAGGCCCTTGACCGCGGCCGGGTGCCCGAGCAGGACGGCCGGGCGGCCCAGCTCGCGCAGCACCGGGAGGCGCTCGTCGTCCAGGCCGACGTCCATCACCACGCACCCGTCGACCCTGGCGCCGTTCGCCAGCCGCCGCAGTCCCGCGGCGCCCTGGTCGGCGGTCACCAGCAGCACGTCCATGTCGTGCTGGCGGGCGGCGGTGACGACGGAGGTGACGAAGCGCATGACCACCGGCAGCTGCACGCCCTCACGCAGCGGCAGGACCAGGCCGATCACGTTCGAGCGGCTGCTCGCCAATGCCCGTGCGCCCGCGTGCGGGTGGTAGCCCAGCAGCTGGATGCTCTCCCGCACCCGGACCCTCGTGTCGGCCGAGACCGGGCGGTTGCCGGTGAGCACGTAGGAAACGGTGCTGGGCGCGACTCCCGCGTGCCTCGCCACGTCAACAATGGTGACCACGTCGACACCTCCGCAAATCGAAGCGCTTCGAACGTGGTTCAGTACCGTGACACAGTCGAAACGCGGGCGTCAAGAGAACGACTTCCGTTCGACGATTTCGACGAATGCCCACCGCTGTTCGACCGCCGGGTGGTGCCGCGAGGGCCGCGCCGGAGCCGCCGGACGTCTGCGCGACGCCGTTTCGCGCGCACTACGATGATCGCCACCACTCGTGGCGAACCCGAAGGGCGGGCATGATCACCATCAAAGAGGTCGCCCGCCACGCCGGCGTCTCGATGAGCACGGTGTCGTACGTGCTCAGCGGGAAGCGGAGCATCTCGGAGGAGACCAAGCGCCGCGTCGAGCAGAGCATCGTGGCGCTGGGCTACCACCCGAACGCCGGTGCGCGCGCACTCGCGTCGAACCGCTCGCAGGTGCTCGGCCTGGTCGTCCCGCTGCGGTCGGACCAGAACATGCCGGTGATCATGCAGTTCGTGTCGTCGATCGTGGCGTCCGCCCGCGGCCACGACTACGACGTGCTGCTGCTGACCAAGGAGGCGGGTCCCGGCGAGGCCCACCGGGTCACGGCGCGGTCCATGGCGGACGCGATCATCATGATGGACGTCGAGAGCGCGGACCCGCGGGTGCCCGAGCTGCGCGCGGTCGACGCCCCGGTGGTGCTGATCGGCATGCCCGACGACCACAGCGGCCTGAGCTGCGTCGACCTCGACTTCACCAGCGCGGGCAGGCAGATGGCGGCGCACCTGGCCGACCGCGGCCACCGGTCGATCGCGTTGATCGGCTCGCACCCGTCGGTCTACGAGCGCGGCACCAGCTACGCCGCCCGGCTGCTGGCCGGGTTCCAGAGCGAGACCACCAGGCGTGCCCTGCCCGCGTCGGTGCACTCCTGCGCTCCCGGCTACGACTCGGTCGCGGCCTGCCTGGACGAGGTGCTGCACCCCGACCGCGGCACCACCGGCCTGGTCGTGCACAACGAGGCGGTCCTCGGCCAGCTGCTGCTCGAGCTGCGGCGCCGCTCGCTGGACGTGCCCGGCGACCTGTCGGTGATCACGCTGTGCCCTGACGACCTCGCGCAGGACCTGCCCGTGCCGCTCACGTCGATCTCCGTGCCCGCGCAGGAGCTGGGCGCCATCGCGGTCGAGATGGTGATGACCCGCCTCGCGCACGACCACGCGCCGGAGGTGCGGCTGCTGCAACCCCGGCTCACCGACCGCGGCAGCACCGCCGTTCTCTGACAACGATTTCCCGTCCGTGTTCGACGCGATTCGACTCGAATGCGTCGAACGACAACGCGCATTCCAATTACGTGAAAGTTCTTCCGCGCCTTGGACGTGCGACGTAGCCTGCCGTGACGAGATCAGCCGTTCGGCCGAACCGGTTGTGGTACGAGCGCCGACGGCTCCTTGCCGCAGAGGGACGATGAGAAAACTACTGGGCGCCGTCAGGACAAGACCCGTCGCATCGCTGTTGGTCGTGGCCGTCCTGGTCGCC
The DNA here is from genome assembly GCF_040647275.1 of Lentzea sp. NPDC042327. Classification (NCBI taxonomy): domain Bacteria; kingdom Bacillati; phylum Actinomycetota; class Actinomycetes; order Pseudonocardiales; family Pseudonocardiaceae; genus Lentzea; species Lentzea sp. NPDC042327. Next base: position 518,264 of record NZ_JBEZBX010000004.1, read on the forward strand.
GGCGCGGCGAGCGCCTGCGGCGACGACGAGCCGCCGGCACCACCGGCCCAGCCGGTGCAGGCCGAGGTCCCCACCATCGGGCCGCCGCGCAAGGAGGCGCTGACCACGACCGTGCAACGGGTCCTGGACGTGCGGACCGTGCAGCTCTCCGACGGCGAGCAGGTCGAGGTCGAGGGCCTGGCCGAGCCCGACGCGTGCTGGTCGGACGCCGCCACGGCGTTCGCGCGGACGGTGCTGCTGGAGAAGCCGGTCGAGTCGACGTCGACCGGGTCGCTGCGGCTGGCCGACGGCACGGACTACGCGGTGCTGGCCGTCGAGCTCGGCATGGTGCGCAGCGAGGCGGGCGACGACCGCGTGCTGCGCGAGGCCGAGGCGTCCGCGTCGGCGAAGGGCCTCGGCCGGTGGGGGCCGCCGTGCGTCCGGCCGAGCACCCCGGTCCCGCCGCCGGCCCCAGACCCGGTCGTCCCGACGCCGGCCACGACCACGCCGGCCGCGCCGCAGCCGGTGACCGGCTGCTCGGTCGAGTACCGCGTCACGAACTCGTGGCCCGGCGGGTTCCGCACCGACGTCACCATCCGCAACACCGGCACGACCGACGTCACCGGCTGGACGTTGCGGTGGAAGTTCGCCAACGGCCAGACGGTGACGGAGATGTGGAACGCGACGCACCGGCAGACGGGCGCCGACGTGTCCGCGACCGCCGTGTCCTACAACCAGGCGATCCCGCGCGGCGGGACGGTGCCGGCCGGGTTCACCGCCAGCGGTGGCAGCACCAACACCGCGCCGCGTGCGTTCAGCCTCAACGGGTTCGCCTGCACGGTGGTGTGATCAGGTCACGTCCAGGTGGAAGAGGCGGTCGCGGTACCGCACCGCGACCGTCCGCGCCTCACCACCGCGCACGACCACGCCGGTCAGCTCCCCGTCGTCCCAGGCGATGTCGACGGTGAGCCCGCCGCGGGCCCGCAGCCCGCGCACCGAGCCGCGCCGCCAGGCCGGTGGCAGTGCGGGCAGCACGCGCAGCTCGCCGGTGTGGCTCTGCAGCAGCATCTCGGCGATCGCGGCCGTGATGCCGAGGTTGCCGTCGATCTGGAACGGCGGGTGGGCGCAGAACAGGTTGCGGTAGACACCACCGCCGTGCGCGCCCTCCGCGGTGACGTCGGTGAGGAAGAGCGCCAGCAGCTCCCCGGCGCGGTCACCGTCGCCGAGCCGGGCCCACAGCGCCGTCTTCCAGGCGAGCGACCACCCCGTGCCCGCGTCACCGCGTTCCAGCAACGCCTCTCGTGCCGCCGCCGCGAGCTCCGGTGTGCGGTGCGGGTCGATCCGGTTGCCGGGGTACAGGCCGACGAGGTGCGACACGTGCCGGTGACCCGGTTCGGCGTCCGGCAGCTCGGTGGCCCACTCCAGCAGCTGCCCGCGGCTGCCGATCGGCGGGGAAGGCAGCCGTGGCAGGAGCTCCCTCGACCGTCGCACGATCTCGTCCTCGACCCCGAGCACCTCGGCGGCCTCGACGAGACGGGCGAGGAGCTCAGCGGTGAGCGTGAGGTCCATTGTGGACCCGACACCCACCGCGACCGGGCGGCCAGCGCTGTCGAGGTAGTGGTTCTCCGGCGACGTCGAGGGCGCGGTGGTGAGCCCGCCGTCGTGCTCGACGAGCCAGCCGGCGCAGAACTCGGCGGCCCCGCGCACCACCGGCCACGCCCGCTCGCGCAACCACCCCTCGTCCCCGCCGAACTCGTAGTGCTCCCACAGGTGCAGCGCGAGCCACGCCCCGGCCAACGGCCAGTTCGCCCACGCCGGGTCCCCCGTGCCCGCACCGACCGGCGTGGCGGGGCACCACGGGTCGCTGTTGTGGTGCGCCGTCCAGCCGGGCAGGCCGTACAGCTCACGTGCGACCTGTTCGCCCCGGACGGCAAGCCTTTCGACGAACTCCAGCAACGGCTCGTGGCACTCGGGCAGACCGGTGACCTCGGCGGGCCAGTAGTTCATCTGCAGGTTGATGTTGAGCGTGTAGTTGCCGCGCCACGGCGGGTCGACGTGCGGGTTCCAGACGCCCTGGAGGTTGGCGGGCAGCGTGCCCGGCCGTGAGCTCGTGATCAGCAGGTACCGGCCGAACCGGAACAGCAGCGCGGCCAGCGCGGGGTCGGGCGCCGCGATCCGTTCGTCGGTGGGCAGGTCCGGCGCAGGCCCGAGGTCGAGCTCGGCCCGGTCGAACAGCTCCCGGTGCGCGGCAACGGTTTCCTCGCGCAACCGGGACCAGCCGAGCGCACGGGCCCGCCGCACGCGGTCGGTGGCGAGCCGGGCGCACACGGCGGGGTCGCGTTCGGGGTCGGCGGCGGGACCGCGGTGGCCGGCTTCGGTGGCCACGTAGACGGTGACGATGTGCGGGCCGTCGTGGTCGGTCCGGTCAGCGCGGTCGGTCCGGTCAGCGTGGTCGGTCCGGTCGACGAGGACTGCGGCGGCGTAGGCCATGCCCACCGCACCGGCGAGCCCCACCACGTCCCCGTCCGCGAACTCCTCCGCGGCCAGCGCGCTGTCGAGCCGCACCCCGACCTCGACCGGCCGGTCCACCCGCACCCGCCACGCCAGCACGTGCAACCCGGGGTGGCACACCGCCTCCCGCACCACCCCGGCGCCACCGGCCCGGCAGCGCACCGAGTAGACCCCGGTCGCGAGGTCCAGCCGCCGCTCGTACCCCTCCGCCGCCGCGTCCTCCACGGCAGCGTCCCCGACCCGCAGCTCCAACCGCAGGTCCGCGAGCGGCAGGTACCGGGCCGTGTCCGGGCCCTGCACCGCCTTGAGCAGTTCCTCCGCCCCGACGGCATCCCCCGCCAGCGCGAGCCGCCGGGCCCGTTCCACCACCGCCGGATCACCCGCCACCGCGGCGACCGGCCCACCGGTCCACAACCGGTCGTCGTTCAGCTGGAACAGCTCCGTGCGCACACCGCCGAACGCCATAGCGCCCAGCCGGCCCGTGCCCAGCGGCAGGGCTTCCTCCCACACCGCTGCCGGCGTGCGAAACCACAGCGCCGAATCCGAAATCGAAGCGCTTCGATACACGTGGGAAAGGTGACCACGCCACCTTCCCCAGCGTCAAGGAATCGGCCCGAGGCGAATTCCGCGGTGACCGGCTCAGCCCGCCGGGAGGATCCGCCACTGCTGGTTCGTGCTGTTGCTGTCGGCCCACTGGCCGAGGTTCGCCGCCGTCGCCGTGCGTCCCATGCCGTCGAGGTAGAGCCCCGTGGCGCGGTTGCGGATGCGGACGTCGTTGCCCCTGGCCTTGCCGGTCACCACGGCCCACTGCTGGCTCGTGGCGGTGCTGCTCGCGCGCTGGCCGGTGTCGGAACCGTTGCCGGTGCGGCCGGCGCCGTCGAGGTACAGGCCGGTCACGGTGTTGCGGAAGCGCACGAACGAACCGGTGTTCTCGACCACCCAGCGCTGGCTGGCGCTGGTGCCGCCGGTGCCCTGACCGGCCGCGGCGTCGGTGCTGCGGCCGAGGCCGTCGACGTACCAACCGGTCGCGACGTTGCGGATCTCGACGGTGGTGGAGCCGTTGTCGCCGAGGCCCCAGGAGTGCCGCAGCTGCTGGAGGCCGGACGGGTTCGTCAGCGTCAGCGCGGTGTTCTGGCCGGTGCCGCTGCGGGTGGTCATGCTGTACCAGTCGCCGTCGCGCAGACCGGGCCAGTAGACGCTGCCCATGCCGAGGCTGCGCAGCTTCGCGGCGACACCGCGGACGTAGTCGGCCATGTAGGAACCGCTGGGGACGCTGTAGTCAACCGCGTCGAAGTACACGCCGTTCTTGGTGCCGGGGCCCATCGCGCCGCCCCACTCGGTGGCGATGGTGCGGCTCGCGTAGGCGCCGATGTAGCTGCCGATGTGGTCGGCCCACTCGGTCTCGCTCTCGAAGCCGGCGAAGAACGAGTAGTCGTGCACGGCGAGCAGGGTGCCGTTGAGCCGGCTGTCGCCGCCGACCGCGGGGACGTTCTGGGCGAGGCCGGCGCCGTCGAGGACGACCCGGCCGCGCGGGACGGACGAGTACCTGTTCAGCCAGTCGTTGTACATGTTGTTGAGGTCGCCCGTGCTGTACCCGTGCGGTTCGTTGATGACCTCGAAGTAGGCGTTGGGGTGCGAGCCGTACTTGGCGACCACCCGGTCCCACATCTGCTGGAACGCCGCCTGGTTCTGCGGCCGGCCACCGGTGTGCGCCCAGTACGCGAGGATCACGTTGCCCTTGGTGAGCGCCGTGTCGATCGCACCGGTGTAGGTGCCCCAGTAGGTCGACACCGTCGGCTCGTTCACCGGCAACCGCACGGTGTTCGCGCCGGTGACGGCGTAGAGCCCGCCGACGACGCGGTCGGCGACGGTGGCGGCCGAGGAGTAGGTGTCCGAGGCGCTGAGCCCCGAGGGGTAGAGCACGCCGTTCACGAAGTTGTCGCGCTGGTCGGCCCAGTTGACGCCCCGGAACCCGGCGGTGGACGCCTGCGCGGCGGTCGTGCCCGCGGTCAGCAGCCCGGCCACGAGGAGGACGGAGGTCAACAGGCGTAATGTGGTAAGCGCTTTCCAAGGTCTCATCGGCCCATGAGAGCAGCGGTTTCGGACGAGCGTCAAGACGGCGGCCGGGGGATGACAGAACACCGCCACACCCCGTTCGGCAGCTAAAGTCCACACAGGACGTTTAGCACCGCTCCCGCAGAACGTTTGGGTTCAGACGACGATCTGGGCCGTCCTGGGCGCGGTCCTCATAGGAGCACGGACCGTCCACACGTTGCTCCAAACGGCCATGGCCCGGCGACCCGGTGCGACGTAAGGTGATCCACCACGCGGCCCACGGGAGATGTCGCCGCGTGTGACCGTTCGCGCACGAGGGGAAATCGCCGGGATGAACATCGATACCGCGCTGAAAGAAGCCATGACCATCACCGGCGCGGTGGGGGCCGCGCTCGTCGACTACGACAGCGGGATGTCGCTGGGGTCGATCGGCGGTGGCGACTGGCTCGACCTGGAGGTGGCGGCGGCCGGGAACACCGAGGTCGTGCGGTCCAAGCAGCGGGTCATCTCGGCGCTCAAGCTGAACGACGAGATCGAGGACATCCTGATCACCCTGCAGCGCCAGTACCACCTGATCCGGCTGCTCTCCCCGGGCAAGCGGGGCTCGTCGATGCTCTTCCTGTACCTCGTGCTGGACCGGGAGCGGGCCAACCTGGCCCTCGCCAGGCACAGCCTGAGGGCCATCGAAGCCGACCTGACGGTGTGAACGAGATGTTCATCCACCCGTCGTCGTCCCCGGAAGCCCTGCCGACGCGCCGGCGCGGGGCGACGACACCGAGCCACGGCCCGGTCACCACTCCCCTGCCGGGCACCGACGCGAAGGTCATGACCGAGGCGCTGGCGGAGGTCCACGGGTCGATCGACTCGATCGCGATCAACGGTGTGCTGGTCGCCACCAGGGACGGCCTGGTGCTGTGCGCCGTCACCCGCGGCGTCCAGGACGACGGCGTGGCGGCGATGGCCGCGGCGGCGGCGGGTCTCGCGAACCAGTTCACCGCGCAGGCCGGTGTCGGCAGCCCGCGGGCGGTGTTCTTCGAGGGCGACTCCGGTCAGGCCGGTGTGTTCGGTGTCGACGCCGACACGTTGCTGGTCGTGCTCGGCACGCGTGACACGACGATGGGCATGTTCAACGTGGTGGCGAAGCAGGCGCTGTCGTTGTTGCAGGAGGCGGTGGCCAACCGCCGCTGACCCCCTCGCTCCGCACCTCTCCGGCATCTGCGTGGCGAGCAGGAGGGAGGCCCGCCTGCCGCTGCCGCGTCCCACAGCGGCCGGCGGGCCCGTTCTCACTCGCCCACGGCCTGCCGCGGCGGGGACACCACGAGCCACTCCAGCTCCGCGGCGAGCACGCCGAGCTGGAACCGGGACTGCACGCCGAGCAACGACTGCAGCCGCGCGATCCGCCGGTGCAGGGTGCGCAGGCTGACGTCGAGCTCGCGGGCGATCGCCCGGTCGGTGGCGCCGGTGCCCATGAGCCGCAGCAGGCGGCGGGTGGCGGCCGTGGGTTCCTTGCCGACGGCCACGGTGTGGTCCTGGCGCACCGCGGGGACCGCCGTCAGGTGGCTTTCCCGCCGGGTGGGGCGTGACGTGAGCGGTCTGGTCATCGGCTGAACTCCTCTGCGGGCATGCCCTGCAGCGCTAGCAACAGGTTCCGTACTTCGGTCGCGGCGACGCGCCCGGTGCGCTCGACCGACGGCGGCACCGCCGGGTCCGAGCAGAGCAGCACCGGGCCGTCGGCCGCGCGGTCGGGCGATCTGCCGTGCGTGCCGCGCACGCACGACGGGTCCAGCGGCACGACGTTCATCGCGTACCGCAGGCCGAGCTTCTTGCGGGCCAGGTTGAGCCCCGCCTTGGCCTTCGCGAGCGGGTCGGCCGGGTCGAAGAAAAGTTCCGCCGGGTCGTAGCCGGGCTTGCGGTGGATGTCCACGCCACGGGCGAAGTCCGGCGCACGGTTGTCGTCGGTCCAGTAGTAGTAGGTGAACCACGCGTCCGGCTCGGCGACCGCGACCAGTTCGCCGGACCGTTCGTGGTCCAGTCCGACGGCCGCCTGCCCCTCGCGGTCGTACAGCACGTCGACGCCGGGCAGTTCGGCGAGCACGGCCCTGGTGCGCGGCACGTCGGCCGGGTCGGCGACGTACACGTGCGCGACCTGGTGGTCGGCCACCGCGAACGCCCGGGACGTCCACGGGTCCAGGTACTCCATCCCGGCCTGCGTGTGGACCTCCAGCAGACCGGCGGCGCGCAGTGCGCGGTTGACGTCCACCGGCCGGCGCGCGTCCGTGATGCCGTACTCCGACAACGCGACCACGGTGGCGTCCGCGACATCGGCCAGCAACGGCGCCAGCGCGCGGTCCACGTCCGCCGCCGCCTTCACCGCCTGCGGGGACGACGGGCCGAACCGCTGGAGGTCGTAGTCCAGGTGCGGCACGTAGACCAGCAGCAGGTCGGGCCGCTGCTCGGTGAACACCTTCCTGGCAGCGCCGATGATCCACTCGCTGGACGCCAGCGCCGCCGTGGGACCCCAGTACTGGAACAGCGGGAACTCCCCCAGTGCACCCACCAGCTCGTCGTGCAGGCCGGGTGGGCGGACGTAGCAGTCCGGCGACTTGCGGCCGTCCGCGTGGTAGATCGGCCGGGGCGTGACGGTGATGTCGGTGGACGCGCCCATCGCGTACCACCAGCAGATGTTGGCGGCGGTGTAACCGGGGTGGGCGCGGCGGGCGGTCTCCCACAGCTTCTCGCCGCCGACGAGCCGGTTGTGCTGGCGCCACAGGTGGACCTCGCCGAGGTCGCGGAAGTACCAGCCGTTGCCGACGATCCCGTGCCGTGCCGGGGTGAGGCCGGTGAGCAGCGTGGCCTGTGCGCTGCACGTCACGGCCGGCAGCACCGTGCCCAGCTCCGCCTGCCAGCCCAGCCGCGCGAGGTTCGGCATGTGGGCCAGCAGCGCCGGGGTCATGCCGACGACGTTCAGCACCACCAGTGGTTTCACGCCGCCACCCCCGCCGCCAGGTGCTGGTGCGCCCACCGCAGCTCCGCCGCGATGCCGTCGGCCAGGTCGCCCGCCCCCGGCAGCACCGTCCAGGTGTAGGTCTCGACCTCGACGTGGGTACCGGGGTCCACCGCGGCGACCGCGGCCACGAGCACGTCGGTGGTGGACGTGAGCGGTGCGGGTGGCACGGCGTGCAGCGGCACGTGGAAGTGCACCCGCCACGGGTGCTCGGCGGGCAGGGTGTGGAACGCCTCCGGCAGGTCGTCCGCGGCCAGCACGCCGCCCGGCGCGTTCTCCCGGACCTGGTGCAGGTACCGGGGTTCGCCGTAGGCCGCGACCGCCAGCCTGCCCTCCTCGGTGCCGGGTTCCGCGACTTCGAGCGCCGCCGACGCCTGCACCTTGACGATCGACAGCCCCGCCCGCCGGATCGACTCGACCGCCGCCACCGGGTCGGCGAACGACACCGCGAGGTGGCAGGTGTCCAGGCACAGCCCGACGAGCTCGGGGTCGGCCCGGCCGGCGAGCCAGCCGACCGCGTCGGCGACGGTGTCGAGCACGCAGCCCGGTTCCGGTTCGACGGCGAGCTTGACCGGCCGGCCGGGCAGCTCGCGCAGGAACCGGGTGAGCTCGGCGAGCGCGGCCGTCGCGGCGCCGTCGTCCATCAACGTCCACGGCTCCCGCCACGCCAGCGGCAGGGTGGAGATGCTGCCGTACGCGGCGGAGTCGGGCAGCAGGTCGGCCAGTACGGTCGCGCAGTCCTTCGTGTACTCGAGCCGCCGCGGGTCGGTCCACGTCGGGAAGTACACCTTGTGCTTGACGACCTCCTCGTGGAAGTCGCCGTACGGGAACGCGTTCAGCGTCGACACCGTCAGGCCGCGCGCCGCCAGCTCCGCCCCGAACGCCCGCCGCGCGGACACGTCCTCGGCGAGGCCGTGGGCGACCGGTGCGGGCAGCCACAGCCCCAGCGGGAGCGTGTCCGCGCCCAGCGCCTCCCGCACGCGCACGGCGTGCCGGTCGAGCTGGGCGAGGACGCCGGGCAGGTCGGGTGCCGGATGGACGTTGGTGCAGTAGGCGATCACCGCTCACCCCGCAGCACCGAGCTGCCGGTGGCCGCGTCGACCGCACCCGCCGCCACCGGGTCGAGCACGAGCCGGCCGCTCTGGCCGTAGAACTCGACCGGGTTGTGCCACAACACCTTCTCGACGTCCTCGGCGGAGAACCCGGCGTCCAGCATGGCCTGCCCGGTCTTGTACGTCTTCAACGGGTCGGAGCGGCCCCAGTCGGCGGCGGAGTTGACCAGCATCCGGTCCGTGCCGTGCTCGGTGAGCAGCGCGACCGTCCGCTTCTCGTCCATCTTGGTGTCCGGGTAGACGGAGAACCCCATCCAGCAGCCCGCGTCCGCGACCATCCGCACGGTGGTCTCGTTGAGGTGGTCGACCAGCACCCGTTCCGGTGCCAGCCCGGACTCGCGGACGACGTCAAGCGTGCGCCGGGTACCGGCCTGCTTGTCGCGGTGCGGGGTGTGCACGAGGACCGGGAGGTCGTGCCGCTGCGCCAGTTCCAGCTGGCGGGCGAACGCGTCGTCCTCCTCGGGCGTCATCGAGTCGTAGCCGACCTCGCCGACCGCGACCACGCCGTCCTTGGCGAGGTAGCGCGGCAGCACGTCGAGCACCTCGGCGCAGCGCGGGTCGTTGGCCTCCTTGGGGTTCAGCGCGAGCGCGCAGTGGTGGGCGATGCCGAACTGGGCGGCGCGGAAGCGCTCCCACCCGAGCAGGGCGTCGAAGTAGTCGACGAACGACCCGACGCTCGTGCGCGGCTGCCCGAGCCAGAACGCGGGCTCGACGAGCGCCTCCACCCCGGCGTCGCGCATGGCCTCGTAGTCGTCGGTCGTGCGGGACGTCATGTGGATGTGCGGGTCGAAGATGCGCATCACGAAGCCTTTCCGAGCAGGGCGAGGGCGTCGGCGGGCACGGGACGGCCGGCGGCACGGCGTTCCTCCGCGAACGCGGCCACCATGCGCAGCAGCTCCGGGTCCGAGTGCCGGTCCAGGCCGTCGACCGCGGTCAGCGGGATGCCCATGAACAGGCACTTGAGCACGCCGTGGCGCCACGCGTGCCGGCCCAGGTGCCGGGTGGCGAACGGGCCGAGCGCCGCCGCCACGAGGCCGGTCTCGTTGCTGCGCAACGCGTCCTCGACCAGCGCGACACCGGCGGCGGGAGCCCGGTCGCCCAGCTCGGCGAGGCCGCGCAGGACGCCGCGCCGTTCCGCGGAGGTGCCGTACCGGTAGAGCCGGGTGAGGCCGTCGACCGGGTCGCCGGTCGCGTCGGCGAACGCGGTGAGCAGCCGGACCCTGGCGGCGTCCTCACCCGTTCCGACCGCTCTGCCCACGGCCGGGAACAGGGTGTCGATCGCGTTCGGGTCGGTCCGCACCGCCCGTTCGGCGTCGGCCAGCCACCGGGCCGCGCGCAACGCCCGCAGCGCCCGTGCCGCCACGTCCGGTGCCGCGTGGCTGTGCCGGGGCAGCTCGACCGCGGCGACACCGGTGTAGCCGATGTCGGTCAGCGCGGCGAGGGTGGCGGGCAGGTCCAGGTGCCCGTCACCGAACTCCAGGTGCTCGTGCACGCCCGGCAGCATGTCGTCGAGCTGCACGTTGACCAGCAGCTCACCGGCCTGCCGGATGCACGCGGCCGCGTCCTGCGGCTCGACGGCGACGCAGTGCCCGACGTCGAGGGTGATCCGCAGCTGTTCGGGGTCGCCGAGCTCGGTGCGCAGCCGCAGCGCCTGCTCCAGCCACTGCACGACCATGCCCGGTTCAGGTTCGAGTCCGATGGGGACGGACGGGCCGTTCTCCAGCACGGCGGCCACCCCCGAGCGCAGGTGGTCCCAGTCGTCCGGCGAGCCGACGCCCGACCAGAACGACACGCAGTCCGCGCCGAGGTCGGCCGCGATCCGCTTGGCGCGCACCAGGAAGTCGACCCGGCGGTCCTGGTCGGAGCTGACCAGGGTCGGGTGGTGCTTGCGACGCGGGTCGAGCAGGTACCGCGCGCCGGTCTCCACCACGGCCCGCAGGCCCAGCTCGTGCAGGCGGGCGGCGAGCCGGTCGGTCTGCCGGGCGACGTCGTCGGCGAACGGGTCGAGGTGGTGGTGGTCGAGGGTCAGCGCCACGGCGGTGTAGCCGAGGTCGGCGATCACGGCGAGCGCGTCGCCGAGGCGGTGGTTGCTGAAACCGTTGGTGCCGTAGCCCAGGTGGAACGTCATGTCGGGCTCACCTTCCTGCTCAGCGCCTGCGCCAGCGGCAGCACGACCGGCAGTGCGGCACCGTGCTCGGCGAGCGCGGACTGCAGCAGCACCATGCCGTGGATGCCTTCCTTCGTGGCGGTGCGGACGTTCCGCGCGTTCGGGTCCTGGACCACGTTCCACTGCGCGCGCCCGACCGTGACCGCGTAGCCCAGCGCCCCCGCGATCCCGGAGATGCGCCGGGACGACACGGCCGTGGCGACGGCGGTGAGGACCGTGCCCGCCAGCACCGCCTTCGCCGTGGCGGGCGACGTGCCGTGCACCTCGCCACGCGACAACGCCGTGACGCCCAGGGTGTGCGCGGCCATCAGGCCCGCGGGCAGCACGGCCCGGCCGCCCAGCAGGACGTCCAGCGCACGGCACGCGGCCATCGCGAACGGCCCGGCGGGCGTGGCCTTCAACGCGGTGTCGTAGGCCCACACGGCGGCGGCGAGCGGCAGTGCGTTGCGCCCGGCGGCCGCAGCGAGCCCGACGCCGAGCGCGGTCAGGCCCGCCGCCGTCGCCAGCGCCGCGTCCGGTGCGACCCGGCCGGACGGGATCGGGCGCTCCGGCCGTTCGGCCGCGTCCAGGTCCCGGTCGGCCCAGTCGTTGAGCGCCATGCCCGCCCAGTACAGCGACACCGATGCCAGCGGCAGCAGCAGTCCCCTGCCGCGCAACGGTTTTCGCGCGCCGACCAGGGTGTCCCCCAGCACGGTGAGCGCGGCCGGTGCGCGCACCAGCTCCACGTACGCCTTCATCACCGGGTCACTTCCACGGCGCGGGGTAGCCGGGCATCTGCTCGCAGCCGCACATCGCGTAGTGCAGCGGCGGCATGTCCTGCTTGATGAAGTCCTTCAGCGTGTCCTGGGTGACCTTGGGCTGCGGCAGCACCCACTCGCGCGGCACCTGCTTGCCGCCGAGCACGCGCAGCGCTGCGATCACCGGCGTGCGCCACTGGTAGGTCGGGTAGGTGGGGGCGACTGCGGTCATCTTCTCGTCGGCCCAGATGCGCAGGAAGTCCTGCTGGTCCTCGCCCACGAACGGCGGGATGGCCACCCCGGCGTCCTGGAACGCCTCGACCGCGGCCACTGCGGTGGCACCGGCGTCCATCCAGACGCCGTCGATCTTGCCCTCGCGCTGGATGTACTCGTTGACGATGCTCTTGGTCTTGGCGGCGTCGCCGTCGGTGAACTCGACGCCCACGACCTTCACCTGGCTGCCCGCGAACACCTCGTCGGCCGCGGCCCAGCGCTGCTCCAGCACGTCGACACCGGGCAGGATGCGCAGGGCGAGGACCTTGCCTCCGGGCGCCACCTTCTCCTTGAGGAACTCGGCGCCGTCGGCACCGAAGGCGAACCCGCCGATCGGGTGGATGAACGTGACCGGGCAGCTCGTCTTCACACCGCGGTCGAACACGATCACCGGGACGCCGGTCGCGCACGCGGCCTCGACCGCCGGAGTGAGCGTGGCGGTGGTGTTGGGCGAGACGACCAGCGCGCTGCACCCCTGGGAGGCGAGCGACTGGATGTCGCTGATCTGCTTGTCGTCCTTGGCCTCGGCGTCCAGGACGGTGAACTTGGTGATCTCCGGGTGCAGCTTCACCTCCTGCTGCATGGTCTTGAACCCGACCTGCCGCCACGGGTTGTCCACCGAGGCGTTGGAGAAGCAGAGGTGGTAGCCGCCACCGGGCTTGGCGTACTTGGCCGTGTCGGTCAGCTCCGGATCGAGCGCCTGCTCCCAGGGCCCCGCCGTGCCGTCCTGGCCGTCGAGCCCGGTCGCCTTCGCGGTGCGGAACCGCAGCTGGCGCGCGAGCTCCGCCTGGTCGTAGAACTCCGACTTCGCGGTGGCCTTCGCCGGTCCGGAGGTGCCGTCGGCGCCCGAGGTGGCGGGCAGGTCGCTGGAGCACCCGGCCACCACCAGCGCGCCGGCCAGGGCCACGACGGACCAATTCCTGTGCATGTGCTTGCTCCTCGGCTTCTTCGGCGGGGGCTCAGGCGGTGTGGTCAGGAGAGGTGGTGCGGCGGTGCGGTCACGTGCTGTCCACAGTGGTCTTGCGGTGCGGCAGCAGGTGGCGCAGCGCGGTGCCGCGGGCGGCGTAGGCCACGGCGGCGATGATGATCACGCCCTGCACGGCGGACTCCAGCGCACCGGAGACGCCGAGCAGGTTCAGCAGGGAGAAGAGCGCTTCGAGCGTCACGGCACCGGCGGCGGCGGCGACCACCGAACCCCGGCCGCCGCCGAGCAGGACCCCGCCGAGCACCACCGCGGTGATGGCGCGGAACTCCAGGCCCTGGCCGACCTGGGCGGAGACCCCGGCGAACCCGGCGAGCAGGATCGCGGCGACCGTGGCGAGCAGCGCCGACAGCACGAACGCGAGCAGCCGCAACCGGTCCACCCGGCCACCGGCGAGGTGGACGGCCTTCTCGTTGTCGCCCACCGCGACCAGCAGGCGTCCGGTCGGGCCGCGCATGAACCACACCGCCGCGCCGACCACGACCAGCAGGACCACCACCGACCACGGCACCTGCCCGAGCAGCGGCACGTCCGCACCGCCCCGGCCGGCCACGCGGAACGACGGCGACAGCGCACCGCGCGGTGCGCCACCGGTCCACAGGAACACCGCGCCGTCGAGGACCAGCAGCATCCCCAGCGTCACGATGAACGACGGCACCAGCAGCTTCGTCGTGACCAGCCCGTTGACCAGGCCGACCAGCAGCCCGAAGCCGAGCAGCAGCGCGACGACCCACGCGGTGTCGGCGTCGTCGCCGTCCACCAGCCGGGCCGCGATCACCACCTCGGCGGTCACCAGCGAGCCGACCGAGAGGTCGAACCCGCCGGACACGACCACGAAGTACTGCCCCACCGCGAGCACCACGAGCGGCGCCGCCCGCTTGAGCAGCGCGAGGTAGCCGCTGGGTTCGGAGTAGGCGGGACCGGCGAACGCCAGTGCCACCAGCAGGACCACGAGCACGACCAGCACGGGTGCCGTGCCGTCGGCGAGCCGCAGCCGGGTCACGACGACCTCCCCGTGTGCCGGCGGCGCGCGTACAGCGCCACCGCCACGACGAGCACGACACCGCGGACGACGTCCTTGAAGAACGAGTTCACGCCGAGGTCGTCGAAGATCGTGTCCAGGGTGGCCAGGATCAGCACCCCGCCGATGGTCCCGGCCACTCCGCCGCGACCACCCGCCAGCGCCGTACCGCCCAGCACGACCGCCGCGATGGACTCCAGGTCGTACCCGGCGTCGGTGCCGACGTACGGTGCGCCGGACCCCAGCCGCGAGGCCAGGAACACCCCGGCGAGCCCCGCCATGACGGCGCACACGACGTGCGCGGTGACGATCGTCCGCCCGGTGCGCACCCCGGACAGCCGCGCCACGTCGACGTCGCCGCCGACGGCGTACATGTGGTAGCCGGTGCGGGTGCGGCGCAGGTACCACCACGCCGCCGCGGCGAGCGCCAGCATCAGCAGCGCGGACACCGGCACCGGGCCGATGCGGTCGTAGCCGAGGTGCTGGAACGCGCGCGGCACGCTGCCGGCCGGTCCGGTGTAGCTGTGCTCCAGGTAGCCGCGCAGGACGAGCGCGACGCCCAGCGTGGCGATGAACGCGTTGGCCTTCAGCACGGTGATCACCAGGCCGTTGACCAGCCCCACGACCGCGGCGACGGCCAGCGCCGCCAGCACGCCCGGCACGACCATGGCGGTGCTGCCCGCCATGGTCTCGGCGGCGATCAGCGAGCACAGCCCGGCGAGGTAGGCCACGGACAGGTCGAGCGAGCCGGTGACGATCACCAGCGTCTGCCCGATCGCGACGAGGCCGAGCACCGTGCTGCGGGTCAGGATGTTGAGGACGCCGCCGTGGTCGAGGAGCACGCCGCCGTCGAGCGCCACCAGCACGCTGCCGACGACGAGCAACGCCGCCAGTGCCAGGTAGACGACCACGACCGGGGTGAACGCGACCGCGCGGTGCCGCGCGGGCAGCCGGCCGGCCGCCACGCCCACGGCGCTCACGCGGGTTCTCCGACCAGGTGTCCGGTGGCCAGGCCCATCACGGTCTCCTCGTCGGCACCGGCGGGCAGCTCGCCCGCGAGGGTGCCCTCGCGCAGCACGAGGACCCGGTCGCTCAGCCCGATCAGCTCCGGCAGCTCGGAGGAGACCAGCAGGATCGCGAGGCCGTCGGCCGCCAGGTCGCGCAGCAGCCGGTACAGCGCCTGCTTGGCGCCGACGTCGACACCGCGGGTCGGTTCGTCCACGAGCAGCACGCGCGGCCGCACGGCGAGCCACCTGGCCAGCACGACCTTCTGCTGGTTGCCGCCGGAGAGATAGCGCACCTCCTGGTGCGGGCCGCGTGCGACGACGGCGACCGAGGCCAGCAGCTCCCGCAGGTCGGTCTCGCGGCGGGCGCGCGCACCGCGCGAGGTCGCCCGGCGGACGAGCAGGGTGTTGTCGCGCACCGACTGCCGCAACGCGAGCCCTTCGCCCTTGCGGTCCTCGGTGACGTACCCGATGCCCTTGCGCACCGCCGTGCGCGGACCGGTGACGCGGGCCGGGGTCCCGTCGAGCTCCAGCGTCCCGGTGGTGAACGGCTCGACGCCCCAGATCGCCCGCAGGAGCGCGGACCGGCCGGAGCCCTGCAGCCCTGCGACGCCGACGACCTCGCCCGACCGCACCTCGAACGTCAGGTCCCGCACCCGGTCGTTCCCCGCGCCGCGCAGCGCCAGCCGCACCTCGCCGGGCGCGGTGGCGCGCTCGGGGTAGAGCGTGTCGAGTGGACGGCCGACCATGTGCCGCACGACCTGTTCGGTGGTCAGCTCGGCGGTGGGCGCGGAGGTGACGAACGCGCCGTCCTTGAGCACCGTGATGCGGGTGCTGAGGTCGAACACCTCGCGCATCCGGTGCGACACGTAGAGGATCGCGATGCCGCGGTCGCGCAGCCTGCGCACCAGCCGGTACAGCAGCTCGACCTCGCCGTCGGCGAGCGCGGCGGTCGGCTCGTCCATCGCGAGGACGGTCGCGTCGGCCGACAGCGCCTTGACGATCTCCACGACCTGCTTGCGCGCCACGGAGAGCCGCGCCACCTCGGTGCCGGGGTCGATCCCGTCCTCGCCGAGCGAGCCGAGCAGCCGCCGGGTCTCCGCCTCCATCGCCCGCCGGTCGACCTGGCCGCGGCGCACGGGTTCGCGGCCCAGGAAGACGTTCTCGGCCACCGTGCGGTGCTCCAGCAGCGTGAGCTCCTGGTGGATGATCGCGATGCCCGCCGCCTGCGCGTCCCGCGGCGCGGCGAACGAGACCTCCTCGCCGCGCACGACGACCCGGCCCGTGTCCGGCCGGTGCACGCCCGCCAGCACCTTGAGCAGGGTGGACTTGCCCGCGCCGTTCTCGCCCACCAGCGCGTGGACCTCGCCGCCCCGCAGTGCGAGGTCGACGCCGCGCAGCACCGGCACGCCCAGGAAGGCCTTGCCGATCCCCTCCAACCGGACGACGTCCGTCACGCCGCCACCCCCGGTGTTACGCGGGTCACAGTCATGAGGCGAACGTAGAGTGGACTATTGGCGACTGTCAATCAAAAGTTGGCGCTTCTCTGCCAAAGGACACATGTCTTCGGGATGAATATCGCCATTACTCGGTCTATTTGGTTCACTGATCCGGTGCCGGACGTACCTTGGGCCCCCGCAGCATCGCCTGGACAGCTGCTGCGGCTGCTGCTCGACGGAGTGCCACGCACCCGCGCCGAGCTGGCCACCCAGACGGGCCTGACCCGCGCCGCGGTCCGGACCCGGCTCGACGCCCTGCAGGGAGCGGGGTTCCTCACCGACCGCGTGATCACGGTGGCGACCGGCGGCCGTCCGGCCGGGCGGTTCGCGTTCAACGCGGGCGCGCGCACGGTGCTGGCCGCCGACGTCGGTGCCAGCCACGCCACGATCGCCGTCACCGACCTCGTGGGCGGGCTGCTGGCCTCCCGGCGCCTCGCCCTGGACGTCGCGACCGGCCCAGAGCGCGTCCTGGCGGCGCTGGCCGGGACGTGGCGGGAGATGGTGCGCGACGCGGGGCTGTCCGCGGTGTCGCTGGCCGGTGTCGGCATCGGCCTGCCCGGCCCGGTCGAGCACTCGTCCGGCCGCCCGAACCACCCGCCGATCATGCCGGCCTGGAACGGCTTCGACGTGCCCGGCCACCTGCGCGCCGAGTTCGGCGTGCCGGTGCTGGTGGACAACGAGGTCAACCTGATGGCGCTGGGCGAGCACGCGCACTCGTTCCCCGGCACCGACCACATGATCGTCGTGAAGGTCGCGACCGGCATCGGCTCCGGCTTCATCAGCAACGGCGTCCTGCACCGCGGCGCGGCCGGCGCGGCGGGGGACCTCGGCCACATCCGGGTGCCCGACGGCGACGGCGCCGACTGCGGCTGCGGCAACTCCGGCTGCCTGGAGGCCGTCGCGAGCGGCTCCGCGGTCGCGGCCCGGCTGCGCTCCAGGGGCGTCGAGGCGCACACGAGCGCCGACGTGGTCGCGCTGGTCCGCGCGGGCAACGTCGAGGCGGGCCAGGCGATCCGGCAGGCCGGCCGCACCATCGGCGAGGTGCTCGCCGCGTGCGTCAGCATGGTCAACCCCTCGCTCATCGTGGTCGGCGGAGACCTCGCCGCGGCCGGTGAGATGCTGCTGGCCGGGGTGCGGGAGGCGGTCTACCGGCGCTCGCTGCCGCTGGCCACGGAGAACCTGCGGATCGTGCCGTCACGGGCCGGCGAGGTGGCCGGTGTGCTCGGGGCGGCGGCCATGGTCATCCACCACGTCCTGTCCCCCGCCGTCGTGGACCAGCAGCTGGGCTGACGCTTGCGGCGGGTGGCCTCACCGGTCCCTGGCCACGACGAGCCCCGCCAACGCGCGCAGCTCCGCCGCGCCGGCGGAGGTCGGGCAGGCCTGCCGCAGGCAGTCGAACGCGAGCCGCACCCGCCGGTCCGCCTCGGCCTCGGTCCAGGCCCGGCCACCCGCCTCGGCGACGAGGTGCGCGATCTCCTCGGGACCACTCGGCCGCACGGCGTTCTCGTAGCACCGCGCCAACCGCCGGGCCGCCGGGGTGTCCGTGGTCAGCGCCGCCACAACGGGCAGGGACCGGCGGCGTGCGCGGAGGTCGGCGTGGGCCGGTTTGCCGGTCTTGGCGGGGTCGCCCCAGATGCCGAGCAGGTCGTCGACGGCCTGGAACGCGACACCCAGGTGCACGCCGAACCCGCGGTAGTGCTCGGCCGTGGTCTCGTCGGCACCGGCCGCCACGGCACCGAGCCGGCAGGCGGCACCGAGCAACGCACCCGTCTTGCGTTCCGCCGTCGTGAGGCACTGATGCACGGACATCGGCTCCGCCGCGACGTCCACCGACTGCCCCTCGCACAGCTCGACCAGCACGTCGGCCAGCACCGGGGCCAGCGCGGGCGGCACCTGGCGCACCGCGAGCCCGATCAACGCGTCACCGGCGAGGATCGCGGCCGTGGTCCCGAATGCCATCCACGCCGACGGCCGGTGCCGCCGGGTCTCGTCGCCGTCCATCACGTCGTCGTGCAGCAGCGAGAAGTCGTGCAGCAGCTCGACCGCCGTGGCCACCGCGACCACCCCGGACGAGACCTCACCGCCGGCCGCACGAGCGCTCGCCAGTGCCAGCGCCGGACGCAGCGCCTTCCCCGTGGCCCGCGCGGGTCGGCCGTCCGCGTCCCACCACCCGATGTGGTAGCCGGCGACCCGTCGCAACGCGGGTCCCAGCCCGTCGACCGCCGCCCGCCGCACCGGCTCGACCGCCGCCCGTGCCTCGTCCAGCAGCCGCACCGGGTCAGCCGTCACCGCCCCTCCGGCGCACCGTCGACCGTGAGCCCGCCGGTGTCCCCGTCGCCGGACAGCTGCACGTGCACGTGCCCGCGCCCGGCCTCGATGTTGAGGACGTCGAGCTGCACCGCCGCCACCGACCACGTGCGGACCGCCAGCATCCGCTGCTCCTGCGCCAGTGCCAGCAGCGCGGCCCGGTCCGCCTCGGCCCCGCCGAACGCCAGCTCGCAGGTCTTCACCGCTGCCGCCAGCTGCTGCACCGCCGTGCGCATGCCGGTGCGCGCGATGTTGATCCCGTTGCCCGCCGACGGCGACTGCTCGTACGTCGCGGCCACCTCCGCCACGACGTCCCGCCAGCCGTTCACCGCCTCCGCGGTGGGGGCCTGGGCCATCGCCGCGAGCACCGGGGCCAGCCGGTCGCGGGTCTGCCGGGCCTGGTCGGACAGCGGGCCGAGCTGGGCGGCGTCGCGGTCGGCCTCCTCGCGTTCGAGCTCCGCGATCCGCTGCTCGGTCGCGTCCGGGCCGGTCCACGACCCCACCAGGAACGCCACCGCCAGGCCGAGCAGGAACGCGGTCACGAGCCCCGCCCAGAACGGCCGTGCGGCGGGAACGGGCCGCGCGGCCGGTTTGACCGCACGGCTCCGCACGGTTTTGACCATCGAGTCCTCCTCCGGGAACAAGGGCGGCCGGCGGCGAGCCGCCGGCCGCCCTCCCGCTAGCGGAAGGTCCACCTCTGGTTGGTCCCGCCGTGACAGGTCCAGATGATCAGCTGGGTCCCGTCCGCCGAGCCGGCCCCGTTGGCGTCCAGGCACTTCGAGCCGTTGCGGATCGTGCCGTCGGACTGCGCGGTCCAGTTCTGGCCCGACCCGCCGTTGCACGACCACAGCCGCACAGCGGTGCCGTCGGTCTGGCTGTTGCCGGTGACCTCCAGGCACTTGTCCAGCGCGCGCAACGTGGTGCCGTTCTGCGTCCACTTCTGGTTGGCGCCGCCGTTGCACGTCCACAGCTGCACCTTGGCACCGTCGGTCGAGCTGGCGCCGTTCACGTCGACGCACTTGCCGGAGGCGCCGACGATCTCCTTCGCGCCACCGCCACCGCCGCCCGTCCCGACACCCGGCCCGACATAGGTGATCGAGTCGAGGTCGAAGCTGGTCGACGAGGACGTGCGGAACACCGCGAACAGCTCAACGGAACCGGACGGCGCGGTCACGTTCACCGCGGGCAGGTTCACGTAGTTGTCCCAGCCGCCGGTGCTCGACACCGCCGCCGACGCGACCAGGGAACCCGTCGGGGAACCCGACCGCAGCTCGATGGTCCCGCCACCGCCGGAGGGCGCGGACACCCGGAACGACACCTGGTTGATGCCGGTGAAGTTGACCGGTTTGAACGAGATCCAGTCGCCGTTGCCGATGTCACCGATCCGCGCACCGGACTCGGCACCGGACTGCGACACCACCCGCACACCGGACGAGCCGGTGAAGAACTCGGCCTGCTTCTGCTTGGGCTGCAACACGACCTGGGCGCCACCGGTCAGCGCCGGCACCCCGCTCGCGCCGCCGTCGGTGTACTCGGCGGACCCGATGACGTGCACGTTGAGGCCCTGGTGCCCGGAGTCGATGCCCGTCTGCAGCGTTCCCGTGCAGCCGGTCGCCGGTGAGCCGATCGGGTGCTTGTGCGTGTCGTGGCCCATGTTCGACTGCACGGTCACCCTGGAGCAGTCGATCGTGCCGTCCTCCGCGTCGGTCACCGACACGGTGTACGGGACGGTGTCACCGAAGTTGACCATGCCGCCGTCGGCGGGGCCGGTGAAGCGCACGACCGGTTCGGTGTTGCCCGCCGTCACGGTCACGTTCGCGGTGCCCGTCTTGCCCTTCGCGTTGGTCACGGTGAGCTGGGCGGTGAACCGGCCGCGGCCGGTGTAGGTGTGCGTCGGGTTCGCCTCGGTGGAGGTGCTGCCGTCGCCGAACACCCAGCGGTAGGTCAGCGCGGAACCACCGGGGTCGGCCGATCCGGCGCTGGAGAAGCGCACCGTCAGCGGCGAGCCGCCCGACAGCGGGGTGCCGGAGGCCTGGGCGACCGGGCTCTGCTCACCGGAGGCGGTGTAGTCGATGCGCCACAGACCCGCGCCCGGCAGCGGTTTGTTGTCGTCCCAGCCGGTGCCCCAGGTCAGCAGGTACATCGACCCGTCCGGCCCGAACTTCGCGTCCATCGGCGAGGCGAAGGACATGTTCGACAGGAAGTTGTTGATTTTCAACAGGTTTCCGGACGAGTCGAGCCGGAACTCCCACATCCGGTTGCGCGACCACTCGCCGAAGAACGGCGTCTGGTCGAAGTAGGCCGGGAACTTCGTGGTGGACGGGTTGTTCGCGTTGTACTGGTAGGCGGGGAACGCCATCGGCGCCTCGCCGCCGGTGCCCATCTCCGGCCACACGTTGCCGTTGGCCCCGTTGCCGTACCACATGTCCGCGGCACGGGCGGCGGGCAGCGTGGTGAGACCGGTGTTGTTGGGCGAGTTGTTCACCGGTGCGGCGCAGTTGAACTTCGCGCCGGAGGTGTTGTTGGCGAAGTTCCAGTCGTTGTAGGCGATGTTGTTCGCCACGCAGTACGGCCAGCCGTAGTTGCCGGGCGACTTGATGACGTTCCACTCCACCAGGCCTGCCGGTCCGCGGTTGGGGTTGTCCGAGCCCGCGTCCGGGCCGTAGTCGGCCGCGTAGACCACGCCCGTGGTGGGGTGCACGCTGAAGCGGAACGCGTTGCGGAAGCCCATCGCGTAGATCTCGGGCCGGGTCTTGGCCGTGCCGGGCGCGAACATGTTGCCCGCCGGGACGGTGTAGGTGCCGTCGGCCTCCGGGTGGATGCGCAGGATCTTGCCGCGCAGGTCGTTGGTGTTGGCCGCGGTGCCCTGCGCGTCGTAGAGCGAACGGCCGGAGCGCTCGTCGATCGGCGCGTAGCCGGCCGAGTCGCCGTTGGGGTTCGTGTCGTCGCCGACGCTGATGTAGAGGTTGCCGTTCGGCCCGAACGCGAGCTGGCCGCCGGTGTGGCCCGGTTCCTCCCGCCGCGACGCGGGCAGGGTGAGCAGGACCTTCTCGGTCGAGGTGTCGAGCCGGTCGCCGTTCATCGTGAACCGGGAGATGCGCGCGATCTCCTGCGACCCGGTCGGCGAGTAGTTCAGGTACACCCACCGGTTCGTGGCGAACGCCGGGTCGAGCGCGAGGCCGACGAGACCGTCCTCCGAGGTCTGCCCGCCGCCGTAGACGCTGAGCGTGCCCGCGACGACCGTGGTCCTGGTGTCCGGCTTGTAGATCTTGAGGTTGCCGTTGTACTCGGTGAAGAACACCCGGCCGTCCGGTGCGACGTCGAGGGTGCTCGGCGCGATCGTGGAGCTGTCGAGCTGCACCTTCTGGAAGCTGCTCCACACCGTGGCCCCGCAGTCGGCGGAGACGACGCCGCCCGCGGACTCCACGCCGCCGGTGATGTGCTGGCGGAACAGGGGTTCGGAGTAGCTCGACGCCTGGTGGCCCATGCCGGTGGCCCACAGCCGGCCGCCCTCGTAGTTGCGGCACCAGGAGATCGGGTGGTCGACGCCCATCTTCGACGAGCCCGCGTCGTAGGTCGACTCGTCGGCGGTGACCAGGACGTGCACGTCACCGCGCGCGGAGCGGTTGAAGTTGTACCACTCCTCGGTGCGCGTCCAGCGGTCCGGCAGACCCGCGCCGGACGGGTGCTTGCGGTCGGCGACCTTCGCGGTGCCGGACACGACCGCCGAGTGCTGCGTCATCGTCATGCCGAGCATCTGGTCCCACCACGGGAACTGCGCCTCGATGTTCATGTCGGTGGCGTTGTGGATCGCGACCACACCACCGCCCCTGCGCATGTAGTTCTGCATCGCGGTGCGCTGCGCCGCGGTGTCCCACACCATGCCCGACGTTTGCAGCATGACGACGACGTTGAACGTGGCGAGCGTGGTGTCGTTGAAGACCGACGCGTCCTCGCTCTTGGTGAGCTCCCAGCCGCGTTCGGCGGCCAGCTGCTCGAACATCGTGATGCCCGCGGGGATGGAGTCGTGCCGGTAGGCGCCCGAGGCGGTCTTGGAGAACAGCAGGACGTGCAGGCCGTGCGCCTGGGCGGGGGTGACCGGAACGACGAGCCCCATCACCACCAGGACACCGGCCAGCACTGACAGTAATCGCGTGAGTCTGCGTTGCATTGCCACTCCTCCGTGGTGGTGAGGCGGTCGGCGGTCAGGTCAGAGCGGCGGCGGCGGAACGCAGGAAGGCGAGCCCCTCGGCGGCGAGGGCGTCGGGTGAGTCGGCGAGCGGCCGCCAGATCGAGGCGGCGGTCGCGATGGCGGCGTTGTCCGGGGTGAACGACTCGATGCACAGCGGTCCCCGGTAGCCGGCCCCGGAGAGGGCGCCCAGCAGGGCCGGCCAGTCCTGGTGGTCGCGGCCCGGTGTGCCGCGGTCGTTGGCGCACACCTGGACGTGCGCGATCCGCGACCCGGCGGCGTGGACCGCCTTCACCGGTGCCGCTTCCTCGATGTTGAGGTGGTAGGTGTCGAGCGCCAGTCCGCAGCCCTCGTCCGGGAGCCCGGCCAGCGCCTCCAGCGCCTGGTCCACGGTGTTGAGCAGGCTGGTCTCGTAGCGGTTCAGCGGTTCCACGGCGACGCGGACGCCACGTGCGGCGGCGTGCTCGACGACCGGGGCCAGGTTCGCGCGCAGCTCCGCGTACACCCGCGGCCGGTCGTCGATCCGCCAGGTGCGGCCGACGGAGCTGTAGGCGGGACCGGCGATGACCGGGCTGCCCACGACCGCCGCCACGTCGACCACGTGCCGCAGGTAGTCCTGCGTCTCCCGCACGGTGTCCGCGGCGACCAGCTCGCGGCCCGGTGGCATGACCAGGCAGACGGTGGCGCGCAGGCCGAGTGCGGCGAGCAGGTCGGCCGCGCGGTGCGGGTCCCAGTCACCCGGCTGCTCGACCGGCAGCTCGATGACGTCGAAGCCCTGCTCGCGGACCTTCGGTGCGAGGGCGGCCAACCCGTCGTCGGTGAGCGGCGACGTCCAAACCCATGTGCTGACGCCAATGTCCCACATGAGCCTGAACGTAGGCCCGGACATATGATCGGGTCAATGCAGAAGAGCGTCGCTTCTGGCGTAACTTATGACGACTATCCGCCAAAAGTGCCGTGGACCTCCGCGGTGGCCACCCCGGCGACCCCCGCCGCGACGGCACCCAGCCGCGCGTCCAGCACCTCCGGCGACAGCACGTGCCGCACGACCATCGCCGCCGCGCCCAGCGCACCCGCGGTCACCCCGGCACCCGACGCGACGATCCGCAGGTTCTCCGTGGCCAGCGGCAGCGAACGCCGGTAGATCGACTCGCGCACCCCGGCCAGCAGCATCTCCCCCGCCTCGGCGAGCAGCCCGCCGATCACCACGAGCGCGGGGTTGAACATGCTCACGCACCCGGCGAGCACCTCGCCGATGTCGCGGCCGGCCTGCCGCACGACCCGGCCGGCCTCGAGGTTGCCCGACCGCACCAGGTGCACCACGTCGGCGGTGGAGTGCGCGGGCAGGCCCAGTCCCCGCAGCTTCGCCGCCAGCGCGGGCCCACCGGCGACCGCCTCCAGGCACTCGGTGTTGCCGCACCGGCACAGCACCTCGCCGCCCTGCGGCACCCGGATGTGCCCGAGGTCCCCCGCCGCGCCCGCCGCACCCCGGTGCAGCACGCCGTTGCTGATCAGCCCGGCACCGATGCCGGTCGCCGCCTTCACCACGATCATGTGCTGCACGTCCGGGTGGGACGCCGCGTGCTCGCCCAGCGCCATCAGGTTGACCTCGTTGTCGACGAGCACCGGGGCACCGAACTCCGCCTCGATCGCCGCGGGCACGTCGTAGCCGTCCCAGCCGGGCATGATCGGCGGGTTGTTCGGGCGCCCGGTGGAGTGCTCGACCGGTCCGGGCAGCCCGATGCCGACACCGGCGATCTCGGCGGGGTCCACCGTCCGCAGGAGCTCCCGCCAGGTCGCCACGAGCAGCGGCAGGATCACCGCGGGCCCGTCGGCGACGTCGAGGCCCACCTGCTCGACGGCCAGCAGCCGGCACGCCAGGTCCGCCACGGCCACGGTGGCGTGCGTGGCCCCCACCTCCGCCGCCAGCACGAGGTGCGCACCGGGGTTGAACCCGAACCGGCTCGCCGGGCGCCCGCCGGTGGACTCACCCGTGCCGTTGCCGGTCACCAGTCCCGCGGCCACGAGCAGGTCCAGCCGCGCCCGCACCGTGGAACGGGCCAGGCCGGTCGCCGCCACGATCTCCGCTCGGGTGCGCGGCCTGCCGTCCATCAGCATGCGCAGCACAGCGGCCGGCGAACCCGCCTCGATGCCCTGGGTGCTCTCCATCAGCCAATTGTCACATCGCCACCGAAAGTACGGGGTGCAGCTGTCACGGCCGCGTGTCACCGCCGCCCGAACCGGTGGCGTCGCGGTGGCGCGCGAACAACGCCGTGTAGTCCGCCTCCAGTCCGGCCAGCGCCGTGCGCAGCGCCTGGGTCACCCACGCCGTCGGCGACGCGTACCGGTCGAGCTTGGTGAGCAGCAGCAGCCGGGTCGCGCCGATGACGACCAGCGTGGCGCCGCTGGCGGAGATCGTGCCGTCGAACGCGACCACGCGCGTGACGCCCTCGCAGCCGGGGACGCCGTCGCGGACCGGGGCCGAGCCGCGCAGGTTGAGGTAGCCGGAGCCGCCGCTGACCGTGGCCCTGGTGGTGAAGCTCAGGCCACCGGGAAGGCCGTCGAGCGCGGTGTCGACGCTCAGCGTGGTGTCGACCGTGCGGCCGGGCGCGGGCAGCAGCTCGTGCACGATCACCCGGTCCACCCTGGACGCGAACGCCCGGCGGGCCCAGATGCCGTACCTGTCGATCCACGTCGAGATGACCTCGCCGGTGCGGTAGTCGGTGATCCGGCCGTAGCCGTCGACGGCGGTCATGCCGGGGCTGGAGATGCGGAACTCGTAGGCCGGGTCGCAGCCGGGGTGGTCGAAGACGACCTTCTCCATCGCGGGCATCCCGTACAGCAGGGCGCCGCACTCGTCGTTGTCGGTGCGGAAGCCGTCGGTCCTGGACACGGCCGGGCTCGTGTCGTGCCGGCCGCGCTCGCGGTCCACGGAGGTGCGCATCACACGACTCCTTCGTCAGTGATGGGTGGTCATGGCTGTGCGCGGCGTGTGGAACGGTGCCAGTCGTACCACGGAAGGCACGACTGGCACCGCGTTGTTCGACAGTTCGACTGTCAACCGGAACTGTCACCGGAACTGTCACTGGAACTGCGCGAAGAACCTCCAGATCTCGGCCTTCGTCCACGTCCGTGCACCGTCGTCACAGCCGCAGCCCTCCACCGGCGCGGGCGCGTGGCCCCCGTCGTAGGCGGCCCACTGCACCGGGTACCCGGCCCGGCACGAGTAGGTGGTCGTGACGTGCGTCCGGCTGCCCACCGCCGGTTCCCGCGGGCTTTGCGCGGCACAGCCGTTGTTGCGCACGAACCGGTCGCGCAACGACCGGCCCTGGCCGATGCCCAGCACGTTGTCGCTGACGCCGTGCAGACCGAAGTACGCGACGGGCTGCGTGCCGCCGCTGCACCCGCTGATCTCGCCACCGGAGATCACGGCGACCGCGCGGATCGCGGTCGGCCGCGCGCAGGCCAGCGCGTAGCTCATGCCACCGCCCCAGCTGAACCCGAGGGCGAACCGCTGCGCCGGGTTGACGCACAGGTCGCCCTCGACGCGTTTGACGAGATCGTCGATGAACGTGACGTCCTCACCGCCGGAGTTCGCCCACCCGTTGCCCTGGCCCTGCGGTGCGACGAGGACGGCGGTGTTGTTCGACTGCTCCTGCTGGCCGTAGTAGGCCCAGGCGGCACCGCTGCTGCCACCGGACGCGACGTCGTTGGCCGTGCCGCCGCGCCAGTGCAGACCGATGATCAGCTTGTAGCGGTTGGTGTTGTTGTAGTTGTCGGGGATGCGGAGGATGAAGCTGCGGGTCTTGCCGCCGCTCTGGATCGTGTGCGTGCCGTTGCGCAGGGTCGGTGCCTTGCCGCAGCCGCCACCGGTTCCCGGATCACCGCCACCGGACAGCTTGACGAGCTGCCACTGCTGGCTCGCGGCACCGGTGTCGGTGTTCTGCACGACGTCGGCGTTGTCGGCGGTCGACCCGCCGCGCACGTCCACCGCCTTGGCGCTGTGCCTGGCGATCAGCCGCACGTGGCCGCCGTCCGAGTCCGCGGCCCGGAACTGCTGGTTGGACCCGTTGTTGTCGGACCACTGCACGACCGCGGCACCGTCGGCCGCCGACGCGCCGGACACGTCGAGGACCTTGCCCGAGCTGCGGGACCTGATCCGGTAGTAGCCGCCGCCGGAGTCGACGAACTGCCACTGCTGGTTCGCCGCGTCCGTGCGGCTCCACTGGATGATCCGCGTGCCGTCGGCGGCCGAGGCACCGGACACGTCCAGCGCCTTGCCGCTGTTGCGGTCGACGAGGACGTACCAGGCGGTGGTGTCGATGGTCGCCGCCGACGCCGGTGGGCCAGCCGCGACCACCGTCCCGGCCACGACGAGTGCCGCCACCGCGGCGCTCACCCGCCTCACGGCAGGGTCCAGCGCTGGTTGGTCCCGCCGTGGCAGGTCCAGACGATCAGCGACGTGCCGTCGGCCGAGCTGCCGCCGTTGGCGTCCAGGCACCGGCCGGACTGCTGGTGCACCAGCGACCCGTTCGCGCCCGGCGCCCAGTTCTGCGTGCCGCTGCCGTTGCACGTCTGCAGCTGCACCTGCGCACCGTTGCCGCCGGCGGTGGTCATGCACTTGTTGAACGCGCGCAACGTGTTCCCGTTGACCGTCCACTGCTGGGCGGCGTTGGAGTTGCAGGTGTAGAGCTGGATGCGGGTGCCGTCGGCGCTGCTGCCGCCCGCCACGTCCACGCACTTGCCGGAACCACCGGTGATCCGGCCGGTGCGCGGCGTCGTCCCGCCGAGCTCCTTGATCCGGACGTTGCGGAACGACACGTCGTCGCCCGTGCCGTGGTTCTGCAGGCCGATGTACCCCGACGTGAGCGAGCGGGCCGGGTCGGCGTTGGTGAAGTCGTTGATCTTCACGCCGTTCAGGAACACCTGCAGCCGTTCGCCCTCGACGAGCAGCTCGTAGGTGTTCCACTCGCCCGGCGGGTTCAGCGCCGCGTCCCTGGCCGCGATGTCCGCGCCCTTGACCCCGTAGATCGCGCCCGTGGTCTTGTCCGCGGTGTCGGTGGCGTCGATCTGGACTTCGTAACCGCTGGTCAGCGCCGAGTCCGGGGTGCTGCCGGCCGGGAACCCGAGCACGACACCGGAGTTGTCGTCACCGGGCACCTGCCAGTCCAGCTTCAGCGAGTAGGACCGCAGCTCCTTCGCGCTGTACCAGAGCATGCCCATGCCGTCGTACGACGTGAGCGTGCCGTTGGTGTTGGTGAAACCGCCGGGGCCCGCCTGCGTCCACCCGCTCGTCGAGCCGTTGTAGAGGGTGGTGTACCCGGTCTCGGGCCGGCAGTCGGCCTTCGTCCGGTTCGCCGCGTAGCGGATGCCGCCGAGGATCATCGAGCGGAACGCCGGGTCGGCGTAGCTCTCCCTGGTGTGGCCGGTGCCGGTGTAGAACGACCGGCCGCTGCTCAGGTTCTTGCACCAGGTGATCGGGTGGTCGCCGCCCATCGACCCGCCGGAGTAGGTCGACTCGTCCAAAGTGGACAGGACGCGGGCCGTGGAGCGGGGGTTGCTGCGGTAGTTGTACCACTCGTCGGTGCGCGACCAGGCCGGGCTCAGGTGCGCGGTGGCCGCGTGCGCCCGGTTCTCCGTGCGGACCGCGGCCTGCTGGATCGCCGGGTGCGAGGAGAAGTACGCGCCCACCAGCTCGCCGTAGAACGGCCAGTCGTACTCGGTGTCGGCCGCGGAGTGGACGCCGACGTAGCCGCCCCCGCCGCGGACGTAGGACTCGAACGCGGTCTGCTGGGTCGCGTTGAGCACGTCCCCGGTGGTGTTGAGGAAGACCACGGCCTCGTACTGCGCGAGGTTCGAGGTCGTGAACACCGCGGAGTCCTCGGTGGCGGTCACGGTGAAGTTGTTGCCGGCGCCCAGGTCGCGGACCAGCTGGATGCCGGTGGGGATGGCGTCGTGCCGGAAGCCCGCGGTCTTGGAGAACACCAGCACGTCGTACGGTGCGTCGGCAGCCGCCGCCGGTGGCGCGGTGACGACCGCCCCGGCGACCAGTGCCGCGGCGGTCGCGCTGAGCGCCCGCCGGAGTGCCTGGTACCTCATCTCATCCTCCTTGATGGTGAAGCAGGCGGCGGAGTCGTCACGGCAGGGTCCAGCGCTGGTTCGTGCCGCCGTGGCAGTTCCAGATGATCAGCGCGGTGCCGTCGGCCGTGCTCGCCCCGTTGGCGTCCAGGCACTTGCCCGACTTCGTGTTCACCACGGAACCGTTGGCGCCGGCGGACCAGTTCTGGCTCGTGGCACCGTTGCAGGTCGTCAGCTGCACGGCCGTGCCGTCGGCGGTCGCGCCACCGGCGGTGTCCATGCACTTCGACAACGCCCGCAGCGTCGTGCCCTGGACGGTCCACCGCTGGTTCGTGCCGTTGTTGCAGGTGTAGAGCTGGATGCGGGTGCCGTCGGCGGTGCTGCCGCCGGTCACGTCGGCGCACTTGCTCGCGGGGCCGGTGATCGGCCCGGTGCGGCCACCGCCGCCGGTGGAGGTGTCGAACGTGAAGGCGTCCAGGTCGAACAGGTAGCCCGTGCCGCTGCCGGTGAAGGTCAGGTACAGCCTGCCGGTGGTCGCGGGCACCGAGCTGAGAGCGGTCGAGACCTCGGTGAAGGTCTCCCAGCCGCCCGTCACCGGCGCCGTCAGCGTGGCGATGGCCGTGCCGGTCGGGGAACCGGCGCGCACCGTGATCGTGCCACCCGCGCCGGCCGAGGACACCCGTGCGGTGAACCGGTTGGCGCCGGTGAGGTTGTAGTTGTCGAACGCGATCCAGTCGCCGTTGTGGACGTCGCCGACGGTCCGGCCGCCCTCGGCCGGGGTCTTGTCGTACAGGGCGACACCCGACTGCGCCGCGTAGTGCTCGGCCTGGCGGTGGCGCGGCTGCAGCACGTGCTGGGTGTGCGTGGTCGCCGCCGGGACGCCGTTCGCGCCGTTGTCGGTGTACTCGGCGTCGAAGACCGCGTAGATGTTCGCCGCCGTGTCGTGCTCACCGTCGACCGGGATCGTCAGGGTGCCCGAACAGCCGGTGTTCGACGTGATCGGGTGGCCGTGGCTGTCGTGGCCGAGGATGTAGGACAGCTTGACCCGCGTGCAGTCGATCGTGCCGTCCTCGGCGTCGGTGACCGTGATCGTGTACGGGATGGTGTCGCCGTAGCTGAACAGGCTGCCGTTCAGCGGTGCGTTCAGAGTGACGACCGGTGCGGTGTTGCCCACTGTGACCACCACGCTGGTGTTGGCCGTCGCCCCGGCGGGGTCCGTCACCGTCAGCGTGACCGTGTACTGGCCGTTGGCGGTGAAGGTGTAGCTCGGGTTGGCCGCCGTGGAGGTGGCGCCGTTGCCGAAGTTCCACGAGTAGGTCAGCGCGCCGTTCTCCGGGTCGGAGGAGCCCGCGGACGAGAAGTTCACGGTCAGCGGAGCGGCACCGGACGAGCGATCCGCGCTCGCCTTCGCGACCGGCGCCCGGTTGCCCGACGGCACGTACTCGATGCGGTAGAGCGCGGAGCTCGCGTCACCGCTGCCCCAGCCCGTGCCGTAGTCGAGCACGTAGAGCGCGCCGTCCGGGCCGAACGCGGCGTCCATGACCTGCGTGCCGCGCCACGGGAAGTCGCCGACCGTGCCGGGCGTGCCGTCGGAGTTGACGTCGATCGTCTTGATCCAGCGGCGGCCGAACTCGGTGGCGAACACGTGCCCGTCCAAGGAGGCCGGGAACTTGACCGTCGACGGGTTCGTCGAGTCGTAGCGGTACACCGGCGCCGCCATCGGCGACTCCGAGCCGCAGCCGAACGCGGCGAACGAGCAGTTGTCGTACTTGATCCACGCCGCGCGCGCGGGCGGCAGGTTCGTCAGTCCGGTGTTGTTGGGCGAGTTGTTCACCGGTGCCGCGCAGTTGAACCGGCTGCCCGACGGACCCGACGGGAACGTGTAGTCCACATAGGTCTCGTTGGTGGTGTTGCCGCCGGTGCAGTACGGCCAGCCGTAGTTGCCCGCTGAGGTGATCCGGTTGAACTCGACCTGACCGGCGGGACCGCGGGTGGACGTCGTCGACCCGGCGTCCGGGCCGTAGTCGCCGAGGTAGATCGTGCCGGTGGCCTTGTCCACGTTGAAGCGGAACGGGTTGCGCAGGCCCATCGCGTAGATCTCCGGGCGGGTGCGGGCCGTTCCCGGCGCGAACAGGTTGCCGGCCGGGATCGAGTACGACCCGTCGGCGTTCACCTTGATCCGCAGGACCTTGCCGCGCAGGTCGTTGGTGTTGCCGGCGCTGCGCTGCGCGTCGTAGACGGGGTTGCGGCCGGAGCGCTCGTCGATCGGGGTGTAGCCGCCCGAGTCGAACGGGTTGGTGTCGTCACCGGTGGACAGGTACAGGTTGCCGGCCGCGTCGAAGTCCATGTCACCGCCGACGTGGCAGCACATGCCCCGGCTGGTCGGCACGTCGAGCACGGTCACCTGGCTCGCCATGTTGACCGTGAAGTCGGTGTTGAGGGTGAAGCGGGACAGCCGGTTCACGCCGTTCCACGCCGAGAAGTTCGTGCCGGTGGCCGGAGCGTCACCGGACGGTGTCGACAGCGGTGGCGCGTAGAAGAGGAAGATCTGCCGGTTGGTGGCGAAGTTCGGGTCCGCCGCGACGCCCTGCAACCCCTCCTCGTCGTGGGTGTAGACGGGGATGTTCGCGATCACGCTCGTGGTGCCGGTCGCCGTGGTGCGGCGCAGCGTGCCGTTGCGGGAGGTGTGCAGGACGGAGCGGTCCGGCAGCACGGCCATCGACATCGGCTCGCCCATCTCGGCGACGCCCTTGGCGAGTTCCACCTGCTGGAAGTCCGCCGGGTTGACGACATGCGCGGCGGCCGGTGGGGCGGTGGCGACCGAGGCGGCCGTGACGGCCACCGCTCCGGCCACGGTCAGCAGTGCGGCGGAGAACGCCGCGGAGAATCGTTTTCTCATGACAGGTGACAACCTTCGATCTCGTTCGCGCGCGGGCAGCGCGCGGTCCGCTGTGGACGGTCAGGGCGTCGGCGCGTCGAGTCGGTCGGTGTGCGGGCGCGTTCGCCAGGGGAAGCCCTCTTCTGGGAGCGCTCCCAGAAGAGGGCGGCCGGAACGGCCCTGTTCACCGCCGGGGGAACGCGGGCCGGGAGGGGTTACGCGCGGGCCGAGGAGGTGCCGGAGAGCGGGACGACTCCTCGGGGGCGGACGCGCCGCCATGACGTTCTGTTCACGCTTGGCTCCTTCGCAGGGAAAGGGTCGCGCAGCGGAAGCGAACCGGAACGGTCGGTGGGTCAGTCGGTCTGGCGCGAGCGCGGGTCATCCAGTCCCCGCGCCCACTCGTGCAGTTCGCGGGCCTGTTCGGCGAGCCGGTGCTCGTCGCTGCCCAGCGGGTCCTTGAAGAAGAACGCGAGCGCGCCCTGCGCACCGCTGCGGCCGGCCGCGTGGGCGGCGGCGAGCAGGCGGGCGAGGTCGAGCACGAGCGGGGCGGCCAGGGACGAGTCCAGGCCGCTCCAGGTGAGCTGCAACGACATCCGCGCGCCCAGGAACCCCTCGAAGGACACGTGGTCCCACGCGGTCTTGCGTTCACCGAGGTCGGGCACGTGGTCAATGTGCAACGGCGCGGTGACCTCCGCGCCGAGCAGGGCGGCCAGTCCCCTGGCCTTGGACGCGAGCTTGCTGTCGGCGTGCGCCGGGTCCTCCAGCGTCGCACCGTCACCGCCGCCGAGCAGGTTGGTGCCGGTCCAGGACAGGACCTTCAGCGCCCGCGAGGTGAACATCGGCGCGATCGCCGCGCGCAGCAACGTCTCCCCCGTCTTGCCGTCACGGCCGGCGTAGGGCAGCGACCGCGCCCGCGCCAGCTCGTCCAGCGCGGGCAGCGCCACACCGGTGGACGGGGTGAAGTCCACGAAGGCGCACCCGGCCTGGAACGCCGCGTAGGCGACGAGGGAGCTCGGCGGCAGCACGGCGTTCCCCGGCACGGCGAGCGCTTCCTCCAGCTCCGCCAGCGACTCGTGCGGCACGTGCACGGGCGGTTCGGTCGACGCCACGTTCACCACGACGACGCGGGCGAGCCCGTGCCGTTCGCGGAAGCCGGTGATGTCGGCCGCCAGCCGCCGGGCGGCCTCGGCCTGGCTGCCGGCGAACGCGGCGGGGTCGTGGCCGGGCCGGATCTCCGCGTCCACGGCGTCCAGCCCGTCCGCCACCCACCCCGCCAGGTCGTGCGGCAGCACCCCGTCGCGCACGAGGCCCTCCACCCGCTTGACCAGCGGGGTGTCCACGACGTCGTGCCCGCCGACCACGAACGCCTCCCACGGCGGCAGGTCGGCGTCCAGCAGTTCCGAGGCGCAGCCCGTGGGCGGCACGAGCCCCTCGCGCAGGGCGAGCAGCCCGCTGACCGCTGTCGTCGCCACCGACCCCCTGGCACCGTTCAGCCACAGGCCGATTCGTTCGGTCACGACCGTCTCCTCTCGTCAGCGGGCCCTCGCCCGCGCGTCACCCGCCCGAGCTGAACGCGGCGTCGAAGGAAGCCGACGGCGGGTCGAAGGCGTTGCGGCGGATGAACTCCAGCGCCTCGGGCGCGCCGACGAGGCGGTCCATGCCGGCGTCCTCCCACTCGACGCTGATCGGACCGGAGTACCCGATGGTGTTGAGCATCCGGAACGACTGCTCCCACGGCACGTCGCCGCGTCCGGTCGAGACGAAGTCCCAGCCGCGCCGCGGGTCCGCCCACGCCAGGTGCGAGCCCATCCGGCCGTTGCGGCCGTTGCCGACCTGGCGCCGGGCGTCCTTGCAGTCGACGTGGTAGATCCGGTCGCGGAAGTCCCACAGGAACCCGACCGGGTCCAGGTCCTGCCACACGAAGTGCGACGGGTCCCAGTTGAGGCCGAACGCGGGCCGGTGCCCGATCGCCTCCAGCGCCCGGACGGTCGTCCAGTAGTCGTAGGCGATCTCGGACGGGTGGACCTCGTGCGCGAACCGGACGCCGACCTCGTCGAACACGTCGAGGATCGGGTTCCAGCGGTCGGCGAAGTCCTGGTACCCGGCGTCGATCATCGACTGCGGTGCCGGCGGGAACATCGCGACGGTCTTCCAGATCGACGAGCCGGTGAAGCCCACGACGGTGTCGACGCCGAGCTTGGCCGCGGCCCGCGCGGTCATCTTCATCTCCTCGGCCGCGCGCTGCCGCACGCCCTCGGGGTCGCCGTCGCCCCAGTTGCGGGCGGACAGGATGCCCTGGTGCCGCTCGTCGATCGGGTCGTCGCAGACGGCCTGGCCGGTGAGGTGGTTGGAGATCGTCCACACCTTCAGGTCGTGCTTGGCGAGGACCTCCAGCCGGTCGGCGACGTAGTCGTCGTCCTCCGCGGCCCGCCACGGGTCGAGGTGGTCGCCCCAGCAGGCGATCTCCAGGCCGTCGTAGCCCCAGCCGGAGGCCAGCCGGCAGACCTCCTCGAACGGCAGGTCGGCCCACTGGCCGGTGAACAACGTGATCGGGCGTGCCATCTGTTCTGCCTCCTCAGACCTGTTGCCACGTGCGGGACTCGGCGCTCGTCTCGACCGCCGCGAGCACCCGCTGCACCTGGAGGCCGTCGGCGAACGACGGCGCCGGGTCGGTGCCCGCGGCCACGGCCCGCACGAAGTCCACGGCCTGGTGGGTGAACGCGTGCTCGTAGCCGAGGCCGTGCCCGGCAGGCCACCACGCGGACACGTACGGGTGCTCCGGCTCGGTGACCACGATCCGGCGGAACCCGGCGACGGACGCGTCCTCGGTGCCGTCGAAGAACTGCAGGACGTTCATGTCCTCGAAGTCGAACGCCAGGCTGCCCGCCGAGCCGTTGACCTCGATGCGCAGCGCGTTCTTGCGGCCGTTGGCGAAGCGGGTCGCCTCGAACGAGGCGAGCGCGCCGCCGGTGAAGCGGGCCAGGAACAGCGCGGCGTCGTCCACGGTGACCGGGCCGGTCTCACTGCCCGCGGCGGTGCCCGACAGCCCGGAGTGGGCGGCCGCGACGGGCCGCTCCGGCACGAACGTCTCCATGGTCCCGGTCACCTCGGCGACGGTGTCGCCGAGGATGAACTGGGTGGCGTCCACGATGTGCGCGCCGATGTCGCCGAGCGCGCCGGAACCGGCCTTCTCCTTGTCCAGCCGCCACGACAGCGGTGCGGCCGGGTCGACGATCCAGTCCTGCAGGTACTGGGCGCGCACGTGGTGGACGCGGCCGAGCCTGCCCTGCGCGACGAGGTCGCGGGCCAGGGCGAGCGCGGGCACCCGCCGGTAGCTGAAGCCCACCATCGCCCGCACCCCGCGTTCGGCGGCGCGTGCGGCCGCTTCCGCCATGGCGACCGCCTCGGCGACGCTGTTGGCCAGCGGCTTCTCGCACAGCACGTGCTTGCCCGCCTCCAGGGCGGCGACCGCGATCTCGGCGTGCGTGTCACCCGGTGTGCAGATGTCCACCACGTGCACGTCGTCGCGGTCCAGCACGGACTTCCAGTCGGTCGCGGCGTCGGCCCAGCCGAGCCGGTCGGCGGCGGCGCGCGTGCGGCCGGGGTCCCGGCCGCACAGCACCGCCATCACCGGCCGCACCGGCAGGTCGAAGAAGCGGGGGGCGACCCGCCACGCCTGGGAGTGAGCGGCTCCCATGAACGCGTGGCCGACCATTGCGATGCCCAGCGTCGTCACAGTGCGTTCCCTCTCAGGACTCGAAGGCGGTCGGCAGGTAGCGGTCGACGTTGTCCTTCGTCACGACCGGCGCGTACAGCTGGACCTCGCGGGGGACCTCCACCTCGACCAGGTCGCCGAGGCTCTTGCCCTGCACCGCGAGCCGGGCCAGCCGGATGCCGTCCGCACCCTGGGTCGACGGGTAGACGACCGTCGCCTTGTGCGGCCCGTTGTCGGCCTTGATCTCGCGCATCACGTTCGCCGAGCCCGCGCCGCCGACCATGAAGAACTCGCCGCGGCCGGAGTTCTTGACCGCGGCCGCGACGCCGACGCCCTGGTCGTCGTCGTGGTTCCAGATGGCGTCGATCTTGCGCGCGGCCTGCAGCAGGTTCGCCGCTGCCCGCTCACCGCTCTCGACGGTGAACTCGGCGGCCACCCGGTTGGTCACCTTCAGGCCGCAGCCCGCGAGCGCCTCGGCGAAGCCCTTGCTGCGGTCCTGGGTCAGCGGCAGCGAGTCGATGCCGGCGATCTCAGCGACCACGGCGTCGCCCTTGCCCTTGAGCCGCTCGCAGACGTAGGTGCCCGCGGACACGCCCATGCCGTAGTTGTCGCCCAGCACCGTGGACCGCGCCGCGAACGGGCTGTCGAACCGGCGGTCGACGTTGATCACGGTGATGCCGGCCTTCATGGCCTTGAGCGCGACCGGGGTGAGCGCGGCGCCGTCGAACGGCAGCAGGACGATCGCGTCGACCTTGTCGTTGATGAACGTCTCGACCTGGCTGATCTGGAGGTTGGGGTCGTTGGTGCCCTCGACGACGCGCAGCTCGACGTCGGAGTACTTGCCGGCCTCCTTCTTCGCGGCGTCGGTGATCGCGGCCATCCAGCCGTGGTCGGCGGCCGGTGCCGAGAAGCCGATGACGACCTTCTTGCCCGGCTCGTCGTTGGCGACCCGCACCCCGCCCTGGTTGCCGCCACCTCCGGTGTCCTGCGGCGAGTTGCCGGTGCACGCGGTCAGCGCGGCTCCGAGCGCGAGTGTCGCCGCCGCTGCGGCGATGCGGGTGGTTCTCTTGTGCGGCATGACTTTCTTGTCTCCTCGGGTGGCAGCGGTCTGGAGGGGCGGCGTCAAGCGCCGCTGCGTCGGGCGAGCCGCTGCTGCAGGAGGACGGCGACCACGATGATCGCGCCCTTCGCGACGGCCTGGGCGGAGATGGAGAGGTTGTTGAGGGTGAAGACGTTCGACAGCGTCGTGAAGATCAGGACGCCGAAGACGGTGCCCGCGATCGTGCCGCGGCCGCCGGAGAGCAGCGTGCCGCCGATGACGACCGCGGCGATGGCGTCGAGCTCGTACAGGCCGCCGTGGGTGGCGCTGCCGGTGGTGGTGCGGGCGATGAGCATGACCGCGGCCAGCCCGCAGCACAGGCCCAGCAGCGAGTACAGCATCACGGTGTGCCGCCGCACGTCGATGCCGGCGAGCCGGGCCGCCTCCGGGTTGCCGCCGACGGCGAACGTCCTGCGCCCGAACGTCGTGCGGTTGAGCAGCACCCACCCGCCGACCGCGACCAGCGCGAAGATCACCACCAGCACCGGGACGCCCAGCACCGACGCGTCGAAGAACGCGGCGAAGCCCGGTACATTCACGATCTGCGTCTTGCGGTTGGAGATGATCTCGGCCAGGCCGCGTGCGGCGGCCAGGCTCGCCAGGGTCGCGATGAACGCCACGACCCGGCCGTACGCGATCAGCACCCCGTTGACCAGCCCGCAGGCCCCGCCCACCAGCAGGGCCGTGAACACCATGACGATCCAGTGGGTGTCGCCGGCCAGGCCCTGCGTGGCCAGCGTGGTCGCCCACACCGACGACAGCGCGACGATCGCGCCCACGGACAGGTCGATGCCGCCGCCGGTGATCACGAACGTCATGCCGATGCTCACCACGCCGATCACGGCCGCGAGCCGCAGGATCGTGAGCACGTTGTCGATGTCGGCGAACCGGTCCCCGGCGGTGACCACACCACCTGCGCACAGCAGGACCAGTGCGACCACGAGTCCGGTGTTGCGCCCGGCGGCGGAGCCCAGCAGGCCCGCGATGCCGGTCTCCTTGGCTGCGGGCGCTCTGCCCTGTGTTCGCGCGGGCACGGCGGTGTCCTCGCTCATGCGGCGTGTCCTTCCATGACCAGGTCGAGGACCCGGGACTCGTCGATCTCGCCGGCCGGCCCGTCGTGGACCACCCGGCCCTCGCGCACGACCAGCACCCGGTCGGCCAGCCCGAGGACCTCCTCCACGTCGCTCGACACGACGACGACGGCCACCCCCCTGGCCGCCAGGTCGCGGATCAGCTCGTAGATCTCGTTGCGCGCGCCCACGTCGACCCCGCGCGTGGGTTCGTCGAGCAGCAGCACCCGGCACTCCCGCAGCAGCCACCGCGCGAGCACCACCTTCTGCTGGTTGCCGCCGGACAGGCCGCGCACCACGCGGTCGACCCCGGCCGGGCGCACGTCCAGCGCCTCGGTCAGCGCGGTCGAGCGGGCGCGTTCGGCGCGGTCGTCGAGGAACCCGAACCGGGCGAAGGCCGACATCGACGACACGGTGATGTTGCGGTAGACGGCCTGGTCCAGCAGCAGCCCCTGGCTCTTGCGCTCCTCCGGGCACAGCCCCATGCCCGCGCGCACCGCCGCCCCGACACCACCGCGCCGCAACGGCCTGCCGTCCACCTCGACCGTGCCACCGGCCCGTTTGCGTGCGCCGTAGACGGTCTCCAGGATCTCCGAGCGGCCCGACCCGACCAGACCGGCGAGCCCGACCACCTCACCGGCGCGGACGGTCAGGTCCACGTCGCGGAAGCGGTCGCCGTCGGTCAGCCCGCGCACCACCAGCACCTCCGGCGCGGCCGGGTCGAGCGGCGGCCGGTCGGGGTAGACGTTGTCGAGGTCGCGCCCGGTCATCAACGCGATCAGGTCCGCGGTCCGCACCTCGCGCGCGGACAGGCCCGTCGCGACGGTGCGGCCGTCCTTGAGCACGGTCACCCGGTCGCCGATCTCCCTGATCTCGGCCAGCCGGTGCGAGATGTAGATGACGGCCACGCCCTGGGCGGTCAGCTCGCGGATGACGTCGAACAGCACCCGCACCTCGTCCGGGTCCAGCACGGCCGACGGCTCGTCCATGATGAGCAGCTGTCCGTCCAGCGACAGCGCCCGCGCCATGCTGACGACCTGCTGGTGGGCCACGGACAACCGGCCGACATCCCGGTCCGGCGCGATGTCGGGGTGGCCCAGCCGGTCGAGCAGCGCACGGGTCCTGCGGTGCGCCTCCGCGCGCCGGCTGAAGCCCGCAGTGGACAGTTCGTGCCCGAGGAAGACGTTGTCGGCCACCGAGAGGCCCGCGACGAGGTCCAGCTCCTGGTAGATGGCGGCCACCCCGCTGCGCATCGCGGCGGTGGGGTGGCCGAACGACACGACCTCGCCGCGCCAGCGGATCTCGCCCTCGTCGGGGCGGTGCGCACCGGACAGCACCTTGATCAGCGTCGACTTGCCGGCCCCGTTCTGCCCGAGCAGGCAGTGCACCTCCCCCGCGCGGACGTCGAAGTCCACCCCGCCCAGGGCCGTCACGCCGGGGAACCGCTTGACCAGGCCCCTGACCGACAGCAGTGCCGCCGCCGGGACCGTCATCCGGTCACTCCCGTCCACAGCCGACCAGGCGCGCGACCGCGCACGGGTGAGCCCACCATCGAAGTCCTCCGAGCCCCGGCAACCGCTGTGCCAGCAGGGAAATCCGGCCTTGTGAACCGTCAACCTAGGTTCGGCCGAGCCCGGGGACAAGGTGGTGGAGGTGGCACATATCGGCCAATTTTTCCCTTGACCAGGGGCCGTTCGGGAGCGATGGCGACGCGGGCCGGGAGTCGTCCCGGCCCGCGCCGGACGTGCGGTCTTCCACTGTGGAGGATCAGCTGCCGTTCGTCTTCGCCAGCACCCGCAGGAACGCGCGCGACCACTCCGGCAGGTCCGGCCAGCCGCGGCAGGAGACCATCACGCCGTCCACCACGTCCGGTCCGTCGGCGAACGTCCCGCCGGCCTGCTCCACGT
Source organism: Lentzea sp. NPDC042327 (assembly GCF_040647275.1). Classification (NCBI taxonomy): domain Bacteria; kingdom Bacillati; phylum Actinomycetota; class Actinomycetes; order Pseudonocardiales; family Pseudonocardiaceae; genus Lentzea; species Lentzea sp. NPDC042327. The sequence continues at coordinate 557,851 of NZ_JBEZBX010000004.1, forward strand.
CGGCGCGCAGCGGCGGGTAGGCCGCCGTGGTCCGGCCGCGCAGCAGCCCGAGCGCCGCCGGGACCTGCGGTCCGTGGCAGATCGTCCCGACCGGGCGGTCGTGGGTGAAGAAGTGCTCGACGATGCGCGCCACGTCCGGGTCGACGCGGATGTACTCCGGTGCCCGGCCGCCCGGGATCACCAGCGCGTCGAACTCCTCCGGCCGCACGTCGGCGAACGCCAGGTCCACCGGCAGCCGCCGGCCGGGTTTCTCCGTGTAGGCGTCGCAGCCCGGCTCGAAGTCGTGCACCACCAGCTGCACCGGGCGGGTGGTCGGTGCGGCGACCACCACCTCGTGGTCGTCCTCCCGCAGGCGGAACAGCGGGTACATCGAGTCGAGCTCCTCCGCGGCGTCACCCACCAGCATCAGCACTCGTGCCATGCGCACTCCTCGTCGTCAGCGACTGCGGACACGGCGGTTCCACGGCGAGGGCGCCGGTGGCACCCGGAGAGTTGTGTCCACAAAGGACTACATCGGTCTTCGGCAGAACAGCTCCCACGGTAGGACCGCCGACACCCGCGGTCAACCGGCCGAGGTGGCAGGTGCAGGCCATTCCCGCGGCGTGCGCAGGGCAGCGCGAGGCACACCTCCGGCCCCCGCCCGGCGCACAGGTGTTCTGCCGATTTCCCTTGTGTCACTTCATTGACGGCGTTGCCGCGGCCCTCCTAGGTTCGATCACGGACGCCTTCCTCCCGAAGGGTTGGGACAATGCGCAGACGCTCCTTCCTCGGCGCCGCGGCCGCCACGGTCGTCGCCGGATCCACCACCACCGCGGTGGCCGCCACGCCACCGCGGGGCCGGGAACGCTGGGTCGGCACGTGGGCGTCGATGCCCCAGCTGACCGAGCCGCACAACATGCCGCCGGCGCCGTTCACCCAGGACGGGCTCGTGCTGGCCGACGCGACCCTGCGGCAGACCGTCCGGGTCACGATCGGCGGGCGGCGGCTGCGGTTGCGGTTCTCGAACGCGTTCGGTGGCGCGACGCTGCCGATCACCGCGGTCACCGTCGCACTCCCCGCGGGCGGCCGGGCCGGTGTGAGCGCCGTCGAACCCGGCAGCACGCGCCGGGTGACGTTCAACGGCTCGCCGTCGGCGGACCTCACGCCCGGCATGCTCGTGGTGTCCGACCCGCTGGACTTCCCGCTGGCCGCGGGCTCGATCCTCACCGTCACCACGTACCTCGCCACCGGGCAGGCGTCGAACGACATCACCTCGCACCCCGGTTCGCGCACCACGTCCCACCTCCTGGCGGGCAACCACGTCGAGGCGGCCGACCTGCCCGGCGCGACCCCCACCGACCACTGGTACTTCCTCAGCGGTGTCGAGGTGGTCGCGGGTGCGGGCACGTCGGCCCTCGTCGTGATCGGCGACTCGCTGACCGACGGCCGCGGTTCGACCACCAACGGCAACGACCGCTGGCCCGACCGGCTCGCCGACCGGTTGCGCGCGGACCGACGCACCGCCGGGGTGGCGGTGCTGAACCAGGCCGCGGGCGGCAACCGGGTGCTGGACAACGGCCTGGGCCCGAGCGTGCTGGCGCGGCTCGACCGCGACCTGCTGGCGCAGAGCCGGGTCGAGTGGCTGCTGCTGTTCGAGGGGATCAACGACATCGGCACGGCCGCCGCGGACCAGGCGTCGCAGCAGCGGGTCGCCGAGCGCCTCATCGCGGGCTACCAGCAGGTCCTCGACCGGGCCCATGCGCACGACCTGGCCGTGTACGGCGCGACGCTGCTGCCGTTCGGCGGCAGCTTCTACGACGACGCGGGCGGGTTCCGCGAGACGGCGCGGCAGGCGGTGAACCGGTGGATCCGCACCAGCCGCCGTTTCGACGCCGTGGTCGACCTCGACGCCGCCGTGCGCGACCCGGCCGCACCGCGGCAGCTGCTGACCGCGTTCGACGTGGGAGACCACCTGCACCTGAACCCGGCCGGGTACCGGGCTCTGGCGGAGGCGGTCCCCCTGCGCCTGTTCCACTGATCAGCTCCTCCGGACAGCCGGTGCCGCGAGGGCACCGGCTACTCCAGGCCGCGGTAGGTGAAGCTGTCGAAGTCGGCCCACGACTCGCTCGGCACGCCCTCGGAGGACGCGTACAGTCCGATGTGGACCCCGGTGAACCCGCCGGCGACCGGGGTGCTCAGCACCCGCCCGTCGAACGGGTCGCCGAGCAGCTGCCAGCCCTCGGTGCCCGCGGCGACCAGCGCCTGCACGTCCTGGCCGACCGCCTCCAGGCACAGCCGCACCGCGCCCTCGCCGACCGCCGTCCGCGCGAGCTCCTCGTCCTTGCCGCCGAAGCGGCGCACGAGGACGACCTCCCGGTCGGCGCCGAGCAGCAGCCGCACGTGGTGCTCGTCGTTCTGCAGCAGCACCAGCCCCGCCACCTCTGACGGTCCCGCCGGGGCGAAGTCGAGCACGCAGGACGCGTGGAAGCTGGCGTGCTGCTGGCGCCGCAGCACGATGCTCGGCGTGACCGCCTCGGTGACCGACTCCGGCCGGACCCGCAGCCGCAGGTGCCCCGGCCGGTCAGCCAGCGACCAGAACGGCTCCTCCGGCGTGCGCAGGAACATCCACACCGGGTCGAGCCCCGGCCCGTCGAAGTCGTCGGTCCTGTCCGGTTCCGGCCACGGGTGCGGCGGCAGGTCGGGCACGTCGTAGGACGCCTCGACCCTGCCGGTGCCGGGGCTGAACACCGGGCCACCCGCCTCCCACCTCACCGGCACGAGGAACGTCTCGCGGCCGAGGTTGTAGTAGTAGCCGCCGTACGGCCTGGTCGCGAGCAGCACGGCGTACCACTGGCCGTTCTGCGTGCACACCAGGTCCGCGTGCCCGGCCGCCGCGATCGGGTGGTCGCGGCCGAGGTGGCGGTGGGTCAGCACCGGGTTGAGCAGCGACCCGCGGTACGGGCCGGTGACGTGGTCCGCCGTCGCCACGACGACCGAGTGCTCGAAGTCCGTGCCGCCCTCCGCGGTCAGCAGCACGTACCGGCCGTCCACCTTGTACACGTGCGGTGCTTCGGGCCAGACCGCGTCCCTCATCGCGCCGCGCCACACCACGTGCTCGTCCCCGACCAGGTCGAGGGTGGCCGGGTCGAACTCGCGCAGCCAGACCTCGGTCTCACCGGGCGGGCGCACCAGCCGGGTCGCGGTCCACCACGCCCGGCCGTCGTCGTCGAAGAACAGCGACGGGTCGAAGCCGTCGGCCTCCGGCAGCCACTTCGGTTCCGACCACGGACCGGCCGGGTCGGTCGCGGTCACGACGAAGTTGCCGGACTCGCTCTTGCCGTGCACCAGCGTGCAGACCACGTAGAACACGCCGTCGTGGTGCCGGATCGTCGGCGCGTACAGGCCACCGGAGGCCGGCACGCCCTGCAGCGGCAGCTGCGACGGCCGGTCGAGCACGTGGCCGAGCAGCCGCCAGTGCACGAGGTCCAGGCTGTGGTAGACCGGCAGGCCGGGGAAGTACTCGAAGGTCGAGGTCACCAGGTAGTGGTCCGGTCCCACCCGGCACACCGACGGGTCGGGGTGCGAGCCGGGCAGGACCGGGTTCGAGAACTGTGCCAAGTGGGGGCTCCCGCTAGGGGTTGATGCGCTGGTAGGCGGGCTTGGGCCGCAGGTCGTCGTCGAACAGGCACGCGTCGTCCTCGCCGGGGAACACACCGGGCACCCACGAGTGCCGGTCGGTGAAGCCCCACGTCGTGAACTCCACACACCGCTTGACGGCGTGGCAGGCGTCCCAGGCCTGTTCGAAGAAGTCGGCCTGGGCCTCCAGCTTCGCCGCGTCGGTCGGCTGCGGGATGCGCACGTCGGCCTCGGTGATGGCGACGTCGACGCCGAGCTTCGCGAACCGCTCGATGTTCTGCTTCATCGTCGTCGGGAAGCCGTACTGCAGCGCGAGGTGCGTCTGGATGCCGACGCCCTCGATCGGCACGCCCTGCCTCTTCAGCTTGCGCACCAGCTCGTACACCGCGTCGCTCTTGGGGTTGAGGCCCTCGATGTTGTAGTCGTTGATGTACAGCTCGGCCTTCGGGTCCGCGGCGTGCGCGTGCCGGAACGCCTCGGCGATGTAGCCGTCGCCGAGTTTCTCCTGGAACACCGTCGGCCGGCGGGTGCCGTCCTCGTTGAACGCCTCGTTCACGACGTCCCACGCGCGGATCTTGCCCTTGAACCGCCCTGCGGTGGTCTTGATGTGCTCCTTGACCACCTTGCGCAGCTCGGGTGCCTCCAGCCCGGCGACCCAGTCGGGCAGCTGGCTGTGCCACACCAGGGTGTGCCCGCGCACGGACTTGCCGGTCCGCTTGGCGTAGCTCACGATCGCGTCGGCGCCGGACCAGTCGTACTGGCCGCGGGTGGCCTCGACGACGCCCCACTTCATCTCGTTCTCCGGGGTGACGCTGTCGAACTCGCGGGTCAGCACCGCGCGGTAGTCAGCCTCATCGGCCAGCGGGCCGGCGGCCACGGCACTGCCGACCCACCTGTTCGTGCTGTTCTTCAGCGGTCCCGCCGCCGACGCGGGCACCGCCTGGCTCGCCACCAGCACGGCCGCCGCCGCGGTGATCACGAGGACCCGGGGTAAGCGCAACATCATCGTCGCTCTCTCCTTGACGTGGTTCTGGGTGCGGTCCGCCGGTCCTGCCCGGCACCGCTCGGGTGCCGGGCAGGACGTGGCCGACGGGGGGTCGGTCGTTACGGGTTGATCCGGGTGTAGGCGGGTTTCGGCCTCAGGTTCGAGTCGAAGAGGCAGGCAGCACCCTCACCGGGGAACGTCCCCGGCACCCACGAGTGGCGGTCCGTGTACCCCCACGTCGTGAACTCCACGCACCGCGAGACGGCGTGGCAGGCGTCCCAGATCTGCTTGTAGTAGTTGGCCTGCTGGTTCAGCTTGTTCGAGTCGACCGGCAGCTGGACGCGGACGTCGGCCTCGGTGATCGCGATGTCGACGCCGAGCGCGGCCAGCCGTTCGATGTTCTGCCGGAAGCTCGACGGGAAGCCGTACCGGGTGGCGAGGTGCGTTTGGATGCCGACGCCGTCGATCGGCACGCCCTGCTGCTTCAGCGTGCGGACCAGGTTGTAGACGGCGTCGCTCTTGGCGTTGATCCCCTCGGTGTTGTAGTCGTTGATGTAGAGCTTGGCCGACGGGTCGGCGGCACGCGCCCAGCGGAACGCGTCGGCGACGAACCCGTCACCCATGCGCGTCTGGAAGATCGACTGCCTGCGCGAGCCGTTCTCCTCGAAGATCTCGTTGACGACGTCCCACGCGCGGATCTTGCCGCGGTACCGGCCCATCTCGGTGTTGATGTGCTGCTGGGTCACGCTGCGCAGCTCGGAGCCACCGAGGTTGTTGAGCCAGCCGGGGTACTGGCTGTGCCACACCAGGGTGTGCCCGCGCACGGTCTTGCCGTTCTGCTGCGCGTAGTTGACGATCGCGTCCGCACCGGACCAGTTGAACTGGCCGCGGTTGGGCTCGACCACCGCCCACTTCATCTCGTTCTCGGGCGTCACGCTGTCGAACTCGCGGGTCAGCACCGAGCGGTAGTCGGCCTGGCTGCCCAGCGGCCCCGCCGCCACAGCGCTGCCGACCCACCTGTTCGTGATGTCCTTCAACGGCCCCGCGGCCGATGCCGGGACCACCTGGCCCGCCGCGATCGCGGCCGCCGCCGCCGTGATCGCGAGTAACCGCGTGGTCCTGGTTGAGTGCAACTTCATCGTCGCTCCCTTGGATTGACTACATGCGCTTGCTCTCCGGCGGTCCGAGGTAGCTCGCGCGCAGGCCGCCGGTGTCCACGACCAGCTTCTGCACCACGAGCGTGGGGTCGACCATCCAGAACCGGAGCACGTGCGGGCCGGGCCTGGTGATCGTGTGCCTGGTGGCGGTGCGGTTGACGTTGTCGGAGGTCATGCGCTCCCACGGCCGGTTCATCAGCGAGTGGTCCGCGCCGTGCACCTTGATCGCGTCCACGACCTGGGGCACCTCGTCGTCGAACGACACCGCGTAGCGCAGGCCCGGTGTGGGCAGCACCCCGGCGCGGGGCGAGAGGTGCGCCCACACCGTGACCTCACCGGGGGCGAGGAGCGTGAGCCGGTACTCCAGCCGCGGTCCGCGACCGGGTTCCTGGCTCGGTGCGGTGACCGGGAACGGCTTCATGCCCGCACCCGTGCGGCCGAGACCGGGGATGCGCCGCCACCGCACGCCACCGGCGGCGACGTTCGCGCTGTGGTGCTCGGCCTCGATCGACACGCACCCGCCGGCCTCCACGAACCCCTCGCGCCACGAGTGCGGCAGCGCCGGGTTGCCGATCGGGGCCCGCACGGTCACCGTGCGCCCCGCACCGGACACCACGACCGGCACGCTGGTCGTGCCCTTCGGTGCCCGTGACCAGTCCACGGAGAGGGTGGCGCGCAGCTGCTTGTCCACCCGGCCCGACGCCGGCCGCACGACCAGCCACGGCGCACCGGAGGTGATCGTGCAGTCGAACGGCTCGGTGCCGCGGTTGAAGACGTCGACGAACGGCGCGGGCGCGCTCTGGAACGGGCTGAGCTCCGGCAGCACCGGCGGCTCCTGCGAGGACGGCCACCACTGCTCGGACCCGTCGATCGCGACACCCATCTCGGCCGGACCGGCCGGGGTGATCCGGCGCACCGGCGGGAAGACCTCGTCGGGCAGCGCCACGTTGTCCTTCTCCGGCTGCTGCCACGGCGCGTTCGGCCCGTAGCGTTCGACGTCGCCGTACCCGATGTGCGGCTGCGTCTGGAAACCACGCCACTTGCCGCCCGCGACGACGTTGTTGAACCGGTCCGCGAGCGCCAGGTCGTCGGCGAACCGCGCCTCGGTGGTCGCGGCGAGGTCGTTGGCCAGCGCCCGGCCCTGCGCGGCGTAGAAGAGGTTCGTGAACTCCGCGTGCCGCAGCTCGTAGAGGTTCGCGGTGGCCTTCACCTGGTACAGCACCAGTTCGAAGTAGGCGTCGCGGTAGGCGGCGGGCAGACGTGCGCCGACCTGCTCGGCCTTCTGGCCCAGCCGCTTCCACTCCTCGGTGACGCGGTCGAGCTCGCGGTAGTTGACCAGGCTGAACGGCGTGGCCCTGTCGTCGTTGACGATCGTGGTGCCCTCGACGGTGATGCGGCGGTTGAGCAGCTCGGGCTTGCGCCGCGCCTGCAGCCGGCCGTACTCGTTCAGCACCTCGGCGATGGCCGCGGCCTCGCGCCTGCCGAAGTTCTGCTCGGCGTACTCGCGCTCCCAGGTGGACAGCCGTTCCAGCGGCAGCGCCTGCGGGTTCCAGGCGTAGTCGAGGAAGAACTGCGTGGGCAGCTCGTTGCCCTTGAAGTCGCCGACGTTCGCGACCCACAGCCGGGAGATGCCGTACTCGGCCGCCTGGTGCAGCTGCTCCCACAGGTTCGCGATCGCGCAGGTGTCGACCCACTTGTAGTTGCGCCCCACGCCGACGTAGTCGAAGTGGTAGTAGAGGCCGTACCCGCCGGCGCGGTCCGGCAGCGAGCGGTCCGGCAGCTTGCACAGGTTGCCCCAGTTGTCGTCGGGGAAGACGACGGTGACGTGGTCGGGCGGGCGCAGGCCCTTGTCCCAGTACCGCAGGACCTCCTTGTAGAGGGTCCACACCTGTGGGAACTGCGCCGGGTCGCGCCCGGTGACCTGGGCGAGGACCTCCTGCTCGGCCGCGATGATCGACTGCATGAGCTCGATGCTGTCGCCGTCGGGCAGCTGGGTGTCGCCGTTGCCGCGCATGCCGACGGTGACGACGCCCTCGATGTCCTCGTCCACCATGCGGCGGATGCCGTCGGTCCAGTACGCCTTGATCGCGTCGGCGTTGCGGCGGAAGCTCCACTCCCCCGTGCCGCCGTACGGGTCGTGACCCGGCTTGGTGATGACGCCGTTCGCGTCGCGCACCGCGGGCACGGCGTGGCGGTTCCACTCCTCGATGCCGCGCATCATCGGCGCCTCGTGCGAGGTGCCCATGACGATGCCGTAGCGCGTGGCGGTGGCGTGGTTGAGCGGGTCGTCCTCGGCGAACGCCCGTCCCCACACCGCGGGCCAGACGTAGTTGCCCTTCAGCCGCAGGAGGGTCTCGAAGACCTTCTCCCAGAACAGGTGGTTGAAGCCGCCGGGGTGACCGGGTGCGTGACCGGGGCCGAAGTAGCGCGGCGCCCAGGTGCCCAGCGCCGGGTTCTCGTCGTTGATGAAGATGCCGCGGTACTTCACGAACGGCGGGCCGGGGCTGTGCCGCTCGGAGCGCACGTGCAGCTCGTCGCGGTGCTCGACGGGCACGTCGTCCCACCAGTACCAGGGCGAGACGCCGATGGCGCGGGAGAGGTCGTAGGTGCCGTAGACGGTGCCGCGCTGGTCGCTGCCCGTGATCACCAGCACGCGCCGTCCGCCGGTGCGGACCTCCTGCGTCAGCGAGGTCTCCCACCTGCCGGCGATGCCGGTGACGTCGAGCGCGCCCGCCGCCACGAGCCGGTCGACGAGCGGGCTGCCGACCGTGCCGATGAGCACGACGTCGCCCTTGTCGGGCAGGGAGTGCACGAGCGCCGGCTTGACGCCGGTGACCCGTTCCACGTCGGCCTGCAGGTCACCGGCGACCCGGACGACGCCGGGGTGGTCGGCGGTGCTGACGACCAGCACCGCCGACCTCCCCCTGGACACGAGCGGGAACCGGCCGGACCCGCCCTGCGCCGAGACGAGCTCGGCGGCAGCAGCGGTTCCGGTCGCGCTCGCGGTCGCCGTGAGCGCGGCGAGCAGTTGCAGGAAGTGACGCCGGGCGAAGGACGAGTTCATCGTCGAGCTCCTCCGAGGTGTCAGCCCTTCACCGAACCGGTCAGGCCACCGACCATCCGTCGTTCGGCGAGCACGAAGAACGTGAGCGCCGGGATCATGGACAACGCGGTGAAGGCGAGCACCTTCGCGGTGTCCTGGGTGTGCTCCGACTGGAACATGGCAACGCCCAGCGGCAGGGTGAAGTTGCTGGAGTCGTTGAACACGAGCAACGGCAGCAGGAAGAAGTTCCAGCTGCTGACGAACGCGAGCACGGACACGGTCGACAGCGCGGGCCCCGACAGCGGCAGCAGGATCCGCCAGAAGAACCCGAGCTTGGCCGCGCCGTCGAGCAGCGCGGCGTCCTCCAGCTCGGCCGGGATGGCGTGCATGAACGGCCGCAGGATCACGATCGTGATCGGCAGCGAGAACGCCGCCTCCGGGATCGCGACACCGAGCGGGTTCTCCAGCAGACCGAGCTGGCGCAGCCACAGGTACAGCGGCAGGGTCGCCACTCCCAGCGGGAACAGCAGGCCGAGCGTGAACAGCGTGTAGAACGCCTCCCTGCCGCGGAAGGCGTAGCGGGACAACGCGAACGCCGCCATCGCCCCCAGCACGACCGCCAGGGTCGTCGCGATCACGGCGATCAGCGCGCTGTTGCCCAGCAACCGCCAGAACACCGGTGAGGTCGCGACCTCGGCGTAGTTCTCCCACACCCACGGGCCGGGGAGGCCCGCCGGTGCGGAGTTGATCTGCGCCGTAGTGCGGAACCCGCCCAGCAGCACGAAGAGCAGCGGCACCACCGTGACGCCCACGACGGCGAACGCGGCGAGGTAGCCCGCGGTGTTGCGACGTGACAACTCAGCCCACCGCCCTGGTCAAGGCGCCCTCGGTGTCCCTGCGCAGCGCGAACCGCTGGTAGAACAACGCGAACGTGAAGCAGATGATGAAGAGGATCACCGCGACGGCGCTGCCGAAGCCGAACTCGTAGCGCTTGAAGCCGTGGTCAATCAGGTAGGTCGCCATGGTCGAGGACGCGTTGGCGGGACCGCCGAGCGTCATGATCCACACGAGGTCGAACAGCTGCAGCGAGCCGATCACCGACAGGAAGATCCACACGCGGATCGTGGGCCCCAGCAACGGGAGCACGACGTGCCGGGTGGTCTGCCACGCGGTCGCCCCGTCGAGGGCGGCGGCCTCCCGCAGCTCGGGCGGCACTCCCTGGAGCCCGGCCAGCAGCAGGATCACGCCGAACCCGATGTACTTCCACGTGATCACGACGAACAGCGTGTAGAGCACGATCGACGGGTCGGCCAGCCACTGCTGGACCAGCGAGCCGAGGCCCGCCGACCGCAGGACCTCGTCGACGAACCCGCCCGGTTGCAGCATCAGCAGCCAGATGACGGCGGTGACGGCCTCCGACAGCACGTACGGCGCGAAGACCACCATGCGCAGGAACGTCCGCCCGCGCAGCTTCCGGTTGAGCAGCAGCGCGAGGCCGATGCTGAGCGGGAGCTGCACGACGATCGACAACGACGCGATGATCAGGTTGTGCCCGATGGCGCCCTGGAAGACGTCACCGGAGAAGGCGTCGACGTAGTTCTTCAGGCCGACGAAGTCGGTCAGCGGGCCGAACCCGTTCCAGGAGTACAGGCTGTAGACCGCGGCCACCCCGATCGGCACCAGCACGAACCCGGCGAACAGCACCAGGGCCGGTGTGAGCAGGAGGGCGAGCTCGAGACGTGTGCGGGTGCGGGACCGCCGCCGCCGGGTGCCCCCAGCCGCTGGCGCGGGCGAGCTGGGGGCGGTCAACGGCCGCGAACTGGTCGCGGTGCTCATCACTTGTTCCCGGCGGCTGCCTTGGAGACCGACTGGACGATCGTGTCGGGACCGCCCTGGCCGGCGAAGAAGTTGGCGATCGAGTCGTTCAGCGCCTGGCCGACGTTGGTCGGGAAGGCGATGTCGAAGTAGAACTGCAGGTGCGGTGCCTTCGTGACGTACTCGGAGATCTGCTTGTGCGTCTCGGTCTTCAGCGACGCCACGGCAGCCGGGTGCACGGGCAGGCCGGAACCGGTCGCCGCGAGCTTCTTCTGCACCTCTTCGCCCACCAGGTAGCCCAGGAAGTCCGTGCAGGCCTTGGCCGCACGCGAGGTGCACGAGAAGCCGTCACCGCCGCCGAGCACGGCGTCCGGGGCACCCTCGCCGCCGGGCACCGACGGGAACGGGAACCAGCCGATCTTCGAGTCCAGCTCCTTGTCCTCCGACAGGGCCTGCATCACGTCCGGGTTCCAGTCGCCCTGCAGCTCCATGGCGGCCTTGCCGTTGGCGAGCATGCCGGCCGAGCTGCCGGCGCCCTGCTGGGCCGGGGTGCCGACGAAGCCGTCCTGGAACGGCTTGGTGTCGATGAACGCCTTGAGGTTCTCGCCCGCCTTGGTGAAGCACGGGTCGGCGAACTCGGTCTTCTCCACGGCCTTCTTCAGCGCGTCGACCGAGCACTGCCGGATCGCGAAGTAGTTGTAGTAGAAGGCGTCCGGCCAGCGGTCCTTGCCGCCGACCGCGATCGGCACCAGGCCCGCGGTCTTCAGCTTCGCGACCGCGGCGTTCAGCTCGTCCAGAGTGGACGGTGGCGCGGTGACGCCCGCGGTGGCGAAGAGGTCCTTGCGGTACCAGAAGCCCACGGCGTGCATCTGGTACGGCACACCGTACTGCTTGCCCTTGACCTGCCAGCCCTGCGCCGCCTGGCCCAGCGGGCCGATCCAACCGGAGGCGCCCTGCGTGATGTCCGCGATCTTGCCGGAGCTGAGCTGTGAGGCGAGCCCGCCACCGCCCCACTGCTGGAAGATGTCCGGCGGGGTGTTGCCCTGCAGGGCCAGGGGCACCTTGGTCTGGAACTGCTCGTTCTGGATCGGCTCGATCGTGAACGAGACGTCCTGGTGGGTCTTGTGGAAGTCGTCCGCGATCTGCTGCCAGATCGACTTCATCGGTTCAGTGGTCCGGTTGTGCCACCAGGTGAGCGTGACCGGACCGTCAGCGGAGGCGTCGCCACCGCTGGAGCCGCTGCACGCGGCAAGCACGAGCGTCGCGGCTGCGGCGAGAGCGACGGACAACTTGTGCACAGAACGCATTGGGGTCCACTCCTGACGACTTCGGCCGAGTAGGACGGGGCGGGATCGAACACATGCCCTGCGGTGGCTAGAGAGAATTCCGCTTCGAAGTCGCTGTGTCAATCGTTGTCGATAACGTTTTACACGGCTAGTCTCAGCCCCGTGCCCCCTCGCTCTCGTGTCACCATCCGTGACGTCGCCGCTCAGGCCGGCGTCTCGGTGGCCACCGTGTCCAAGGTCCTCAACCAGCGCTACGGCGTCTCCGCCGACACGTTCGCGCGGGTGACGGCGGTGATCAAGGAACTCGGCTACGAGGCGAGCCTGGTCGCGCAGAGCCTGCGCAACCACCGCACGAACGTCATCGGCATCCTGGTCGCCGACATCGAGCCGTTCAGCACCGAACTGCTCAAGGGAGCGGCGGATGCCATCCGCGGCACCGGTTTCGAGCTCGTCGTCTACTCGGCGGGCGGCCGGACCGGTGACCCGCAGGGCTGGGAACGCCGGTACCTGAGCCGGTTGAGCGGCACCCTGGTCGACGGCGCCGTGCTCGTCACGCCCGCCGTGGACCTGGAGGAGGTGCCGGGCACCCCGGTCGTGGCGGTCGACCCGCACACCGGGCGGGCGGCGCTGCCGACCGTCGACTCCGACAACCTGACCGGTGGCCGGATCGCCACCGAGCACCTGCTGGCACTGGGCCACCGCAGGATCGCGCTGCTCACCGGCCGCGCGGACCTGAAGTCCGCCCAGCAGCGCGAAACCGGGTACCGCAGGGCGCTCGCGGGTGCGGGCGTCGAGGTGGACGAGGACCTGGTCCGGCCGGGTGACTACGACCGCGACGTGGCGGCCGCGTCCGCGCGGGAGCTGCTCAGCCTGCCCGACCGGCCGACCGCCATCTTCGCCGCGAACGACGTCACCGGCATCGCGGCCATCGAAACCGCTGTGGCAATGGGGTTGCGCGTGCCGGAGGACCTGTCGGTGGTCGGCTTCGACAACATCCCCGAGTCGGCGCTGTGCGCCCCCGCGCTGACGACCGTGGAGCAGCCCATCCGCGAGATGGGGCGCCGCGCGGTCTCGTTGCTCGTCCGGCTCATCAACGGAGAGACGCCGGACGGCACTCACATCACGCTCGGAACCGAGCTGATCGCCCGGCACTCGACCCGAGCGCTGTCCTCCTGACCCCTGGAGATCATGTGACGACCGAAGCCACCACCTCGGCAGAACTCTGGCGCGACCCGCACGCCGCCGCGGCGGACCGCGTCCGCGACCTGATGGCCAGGATGACCCTGCCCGAGAAGATCGCGCAGCTGCAGGGCATCTGGGTCGGCATCGACTCGGCGGGCGAGATGGCGCCGCACCAGCACGACCTGATCGTGGAGCCGCCGGACTTCGACGAGCTGACCCGCCACGGCATCGGCCAGCTCACCCGCGTGTTCGGCACCCGGCCGATCGCGCCGGAGGTGGGCGCGCACAGCCTCGCCCGCAGCCAGCGGCAGATCATCGCGAGCACCCGGTTCGGGATTCCCGCGATGGTGCACGAGGAGTGCCTCACCGGCCTGGCCGCGTGGCAGGCGACCGCCTTCCCGTCACCGCTGTGCTGGGGCGCCTCGTTCGAGCCGGACCTGGTGCGCCGCATGACGTCCCTGATCGGCGGCTCGATGCGCCGCCTCGGCGTGCACCAGGGTCTCGCGCCGGTGCTGGACGTGGCGCGCGACCTGCGGTGGGGCCGGGTCGAGGAGACCATCGCCGAGGACCCGCACCTGGTCGGCACCATCGGCGCCGCCTACGTGGCGGGCCTGGAGTCCGCGGGGATCGTGGCCACGCTCAAGCACTTCGCCGGTTACTCGGCCTCTAGGGGCGGCCGCAACCTCGCGCCGGTGTCGATCGGCCCGCGCGAGCTGGCCGACGTGCTCCTGCCGCCGTTCGAGATGGCCCTGCACGCGGGTGCCCGGTCGGTGATGAACTCCTACACCGACAACGACGGCGTGCCGGTCGCGGCCGACCCCGCGATGCTCACCGACCTGCTGCGCGACGGCTACGGCTTCACCGGCACCGTGGTGGCCGACTACTTCGCCGTGCCGTTCCTCTACCGCCTGCACGCCGTGGCGACCGACAGGGAGGACGCCGCGGCACAGGCGCTCGCCGCCGGCATCGACGTCGAACTGCCCACTGTGGACTGCTACGGCGACCCGCTGCTGACCGCCGTGCAGGAGGGCCGGGTCGACGAGGCGCTGGTGGACCGGGCGCTGACCCGCGTGCTGGCGCAGAAGTGCGAGCTCGGCCTGCTCGACCCGGACTTCTCCCCCGAGCCCGACAACGGTGCCGCGGGCATCGACCTCGACGACGCCGACTCCCGTGCCGTCGCCCGTCAGCTCGCCGAGCGCTCGATCGTGCTGCTGCGCAACGAGGGCGTGCTCCCGCTGACCTCCCGCCGCCGCGTCGCCGTGGTGGGCCCGCGGGCGAACGACCCCGGCGCGATGCTGGGCTGCTACTCGTTCCCGCTGCACGTCGGCAAGCACCACCCCGAGGTGCCGATGGGCATCGACGTGCCGACCGTCCTGGACGCGCTCGGCGACGACCACGACGTGGTGCACGCCGCCGGCTGCACCGTGTTCGGCGGCACCGACGCCGACCTGCGCGCGGCCGTCGAGGCGGCGGCCGGCGCGGAGGTCTGCGTCGCGGTCCTCGGCGACGAGGCGGGCCTGTTCGGCGGCGGGTCCTCCGGCGAGGGCTGCGACGCGAGCGACCTGCGCCTGCCCGGCCGGCAGGAGGAGCTCCTCGAAGCCCTCATCGCCACCGGCACCCCGGTCGTCCTGGTGCTGCTCTCGGGCCGCCCGTACGAGCTGTCCCGCCAGATCGACCGCCTCGCCGCCGCCGTGTGCGGCTTCTACCCCGGCGAGGAGGGCGCGGCGGCACTGGCCGCGGTCCTCAGCGGACGGGTGAACCCGTCCGGGCGCCTCCCGGTCAGCTTCCCCGGCGCCGGTGCCACCCAGCCGTCGACCTACCTGACCGCACCCCTGGGCGCGCGCAGCGACGTGAGCACGGTCGACCCGACCCCGCTGTTCCCGTTCGGCCACGGCCTCACCTACGCCCCGGTCACCTGGGTGTCCGTGACGGCCGACGCGGCGGAGTGGCCGACCGACGGCACGTGCCGCGTGGTCACCACCCTGCGCAACGACACCGAGCTGCCCACCACCGAGGTCGTGCAGCTGTACCTGCACGACCCGGTCGCCGAGGTCGCCCGTCCCGTGCAGGCACTCGTCGGTGCGGTGAAGGTCGACCTCGAACCGGGCGAGACCCGCACCGTCACCGCGGTGGTGCACGCCGACCAGACCTCCTACACCGGCCGTGCCGGTCGGCGCCAGGTCGACCCCGGTGCCGTCGAGCTGCGGGTGGGCCGGTCGAGCGGTGACATCGACACGGCGATCGGCCTGACGATGACCGGTCCGCGCCGCGAGGTCGGTTTCGACCGGGTGTTCACACCGACGTTCGACCTGAACTGACCACCTCCCCAGCATCTGCAAGTACCACCAACTCAACATCAACACGCACCTTCCTACTACCAACAGCTCCCCCGTTCCCCGGGGACAGGGGAGCCTGCTTCGGCGAGCGGCGAACGTGTTGGTGGTGGTCAGCGGCGATTCGATCATGTGTTGGTGGTACTTGCAGACGCCTTGGCAGCAAGGAGCCCCTCAGGATGCGACGGGGATGGGCTGCCGGGCCGAGGCCGCGGGTGGTGCCTCGGCGCGGTTCCAGTGCATCCGCGACCACGGCAGGTCCATGTCGGCCAGTGCCGTGATGTCGTGCGGCTCCAGCTCCGTCAACGGCAACGCCTCGGAGTGGCGCGAGTAGGCCGCGTCCACGTAGCGGTGACCGGTGTCCGGTGCCAGCAGCACGACGTGCCGGTCCGGGTCGAGCTGCTGTTCCCACCGCGCCGCGAGGTAGGCCGCGCCGGCGGAGAGCCCGGCGAAGATCGCGTGCTCGCGCAGCAACGCCACCGCGCCCGCCAGCGCCGCGTCGAAACCGACCCAGTGCACGGTGTCGTACAGGGTGTGGTCGACGTTGGCGAACGGGATCGAGCTGCCGATACCGGCGATGATGATCTCCGGGTCGTGCACGTGCTCGCTGCCGAACGTGACGCTGTCGAACGGTTGCACGCCGACCAGTTCCACGCTCGGATCGGACTCCCGCAGGAACTTCGCCAGCGCACCGGTCGACGCGCCCGTGCCCACGCCGCCGACGACGGTCAGCGGCACCGGGCCGAGCTCCGCGCGGACGACGTCGGCGATCGGGCGGTAGCCGAGGTAGTGCACGTCGTCGTGGTACTGGCGCATCCAGTGGTGGCGCGGGTTGTCGCGCAGGATCTCGTGCACCCGCGCGACCCGGCGGCTCTGGTCGAGCTTCAGGCTCGCGGTGGCGGGCATGGGTTCGACCGTCGCGCCCAGGATCTCCAGCTGTGCCCGCAACGTCTTGTCCACGGTGGTGGAGGCGACGATGTGGCAGTGCAGGCCGTGCCGGTGGCAGGCCAGCGCCAGTGCGTGGGCGTAGATGCCGCTGGAGCTGTCCACGAGCGTGTCGCCCGCGCAGACCGTGCCGCACTCCAGCAGGTGGCGCACGGCGGCCAGCGCGGAGGCGACCTTCATGGTCTCGAACCGCAGGCAGGTGGTGCGGTCGTCGAGGCGCACCAGGGCGGGTCGGCTGAGGGTGTCGGCGATGTGGTGGTCCACGACGGGGCTCACGTCCGGGTCCGGTAGCGGTGCAGGACTGTCTCGTCGGCGCTGAACTGGGAGAACGGGAACGGTTCCGCGGACAGCGCGGTCACCCCGTTGCCCAGGAACTGCCGGGCGACGGCACTGGCGGTCTGCGCGTAGACGACCAGCGGTATGTCTCGCGACCGGCAGGTGCGCAGGATCTCGTCGAACGTGCCGTTGCCGATCGTCATGCCGGTGGCCACGACCGCGTCGGCGACACCGAGGACGTCCCTCATGTCCGGTGTCACCGGGTCGCCCCACTGGGTGGTGCGCAACGACAGGTCGCACGGCAGGCACTCGGCCCCGCGGTCCCTGATCGCCGCCACCAACGGGTTCACCACACCGATCAACGCGACCTTGGCACCCGGCTCGACGTCCAGCAGCCCCGCGACCGCCGCGTCACGGGCACGAGCCCGTTCCTCCGGCGTGCCAACGGGGAGCACGACCCGTTCGGCGCCCGAGGTCCGGTGTGGACGGACCGAGGCGAGGTACGCGTCCAGCGCCGCGACCCGCACCGGCGCCGGCGCCTCGGTCAGCAGCGCGGAGACCGGCGCGCCGCTGTAGTCCGCGCACACCGCCGGGTCGGTCTCGCCCTCGGCGAACGCGCAGGCGCCGAACGCCGACCCGATCCGCACGAGCACGTACTGGTTGCGGTAGGTGGTGTCACCGCCGGCCAGCCGGGTGCCGTGGTGCACCCAGAACACACTGGTCGCCACCACGGCTCCCGGATCAGGCCCGTGCCTGTTCGCGAGCACCTCGGCGACCAAACCATCCACTGTGGTCACAACTCCCCCTTCAACGAGCCGGTTCGCGGTAGCCGACGGCCAGGTGGCCCAGGCCGTCGCGACCGATCTCGGCGTCCACTTCGAACACTTCACGCAACAACGGCGCCGTCAGCACCTCGGTGGCGCCGCCCTGCGCCACCAGGGCACCGCGGTGCAGCAGGACCAGCCGGTCGCAGTAGCGGGCGGCCTGCGCGAGGTCGTGCAGCGCCACCACGACGGTCTGCGGTGTGCCGCTGACGAGCTCCATCAGCTCCAGCTGGTGCCGCACGTCCAGGTGGTTGGTCGGCTCGTCCAGCAGCAACGCCCGCGTCTCCTGGGCGAGCGCGCGCGCCAGGTGCGTGCGCTGGCGTTCGCCACCGGAGAGCTGCTTCCACGGCCGGTCCGCGAGGTCGGCCAGGTCGAGCCGGTCCAGCGCGGCCGCGACCACCTCCCGGTCGTGCGCGTCCGGTCCGCGCCAGCGCGACCGGTGCGCGGTGCGGCCGAGCATCACGACCTCGGCGACGCGCAGGTCGCTGTCGGTGTCGGCGGTCTGCTCGACGAAGGCCAGCCGCAGCGCGCGGTCGCGGGGACCCAGCGACGCCGCGTCCGCACCGTCCCAGCGCACGGCTCCGGCGACCGGTGTGCGCAGTCCGGCCAGGCACCGCAGCAGCGACGACTTGCCGGACCCGTTGGGGCCGATCAGCCCCACCGTCTCACCGGGCTCGACGACCAGCTCGACGTCCCGCACGATCGCCTTGCCCGGCACGCCCCAGTCCAGGTGCTCCGCGGAGATCCTCACAGCTCTCCCCTCCTGCGCAGCACCAGCAGGAACAGCGGCACGCCCAGCAGCGCGGTGAACACGCCGACCGGCACCTCCAGCGGCGCGAACACCACGCGCGTCACCGCGTCGGTCCACACCAGGAACACCGCGCCGACCACCGCCGACAACGGCAGCAGCCGCCGGTGCAGCGGCCCGACCAGGAACCGCACGCCGTGCGGCACGATCAGCCCGACGAACCCGACCGCCCCGACGGCCGCCACGGCGACGGCGGTCAGCACCGACGTCGTCACCAGCAGCACGATCCGGGTGGTCCGCACGTCCACACCGAGCGAGGCGGCGGTGTCGGTGCCGAACGCGAACCCGTCCAGCGCCGCCGAGCACAGCCACACGACCAGCAACCCCAGTGCGAGCACGACCGCGCACACGGCGACCGATGACCAGCGCGCCGACGCCAGCGACCCGAGCAGCCAGTGGGTCACCGCGCGGATGCTGTCGGCGTCACCGGAGGACAGCAGGATCAACGACGTCAGCGCCGCGAACAACTGCCCGACCACGACACCGGTGAGCACGACCCGCACCGAGTCCAACCCGGTGCGCCGCAACAGCAGCATCAGCACGGAGAACGCGACGAGCGCACCGATCAGCGCACCTCCCGTGACCCCGAGCCGCGACCCGCCGAACCCGAGCACCACCACGACGACGGCGCCGGTCGAGGCACCCGAGGACACCCCGAGCAGGTAGGGGTCGGCGAGCGAGTTGCGGGTGACGCTCTGCAGCGCGGCACCGCACACGGCGAGCGCGGCGCCCACCAGCGCGGCGAGCAGCACCCGCGGCACCCTCAGGTCCCAGATCAGCGAGTCCTGCAACCGGGACAGCGGCACGACCGGCACCCCGAGGCGCCCACCGACGGCCCTGCCGATCTCCGCCCAGCCCGTGCCTGCGCCGATGCGGACGGCGAGCACGAGCGAGAGGACCAGGAAAGCGAGGCACAGCACCGTGGTCAGCGTGCGCCTGACCGGTTCCGGTGGTGCGGGTGGTTCAGCGAGCACAGCGGTGTCAGCCACCCGCGACCTCGTCGAGGCCCTTGCTGAACGCGCGCAGCGCGTCGACCGTGCGCACCGACGGGTCCATCTCGATGCCGGGCAGCTCGATGACCCTGCCGCCCTTCAGCGCGTCCAGCTGCGCGACCGCCGGGTGCTCGCGCATCATTGCGAGCTTCTCGCTCGCCTTGTCACCGGGGTTGCCGCGTTCGGACAGGTCACCGACCACGATCACGTCGGGGTTGCGCCGCGCGATCTCCTCCCACGACACCTCCGGCCACTCCTGCGCGACGTCGTCGAACACGTTGACCGCGCCCGCGATCTTGCTCATCTGGCTCGGCATGCCGTCGCGGCCGGCCACGTACGGCACGTCCTTGAACACCGAGTAGATCCACACGACCTTGGGCGCCCTGGGTCGTTTCGCGCCCGCGGCCTGCACTTCGGCCACCGCGGCGCGTTGTTCGGCGGCAAGCGCGTTCGCCTTGTCGGCCACCCCGAGGAACTTGCCGAAGTTCTCGTAGTCGCGGAACAGCCGTTCGAACGGCGGCGTGGTGCCGTCCGGGCAGTTCACCGCGCTGACGTAGCTCGGCACGCCCAGCTCCGCGAGCTCGTCGCGGGTGCCGGCGCGGTCGGTGGTGAAGTGCTCCTCGAACGACGACACCACGACGTCCGGGTTCGCCGCGCGCAACGGTTCGGAGGTCAGCACCTTCGGTGAGAGCACCGGGATCTTCGCGTAGGCCTCGGCGAACCTGGGCGACACCTTGGTCTTGAGGTTGGCCGTGCCCGCCATGCGGTCGGCGACCCCCAGTGCCAGCAGGGTTTCCGTGGAGTTCTGGTCCAGCGTGACGACCCGCTGCGGCGTGCCGGTGAAGGTCAGCTGCTTGCCGCAGCTGTCGACCACGACCGACGACGTCGGCGCGGCCCCTCCTCCCGGTGCGGCGCAGCCGGCGACGAACGCCGCGGCGGTGAGCGCCAGGCCGAGCCGGGCGGCGTGTGACATCGGATCCTCCAGTGCGAGACGACAGCGGTGTCCGTTACTGTAACGACAACCATTTTCAACACAAGCCCCAATCCGGAAGGTCGGCCGCGTGGTTCACGACACACTGCCCCCACCCGCCCCCGTGCTCAGGAACGTGGCGTTCCTGCGGCTCTGGACGGCGACCACCGCGTCCGGCATCGCCACCTGGGCGCTGCCGTTCGTGCTCGGCCTGGCCGTGCTCGACCGCACCCTCACCGCGGTGGAGCTGGGCGTGCTGCTGGCCGCACGCACCGCCGGGTTCCTCGCCGCGGTGCCGATCAGCGGCGTGCTGGCCGACCGCTACGCCCGTCGCCGCGTGGTGCTCTGGTCGGGGCTCACGGCGGCCGTCGCGGCACCGGTGCTCGCGTTCTTCGTCGGGAGCTCCCTGCCGCTCATGGCGGTTGCCGCGGTGGCGATGGGCGCGGGCCAGGGCGCGTGCCGCCCGGCGTTCCAGGCGCTGACCGCCGAGGTGGTGCACGAGGACCAGCGCCAGCGGGCCAACGCCGCGATGACGCTCTCGGTCCGCGTCACGACGCTCGTCGCACCCGGCCTCACCGCGTTGCTCGCGCTCGTCGCGACCACCGAGGCGCTGCTGCTCGGCATCGGCGCGCTGTGGCTGGTGGCGGCGCTGGTTCCGCCGCGCGGCAACGACTTCGCGGGCACGGCGGGCAGGCCGCGGTTCTTCGCCGAGTTCGCCGAGGGCGTGCGGGAGGCCCGCCGGCACCCGTGGTTCCTGGCCGGCCTGGGCGCGCTGACGGCTGTGATCGCCACCGGCTACTCCGCGACCGGCGTGGTGCTGCCGCTGGTCAGCCGCGACCGCTACGGCACGGAGGCCGTGCTCGCCGGCGCCCTCACCGCCTACACGCTCGGCGCGCTCGCCGGCGCCCTGCTGATCGCGCGCTGGCGGCCGAAGCACGCGGGCTGGACGGCGTTCGCGGGCCTGGCGCTGTACGGGTTCGCGCCGCTGAGCCTGCTGCTGCCGGTGCACCCGGCGGTCGTGCTCGCCGCCTACGCGGTGGCCGGTGTCGGCATCGAGCTGTTCAACGTGCCGTGGTTCACCGCCACCCAGCGCGAGGTCGAACCGTCCAAGCTCGCCCGCGTGTCCTCTTTGGACTTCCTGATGTCGTACGGCCTCGCGCCCGTCGGCCTGGCGCTGATCGCCCCCGCCATCGCGCACTTCGGTGCCACCGCGGTGCTCGCCGGGTGCGCCGTGGTCTGCTTCGCCGCTCCCGCGGTGGCCGCGCTGGTCCCGTCGGCGCGCGACTTCCGGGCCAGGTCGTGATCCCGGCCCGGCTGTCGGCCACCTCGCCCCAGGCCCGTGCCGCGCTGACCGGCACCGGCGCGGTGGTCCTCACCGGGCTGCCGGTCGAGCCCGGCTCGCTCGCGGTGGCGGCGGCGGTGTTGTTCGGCAGCGGGGTGCGCGAGCTGTACCCGCACCGCACGCGCAGGTCCGTGGACGGCGGCCCGCTGCCGTTGCACGCCGACAGCTTCGACGTCGTCGTGGACGTCGGCGGCAGGCAGGTGCGGCGGCGGCACCCCGACGAGGACTTCGTGCTCCTGCAACTGGTCGAGCAGGCGCCGTCGGGCGGTGAGTCGTTCGTCGTCGACGCGCACGCGTTCACCGACTCGCTGCCGGCGGACCTGCGGGCGTTCCTCACCGACGTCGACGTCGACCTGTACGGGCGGTGGGCCGGCGTCCGCGGCCTGCCCGCCACACCGCGGGTCGCGCGGCACGTCGAGCACACGCGCACCGGGCGGCGCATCACCCGCCGCACCGACGGTGCCGCTCCCCTGCACCGCGACCCCCGGAGCGACCACGTCACGGCGATGCTGCGGCGCCTCGACGAGGAGGTGGCCCGCGTGCAGCCGGCACTGCCGAGGTTCCGGCTCGACGAGGGCGACGTGCTGGTGCTCGACAACTACCGCTGCTGGCACGGCCGCGACGCGCACACCGGCACACGCTCGGTGCACATCCAGACGATCCGCACGGACGACGCCGGCTGAGCGGGTCCACACACGACAAAGGGAGGAAGCGCGCTTCCTCCCACTTCAACATATAGCGCACAGGGGGCCTTGCCACAAGACCCCGTGCCTGCCCCACACTTCACCGCGCATTGCTTGGTGAACGGGGGAGCAACACATGTATGACGTGATCATCGTCGGCGGCGGGCCCACCGGCTTCATGCTGGCCGGGGAGCTGCGCCTGCACGGTGTGCGCGTGGTCGTGCTGGAACGGGAGCAGCAGCCGACGCCGGTGGTGCGGGCGCTCGGCCTGCACGTGCGCAGCATCGAGCTGATGGACCAGCGGGGGTTGCTGGAGAAGTTCCTGGAGCTGGGGACGAAGCACGAGGCGGGCGGGTTCTTCGCCGGCATCCTCAAGCCGTGGCCCGCGGACATGGACACCGCGCACGGCTACATCCTCGGCATCCCGCAGCCGCTGACCGACCGGCTGCTCACCGAGCACGCCGTCGGGCTGGGCGCCGAGGTCCGGCGCGGCAGCGAGGTCGTGGGCCTGACGCAGGACGACGAGGGCGTGACGGCCGCGCTGGCCGACGGGAGCACGGTGCGCGGCCGCTACCTGGTGGGCTGCGACGGCGGCCGCAGCGCGGTCCGCAAGCTGCTCGGCATCGGCTTCCCCGGCGAACCCGCCCGGCTGGAGACGTTGCTGGGCGAGATGCAGGTGACGATGCCGCTCGACGAGCTCACGGCGCGGGTGGCGGAGATCCGCAGGACCAACCCGTGGTTCGGCGTGGGCCCGATGGGCGACACGTTCCGCGTTGTCGTCTCGGCCGATGACGTCCGGCAGGACCGCACGCCGCCGACCCTGGACGACTTCCGGCGCCGCCTGGTCGCCGTCGCGGGCACGGACTTCGGCGTGCACTCGCCGCGCTGGACGTCCCGGTTCAGCGACGCGACCCGGCAGGCCGAGCGCTACCGGTCCGGCCGGGCGTTCCTGGCGGGCGACGCGGCCCACGTCCACCCGCCGGCCGGTGGCCAGGGCCTCAACCTCGGTGTGCAGGACGCGGTGAACCTCGGCTGGAAGCTCGCCGCGGCGGTCCGCGGCTGGGCGCCCGCCGACCTGCTCGACAGCTACCACGCCGAACGGCACCCGGTGGGCGCCGCCGTGCTGGACAACACCCGCGCGCAGGTGCAGCTGATGACACCGGAACCGGGTCCGCAGGCGGTGCGCAGGCTGCTCGGCGAGCTGATGGACCTGGAGGGCGTCACCCGCCACCTGATCGAGAAGATCACCGCGGTCGGCATCCGCTACGACTTCGGCAGCGACCACCCGCTGGTCGGGCGGCGGCTGAAGGACGTGCGGCTCAAGGACGGCCGCCTGTTCGAGCTGCAACGCACCGCCCGCGGCCTGCTGCTCGACCAGACCGGCAGGCTCTCGGCGCGGGGCTGGGCTGACCGGGTCGACCACGTGGTCGACGTGAGCGAGGAGCTGGACGTGCCCGCCGTGCTGCTGCGGCCGGACGGGCACGTCGCGTGGGCCGGTGACGACCAGGACGACCTGGAGGAGGTGCTGCCCCGCTGGTTCGGCGCCTGAGCGCCTGAGCGCCGGTGCGGCGCCGGGAGACCACGACCCGCAGACGAGTGCGGCACAAGGGATTGACTCCCCCGGTACGGTTGCTGGCGGTGACCTGTTCAGGGGGAGGTTGCTTTTGCTGCGTATCCATTTCTCGGCAGGAGATCTGGAGCGGACGCAGGTCGCGGATCACGTCGATCCGTTGTGGGAGATGGTGTTCAGCTGGTTGCGGCTGACCGAGCGGGACAGCGGCCTGCTGTTCGAGCCGTGGTTGCGCGCGGTCCGGCGCGGCCCCGCGCGGGAGGCGGTCCGCGCCGGCGTGGGCGTGCTGTCCGTGCTGGCACCGCTGGGCCCCTACTTCCCGGACTTCCTCACACCGCCCGAGGGTGCGCACGGGCTGTCCAGCGCGCTCGCCGCGATCAGGTCGACTCCGCGCGCCCGCCTGCGCGCGGAGTTCTCGCTGCTGGCCGCGATCCGCCCGACTCCGGAGTGGACGCGTCCGCTCGTGGAGGGCGACGGCGCGGCACTGGAGGACCTCACCGGCACCCTCGCCCGCTACCACTGCGCCGTGATCGAGCCGTACACCGACCTGGTCGAGGACGCGGTGGAGACCGACCGCGTGCACCGCGCGGGCTTCGACGGTGTCGAGGGCCTGCTGCGCGGCATGTGGCCGTTGATGAACTGGCGCCCACCCGTGCTGGAGGTGCAGTACTCCTACGACCGCGACCTGCACCTCGGCGGCCGCGGCCTGCGGCTGGTGCCGTCGTACTTCTGCCGCCGCACACCGGTCGCGCTGGCCGACCCCGGTCTGCCGCCCACGCTCGTCTACCCGGTGCACCACGACTGGACGTGGCGCCGCCAGCTCTCCTCCGGCAGCCGGCCGGAGGGCGCGCTGGCCGCGCTGCTGGGCACCACCCGCTCGTCGGTGCTGGCGGCGGTGGGCACGGGCGCGACGACCACGGAGCTGGCGTCGCGGCTCGGGGCGTCGCCGTCCGCGGTCAGCCGGCACACGACCGTGCTGCGGGAGGCGGGTCTGCTCACGACGGTCCGGCGGGGACTGTCCGTGCTGCACCGGCGGACGGCGCTCGGGTCGGCGCTGCTGTGCGGGCACGACCACCGCTGAGCGGCGGGGAGGTCGTGACGGCGGTGGGGGTCAGACCGGGTACGTGTGCGTCTCGGTCGCCTTCACCGCCGCCCACACCTCGTCCCCCGGCCGCAGCCGCAGCTCGGCGAGGGTCGCCGTCGTGATGTCGGCGAGCACCGACGGCGCCCCGTCCAGCCGCACCCGCGTGGTGTGGGCGTGCTGTTCGACGGCGGCCACGGTCACCGGCCACGTGTTGCGCGGGCTGCCGGTGGGCCGGTCGAGGTGCAGGCCCACGGCGGTGGGCGGGAACGCCACGTGCACCGCGCCGTGCGCGGGCGTGGCGACGACCAGGGTGCCGCCCTCGTCCAGCGCCACCGCGGTGCCGTCGGCGGTGCCGCGGTAGAGGTTGAGGCCGACGAGGTTCGCCACGTAGTCGGTGCGCGGGCGGCGGGCGACCTCCGCGGGCGGTCCCTCCTGGACGGCGCGGCCGTCCTCCAGGATCACCAGGCGGTCGGCCAGCACCATGGCGTCGAGCGGGTCGTGCGTGACGAGCAGGGTGTGACCGGTGAAGCCGGTGAGCACCCGGCCGAGCTCGGCACGCACCTGGAGGCGGGTGCTCGCGTCGAGGGCGGCCAGCGGTTCGTCGAGCAGGAGCAGGCTCGGGCCGGTGGCGAGGGCACGGGCCAGCGCCACCCGCTGGGCCTGGCCGCCGGACAACGCGCGCGGCTTCGCCCCGGCGTGGCCCGCGAGGCCGACGCGGTCGAGCCAGGTCGCGGCCACCGCACGGGCCTCGGCCCTGCGGGTGCCCCGTGCGCGCAGGCCGAACGCGACGTTCTCCAGCGCCGACATGTGCGCGAAGAGCAGGTAGTCCTGGAACACCACGCCGATCGGGCGTTCCTCGGCCGGCAGGTACCGGCCGGGACCGTCCCAGACCGACTCCCCCACCGCGATCCGCCCGCCGGTCAGCTGCTGCAGCCCGGCCAGTGCGCGCAACGCGGTCGTCTTGCCCGCGCCGTTCGGGCCGAGCAGCGCCACCACCTCGCCGGGGGCGATGGTGAGGTCGAGGTCCAGGTCGAAGTGCGCGCGGGTGACCCGCAGAGAAGCGGTCAGGGTCATGACGGCCCGCTGATCCACCGGTCGCGCAGACCGGCCAGCACGCCCACGGACACCACCAGCAGCACCACGCTCAGCACGACAGCGGCGTCCGGGTCCGTCTCCAGGGCGAGGTAGACGGCCAGCGGCATGGTCGTGGTCTCGCCGGGGAAGTTGCCCGCGAACGTGATCGTGGCACCGAACTCGCCCAGCGCCCGCGCCCAGCACAGCACCGCGCCCGCGACCACACCGGGCAGCACCGACGGCAGGGTGACCCGCCGGAACGTGAGCCACCGCGACGCCCCGAGCGTGGCGGCGGCCTCCTCGAACCGCGGGTCGGCGGCCCGCAGCGCCCCCTCGACGGAGATCACGAGGAACGGCATCGCCACGAACGCCTCCGCGAGCACCACCCCGGCCGTCGTGAACGGCAGCGAGATCCCGAACCACGCGTCCAGGTGCTGCCCGACCAGCCCGCGCCGCCCCAGCACCAGCAGCAACGCCACACCGCCCACCACCGGCGGCAGCACCAGCGGCACGGTGACGAGCGCACGCAGGAACCCCCGCCCCGGCAGCCCCGAGCGCGCGAGCAGCCAGGCCAGCGGGATGCCGAGCACCAGGCACAGCGCGGTGGCCAGCGACGCGCAGACCAGGCTGAGCCGCAACGCCTCCCCGACCTCGGCGCTGAGCAGCCCCGGCAGCTCGGTCCACGGCGCCTTCACCAGCAACCCGGCCAGCGGCACCAGCAGGAACGCCAGCCCGAGCAGCGCGGGCAGCAGGAGGACGACCGGCAGCCGGTGACGCCTGGTCACGGCCCGTCGAACCCGGCGGCGCTCAGCGCGGACCGGCCCTTCTCCGACAGCACGAGCTCGACGAAGGCACGGGCAGCGGCGGCGTTGGGGGCCTTGGCGAGCGGCGCGATCGGGTAGTCGTTGACGGCCTGGTCGGCTTCGCTGAAAGCGATGCCCTCGACCCTGTCCCCCGCGGCCTGGACGTCGGTCTTGTAGACCAGGGCCGCGTCGACCTCACCGAGCGAGACCTTGGTGAGCACCGCCTTGACGTCCTGCTCCAGCGTGTCCGGCTGCGGGGTCACCCCGGCGAGGCCGAAGACCTTCTTGGCGGCGGCACCGCACGGCACCTGCTCCGCGCACAGGGCGATCTTGCGGTCCCGATCGGCGAAGTCGGCCAGCCCGGTGACCTTCCCCGGGTTGCCCTTGGGCACCACGATCCGCAGCCTGTTCCTCGCGAACGTGCGCGGCGCCTCGGTGATCGCCCCGGTGTCGGCGACCTGCTGGAGGTTCGCGGGCGCGGCGCTGGCGAACACGTCGGCGGGCGCGCCGTTGGTGAGCTGCTGGGCGAGCGCCGAGCTGCCGCCGAAGTTGAACCTGACCCTCGTGCCGGGGTGGGCGGCCTCGAAGTCCCTGCCCAGCGCCGTGAACGTCTCGGTGAGCGACGCGGCGGCGAACACCGTGACGTCCCCGCCGATCCCCCCGGCCGCCGGCTCGGCGGACCCGCACCCCGCGAGCCCCAGTGCGATGAGTGCCACGAGCGGACGACGCACGGTCAGGCCTCCGGGATCTCGACGACGACGTGGGTGGACTTGATCGACGCGACCGCGACGCTCCCGGCCTCGAGGCCGAGCTCGTCCGCGGCCTCCCTGCTCATGAGCGACACGACCCGGAACGGCCCCGCCTGCATCTCGACCTGCGCCATCACACCGTCCTTGAGCACGCGCGTCACGATTCCCCGCATCCGGTTGCGCGCCGACGCCGCCACCGTCGTCCCCGCCTCGGTGCCCTCGGCCACCCGCTGCGCGAACGCCGCGAGCTCCTTGCCGTCGATCGCCTTGCGCCCGTTCTCGGCCACGGTGGCCGCGAGCCGCCCCTGGTCGACCCACCGGCGCACGGTGTCGTCGCTGACACCCAGGAGGGCGGCGGCCTCGGTGATCCGCAGATTCGGCATGATGCGCATCCTATGTCCCGCGCCTGCGGACACAAGAGCCATCCGATTGCGGCTTCTGCGGAACACACCGCCGGGTGCTCGCCCGTCCGGCGCACCACCGCGCGTCCTGCCCCCGCCAGCCACCGCACCCGCGTGCCGGTGCACCCGCGTCCCGCAATCCCGCGCGCCCCAGCGCGCCCGCACCCCGCGCACCCCGCGTCTCGCTCAGCCCAGCGCGCCCGCACCCCCGCACACCCCCAGCGCGCCCGCGTCCCGCAATCCCGCCCGCCCCAGCGCGCCCGCGTCCCGCTCCCAGGCGCACCCCTGGCACCCCGCGTCCCGCTCACCCCCCCGCCCGTACCCTGATCCCATGATCACTTCCACGGCGCGGGCCAGGGTCGTGGCCCGGATCGCCGACCACCTCGCGAGCCGGGACCCCGGACACCCGCTGCGCGTCGCCGTCGACGGCGTCACCGCGGCCGGCAAGACCACCCTGGCCCGCGAGCTCACCGCCGCCGTCGCCGAGCGGGGCCGTCCCGCCGCCCACCTGTCCATGGACGGCTTCCACCACCCGCGCGCCCACCGCCACCGGCGGGGCCGCGACTCCGCGGACGGCTACTACGCCGACGCCTACGACTTCGCCGCGGTCGCCCGCGAGGTCCTCGGCCCGCTCGGTCCCGGTGGTGACCGCCGCTACCGCGAGCGCATCCTCGACCTGCGCGCCGACACCCCGGTCGACGAACCGCCGCTGACCGCCGCCGACGACCTCGTCCTCGTCGTGGACGGCAGCTTCCTGCAACGCGACCTGACCTGGGACGAGGTCGTCTTCGTCGACACGGCGTTCGAGGTCGCCAAGACCCGCGGCACCCGGCGGGACGCCGAACTGCTGGGCGGCGCGGCGGAGGCGGCGCACACGTTCGAGCACCGCTACCACGCCGCGAGCCGCCGGTACCTCGCCGAGGCGAACCCCGTCGGCAGGGCCACCGTCGTGGTCGGCAACGACGACGTCGCGCACCCCGTGCTGCGCCGCATCGGCGGCCCGGCCGGCGCCACCGCCCGGCTGTTCTCCTACGGCACCCTGCAGCTGGAGGCGGTGCAACGCGAACGCTTCGGCCGCGTGCTCGCGGGCGAGCCGGACCTGCTGCCCGGCCACCGGCAGGACTGGGTCACGATCACCGACCCGGACGTGGTCGCGATCAGCGGCACCGACCGGCACCCGATCGTCCGCCGCACCGGCGACCCCGCCGACACCACCAAGGGCACCGTCCTGACCGTCACCGCCGAAGAGCTGGCCGCGGCGGACGTGTACGAGGTCGACGACTACCGGCGCGTGCTCGTGGCGCTCGGTTCCGGCCCCGCGTGGGTATACCTCGCCAAGACGGACTGAAGGAGGCGCTCGTGCGGATCGACCACCTGGTGTACGCGGTCCCGGACCTGGAGGCCGGGGTCGACGAGTTCGAGCGGCTCTTCGGCGTCCGCGCCGCCGGCGGCGGACAGCACGTCGGCATGGGCACCCACAACCGGTTGCTCGCCCTCGGCCCGCACACCTACCTGGAGCTCATCGCCCCCGACCCGGCGCAACCCGAGCCGGCCCTGCCCCGGCCGTTCGGCGTGGACGGCATGACCGGGCCCGGTCTCGTCGGCTGGGCCCTCGCCACCGACGACATCGACGCGGCGCGGGACCACGCGGCGGCGAACGGCCACGACCCCGGACCCGTCATCGACGGCCAGCGGCGCACTCCGGAGGGCGGCCTGGTCACCTGGCGCCTCACCACGAACGCGCTGCGGGGCGGTGTGATCCCGTTCCTGATCAGCTGGGGCACCACCCCGTCCCCCGCGACCACCGCTCCGCAAGGCCTGGAGCTGCGGCACTTCCACGTCGAACACCCCGACGACATCACCCCGCAGCTGCGCGCGCTGCAAGCCGACGTGGAGACGGCGAAGGGCCCGGAGCCCGCGCTGACAGCGCGGATCTCCGGGCCCGGTGGCACTCACACGTTGTCGACGTGGTCCACGCCGGAGCCGCGGTAGCCGTTCACCGCGGACGTCACCTGCGCGGGCGAGAGAACGCGGTCCTTCGCGAAGTACACCCAGTCGACCTCCTGCTGGTAGGCCCGCTCCGCACCGCTGCCGACCAGGCCGCCGGAGATGAACCACAGGTTGAAGTTGATCGACATCGGCGTCTCCGGGTAGTACCTGTCACCGTGGTCGGCGACCTGCGTGCCGTCGATGAAGTACTTCACCCGGCCGCCGCCGACCTGGATCACGAGGTCGTGCCAGCCCGCCCAGCTCTGCCGCTGCTCGGTGTGGACGTTGTCGGCCACCCACGGCTCGTTCTGGTAGGTCTCCCAGGTCGTCTCGTACATGATGTTGGCCGGTTCGCCCCAGCCGCCGTTGGGCAGGTACTCGAAGTCGAGCTCGCCGTAGTTCGGGTCCATCGGCGCGTTCAGCGGCGTGATGGTGAAGAACGTCTGCACCACGTGGTCGCCGTCCGGGCCGAACACGGGGGCGTCGGAGAACTTCACGCGCGCGGCGTAGGTGCCCTCGAAGAACTTGCGCTGGTGGAACACCTCGGTCTGCGCGGCGGCCGAGCCGTTGTTCCACGAGTCCAGGCGCATGACCTTCTGGCCGCCCACGGTCGGGAACGTGACCCGCGACGGGTCCCAGGTGGCACCCGGCACGCCGGGACCGCCACCGCCGGAGCGCACGGTCCAGCCGCGCTGGGCGATGCGGCTGTCGCCGGAGCTCGCGTAGTTGAAGTCGTCGAAGAGCGCGGGACCGCTGCCGGGGTTGGACGGCGTGGTGGTCGTCGTGCTCGTCGTCGGGCCGGTGCCGCCGGGCGGGGTGCCCCACAGCAGGGTGCCGCCGCGGTGCACGGTCACCCGGTTCCACGCCGAGTAGGTCGAGTCGGCGCGGTAGGAGTAGTCGTCGCTCTGGACGATCCGGCTCCAGTTGCTGCGGTAGAACCGCAGTTGCAGGTCACCGGTGTCGGTGCCGGGGCTCAGCGTGCCGGCGCCCGCGGTGAAGCCGACCTCCAGGTAGCGGTCGGCGGGGCCGCCGGACAGGGTGCCGAACTGGCCGGTGACGTTGCCGCAGCCGCGCACGGCCCACGAGCAGGCGAACCGGTAGCCGACGTCCGGGATGTCGGACTGGAAGTAGTAGCGGACCTTCACCTCGGACAGCGGAACGGTGGTGGTGCCGGTGTTGACGACCTTCAGCCACGGTTCGACCTGGTCGACGGACGCGGCGGCGGCGCTGGTGCGGTGGTGCGCGGTGAGGGCGTCGGCGGCGAACGCCGACGGCTCGGTCGCGAGGCCCGCGACCGTCAGCGCGGCTGCGGTGAGTGCGGTCAGGGTGCGTTTCTTCACGAGTCTCTCCTGGGTACGGCAGGGGTGGACCGGGAGACGAGCTCCTCTCTGGTCTGGAGTGGACGGAGGCCCAGCTCGGCGAGCCGGGCGTTGTGCGGCCGCATGCGGGTCACGAAGCCCTCCCACGACGGTGTGGCGGCCCAGAGCGTGTCGGCGAGGGCGGCCAGGCGGGGGAAGGCCTGGTGTTCCAGGTGGTGGCGGGTGCGGACGTGCTCGGTCCAGAGCTGGCACTGGGCGCCGAGCACGCCCTCGGGCAGCGGCACGTGGTAGACGTCCTGCGCGGTCACCACGAAACCGGGCTGGCCCGGTGGTTCGCCGGGCGAGTCGGACTGCGGGTAGTCCAGGTAGGTCGAGGTGTGCGGCGCCATCACGACGTCCTGGCCGCGCCGCAGCGCCGCCACGGCCTGGTCGGCGTCGCGCCACGGCATCACGACCGACCGCGGGTCGCCGGTCGGTTCCCACGCGACCGGTGTGCGGCCGTTGTCCAGCAGGAACTCCACGGCCTGGCGGAGGAACCAGCCCCGTTCCTCCTCCGGCAGCGGGCACTCGTCACCGCCGATGTGGACGTGCTGACCGGGGAAGATGTCAACGACCTCGGCGAGCACGTCCCGGCAGAACCGCACCGCGTCCCGGTTGAACGCCGAGTCGCTGATGCCCCAGCCCGTCCAGACCGGCAGGTTCCGCCCGTCACCCAGCTCGGGGTAGGCGGCGATGGCAGCACGGGCGTGACCGGGCATCTCGACCTCCGGCACGATCCGCACCCCGCGGTCGGCCGCGTGCGCCACCAGCCCCTCCAGCTCGGCGCGCGTGTAGCTGCCGCCGTGCGGGACGCCGTCGCCGTTCGTCTCCGGCCGCCACCCGCCGACCTCGGTCAGCCGCGGGTAGCCGGGCACCGGCAGCCGCCAGCCCTGGTCGTCGGTCAGGTGCAGGTGCAGGACGTTCAGCTTGTGCACGGCCATCAGGTCGACGAACCGGCGCAGCACGTGCACCGGCTGGAAGTGCCGTGCGACGTCGAGCATCAGCCCGCGCCACGGCAGCCGCGGCACGTCCCGCACGTCCACACCCGGCAGCACCCAGTCCACATCGGACACCCGCGTGGACCGGTAGACCTGCGGTGGCAGCAGCTGCCGGATCGTCTGGACGCCGTGCCCCAGGCCGGCGGTCGTGCCGGCGCGCAGCAGGACGCCGTGCTCGTTGACGGTCAGCGCGTAGCCCTCTGCGCCGAGCCCGACGAGCCGTTCGTCCAGCGCCACGACGATCCGCCCGTCGGCGGTCGAGGGCAGCGGCAGCCCGGTGGCCGGTCGCAGCACCGCGCGCAGCAGCCGCGCGGCGCCCTCCGCACCGGGGGCGGGCCTGATCCCGGTCTCCGCGGTGAGCGTGAACCCCTTGCCCCTGGCGACCACGCGCATGGGCTGTGGCACGAGCACTGGTGTCATCCCTTCACCGCTCCCCCGACGATGCCGGTCGTGACCCGGCCCTGCAGCACGACGAAGATCAGCAGCACCGGCAGCATGAACAGCGTCGAGGCGGCCATCGTGGCGCCCCAGTCGGTGCCGAAGGTGTTCTGGAACGACGACAGCCACACCGGCAGCGTGCGGTCGTCCTGGTCCTTGATGATCAGCACGTTGGCGAACGCGAACTCGTTCCAGGCCGTGATGAACCCGAACAGCGAGGTCGCCAGCAACCCCGGTGCGAGCAGCGGGAAGACCACCCGCCGGAACGCCTGCCCGCGCGAGCAGCCGTCGACCAGCGCCGCCTCCTCCAGGTCCGGCGGGATGGCCGCGAGGAACCCGCGCAGCGTGACGATCGTGAACGGCAGCGTGATCATGAAGTAGACCAGCGTGAGCATCCAGAGCGTGTCGAGCATGCCGGTGTCGCGCGCGATCACGTAGATCGGGATCAGCAACGCCTCCCACGGCGTCATCTGCGCGATGAACACCATCAGAACGAACGCCCGCCGCCCCCGCCACCGCAGCCGCGCCACGGCGTAGGCCGCGAGCAGGGCCACCAGCAGCGCCAGCAGCACCGCGCCGCCCGCCACGAGCAGGCTGTTGCGCCAGAACGAGGAGAAGCCCTGCGCCGAGACCGCGGTGCCGAAGTGCTCGAACGTGACCGACACCGGCAGGAACGTCGGTGTCGCGCTCTGGATGTCCCGCGTCGGCTTGATCGCGGTCAGCACCATCCAGTACACCGGGAACACCGCCACGGCGAACACGACGAGCGCCGCGACCGTCCTGAGCACCCGCCCGGTCATGCTTCCCGCTCCT
The DNA here is from genome assembly GCF_040647275.1 of Lentzea sp. NPDC042327. Classification (NCBI taxonomy): domain Bacteria; kingdom Bacillati; phylum Actinomycetota; class Actinomycetes; order Pseudonocardiales; family Pseudonocardiaceae; genus Lentzea; species Lentzea sp. NPDC042327. The sequence continues at coordinate 591,384 of NZ_JBEZBX010000004.1, forward strand.
GCCGGTAGAGCACGCGGAAGTACGCGAGCAGCGCGATCACCAGCAGCAGCACCATGAGCATCGACACCGCGGCGCCGAGGTCGTAGCGCTGCAACGACTGCGCGACCTGGAAGGCGTACACCGGCAGCGTCGTCGTCGACTGGCCGGGCCCGCCCTGGCTGACCACCCAGATCTGCACGAACGCCTTGGCCACCCAGATCACCTCCAGGCACGTGACCAGGCCGAACATCGCCCTCAGCAGCGGGAAGGTGATCGTGGTGAACACCCGCCACGCGCCGGCGCCGTCGATCCGCGCCGACTCGTACAGTTCAGTCGGCACTGTGACCATCGCGGCGTACAACGACAAGGCGGCGAACGGCACGGACTGCCAGACGACCAGGCCGACGAGGATGCCGAACGTGGCCTCGCCGTCGGCGAACCACGTGTAGTCGCGGTACTGCTCGAACCCGAGCGCGACGAGCAGCCAGTTGACCACGCCCAGCCGGGACTGGAAGAGCCACTGGAACACCGTGGTGGCCGCGATGACCGGCGTGGCCCAGGTGAGCACCAGCCCGCCCATCACCAGCAGCCGCAACCACCTCCCCAGCCGCATCAGCAGCAGCGCGACCAGCGTGGACAGCACCATGATCAGCACGACGTTGACCGCGGTGAACCACAGCGTCCTGCGCACCACGGCCCAGAACTCCGGGTCGGCCAGCACCTCGGCGTAGTTGGCGAACCCGACGAACTGCGCGTCGCCGCGCACCAGCTCGGGCAGCCCGAACCGCTGGAACGAGATGACCACGTTGCGCACCAACGGGTACACCAGCAGGTACGCGGTGGTGAGCACGGTCGGCGCGATCAGCAGGTACGGCAGCACCACGCGCTTGCGGCGCTTCGGGGAGGGTGGAGCGGCCGCTGTCACCGGCCGTTCCGCCACGAGCGTCGCCACTACTTGCCCGAGTTGAGGGCTTGGGTGATCACCGTGTCGGCCCGCGCCGCGGCGGTGGCCGGGTCGGTGCCGGTCAGCACGGCGGTCTGGAACTCCTTGATCGGGTTGCGCGCCTCGACGGCGGCCCAGTTCGGTGAGTTGGGGGTGGCGTGCCCGTTGGCCGCACCCTTGGCCATGGCGGTCGTGCCGGGGTCGTCACCGATCTTCGTGGCGAGCGACCTGCGGTTCGGCACGTAGTTCATCGTCTTGGCGAGCTCGACCTGCCACTGCTCGCCCGCGAGCGCCTTGACGACCTCGTAGGCACCGCTCTGCCGGCTCGACGCGAGCGGGATGATCAGGTCGGAGCCGCCGGTGAACACCGCGCCCGGCCGGTCGGCGGTCTTGCCGGGGACCGGGAAGAAGCCGAGCTGGTCGGCGAGCGCCGGGTTGGCCTTGGCGACGAGCTTCGCCGAGCCGGGCGCCGCGATGTACTGGGCGACCTTGCCGGTGGCGACGACGTCGGTCTGCTGCGGCTTGGCCTCGTCGGAGTCCCTGGGACCGTCGCCGAGTGCTTGGAGCTGCTTGTAGAAGTCCATGCCCGCCAACGCCTGCGGGGTGTTGAGCGCGCCCTTCCAGCTGCCGCCCGACTCCTGCGCGAGGTCGCCGCCCTCGTCCCAGACGAAGCCGGCGAGGGTGTACCAGTTCTGGCCGGGCAGGTAGATGCCCTGCTGGTCGCCCTGGTCGAGCTTGCGCGTGGTCTCCAGCCACTCCGCGCGGGTCGTGGGCGGCGTGACGTTCGCGGCGGCGAAGAGGTCCTTGCGGTAGATCACCACCCGGTTGGCCGCGTAGAACGGGACGCCGAACTGCTTGCCGTCCACCGCGCCGGGTTCGGCGAGACCCGGGACCCAGTCGTCACCGCCCAGCTCGGCCTTCTTGTCGCTCAGGTCGGTGACGCCCTTGCTGGCCACGTACTGCGCGACCTGGGTGTTGCCGACCTCGATCACGTCGGGCGGGTCGGTGCTGGCCAGCGCGCTGGTCACCTTCTGCGTGATGCCGTTCCACTCCTGGATCTGGACCTTGACGTCGAACCCGGTGTGCTCGCGTTCGAACTCGGTCTCGAACCGCTGCACGAACTCGTCGGTCGCGGTGTCCCTCATCAGCCAGACGGTGATCTCCTCCCTGCCCCCACCTCCCCCGCCGGAGGTTCCGCAGGCGGACAGCGCGAGAGCCAGCACGAGCAGGGCGGCAGAGCGACGCGGCACGGCTCACCTCTCCGGAGTGATGTGACCAATTGGTCAGGTCCGATGGGTGAGGTAGAAAGTGGCATAGACCACTTCGCACGTCAATAGCCTGGTTAGACGCGTGAGAGCGCTCTCGATCTTCGACGGACCAGGTACTTACCAGTGGTATGCAATACTGGCCGCCCAGCCAGCGGAGGTGCCATGGGAGAGCCGATCCTCAAGCGCGAGCGGGTCCGCGACCACCTGCTGGAGCTCATCGAGACGCACCCGACCGGCGCCCCGATCCCGGCCGAACGCGTGCTGTGCCAGCAGCTCTCGGTGTCGCGGCCGACGGTCCGCAGCGCCGTCGAGGAGCTCGTCAACCTCGGCCTGCTGGTCCGCCAGCACGGCCGCGGCACGTTCGTGGCCCGCGCCAAGATCACCCAGGAGCTGGTGTCCGACTCGCACGCCATGACCGCGCCCGCCGCCTCCGGCACGTGGTCGAGCCGCGTGCTGGAGCACGCCAAGATCCCCGCCGGCGCCCGCGTCGGCCGCCGGCTGCACGTCTCCCCGGCCGCCGAGATCCACTACATCGCCCGGCTGCGGCTGGTCGACGGCGAGCCCATGGCGATCGAGCACCTGCACGTGCCGGTCGCGGTCGCACCGGGCCTGACGTTGCACGACATGGAGTCCGGTGACTTCTACGAACGGCTGCGCGAGCACGACGTGCACGTGACCGAGGCCGTGCAGTCGATCGAGCCGACCGTCACGAACGACACCGAGGCCGCGCTGCTGGCCGTGCCGGTGCTGGCGCCCGCGCTGCTGTTCGAACGCCTGACGACGGACGCCCAGAGCCGGAACGTCGAGTACGTGCACTCGATCTACCGGGGCGACCGGTACCGGATCGTGTCGCGCCTGACGTTCTGAGCACCCCCGGGAGGGTGCTGTCGCGGTCTCAGACCGGCTTGCGCCACACGGAGATGTGCTTCGCGGAGTCCTGGGTGAACGGGGTCCCGTCCCAGTCCGCGACCCGGCGTTCCAGCTCGAGGCCGGCGATCCGGGCCATCAGGTCGAGCTCCGCCGGCCAGGCGTACCGGTGCCGGGAGCTGCCGCGGCGGTAGCGGCCGTCGTCGCCGTCGCGGGTGAGGTGGTGCGAGACGAGGACCTGCTCGACCAGGTCGAAGGTGTCGAAGCCGAGGTGCTGCTCGGAGACGTCGAACGGCACCGCGACCTGACCGGGCGGCAGGAAGCGCAGCGGCGGCACCCCCAGCTCGATGACGAACCGGCCGCCGGGCCCCAGGTGCCGTGCGGCGTTGCGGAAGCACTCGACCTGCTCGTCCTGGGTGAGCAGGTTCGTGATGGTGTTGTAGACCAGGTAGACCAGGCTGAACTCACCGGGGACGACGGTGGTGGCCATGTCCCCGATGACCACCGGGAGCACGTCCTCGTCGACCTTGCGCCGCAGCACCGCCGCCATGTGCTCGGACAGCTCGATGCCCGCGACCGGCACGCCGCGTTCCCGCAGCGGGACGCCCACCCGTCCGGTGCCGATGGCGAACTCCAGTGCCCGGCCGTCCCCGGCGAGGCCGGCGAGGAAGTCGAGCGTCGGCCCGAGGACGGCAGCCGAGAACGCTTCGGTCTCCTCGGCGTCGTAGCGGTCGGCGGTGGCCCGGCTCCACAGTTCGCTGCTCGTCACGGGCAACCACTCTGCCGAGCACCGTGGGCGCTGTCGACGCATTTACGCCGGTGCTCAGGGGTTCTTGTCGGCCGGGATCTTGTCCAGCTCTTCGAAGACGCTCACGAACGCGTCCGGTCCGACCTGCAGCCACCCCTTGTACGGGTGCGACATGCCGACGCACACCGCGCACACCGCGGCGAGGACACCCGCGGTGATCGCGATCTGCACGACGTGCCGTGCCCGCGCCGTGAAACCCATGAGCAGCGGGAACACGATCATGGCGACGGCACCGACCAGGGTGGCGGCGAGCATGATCTGTCCGGTCGTGCTCAGGCCCTGGGCGGCGTCGACCCGTTCGCGGCGCTGGTCGCGGATGTCGCGGACGCGTTCGACCATCCTGTCCCTGGCGCTCTTCACCTGCTCCGGCGTCGCGGGGAGGCTGACGACCTCCAGGTGCAGCGCGTCGAGCACGCGGTCGGTGCGCTCGTCGGTGGCTCCCTCGGCCAGCCGCGGCCACTCGTTGTCCACAACGGACTTGGCGTAGTCGCGCAGCAGTGTGCGGACGCGGTCGCGCTGCGGCTGCGGGAGAACCGCGGTCTGCCAGTAGGAGTCGACGACGGCGGCGGCCTCCGCGGACGAGGTGTCCTCGACCGACGACGCGTCCTCCCACACGATCACCGTGTAGAAGGCGAGGGCGACGATGAAGAGCCCGCTCAGCACCGCGCCGAGGAAGCCGCGCGAGTCGGCGTCGCGGTCGTCGGCCTGCTCGTGGTCCCTCGACCGTCCGACCAGGACGGTCACGACCACGGTGACCACCACCGCCACGCCGGTGATGGCGAGGATCATCAGCATGCGGCCGGGTCCTTCGCTGTCGGGAGTGCGGTGTCCATCATGGGCACAGTCCGGTGGCGGCCCGCCAGGACGGGGCCCGCGAATCACGCTTTGCGGTGGTGGTTGCGACCCGGTCGAGTGGTGGGAGCCGGTTTGGGTGCCTTCCGGGGTCAACCGTCTGGGCGACGGCACGCGGTTGTCCACCTGAACCAGGGAACCGAGGCCGTTCAGTCCTCTACGGACGGTGAGGTTCGCGGTGCTCGCGTTCCCGGCGGATGTGCCATCCTGGCCCGCGCCCGTCCGGTGAGGAGTGGTCGCGTGCGCGTTGTCGTCGTCCTGTCCGCAATCGGGGTGTTCCTCGCCCTGTTCGCGCCGGCGCCGCCCTCCAGAGCGGCGGAGACCTGGCACACGCAGTTCGACGCGGCGGTCTACGGCGACATGGCGGTCGTCGGCAACGCGGTGGTGACGTGCCCGACGCCCGAGCAGGCGGGGCCGCACCCCAGGTACCCGCCGCAGGCCTGCGTGGACGCGCAGCGCCGGGTCGGCCAGGGCCGCGGCACCCTCAACAACAACCACCGGATGGTGTGGGCCGACGTCGACGCCGACCCGGCCACGTTCAACTCCTCGCGTGCCCGCGTGACGATCCCGGACGGCGCCGAGGTCGCCTACGCCAAGCTCGGCTGGGCGGGCAACGCCCGCTGCCTGAACGGCGAGGCGCCGCCCGGTGACCCGCGCACCCAGCCGGTCACCCTGGTGGTGAACGGGACCTCGGGCGTGGTCGACCGGTTCACCGCGGTGGTCGACGACCCCGGCTCGATCGAGCACACCGACAACCGGTTCTACAGCGCGGAGGCCGACGTGACGGCCCGCTTCGCCGCCGTCCACGGCAGCGCCGAGCTCACCGCCGGCAACATCTGGACACCGCAGGGCCCCGACTGCTTCGGCGGCTGGTCGGTGACGGTCGTGTGGCGCTTCGCCACCGCTGTCCCCGCGGCTCCGGCGCAGCGCCGGGTCGTGGTGCACGGCGGTCACGTCCGCCTCACCACCGCCGTGAACACCATCCGCACCCAGGTCTCCCCCACCCGCGCGGCCGGTGGCGTGACCCGGTTCGGCGTCGTCGGCTACGAGGGCGACTGGGGCACCGGCGGCGACCGCCTGCTGGTCAACGGCTCCGCGCTGGGCGACCGCGACAACTTCTTCGTCTCGGCGGCGGACGGCGCGGTGGCACCGGCCGCGCTGAACAACATGAGCGTCGACGCGCGCACCCTGTCCGTGTCGAGCGAGCAGCTCCCACCGGGTGCGCGCACCGCCGAGCTGACCCTCGCCCGCGACGAGGACGCGTTCCTGGTGCAGAGCCTGGCGTGGTCGTTCCCGCTGCCGGCCCTGACCGTGACCGTCACCCCCGGCGCGCTGGCCGCGTACCCCGGCGGCGAGGTCAGCCGGACCGCCGTGGTGACCAACGCCGGTGACGCGCCCGCCGCGGCGGTCGTGGTGTGCGGTCAGGACGCGGGAGAGCTGGCACCGCACGCCTCGGTGTCGCGGACCTGCGTGTCGAAGGCCGGGCAGGACGACTTCACCGCGGTCACCGACGTGTCCGGCCGGTCGCTCGCCGGCGACCCGCTGACCGCCCGCGCCACGACCCCGGTGGACGTGCTGCACCCGGCGCTGAAGGCGTCGGCCACGGCATCACCCTCGACGGTGTTGCCCGGTGGGCAGCTGACGCTCACGACCGTCGTCACCAACACCGGTGACGCGGTGCTGTCCAGCGTCTCGGCACGGGCCTCCGCGGACTGCGGCACGGTCCCGCGGCTCGACCCCGGCGCTTCGTCCACCGTGGAGTGCACGGTCGTCGCGGGCGAGGAGAGCGGCAGCGCGGTGGTGACCGTGACGGCCGCGGACCAGCTGGGCGGCACGGTCCGCACCGAGGCGTCGGCGAAGTACACCGTGGTCTACCCGAGGCTGACCATCACCGCCGTCTGGTCCACCGACAGCGCACGCGAGGGCGAACTGGTGACGATCACCGTGACCGTCGGCAACCCGTCGGCGATGCCCATCACCGACGTGCGCGTCACCGGCGAACCGGTGTCCTGTCGCCGGAACATCCCCGTCCTCGCACCCGGCGAACGCCTCACCTACACCTGCGTCGCCGCCGCACCGCTGAACACCCGGCTGCTCGTGTCCAGCGCCGCCACCGGGACGGCGATCAGCGCCTCGGCGGACGTGCGGGTCGCCTCCCTGTCCGAGCCCGTGCCGGCGCCGGTGGTCCAGCCGCCTGCGGTCCAGCCACCCGCGCCCCAGCCGCCGGTGGCCCAGCCGGCGCCCGCCGAGCCGGTCCCGGCCGCGCCGGAGCCGGTCGCGGACGTGCAGCCGATGCCGAAACCGGTGGTCGGCGGGGTGGCGGCGATCATCAGCGCGGTGGTGATGGCGATGGTGGCGAGCGTGCTGTCCGGGATCAGGCGCTGAGGTCCGCCGGCGCCGCCGTGCCGGTTGGACGTCAGCCCGGGTCGAGGACCCGTTTGAGGAACCGCCGCGTCCGCTCCTCCCGCGGGTCGCCGATGACCTGCGCGCTGGGCCCGTGCTCCACGATCAGCCCGCCGTCGAGGAACAGCACCTGGTCCGCGACGTGCTCGGCGAACCGGATCTCGTGCGTGACGACCACCAGCGTCCAGCCCTGCGCGGCCAGGTCCCTGATGACCGCGAGCACCTCCCCCACCAGCTCGGGGTCCAGTGCCGAGGTCGGTTCGTCGAACAGCACGACCCGCGGCTTGAGCGCCAGTGCCCGCGCGATGCCGACGCGTTGCTGCTGACCACCGGAGAGCTGGGACGGGTAGGCGTCCGCGCGGTCGGCGAGGCCGACCTGGTCCAGGAGCCGGCGAGCGTCGGCCACGGCCTCCTCGCGCGGGCGGCGCTGGGCGACGACAGGGCCCTCGATGATGTTCTCGAGGACCGTGCGGTGCGGGAACAGGTTGTGCGACTGGAACACCATGCCGCTCTGCGCGCGCAGCCGCTCCTTCTGCACACGGCCGGCCTTGCCCGCGGGCAGGGCGGCGAAGTCGACCTCCACGTCGTCGATGCCGACGACGCCGCGTTCCGGGGTCTCCAGCGCGTTGAGCGAACGCAGGACCGTCGTCTTGCCGGAGCCGGACGGTCCGATGAGCACGGTCGCGGTGCCCTGCTCCGCGGTGAGGTCGACGCCGCGCAGCACCTGGTTGTCGCCGAAGGACTTCTCCAGGCCGTGCACTCGGATGCGGGGCTCGGTCATGCGATCACGTACCTGCTCAGTCGGGTTTCGAGACGTTTCTGGGCACCGGACAGCGCCACGCACACCACCCAGTAGTAGAGGCCGGCGAACGAGTACAGCACCAGGAACTCGTTGCTCTCCGCCGCGGCCAGCTGCGACTCGCGGAACAGCTCCGTCAACAGCACCACGGACCCCAGCGACGTGTCCTTCAGCAGCGACAGCAACGTGTTCGACAGCGGCGGCACCGCGGTCCGCGCCGCCTGCGGCAGGACGATGCGCCGCAACGTCTGCGGGTAGTCCAGCCCGATCGTCTGCGCCGCCTCGAACTGCCCCTTGGGCACCGCCAGGATCGCCGACCTGATCACCTCGGCCGCGTAGCCGGCGACGTTCAGGCTGAACGCGATCACCGCCGCGGTGAACGGCGGGAACTTCAGCCCCACCTGCGGCAGCCCGTAGAACACGATGAACAGCTGCAGCAGCAACGGCGTCCCGCGGATGACCGAGATGAACGCCCGCGCCAGCCCGCTCAGCACCCGGTAGCCGGAGATCCGGGCGAGCGCGACGAGCAGGGCGAGCGCGAGGCCGATCGCGAAGCTCAGCGCCGTCAACGGCACCGTGACCTTCATCAGCCCCACGAACATCGGCCACGCCGTGCTCCGGACGACCTCCCAGGTGCTGCGCGGCCCGCGGTTCTGGCTGAGGTCGGCCTCGCCGCCGTCGGGCACGGACACGTTGGCCCTGAAGTACTTCTGCGAGATCGTGCCGAGCGTGCCGTCGGCCTTCAACGCCTGGACCGCCTGGTTCGCCTGCGCCCTGAGCTGCTCGTCGGCCTTGCGGAAGGCGAGCACCTGCTCGCTGCCCGCGTCCCCGGCGTCGCCGGCGATCTCGATGTCACTGGACCCGGTCGACGCCAGGTAGTCGAGCACCGCGATGTTGTCGTTGACGATCGCGTCGACCCGCCCCTGCACGAGCAGCGCGGCGGCCTGCGCGAACCCCTCGACGGCCTCGACGTTCGCCCCGGCGTCCTTGGCGACCTTCGCCCAGTTGCTGGTGCTCGACTGCGCGGTCGTCCTGCCCTTGACGTCCGCGAGCGACTTGATCCGGTCGTCGCCCTTGCGGCGCACGACCACCCCGCGCGAGTACGTGTAGGTGTCGGACAACCCGTACCTGGCGTCCCGCTCGGCGTTGCGCGACACCTGGTTGGCGATGACGTCGATGCGGCCGGCGTCGAGCGCGGGGAAGATCGCGTCCCACTGCGTCTCCACGAACTCGACCCGCCACCCGGCCTTCGCCGCGACCGCCTCGACGACCTCGATGTCGTAGCCGGTGAGCTCCTGCGAGCCCAGGTCGTGGAAGGAGAACGGCGGATACGTCCCCTCGGTACCGACGCGGACCACGGTCTGCTCCTGGCTCGCGCTCGCCGGCGCGGCCCCGGTCGCCACCAGCAGGAGGAACAGCACCGCGCCCTTGAGCACGTGTCGCATGCACGGAGCGTAGAGGCCAATCGGGTGAGCCCGCTCGTTGATCCACTATGCGGGAAGCTCCGTTTCGGTACGCTTCCCGGCCGTGACGGGTGGGATCTTCAACGGTTTCGAGGACTACCGGACCGCTACCGAGGACGACTACCGTCGGACGCTGACCGGCGGCCTGGTGGTGTTCGACGCCAACGTGCTCTTGAACCTCTACCGCTTCAACAGCACCACGCGCGCCGACCTCATCAAGGTCATGCAGTCCCTCGGTGACAGCCTTTGGGTCCCGCACCAGGTCATGCGCGAGTTCTGGCGCAACCGCGAGTCCGTCATCGACCAGCTTGGCGAGACGCCCAAGGAGTCGCTCACCAGGTTGGACAAGGCCCGCCAAGACGCCGAGGAGGCAGTGCGGGCGTGGAGCAACCGGATCTACCTGCCGGAGGGCGAGCGGGACGGGCTGCTCACGCGGTTGAACGGCGCTTTCCAGGCGGTCCGGCACGCGATCAGCGAGCAGGCGGCGACCAACGCGCACCCGCACGACACGAACGCCGATTCGATCGTGTCGACGCTGGAACCGATCGTCGCGGGCCGGACAGGTGCCGCACTGCCTGTCGACGACCACGACGCCGCGGTGGCGGAGGCCGAACGCCGGATCGCGGCGAAGGAACCGCCGGGGTACCTGGACAAGGACAAGCCCGACGCGGAGGGACGGGCGGGCGACTACCTGGTCTGGAAACAGATCCTGGTGGAGGCTGCGCAACGACCCCGTGACGTGCTGCTGGTGACCAGTGACGGGAAGGACGACTGGTGGCGACGTGCCAAGGGGCAACTGCGCGGGCCGCGGTGGGAGTTGATGGCGGAGTTCCGGCGGTCGACTGGGCACCGACTGTTCATGATCACGGCGTCAGAGCTGATCAGACGGGCTGACTCGCTGACGGACGTGCACGTGAATCCGGAGTCGGCCGAAGAGATCGAACGCGTCGAGAACACCACCGCGGAGCTCATGCCACCGGAAGTGGTGAGAAGTCTGGTCGCCGACATCTATCGAAGGATCGCGGAGCAGCACGACTCGATGCTCGTTTCGTCGAACAAGCACCGTGTGATCAGCGAGTGGATCGAGGACCCGGCGATCGGCGGGCTGCTGTTGAACTACATGACCGCAGAGGACGCCTGGAAGTGGATCGACGCCAGGCGATCCGAGCACACCCTGCACGCGCTCTACGGGCGGGGGCCTTTCGCCGATCTGGTCCCAGTCCGCTATCAGACGATCGACGACATAGTCATTACCGCTTGCGGACCAGGCTGGTACCCGGAGCCCGGCACAACGCGCGGTGACATATCAGGGCACTGCGTCGCCACCAATGGCACGAGCACCCGATACGTGTGTTGGGGTGATGAGGGTGACTTCAACACCCTGCTGGACGCAGTGGCGCGTGAGGGCAACACGCCGCACGGCAAGCCTGCGATGGTGATCGTCGACTTCGGACGGCTCTCCGATCCCGCTTACTACTCGTCAGTGGCCCATAAAGCCGGAGTCGACTTCACCCACATCAAGCTGGAGCTCAGGCCGAACCCCGACTACGCGGGCTGACGACCTTCCGCGCCCGGTGAGCCTTCACGTGCACCCGGTTCCCGCACACCGCCGGACTGCAGAACACCCGCGACTGGTTCCGCGACAGGTCCACGAACACCGCGTGGCAGTCCGGCCCCGCACACCGGTGCAACCGCGACACCCCGCCCTGCTCGACCACGGCCAGCAACGCGAACGCCGCCTGCCCGGCAACCCAGGCCGGCAACGCCACGGCCCCCGTCAGGTGCAGGTGCCACGACAGCCCGTCGTGCTCCACCAGCTCCGGCACCAGCCCCGACGACGCCACCAGCTCGTTCGCCGCGGCCACCGAGTGCGCCTCGAACACCGCCCGCAGCGGCGACCGCAGCGACCGGACAGCCACAACGTCCGCAGGAGAAGCGTCAGCGCCGGTCCAGCCGCGAGCACGCGCGAGAGAAGTCAAAACAGCAGGTGAGAGGTCGTCCACGCCGACGCTGTGGCGGTAGGAGTTCACGACGTCCTCGGCCAGCGTCACCACCGGATCCGCGTAATCACCGAAGCGCATCTTGACCCCTTTCCCCGGCCATCCTAGCGTAAGTAGTCATTATGGCTGATGCTAATTACACGAGCGCGCGGACGATCAGACTGCAGGCCATCGCGCCGGTGGCCACGGCCGCGTTCCTGTTCGGGATCTCCTTCGGCGCCGTGGCGACGACGGCCGGGTTCGGCATCGAGTCCGCGCTGGTCATGTCGGCGACGACGTTCGGCGGTGCGGCGCAGGTCGGGAGCGCGGCGGTGCTCGCGGCGGGGGGTGGGGCGCTCAGCGCCATCCTCGCGGGTGTCCTGCTCAACCTGCGGTACCTGCCGATGGGCGTCACGGCGTCCACGGCCTACCGGGGCCCCTGGTACTCGCGGGCCGCGCAGGCGCAGCTCCTCGGCGACGAGACGTGGGCGCTGAGCCGGACGCCCGACGGCGGGCACGACGCGCGGTTGCTGTTGCAGGCCGGTGCGACGGTCTTCGTCGTGTGGCTCGCGGGCACGGCGATCGGGGTCGTGGCGTTCAAGGACGTCAGCGTCGAGGCCTGGGGGCTCGACATGGTCAGTCCCGCGATCTTCTTCGCACTGCTGTGGAACCAGCTCGACTCACCGCGCACGCGCGTCGCCGCGCTCACGGCGGTCGCGGTGGCCCTGGTGCTCGTTCCGTTCACCCCGGCCGGCGTGCCGATCGCGGTCGCCAGCCTCGTCTGCCTGATGGGACTCGTCAAATGAGCGCGGTGTGGTGGGTCGTGGTCGTCCTGGGTGTGATCACCGTCGTGATCAAGGCGGCCGGGCCGGTCGCACTGGGCAACTGGACGCCCTCGGACAAGGCGAAACGGGTGCTGGCACTCGTGTCACCGGTCGTGCTGTCGGCGCTGATCGCCGTGCAGGTGTTCACGAGCGGGCAGCACTTCCAGCTCGACGAACGGGCCGCGGGACTGGGTGCCGCGCTGGTCGCCCTGCTGCTCAAGGCACCGCTGCTGGTCGTCGTGCTGGTCGCGGTCGCGGCGACGGCGGTGACGAGGGCGCTCGTCTGACCGTGCGGGAAACCGGGTGAACGCACAGAAACCCGGGTCGATCGTTGTGCGAACGTCCATGGCCCGCCGCCACGGGCCCCAATAGCGTCGAGAGGGTAGGACCAGCACCACCAGCTGTCCTGTTTGGACGAACAGGCTTGGAAGGATGCGATGGACTCCACCCTCACTCTCCCCGAGCTCTTCGCGGCCAGCCGCGCCCGCCACGGCGACCGGCCCGCGGTGAGCGACGACGACACCACCCTCACCTACGCCGAACTGGACGCGCGCTCGGACCTGCTGGCGGACGTGTTGGCCGGCAAAGGGGTCCAGGTCGGCGACAACGTCGGCATCCTGCTCGACAGGGGCGCGCTGGTCGTCGTCGCCATGCTGGCGGTCGCGAAGGCGGGCGGCGCGTACCTGTCGATCGACTCCAACTACCCGGCGCAGCGGCGGGACGTCATGCTGCGCGACGGCGGCGTGAAGCTCGTCATCACCCAGTCCGGCACCCGGCTCCCCGACGGCGTCGAGGCCGTCGAGTGGAGCATCGACCGGACCGGCGACGCGGAACCGACCGGCACCCGGCTCATCCCCGAGGACGCGGCGTGCGTGCTGTACACGTCCGGGTCGACGGGCGAGCCGAAGGGGATCGTGTTCGAGCACCGCAACATCGCGGCGCTCGCGGTCAACCCCAGCCTGCCCAAGCTCACCCAGGACGACAAGGTCGGGCAGATCTCCAGCGTGTCCTTCGACGGCATCACGCTGGAGGTGTGGTCCGCGCTCGCGGTCGGCGCCGAGGTCGTCGTGCTGCCGCGGATGGGCTCGCTGCTGCCCACGGACCTGCAGCGGGAGCTCAAGCGCCGCAAGGTGTCCATGATGCTGGTGCCGGCGACCGTGCTGAACGAGGTCTGCCGGGTCGACCGCAACACGTTCGCCTCGCTCAAGCACCTGTGCAGCGGCGGCGACGTGATCCTGCCCGCGACCTGCCGGGCGATCCTGGGCGGCAAGTTCAAGGGCGACTTCTACAACCTCTACGGGCCCAGCGAGATCACGACGGCGGCGACGGCGTTCCGGATCACCGAGGTCCCCGACGACACCGGTTCCATCCCGATCGGCACCGCGATCGACGGCTACGAGACCTACGTGGTCGACGAGAACAGGCAGCCGGTCCAGCGCGGTGAGGCGGGCGAGCTGCTCGTCGGCGGCGTCGGCGTGGCCAGGGGCTACTTCGGGCCGCCGCGGCTGACCGCGGAGCGGTTCGTGCCCAACCCGTTCGGCGCCGCCGGCACCCGCGTCTACACGACCGGCGACCGGGTCAGGGAGAACGAGCAGGGGCAGCTGGAGTTCCTGGGCCGCCTCGACGGGCAGCACAAGATCCGCGGCCACCGGGTCGAGCCGGCCGAGGTGGAGCAGGGGATCTTCGCGCACCCGCAGGTGCGGCAGGCCGCCGTGCTGGTCGAGGAGTTCGACGGCGACCGCAGGCTGGCCGCGTTCGTGGTCCCGGCCAGCGACGACCTGTCCACGGTGGAGCTTAAGGAGTTCGTCACCGCCAAGCTCCCGCCGCACATGGTCCCGGCGTCGTTCACGGTGATCCAGCAGATGCCGCTGACGTCGAACGGCAAGCGCGACCGGGACGCACTGGCCGAGCTGCGCGGCAAGGCCGTGCAACGCCTCGCGCGCCGCGTCGAGCCGGAGACCGACACCGAGCGGTGGCTGGTCGCGTTGTGGGAACGCCTGCTCAACATCGAGGACGTGGGTGCGGAGGACGACTTCTTCGACCTGGGCGGCCACTCGCTGCTCGCGTTCCGCGCACGCAGCGCCATCTCGCGCGAGTACGGCATCAAGGTCGACGCCGGCGTCCTGTTCGAGCACAGCACCCTGCGCGGCCTGGCCCGCGTGATCGAGGAGGCCAAGTGACGACGACCCAGATCGACCTCGGCGGCACCGAGCTGTTCGCCGACGGTGACCCGATCGAGGCGTACAAGTGGTTGCGGCACAACGCACCCGTCTACTGGAACCCGACGGCCGACGGCGGTTTCTGGGCGCTGACGAAGTACGACGACGTGGCAGAGGCCTACCTGAACACCGAGGTCTACAGCTCGTCCAAGGGCACCATGCTCGGCGGCTCGTACCGCAGCCAGACCGACACGGCCAGCGGGCAGATGCTGATCGCCACCGACCCGCCGCGCCACCAGCACCTGCGCCGGTCCGTGCACAACGCGGGCTTCAACCCGTTGAAGATGGACAAGGCCCGCGAGGGCGTCACGGCGACGGTCAACGCCGCGCTGGACAAGATGGTCGCGGACGGCGGTGGCGACTGGGCCACCGAGATCTCGCTGGCGCTGCCCACCGGCGTGCTGCTGGGCACGATGGAGCTGCCGCTGGACAAGGCGTCCATGCTGCAGCGCCTGACCCGCACGATGATCGGGTTCCGCGACAGCGAGTACCGCGGTGACGCGACCGCCGCGCAGACGCTGATCCGCGCGCAGGTCGACATCTTCGAGTTCTTCTACGACCTGATCGAGGAACGCAGGGAGAACCCGGGCGAGGACCTCATCAGCCTGCTCACGCAGGCGGAGGTCAACGGCGAGCCGATGAGCGAGTCGGAGATCCTCTACAACTGCATGAACGTCGCGGTCGGCGGCAACGAGACCACCGCGCACACCTCGTCGTACAGCGTCATGACGTTCCTGGAGCACCCCGACGCCTACGAGCAGCTGCTCGCGCACCCGGAGCTGCTGCCGACGGCGATGGAGGAGCTGTTCCGCTGGACCGCGACGAACACGTACGTGCAGCGGCACATCACACGGGACATCGTGATCCGCGGCCAGGAGGTCAAGGAGGGCGACGCGGTCACGCTGTGGAACTCCTCGGCCAACCGCGACGAGGACGTCTTCCCCGACGGCGACGTCTTCGACATCACCCGCAACCCCAACAAGCACCTCACGTTCGGTCTCGGCCGGCACCACTGCATCGGCGCCGTGGTGGCCAGGCTGGAGATGGAGCTGCTGCTGGGCGAGATGGTCAAGCGGGGCCTGCGGTTCCGGCTCGCAGGCGAGGTCGAGAAGCTGCACTCCAACTTCGCCCTCGGCATCCGGCACCTCCCGCTCGAGGTCTGGGCGTCGTGACCTGGTTCCCGGAACCAGGAGACGGCGCGGTCCGGCTGATCTGCTTCCCGTACGCGGGCGGGTCGGCGTCGGTGTTCCGCGGCTGGGAACGGTCGGTGCCGCCGGGGGTCGAGGTGCTGGCGGCCCGGCTCCCCGGCCGCGCGGAACGGTGGCGTGAGGAGCCCTTCACGTCACTCGACCTGCTCGTGGACGCGCTGACCGAACCGGTGAAGGCGGTCGCGGACCGGCCGTTCGCGTTCTTCGGGCACAGCATGGGCGCGGTGCTCGCGTTCGAGCTGGCGCGGCGGATGCGGCGCGAGCTCGGGACGGAGCCGGTGCACGTGTTCGCGGCGAGCTGCAACCCGCCGCTGCCGGACGTGCCGATGCCGGTGCTGGGCACGCTGGACGAGCCTGCGCTGCGGGCGACGCTCGCCGACCTCGGGCTCGCGGAGGAGGTCATGGCCGACGAGGACCTGATGGAGATGCTGCTCCCGTTGGTGCGCGCCGACCTGCGCATCGCGGACGGCTACCTGGACCGCGACGGCGAGCCGCTCACGTGCCCGCTGACGGCGTTCCACGGCCGGCGGGACCCGATGGTCAGCGCCGAGGACATGGCGCAGTGGGCCGTCGGCACGACGGGTCCGTTCCTGCTGCGGCAGGTCCAGGGCGCGCACCTGTTCTCCGACGACGGGTGGCGCGACGTGCTGACGGCGGTGTCGGACGAGCTGGGTGTCTTGGTCTGAGAAGGGATTGCGCAATGGACACGACCGTTGTGGTGAACGCCGAGGAGCAGTACTCGGTGTGGCCTGCCACCGCCCAGCCGCCCGCCGGGTGGCGCGTGGTCGGTGAGCCGGGCACGCGGGCCGAGTGCCTCGCGCGCATCGACGAGCTGTGGACCGACATGCGGCCGCTGAGCCGCCGGTGACGCCCGTCAGGTGACAGCGCGCATCGCGAGCCAGAGGTTGACACGGGCCTCGACCGAGCTGAGGGAGAGGCCCGTGACGCGCTCGATCTGCTCCAGCCGGTAGCGCACGGTGTTGCGGTGCACGAACAACTCCTTGGCGGCCAGCTGCGGTGAGCCGCCGGTGGTGAGGAACACCTCCAGGGTCCGCATCAGCTGCCCGCCGTGGTCGGCGTCGAACGCGAGCAGCGGCTGGAGCACCTTGCGGGCCACCTCGCGCACGGGGAGGTCGGGGTTCGACATGAGCAGGCGCGGCATGTCGATCACCCGACCCTCGTGCACGCCCGGTCCCCTGCTGACGGCCTCCTGCGCCTCCAGGAACGCCCAGCGCAGCCCGTGCACACCGCGGTAGGGCCCGCCGACACCGACCGACGTGGCGCTCTTGGCCAGCAGCCGGGTGAGCTCGTGCGGTGACCGGTTCCCTTCCAGCACAACGGCTTCGTACGGTCCGACGCGGGCGACCACGACGTCGGTGAGGTCGTCGAGCTCGACCGGTGCGTCGGTCACCAGCAGCACGCTGTGCGTCGCGGCCGGGTCGACGCCCGCCGCGGTGAGCCTGCGCGCCGCCTCGCTGGAGGAGATGGCGGACCGCACCAGGTCCTCGATCACCTGCCCGGTCAGCTCGCGCCGGCCGGCCCGCAGCGCCTGCACGCGGGCGAGCTCGAGCCGGACCAGTCCGGCGACGTGGCCCGCGAGGTCGTCGGCGAACGACGTGCGGCCGGTGGCGAACAACGCGTGCGGCACGTCGGCGTTGATGGGCAGCAGTTGTGCGCCGTCCGCGTCGTCGGGTGGCCACCGGAACCCCGGTGGCGAGCTCGCGATCACCTGGTCGGGAAGCCTGATGAGGGCACAGGGTTCGCCGGTCGCCCCGGTGAAGAGGGCCAGCAGACCGTCGATGCCCCGCTCCGCCAGGCAGTCGAACATCGCGCGCTGCACGTCGCGCAGCCGTTGTCCTGTCGTCAGGACAGGCGTACCTCCTTCGAGCAGCTCAACCATGGTTCCCATCATGCACATCCGGGTCCACTGCGGATAGCGGGCGCGGCGGCGCGGACCACGGCCGCTGATCGGTGGGACCGCTGTCGATGCTGGTCAGGATCGTTGGAGCGCAAGGAAGAATGGGCGCGGGCGGACCGAGGTCCTTGACAGTGCGCGATGTTCGCCTGCGGTGTGCCGTCGAACTCGGAAACGGTTGGGCCGACACAGCCGCGTTCTCATCATCGACAATGGACCTGGGGTCGCTCTCACGCGATCGGTCACGTGAAGATCGCCCGAACACCGGCTGAACACACCGGCGTTTCGCCGGTCTCCGCGCTCCCGGTCGTGGCACCGTCGTGCCATGACCGGCGGGCACATCCTGAACGACCAGCGCACCGACCCGGGACAGCGGTTCCACGCCTGGACGGCCGCGGTGGTCCGCCACCTGCCGTTCGGCCTGTCCCGGCTCGTCCCGCCCAGCCTCCTCGGGTTCGCGCTCATCAACGGCTGCACGTTCGGCGTCGACCTGCTGCTGCTCACCCTGTTCCGCTCCGGCCTGGGCTGGCCGGTACCGGTGGCGTTCACCGTCGCCTACGTCATCGCGTTCGGCCTGAGCTTCGTGCTCAACCGAGCGCTGAACTTCCGCTCGCACGCCTCGGTCGGCCCGCAGGCCGGTCTCTACGCGGTGGCGGTCCTCGTCAACTACCTGGCGTTCATCCTCGGCGCCGGCACCGCGCTGACCGCTCTCGGCGTCCAGTACCACCTCTCCCGAATCGTCGCCGGGATCTGCGAAGCAGCGTTCATGTACAGCGCCATGCGGTGGCTCATCTTCCGCCCCCGCTAACCCTCTCCCCTTGCTGCTGCCATGGCATCTGCAAGTACCACCAACCCTTGATCAAACCGCCGCTCACTACCACCAACCTGTTCGCCGTCCCACGAACCAGACCTCGGGCGCACAGGTGGCCGGAGGCGCTGTTGGTAGTGGAAAAGTGCCTGTTGACCTTGAGTTGGTGGTACTCGCAGATGCCGGCAGAGGCTTGGGCGCGATGCCACGGGCGGCGAACCGCACCGGTCGAAGCGCCGGTCGCCCGTCGAGGCGCCGGTCGCCACCCCCAGCGGCGACCGGCACCAGGTCGTGCTCCCCGATCCTCGCCCGGCGCCCTCACCCCGGAAGGGCCGCGGACGACACCGGACGGATCCGGACAACCGTCACAGGTACCAGGGCGTGCAGCCGGCCTCGCCCTCGCCGACGCAGACCCGCAACCAGAACCGGTGCATCTGGTCGGCCGAGAGCCACTCGACGGTGGTGGAGGTGCCCATGCCCGACGCGCTCGCGATCGACTTCACCACCTCCTGCGTGCCACCCGGAACGATCTTGAAGTACCGGACCCACAGGTGGGCGGCCATGCCGTCGTCCGCGGTGTCCTCGATGTACGACGGCGCCTTGATGTGCGGCGTCTTGTCGATGAACGTGCCCTTCGCCACGGCGCTGGCGCCGGGCAGGACGTGGTACAGGTCGATCTGGAACGTGGTCGAACAACCGGTTCCCGGGTCGTGCACGGGATCGCAACCGGCCTGCGCGGGCGCTGTGGAGCACAGTCCGGCCACCACCGCGGCGGCCACGGACACACTCAGCTTCATCATGGTTCCCCCTTGTGCGTGTTGATCTACCAAGCGCCGTGCCGCGCTCACAAGCCGTTCGGACGATCCCGGACACCGAGCAGTGATCGCACGCGTGCGGCTTCGTCGCTGCCGACGGACTCGAAGATGTCCAACGCGCGCTGCCACGCCGCCACGCCGTCGTCCGATGCGAGTCCCAGGTGCAGCAGTGCTCGCGCCAGGCCCAGCCGGTACCCGGCGCCCTCCAGCACCGCCACGGCGGCCTCGCCGGCCTCGACCGACCCCTCCGCCGCGCACACCGCGGTCAGCGCCAGCCCCTCCAGGATTCGCTGGCCGGTCGCGGCGGCGTGGTCGCGGGCCTGCGCGGCGGCGGTCGCGGCGGCCGGGCGGTCACCGGCCGCGAGCTCCAGCCAGGCCAGCTCGACGAGTGCGTCCGCCATGCCGTGGCCGGCGGCCGCCGCCTGCCGGGACGCGCGCAGCAGGTCGTCGCGGCGGCCGCGGATGGCGGCGACGGTGATCCGCGCGTCGATCTCCACCCGGCCCGACGCCAGCGAGAGCGCCTGTTCCGCGCACCGCAGGGCTTCCTCGGGACGGCCGGCGTCGCGGTGCACGCGGGCCAGGTCGTCGAGGGCCGCCGCCTCGCCGACGCGGTCCTGGTGGTCGTGGTTGAGCTGCCGGGCACGGCACAGGTGGACCGCGGCCTGGCCGGTCTCGCCCAGGTACCGGTGCACGATGCCGAGCGCTCCCAGCGAGTTCGCCGCCGACCGGGTCTCGCCGATCGACTCGCGCAGCTCCACGGCCGCGCGCAGGTGGGCGGCCGCGTCGGCGAGCGCGCCCAGGCGCAGCTGGGCGAGGCCCAGGTTGCCCAGCGCGCGGGCCCGCCGGGCCGAGTCGCCGATCTCGGTGTAGAAGGCCAGCTCGCGGGTGTAGCAGTCGGCCGCCTCGGTGAGCGCGCCCAGCTCGGAGTGCACGCCGCCGAGGTTGCCGAGCGTGCTGAGCTCGCGGTACCGGTCGCCCGCCACCCGGCTCGCCGCGACGGCCCGCTCGAAGTGCTCCGCGGCCACGCGCAGCTCGCCCGCGCTCCACTGGGCGGTGCCGAGCGACAGCTGCATCGCCGCGGTCGCCTGCGCGTCGCCGAGCCGGTCGGCGGCGGCGAACCCGGCCCGTGCCACGGCCAGCCACTCCGCGGTGTGCCGGCGCAGCCAGTAGCAGCCGCGCAGCGCGTCGGTGAGCAACCACGCCATCGGCGCCTGCCCGAGCTCGACGGCCTTCTCGACGGCGGTCACGAGCGTGGCGCGTTCGGCGTCGAACCAGCGCAGCGCGTCGGCCGCCGTGGCGAACGCCTGCCGCGGCTCCACGTCGGACAGCACCAGGAAGTCCGGCCGCACCGCGCGGGCGGCCGCGACCGCCGCGTCCAGCAGGTGCGCGTAGAACCGCTCGACCGCCGCCGCGGTGGCGTCCGCGGTCTCCTCGGCGGCGCACCGGTCACGGCCGTACAACCGCAGCAGGTCGTGCAACCCGTACCGGTCCGCTGTCCTGGCCTCCACCAGGTGCGCGCCGACGAGCGCACGCAGCACGGGCGCCGTCTCCGCCTCCGACCGGTCGAGCAGCACCGAGCACGCCCGCGTGGACAGCTCGGGGCCGGGCACGAAACCCGCGCGGCGGAACAACGTCCTGGCGAGCGGGTCCAGCGCCGCGTACGAGTGCCCGAACGCCGTGCGCACCGCCGCGTCCGTGTCGCCCTCGATCTCGAACGCGCCGAGCCGGTCACCGGCCAGCAGCTCGGCGACGTGGTCCGCGATCGTCTGGTGTGGACGGTCGGCCAGGTTCGCCGCCGCGATCCGCAACGCGAGCGGCAGGTGCCCGCACAACCGGACCAGCTCCTCGACCGCGTCCTCCTCGCGCAGCACCCGTTCCGGGCCCAGCACGCCGATCACGACCGCCGGGGCCTCCTCGGGTGTGAGCACGCCCAGCTCCAGCCGGTGCGCGCCCTCCCGCGCCACGAGCCCGGCCATCCGGTCCCGGCTCGTCACGAGCGTCATGCACCCGGACCCGCCCGGCACCAGCGGACGCACGTGCGCGGCACTCGGCGCGTTGTCCACGACGAGCAGAGCGCGCTTGTCGGACGTGATGGACCGGTACATGCCGACCATCGCGTCCTGCTGCAACGGGATGTCCTCACCGGGCACGCCGAACGCGCGGATCGCGAGCGCCAGCGCCTGGTCCGGCGTCACCGGCGGCCCGGACGAGTACCCGCGCAGGTCCAGGTGCACCTGGCCGTCCGGGAAGCGGTTCGCCACCTGGTGCGCCCACTGCACGGCCAGCGCCGTCTTGCCCACGCCGGGGATGCCGCACACGACCGCGAGCCGGCTGCCGTCCTCCAGCAGCGCCGACAGCTCCTTCAACGCCTTGGCGCGCCCGGTGAACCCCGGCACCACCGCGGGCAGCTGCCGCGGCACCACGGCCCGGGCCACCGGTTGCGGGGCCGGTCCGGTCTGCACCCGGCGCCACGCGGCCAGCCAGCCCTCGGTGTCCGTGACGCCGAACGCCCTGAGCAGGCCGCGGAAGACGTCGACGGCGGGCGCTGTCCTCCGTTTGGGGCTCAACGCGTCCGCGAGCGTGCTGCGCGCCAGCCCGGACAGCTTCTCGACCTGGCGCAGCGACGGGTTGCCCGCCCACACCTTCAACAGGCGCAACGCGGCGATCAGCTCGTCGAGCGTCTGCACCTGCTCTGGTCTGGGGCGGTCCGGCACGCTCCCGAGCCTAGTGATCTCCCCGCGCGCCGCGTGGGGCGCGCCGCACCCCCGGGTCCCGCGTCGAGCAGGTCGCGATGGTGCGGCGGTCCTCGACCGCGCACCGTGAGCGCGGGGACTACTGCAGGTAGCCCTCGACCTCGCCCACCGACCGCGCCCGCACGTCGTCGGGGTCACCACCGGCCGACCGCGCGGTCCGGCGCCGGCGCAGCAGGTCCCAGCACTGGTCGAGCGACTCCTCCAGCGCGCGCAGCCGGGCGCGCTCCTCCTCGGAGGAGATCTCGCCGGCCGCCAGCGCCTCCCGCAGCCGGTGCTCTTCCTCGACCAGCTCGTCGATGCGGCCCAGCACGTTCTCATCGGTCATGTTCACCACCTAAGCACGAACGGGTACCCGAAGCCCGTCAACGAGATGGAGGGTCCACATGCAACCGATTCCGTTCGTCCCGTTCGTGTGGCGCGACCAGTCCTGGTTCGGGCAGGACGACGACGCGACCGACCTGGCCCACCGCCCGGACACCGGCCTGATCGGCTACGAGGTCGAGGCGACCGACGGCAGCATCGGCAAGGTCCACGACGACAACGCGGAGGTGCCCGGCGACTGCCTGCTCGTCGACACCGGGCCGTGGATCTTCGGGCACAAGGTCGTGCTGCCCGTCGGCACGGTCCGGCGCGTCGACCACGACGAGCGCAAGGTGTGGGTCGACCGCACCAGGCAGCAGATCAAGGACGCGCCGGAGTACGACGCGGACGCCGACCCCGAGGACCACCGCAGGCGCAGCGGCGAGTACTACTCCGAGTCCTACCGGCTGATGCCGCCCATGTTGTAGGGCTCATCGCCGCGGCATCGCGCACGCCGGGCCTGGCACCGCACCCTCCTCGGTGGACGTTGTCAGGCCAGCGGGACTTCCTGGCGGCGCAACGCCTCCGGCACGGAGGGCCGCACGTTCAGCACGTCCTCCAGCTCCAGCACCCGCAACGGCCGCAGCACCACGGCACTGGTCGCGACCACGGCGAACGAGCCGCCGTCGCGCACGCACCGCTCGTGCTGTTCCAGCAGCACCCTGATCCCGCACGCCCCGAGGAAGTGCAGCCCCGTCAGGTCGAGCACCACCGGCGCGGACGGCCGCACCACCTCGCCCAGCCGGTCGGAGAGGTCGTCGGCGGTGACCTGGTCGACCTCGCCCGCGACGTGCACGACGACCGCGGCTCCCACGCTCTCGCTCGTGATGCTGCAGGGGGCTTGGTCGTCGGTGTGCACGTGGCAACCTCCAGATGGGCAGCGCGGCCTGTCTGCTGGACCCGGTTCACGACGGTAGCGCAGGACCGGTCCGCGCGCGCCGTCACGCACGGACCGGCCGGCCGGAGGATCGCCAGGGTGGAGGATCGTGCTGCGCGTAGGATCAGGCGCCATGCGCACGTCCGGTGTTACCGACGTCGTCGTCGGGATGAGCACGAGCGACCACCTCTGCTGGTCGTTCGACGACTTCACCGACTTCCGCGCACGGGCGGCCGAGTTCCTCGTGGACGGCCTCGTCAGGGGCCAGCGCGCCTGCTACGTGGCCCGCGGCGACGCCCGCGAGCTGGCCGGGCACCTCGCGTCGTCCCCCGTGCTGGCCGCCGCGTTGCGCGACGGTTCCGCCGAGGTGATCCCGCTCGAGTCGCGGTACCGCTCCGGTGCCACGGTGTCACCGAACGACCAGGTCGCCGCCTATGCGGAGGCCACCAGCGCCGCACTGGCCGACGGCTTCACCGGCCTGCGGGTGGCCGCGGACGCCACCGCGCTGGTGAGCTCACCGGCCTCGCTCGACGCGTTCTGCCGCTACGAGCACCTCATCGACCGGTACATGACCGGCTCGCCGTTCTCCGCGATGTGCGCCTACCACCGCCCGGAGCTCGCCGACGGCACCGTCGAGCAGCTCGCGTCGATGCACCCGGTCAGCAACGCCCGCGGCGCCCCGTTCCGCCTGCACGCCACCGCCGACGGCCTGGCCCTCGTCGGCGAGATCGACCGCGCGAGCCGCGAGCTGCTGCCGCTGGCCCTGCTGCGCGCGGAACCGCCGGTGGACCGCAGCGAGCTCCGCGTCGACGCGACCGGCTTGCGCTTCATCGACCACCACGGCCTGCTGGCCCTGCACGACTGCGCGCGCTCCCACGCCGCGACGCTCGTGCTGCGCTCGGAGAAGTCCGCCCTCGCACGCCTGGTGTCCATCCTCGGGCTGGAAGACGTGGAGTGCGTCCGATGACGGCGGGGTTCTTCCACGAGTGCGCGCTCTACGACTCGGAAGACACCTTCCTGGCGCTCGCCGTGCCGTTCGTGGAGGACGGGCTGCGGGCGGGCCACCCGACCTTCGTCGCCTGCGCGGAGGACAACACGGCCCTGCTGCGCGGAGCACTGGGCCGCGACGACGCCGTGACCTACCTCCCCGCCGCCGACCAGTACGCCCGTCCCGCGGACGCGATAGCGAGCTACCGCGAGATCTGCGCGAAGCTCGTGTCCGCCGGTGCCACCGGCATCCACGTGGTCGGCGACGTCCCCCACCCCGGCGTCGGCGCCCCCTGGGACTGGTGGGCCCGCTACGAGGCCGCCGTCAACCGGGCCTACGCCGAGTTCCCGCTCCACGGCCTGTGCCCCTACGACACCAGGACCACCCCGGACTACGTGCTGGCCGACGTCGCCAGCACCCACCCCAACGTCGCCGGTCAGGGCACGCCGAACCCGCACTACGGCGCTCCGCTGAGCGCACCACGCCCCGACGTCCTCGAACAGGCGCCGCCGCTGGTCGAGCTCGTCGACCCGACCCCGTCCGCCGTGCGCGGTGCCGTCCTCGCGGCCATCGCCGGCGTCCGGCTCGACGAGGACAGCGCGCACGACGCGGTCTACGCGGCCAGTGAGATCATCACGAACGGACTGACCCACGGCGTCGGCCCGGTCCGGTTCCGGCTGTGGGCGGACGCGGCACGGGTGGTGGTCGCGACGACCGACCACGGTACGGGGCCGTCCGACCCGCTCGTGGGGCTGATGCCGACGGAGGCCACGCAGACGGCGGGCCTGGGGCTGTGGATCCTGCATCGGACGTGCAACTACGTGTCGATGGGACGCGGTGACGACGGGTTCACGGTGCGGGTGAGCGTGGGCGCCTGAGCCCGGAGCGCCCGTCGCGGGGAGGGGGCAGAATTCCGGCGTGAGCGCCACCGTCTCCGCCAAGCTGCTCTCGCTGCTCGGCACCTTCGACACCCGCCACCGCGCCCAGACCCTCAGCGGCATCGCGCGCCGCAGCGGCCTGCCGGTCAGCACCACCCACCGCCTGCTCGCCGAGCTGGAGGGCTGGGGCGCGGTCCGGCGGCTCGCGTCCGGGGAGTACGTCATCGGGCGCCGGATCTGGCGGCTCGGCCTGCTGGCGGCGGGCGAGGTGGACCTGAGCCGGGTCGCGGAGCCGTTCCTGCACGACATCCACGCGGCCACGCGGGCCGTGGTGCACCTGGCGGTGCGCGAGGGTGCGGAGGTGCTGTACCTGGACCGGGTGTCCGGGCACGCGTCGGTGCCGATCGTGAGCACGACGGGCAGCAGGTTGCCGTTGCACGCCACGGGCGTCGGGAAGGTGTTGCTCGCGCACGCGCCGGCGGAGGTGCAGGAGGAGGTGCTGGCGCATCGGCTGACGCGGTGCACGGCGTTCACGATCGTCGATCCGGCCCGGTTGCGCGCGCAGCTGCACCGCATCCGGCGGGACGGGTACGCGCAGACGTTCGAGGAGATGACGCTCGGCGCGTGCTCGGTGGGGGTGCCGGTCGAGGTGCGCGGCGGGGTCGTGGCCGCGCTCGGGATCGTGGTGCCGGATCTGCGCAGCGTGCGGGGGCGGCTGGTGGCGGCGTTGCAGGTCGCGGCCCGCGGCATCGCCCGGACGATGGAGTCCGGTTTCCACCCACCGGAAAGCGGGGTTGGATGATCAGCTCGCCTGCGGCTCTACTCTGCGCTGTGGCGAGCGAAAAGCGTGAACTCTTCATCGGCGGCGAGAACGTTCCGGCACTGGACGGCCGCACGACCGAGGACCTCAACCCCTACACCGGCGACGTCTTCGCCGTGGTGGCCGCGGCTGGCACCGCCGACGTGACCCGTGCCGTGGACGCGGCCCAGGCGGCGTTCGAGCAGTGGTCGGCGACCTCCCCGGCCACGCGGCGCGCGATCCTGCTGCGCGCGGCCGACCTGCTGGAGGCCAGGGCACCGGACGTCGTGCGGGTCATGGCCGCCGAGGTCGGCGGTGTCGCCGGGTGGGCCGGCTTCAACGTGGCGCTCGCGACGAACGTGCTGCGCGAGTCTGCGGCCGCCGTCACCCAGCCCGTCGGCGAGGTCCTCACGACCGAGACCGCGGGCCAGCTGTCGCTCGCGGTGCGCGAACCGCTCGGCGTCGTCGCCGCTTTCGCACCGTGGAACGCGCCGGTCATCCTCAGCACCCGCGCCGTCGCCGCCCCGCTCGCCGCCGGCAACACCGTGGTGCTCAAGCCCAGCGAGGACGCCCCGATCACCGCCGGTCTGCTCATCGCCGAGGTGCTGCACGAGGCGGGGCTGCCCGCCGGTGCGCTGAACGTCGTCACCAACGACCCCGCCGACGCCGCCGACGTGGCCGCCGCGCTGATCACCGACCCGCGGGTGCGCGCCGTGAACTTCACCGGCTCCACCGAGGTCGGCCGCACCGTCGGCACCCTGGCCGCCCAGCACCTCAAGCCGGCGGTGCTGGAACTCGGCGGCAAGAACGCCCTGCTGGTGCTGGAGGACGCCGACCTCGACCACGCCGTGAACGCGGCCGTGTTCGGCTCGTTCCACAACTCCGGGCAGATCTGCATGTCGACCGACCGCGTCCTCGTGCACCGCTCGATCGCCGAGGAGTTCACCACCCGCTTCGTCGCCAAGCTCGCCGCGCTCCCCCACGGCGACCCGGGCGACCCCGGCACCGTCTTCGGCCCGGTGATCAACCGGCGTTCCGCGGACCGGGTGTCCGCGCTGGTCGAGGAGGCGGTCTCCGCGGGCGCCCGACGGCGCACCGAGGGCACCGGACCGATCGTGCTCGACCGGGTCACCCCGGACATGCGGATCTTCCGCCAGGAGATCTTCGGCCCGGCCGTCGTCATCGTGCCGGTCGCCGACGACGACGAGGCCGTCGCCATCGCCAACGACACCGAGCACGGCCTCACCGCGGGCATCCTCACCGAGGACACCCGCCGCGGCCTCGCGCTGGCCCGCCGCATCCGCACCGGCATCGTGCACGTCGGCAACCAGACCGTGGCCGACGAGCCGCAGGCACCGTTCGGCGGGGTGAAGTCGAGCGGCTACGGCCGGTTCGGCGGCCGGTGGGGCGTGGAGGCGTTCTCCGCGACCCGCTGGGTCACCGTCGCCGGTTCCCACGGCCACTTCCCGTACTGACCTCCCCCTTGCTGCTGCCGGCATCTGCAAGTACTGCCAACCCATGATCGAATCGCCGCTGACCACCACCAACATGGTCGCCACTCGCCGAACCAGGCTGCGTGCGCAGGTCAGCCGCAGGCGCTGTTGGTAGTGGAAAAGTGCTTGTTGATGTTGAGTTGGTGGTACTTGCAGATGCCGGCAGAGGCAGGGTGGCTAGGTGTGAGGGGGCAGACCGGCCTCGTGGGCCACGATGGCCGCCTGCACCCGGTTCTGCACCCCCAGCCGGGTCAAGATGGCGCTCACGTGCCCCTTCACCGTGCCCTCGACCAGGTCCAGCCGCCGGGCGATCTGCGCGTTCGACAGGCCCTCGCCGAGCAACGCGAGCACGTCGCGTTCGCGGGCGGTCAGCTCCTCGACCCGCGCGCGGGCGGCGCCGGTCCGGGTGCCGCGGAACCGGGTGATCATCCGGGCGGCGACCTTCGGGGCGAGGTAGGCGCCGCCGGCGGCCAGCGCGTGGACGCCCGCGATCAGCTCGCGCGGGTCGCCCGACTTGAGCAGGAACCCGCGCGCGCCGCCGTCGAGGGCCTGTTCGAGGTAGCCGTCGTCGTTGAACGTCGTCAGCATCGCGACGCCGAACCCGTGGCGCGCCAGTTCCTCCGCCGCCCGCAGGCCGTCCAGGCGGGGCATGCGGACGTCCAGCAGCACGACGTCGGGGCGGTGCCTCAACGCGAGGTCGACGGCCTCGTGACCGTCGGCGGCCTCGGCGACGACCTCGACAGCCGGGTCGGCGCTCAGGATGGCGCGCACGCCGGCCCGCACCATGGCCTCGTCGTCGGCGAGCAGTACGCGGATCACTGGTCCCCCGGCTGTGGCAGCGTCGCGACCAGCTCGAACCTGCCGTCGCCACGAGTGGTCCGCAGCGTACCGCCGGCCAGCCGCACCCGTTCGCGCAACGCCACCAGGCCGAGCCGCGACCCGGCGGCCCGCCGTCCGCCCAGCGCGTTGCTCGCCTCCACGACGGTCGTGGCGTCGGCGGTCGTGACGGTCAGGTGCAGCACCGAGTGCGGCGCGTGCTTCGCGGCGTTCGTCAGCGCCTCCTGCACGACCCTGCGCACGGTCGGCTCCACTGTGGACGGCACAGGTCCATCCGCGGTGAACCGGACGTCCAGGCCCGCCCGCACGGCCCGGTCCACGAGGTCCCGCACGCCCTCGACCGCAACCGGCTCACCATCGCGCAGCAGGAACACCAGGTCCGCCAGCCGTTCCGTGGCACCGGCCGCCGTGCGCCGCAGCTGTGCGGCGGACTCGCGGTGCTCCGGCGGCAGCTTCATCTCCAGCGCCCCGGCCTGCAGCGCCAGCAGGCTCAGCTCGTGGCCGAGGCTGTCGTGCACCTCGTGCGCGATCCGGGTGCGTTCCCGCAGGTGCGCGGCCTCGACGGCAGCGGCGGCCAGTGCGGCCTGCTGGTGGACCACCCGGCCGAGGAACCACGGCAGCGCCACCGCGACCGCCACGATCCCGGCCGCTACGCCTCCCGCGAGCGCCCCCAGCGGGAACAGCACGGCCGGCCACAGCACCGCCGTGCGCCGCCCGAGCAGGAAGGACACCGCGAACAACGGCACGCACACCGCAGCCGTCCACGGCGGCACGGAGTCGTCGATCGCGAACGACACGGCCGCCGCCACCGCGACGCACGCCGCGAGCGCCGCCGCCTTCACCGCCGCCACCGCACGACCGCGACGCTGATGTTCATCACGCTGGACACGCCCAACCACACCACGAGCGGCAGCGAATAGTGCGCCAGTTGGAAGAACGTGATGTCGCGCCCGCCGCCGTACAGGAGCCCCAGCAACCACGGCGCCGCCACCAGCAGCCCCACCGGCACGAACCGCAGCACCTGCCACGGCCTGGGCCACCGCCGCGGCCGCCGCAGCGCCCGCACGCCGAGCGCCACCGACAGCAGGGTCAGCGCCGCCAGCACGAGGTCCGTGAGCAACCGGAACGACGACGGCTGCGCGGGCACCTTCCCGTCGAGGAGGTCCGCGATCCCGTCCTCCAGCTGCGAGGTGCCCTCGTTGCCCAGTCCCACACCGCTGTTGGCCATGACCGCGACGCCGTACCCGGACGACGTCAGCAACTGCCCGGCCGTCGCCGTGAACCAGATGCCGTTGTGCCGCAGGCCGCGCCCGTCGCGCACCCAGCCCAGCCCCTCCTGCGGCCGCAGCCGCCCCTGCGCCGCCAGCCACTTGCCCATGTCCGCGGCGGTGGTGACCACCCCGTCGGACCCGGCGACGAACCGGTGCGGCTCGGTCACCGCGACCGAGAACCCGTACGCGTACCCGTGTCCCGTGCGGTAGCCGGCCGGCAGGTCGCGCGGCGTCACGTCGATCGCGACCGTTTCGCGCATGTCCAACGGCTCGAAGACGTGCTTCCTGAGGTGGTCGTCGAAGTTCTCACCCGACACGACCTCCACCACCCGCGCGGCGAGGTGGTAGTTCGTGTTGGTGTACCGGTGTTCGGCACCGGGATCGGCGGCGAGCGTCGCCTGCTTCGCCCGCCGGACCGCCCCGTCGAGGGTGTCCGGCTGCGGCAGGCTCTTCTCCGCAAACGTCCGGTCGGTGATGCCCGAGGTGTGCTCCAGCAGGTGCCGCACGGTGATCCGCCCGCCCCGCGGGTCGGCGACCTCGAACTCGGGCAGGTAGGTGCGCACCGGCCGGTCCAGGTCGAGCTTGCCCGCGTCGGCGAGCTGGCGGACGGCCAAGGCGGTGAACGACTTGCTGACCGAGGCGATCGCCATCTTCGAGTGCTCGGTGAGCGGCGCGCCGGTCGAGTCGCGGCCGTAGCCCTTGGTCGCGATCACCCTGTCCCCCTTCGTGATCGCGACCGCGACTCCGGGGTAGGAGGCCTCTGCGAGGTACGCGGCCACGTGACCGTCCACTGCGGACAGATCGGGTGGGGAGACCAGTGCGGCGACCAGGCCGATCGCCCAGATGCTGTTCATGGTCGTGACCGTAGGGAGCGCGGGCCCGCGGCACCCGACCCGGAAGACGGGGCGGACCCCCGACGAAAGTCAGGGGTCCGCGCCGGTGCCGAACTACGAGGATCAGTGCCCCGCGGCCATCTCCGCCGCCAGTCGCTCGTCCCCGCTCTGCTCCTTGAGCGGCTTCTCCTTGATGAACACCACCGCGAGGAACGCGAGCACCGCGAACGGCGCCCCCACCAGGAAGATCTCCGCCGTCGCCGTGGCGTAGATGTCGGCGATGACGGCCTTGACCTCCGGCGGCAGCTTCGTGATGTCCGGTACCGCGTTCTCGCCGCCGGCGGTCGCGATCGGGCCGAACTTCTCCTCGGTCAGCGACGAGACCTTGCTGGCCAGCACCGCGCCCAGCGCCGAGACGCCGATCGCGCCGCCCAGCGAGCGGAAGAACGTCAGCGTCGAGGTCGTGGCGCCGAGGTCGCGGGCGGGCACGTCGTTCTGCGCCGCCAGCACGAGGTTCTGCATCAGCATGCCGACGCCCACGCCGAGCACGAACATGTCGACGCCCACCATGAACACCGTGGTCTGCGCGGTGATCGTGGACAGCAGCAGCATGCCCGCGACCATGACGACGCCACCGGCGACCAGGAACGCCTTCCACCGGCCGTACTTCGTGATCAGCTGGCCCGCGACGGTGGACGACACCAGCAGGCCGAAGATCAGCGGCAGGCCGAGCAGACCGGCCTGGGTCGGGGTCTTGCCGAGCGAGAGCTGGAAGTACTGCGACAGGAAGACCGTGCCGCCGAACATCGCCACGCCGACGAGCGCGCTCGCGAGGGTGGCCAGCGAGACCGTGCGGTTGCGGAAGATCGACAGCGGGATGATCGGGTCGTGGGCGCGGGACTCGACCCACACCGCGGCGACGAGCAGCACCACGCCGAGCGACACGAGCAGCGCGGTCCAGCCGGAGGCCCACTCGAACTTCTGGCCGGCCAGCGAGGACCACACCAGCAGCGTCGACACACCGGACACGATGAGGAACGCGCCCAGGAAGTCGATCTTCGTGTTCTCGTTGCGCACGATCGGGAGGTGCAGGGTGCGCTGCAGCAGCCAGATCGCGGCCAGCGTGAACGGGACGCCGATGAAGAAGCACCAGCGCCAGCCCAGCCAGGAGGTGTCGACCAGCAGGCCGCCGATCAGCGGGCCGGCCACAGTGCCGACGCCGAACACGGCGCCGAACAGACCGGAGTAGCGGCCGAGCTCGCGCGGCGGGATCATCGCCGCCATCACGATCGTGGCGAGCGCGGTGACACCACCGGCGCCGAGGCCCTGCACGACGCGGCTGACGATCAGCATCTCGATGTTCTGCGAGAAGCCCGCGATCAGCGAGCCGACGACGAACAGGCTCAGCGAGGCCTGGATCAGCAGCTTGCGGCTGTAGAGGTCGGCGAGCTTGCCCCACAGCGGCACGGTCGCGGTCATCGCGAGCAGCTCGACGGTGACGATCCAGGCGAAGATCGACTGCGAGCCCTTGAGGTCGGCGACGATGCGCGGCAGGGCGTTCGAGACGATGGTGCTCGCCAGGATGGACACGAACATGCCCATCATCAGGCCGGACATGGCCTGCAGGACGTCGCGTCTGCTGTGGGCGGGTCTTGGCGCTTCGGTTCCGGTGCTCATGAGGGTCCCCCTTCGTGGTGGTGCGGTGCGTGAGCCAGTCCGGCACCGAGCAGGTCGAGCGCCTCGGAGATCAGGTCGCCCAGCGCGACCTCGTCGTCGAGCGCCCAGCGGGTGACCGCGCAGCGGAACGCGACGGTGCCCGCGGCCACCAGCAGCCGCGGGTACAGGTGGTCGGCGGGCAGCCCGCTGCGCTGCGCCACCGCCGCGCCGATCAGCTGCTCGGCCTCCGCGCTCGACGCGAACGCGCGGACCAGCAGGTCGGGGCGTTGCATCAGCACGTCCTTGCGCAGCAGCCACAGGTCACGCGCGTTGTTCAGCTCGTCGTCGATCTCCGCCAGCACGGCGGCGCGGAACGCCTCGAAGGGCGTGACCCCGTCCGCGGCGAGGACGCGCTCGGCCATGCGCGGGCCCGTCTCCGGGTCCGCGCCGATCAGCGCGTCGTCCTTGCTCGCGAAGTAGTTGAAGAAGGTGCGCACCGAGACGTCGGCCTCGGCGGCGATCTCCTCCACGGTGACGTGGTCGAAGCCCCTCTCGGCGGAGAGGCGCAGCGTCGCCCGCTCCAGCGCGGCACGCGTGCGGCGCTTCTTGCGGTCGCGCAGGCTCTCCCCCGACTGGTTCACGGGTCGACAGTACAGGATATTTTTGCAGTCACTGCAAGTTTGCAGTGTGTGAAGGATCTCGTCGGCGCGTGCCGGTCACGACCAGGGCGACTTCGGCCGTTCCTGCAGCTCCCCGTCCAGGTGCAGGTCGACCTTCTCGCTGTAGAAGCACACCAGCCCGGCGACCTTCTGGCTCTCCGGCAGCGGGGTGCGGTAGATCCACGCGAGGTCCTCGTGCAGGACCCCTCCGACCTCGACCGACCAGTACGTCGCCGTGCCCTTGTACGGGCACCGCGTCTGCGTGGCGGAGGGGCGGAGCAGGTCGAACCGGACATCACTCAACGGCAGGTAGTACCTCGGTGGCAAGCCGGTTTCGAAGAGGACGCGCGGCTGGGCCGAGGCGGCCAGCGTGACGCCGTTCAACGCCACCCGCACGTGCCGCGAGCTGTTCAGCACGTCCACGCGCGTGTACGGGTCGCGCGGGTGGACGTAGACCGGCTCGTCCTCCTCCAGCCACTCGTCCATCGCCGCGAACTCGAACCGCACGAGGCTCCTCAGCTCCTCGACCGGCGAGCCGGGGTAGGTGAGCGCGGCTCCTTCGGCCACTCCGCCCCTGGTGACCACGTCGTGCAGCACGCCTTCGCCCCGGCTCGGCGAGTGCCGCGTCTCCCCCGTCGGCCTCAGCTCGGCGCGCACGGACGCCAGCGGCAGGTAGTACGCCGGGTAGTGCGGGATCTCCCAGACCAGCCGCGGCGCGGTCGTGTCCGCGACCAGCTCGCCACCGGAGTACGTGCGGACCCGCTTCGCCGAGTGCTCCACGCGCACGCGGCCACGCTGCTCGTTGTCCATGTACCGGCACAACAAGACGCGATCGGCGGCTGTTCCGCGGCCCGCCCTCGGCGCGGGGCGCAAATCGCTCGATCGGGTATCACCTACTGGGGTACAAGGAAGGTGAAATCCCGGTCGGCGTCGTTGGGGGGTCAACGACCATGCCTACGCTCCTCGCATGCCGGAGGAAACCGACAAGGCTGGTCCGACACCTCCCGCCGCACCGGCGGGACCGGTCGTCATGAGCACGCCGATCCACGATCAGATCGCCGCTCAGCTGGGAGTTCGTCAAAAGCATCGACGGCCCGACTGATCACGGCTATGAATGGCTCCTCAGCCCGCTGGAAGGGGAGCCATGCGCGCGTTCGTGCCCAGGTTGGTCGCGGCGGTCGCGGTCGCGGTGTCCACCCTCGCGCCCGCACCACCCGCGTGGGCCGCGGTGCCGCCGATCGCCTGGCAGGCGTGCGGCCCCGACCACCCGGGCTTCGAGTGCGCGCAGCTCGTGGTGCCGCTCGACCACGACCACCCGCGCGGCGCCACGACGACGCTCGCGCTGACCCGCCTGCCCGCCGCGGACCCGGCGCGGCGGATCGGGTCGCTGCTGTTCAACCCCGGCGGCCCCGGTGCCTCCGGCCTCGACTACACGTGGGCGTGGGGCGCCCGGATGTCGGCGGGGACGCAGGGCCGGTTCGACGTGGTCGGCTTCGACCCGCGCGGCATCGGCCGGTCGGACCCGTTGCGCTGCTTCGCCTCCGAGCAGGAGCGCGCCGAGTACCTGGCCGACCTGCCGCTGTTCCCCTACCGGCCGTCGATGCAACGGCCGTTCTTCGACCGGTACCGCGCCCTCGCCGCCAAGTGCGACCAGCCGATCGCACGGCACATGAGCACCGCCGACGTCGCACGCGACATGGACCTGCTGCGCCGCGCGCTGGGTGATCGCAAGCTCACGTACTTCGGCCACTCCTACGGCTCGTACCTCGGCACGACGTACGCGAACCTGTTCCCCGGCAACGTCCGCGCGCTCGCAATCGACGGCGTGCTGGACCCCGAGCGGTACTCGAGCGGCCGTCAGATCGAGTCGGACCGCGTCGCCGGCGAGGAAGTGCTCGACGAGTTCTTCCGGCTCTGCGACGAGGCCGCCTGCCCGCTCGCACCCGCCTCGCGGCAGCGTTACGACGCGCTGCTCGCCGCCGCGCGGGCCAACCCGATCCAGCTCGGCGACGAGCTGTGGACCTACGACCAGGTCGTGGGCCACGCACGACTCACCGGGTACGCATCGGAGCTGTGGACGGTCATCGCGACCACGCTCGCCCAACTCGCCGATGCCGCGGCTGAACCTGGCGTCACCGCACTCGTGACTCCGCCTTACGACAACATGTTCGACGCCAACCTCGGCAACATGTGCGCGGACATCGAGTTCCCGCGCAACTTCGAGACCTACCGCGCCATCGGGCGTTATGCGGAGGCAGGTTCCGAGTTCGGCCCGTACTGGTGGTGGACGAACTCAGCGTGCGCCGACTGGCCGGCAAACGAAGACCGTTACACGGGCCCGTGGACCGCGCACACGTCCGCACCGGTACTGGTGGTGGGTGGCTACTTCGACGGAGGAACGGACTACCGCGGCGCACAGGCCGTGGCCCGGCAACTGCCCAACAGCCGGCTGCTGTCGTACGCGGGCTGGGGACACGTGTCGTGGCGGCGCAGCCAGTGCGCGGCCGACCACATCTACGCGTACCTGCTGGACGTGACGCTGCCCGCGCCTGGCACGGTGTGCCCGGCGAACCCCAACCCGTTCAGCGCTGCGCCGTCCCAGTCGGTCGAAGACGACTTTCGTCGCTACACGCACCCCGCCGCAGCGAGATAGGAAGAGCGCTCCTGGCTGACACGAGGGGACTCGCCCATGCGAACAACCGCGCTCGTCGCGCTCGCAGCGCTCATGGTCACGCTCACCCCGGTGGCGCACGCCGAGCAGGGCGCGCCCAGGATCGACTGGCAGGCCTGCGGACCGGAGCACCCCGGCTTCGAGTGCGGCACGGTCCGCGTGCCGCTCGACCACGACGACCCGCGCGGCGCCACGACCACCGTGGCGCTGACCCGCAAGCCCGCCACCGACAAGGCCCGCCGCATCGGGTCGCTGTTCCTCAACCCCGGTGGTCCCGGCGGGTCCGGCGTCGACCTGGCCCACTCGATCGGCGACCAGCTCTCGGCCGCACTGCGGGGCCGCTTCGACGTGGTCGGCTTCGACCCGCGCGGCGTCGGCCGCTCCGACCCGCTGCACTGCTTCCCGAGTGAGGAGGCCCTGGACGAGTTCTTCGAGGGCCTGCCCGGCTTCCCGTACCGGGCGGCGCAGGAGCGCCCGTTCTTCGACCGCTACCGCACCCTCGGCCCGAAGTGCCGCTCCGGCGAGCCCATCGCCCGCCACATGAGCACCGCCGACGTGGCCCGCGACCTGGACCTGCTCCGCAGCGCCGTCGGTGACCGCAAGCTCACCTACCTCGGCTTCTCCTACGGCTCGTTCCTCGGCACGACGTACGCGAACCTGTTCCCCCGCAACGTCCGCGCGCTCGCGATCGACGGCGTGCTCAACCCCGTGCTGTGGTCGGGCGGCCGCCAGATCGAGTCGGACCGCATCGCCGGCAAGGAGGTGTTCGACGAGTTCCTGCGCCTGTGCGACGAGGCGGCGTGCCCCCTCGCCCCGAACTCAGCCCAGCGCTGGAAGGCCTTGCTCGCCGCGGCGAAGGCCAAGCCGATCCAGCTGGGCGACCAGACCTACACCTACGACGCCATCATCGGCACGGCCATCGGCACCGGCTACGCCCCTGACGCCTGGCCCGCCATCGCCGCCCTGCTCGACAGGCTCTCCGACGCCTCCACCGGCACCGTGCTGACCGCCGCGGAACCGGACTACGACAACTTCTTCGACGCCTACAACGGCAACGCGTGCGCCGACATCGAGTACCCGCGCAACTTCGAGACCTACCGCGCCATCGGGCGTTATGCCGAGGCGGGTTCGGAGTTCGGCCCGTACTGGTGGTGGGGCAACGCCGCGTGCGCGAACTGGCCCACGAACCCCGACCGCTACACGGGCCCGTGGAACGCCCGCACCTCCGCACCGGTACTGGTGGTGGGCAACTACTTCGACGGTGCGACCGACTACCGCGGTGCGCAGGCCGTGGCCCGTCAGCTGCCCAACAGCCGGTTGCTCACCTACGCGGGATGGGGTCACACGGCTTATGGGGTCAGTGCGTGCATCACGGACCACATGAACGCGTACCTGCTCGACGTGAAGCTGCCTGCGGCGGGCACGGTGTGCGCGGCCAACCCGAATCCGCACCTGCCCGGTTCGGCGGCGTCCGTGCCGTTGTACAAACACCGCCGCTGACCACTCGCCGCCTCATCGCTGCCCAGGCATCTGCAAGTACTTGCAGATGCCTGGGCAGCGGGGGCGGGCCGATGGGCCTGTGGGGCGTTCGTGCGCGGTTGTGAGACAGCACAGGCGGTTTTAGCCGGCGAGAGCGAAGAGCTCCTCCGGGCGGCCGGTGGACTTCAGGACGGCCAGCGACTGCTTCTCCAGCTGGCGGATCCGTTCACGGGTCAGGCCGAGCTCGTCGGCGACCTCCTGCAGCGTCCGCTCCCGGCCGTCCTCCAGGCCGAAGCGCAGCCGCATGATCCGCCCCTGGCGCTCGGGCAGGACCTCCAGCAGCGACCGCACGCCCTCGACGAACTCCTGCTGCTCCACCAGGTCCGGCGCCGACACGCCGTCACCGTCCTGGATCAGGTCGCCCAGCACCGAGTCACCCTCGTCGCCGACCGGCGTTTCCAGCGACACGCACGTGCGGGCCGCGTCGCGCAGGTCATGCACGCGCTGCGCGGACACCTTGGCGTGCGCGGCGATCTCCTCCACGGTGGCCTCGCGACCGAACTCGGCGGAGAGCTTCTGCCCGATCCGGTTGAGCTTGTTGACCTCTTCCACGACGTGCACCGGCAGGCGCACGGTGCGGGTCTGGTCGGCCAGACCGCGTTCGATGGC
The DNA here is from genome assembly GCF_040647275.1 of Lentzea sp. NPDC042327. NCBI lineage: Bacteria > Bacillati > Actinomycetota > Actinomycetes > Pseudonocardiales > Pseudonocardiaceae > Lentzea > Lentzea sp. NPDC042327. The sequence continues at coordinate 628,757 of NZ_JBEZBX010000004.1, forward strand.
CTGGCGGATCCACCACATGGCGTAGGTGGAGAACTTGTAACCCTTGGCGTAGTCGAACTTCTCGACCGCGCGGATCAGGCCCAGGTTGCCCTCCTGCACCACGTCCAGGAACGGCAGGCCGCGGAACGAGTGCTTCTTCGCGACCGACACGACCAGGCGCAGGTTCGCGCGGATCATGTGGTCCTTCGCGCGCTCGCCCTCGGCGACCAGCCGGCGCAGTGTGCGCCGGTCCCGCGTGGTGTCGCCGGAGTCGAGCAGCTGCTGTGCGTACAGGCCGACCTCGATCGCCTTCGCGAGCACGACCTCCTCCGCGGCGGTGAGCAGCGGCGTGCTGCCCACGTCGCGCAGGTACTGGCCGACCAGGTCCGCGTCCTGCTGTCCGGACGCGCGGTTCTTCAGTTCTGCAGGCATGACAGATCCCCCGTTTCCGATTGGCAGGTGGTGCGGGCGAGCTGGCCGCCTCTGGTGTAACGGTTCAGACCTCTTGGTCATTCCGCGTTTTCGGTTGTGACCTCAGCCTCACCCGTGTGATCGCGTGGTGTTCCACGCGTTGCACGGTGATCTCCCAGCCGGAGACGTGCACCACGTCTCCGGGTCCTTCCGGGATTCTCCCGAGGACCACCAGGACCAGACCCGCGATCGTCGCGTAGTCCCCCTCCGGTGCCTCCGGCAGCTCGACCCCGATGTCAACGAGGTCGTGCACCGGAAAAGTTCCCGGCAGGATCAGCGAACCGTCCGCTTCGGTGCGGACGTTCGCGACATCGCGGTCCGTCTCGTCGTAGATCTCACCGACGACCTCCTCGAGCAGGTCCTCCAGCGCGACGATGCCGTCGACCGCGCCGTGCTCGTCCACCACGAGCGCGAGCTGTTCGCGCTCGGCCTTCATGCGGCGCAACGCGTCGGTCACGCGCAACGAGTCCGGCAGCATCAGTGCGGGCCGGGCCACGTCCTTCAACGCCGCCGTGTCGTCCAGCACGTCGCGCAGGTGCACGACGCCGATCACGTCGTCCAAGTGGCCGTCCCGCACCACCGGCGCCCGTGAGTGCCCGGACTGGGCCAGGGTTTCCCTCGCCACGGGGATGGTCAAACTCGCGTCGAGCACAACCACCTGCCGACGGGGCACCAGCACCTCGCGCAGCCGCCGTTCGTGGATCTCCAGCGCACCGGTCATGATCTCCCGCTGCTCGGCGTTCAGGTGCTTCTGCACGGCCACCAGCTCGCGCAGCTCGTCGGGTGACATCTGCTCCTCGTCGGCGTTCGGGTCACCGCCGAACACGCGCACCACGAGGTCGGTCGCCTTGCTGAGCAGCCACACGACCGGGCGGGAGACGGTCGACAGCACGTCCAGCGGCCGGGCGATGATCTTCGACCAGCGCACCGCGTACTGCATCGCGAGCCGCTTGGGCGCGAGCTCGCCGAACACCAGCGTGACGAACGTCAGCAGAATCGTCACCAGCGCGATCGCCACGCCGTTCGCCGCGCTGCCGAGGAACTCCAGTGCGGGCACCAGCGGCTGCGCGAGCGACACCGCCGCGGTCGCGGAGGCGAGGAACCCGGACAGCGTGATGCCGATCTGGATGGTTGCGAAAAACCTGTTCGGATCCCGTGCCAGTCGCACGAGCGTGCGGTGCCCATCCCGTTCCAGCGCGCGCAGCTGCCCCTCACGCAGCGACACCAACGCCATCTCGCTGCCCGCGAACGCAGCGTTCAACAACACCAGCACTCCGACCAGCGCAAGGTCGAACCCGAAGCCGTCCATGCGTTTGGGTTAGCACCCGCGGTGGTATTTCGCGACCTGACGGCCGTCTTGAGCAGCCAGGGCAGCCAGAACGTGAACGGGGTGGATCGAGATGGACGCTCCCGAGGTGCTCCGCACCTCAGCGCGATATCCCCTGCCCGACTCCGACCCGGATCTGGCGGACCTGCGCTCGTGGGCTTCGACGTTGCTTGCCGACCTGTCCGAGGACGTGCTGCTGGACGTGCAACTGGTGTGCACCGAACTGGCCAGCAACGCTTATGAGCACGCGGCCGCTCCACGGGTGGTGCGCATGTCACGCACCAATGAGGTCATTCGCGTCGAGGTCGAGGACGGGACACCCGCCGAACTGCCGCAGCTGGGCGAGTCGCGCATCGCCGACTCCCGCGGGCGTGGCTTGGTGTTGGTCGCCCATCTCTCTCGTTGCTGGGGTACGCGTGAGGCCGCCGACGGCAAGACCGTCTGGGCGGAGATCAGCGTCTGAGCTCAGGCGCACGGTTCGGCTGTGCGTTTCGCACGGTGAAGACATGACATCGCGCGGATGGATGTTGCCGGGCGTCGGTTCGACGCTCAGTGCATGACAACGACGACAACTTCCGCGGTCCGGCCGCTGGTGCGCCACGGCGTCGAGATGCTCGTGGCGATGCTCCTGGGAATGTCCCTGCTGGGACCCCTGTGGACGCCGGACTCGATCGAGCTCACCGTCCTGTGGATGGCTGTGTCGATGTCCGTGCCGTTGGCGCTGTGGATGCGCTATCGCGGTCATGGGCGCGTGGTGGAGATGTGCGCCGCGATGGCGGTGCCGTACCTCGTGCTGTTGGTGCCCTACTGGTCGGGTGCGGTGGATCGCGATGCCGTGCTCATAGGCGGTCACCTGCTGATGGTGCCCGCGATGATCTTCGTGCTGGTCCGCTACCGCCACGAGCATGGCGTCGCGTCCACCAACCCGGCCATCCGGTTCCTGGGCGACCGTTGGCCGACGATGGTCGCGCTGGCGCTGACGTTCGACTTCTGGCAGGCGGCGCTGGTGCCCCCGGTGTGGACGCTGCTGGTGTGCCAGGCCGTCTACCTGATGTGGGGCCGGCGGGCACCGCGCGTGCAGCTGGCCGTGTTCGGGGCCTACGCGGCGCTCGCGGCCGTGGTCACCACCTCGTCGGCCGACCTCGGCGTGGTGCTGATCGCCGCCGGGTGGGGCGCGCACGCCGTCTGGGACCTCGTGCACCACGTCCGCAACGCCGTCGTGCCGCGCTGGTGGTCGGAGTTCTGCGGGGTGTTCGACCTGGTCGTGGCGGTCACCATCATGATCGCGTGGCTCTAGGGTGGTGGCGGTGACCGAGCTTTCCCGGACCGAGCTGCCCCGGACCGATCCGGCACGGGCCGCGTTGCGCTGGACGCTGCACTCGCTGTGGGCGGGCTCGCTGGTCGTGCCGCTCGTCGCGGTGCTGCGCGAGCCGACGGCCACGCGCTGGCTCGGCGGGCTGGGCCTGGTGCTGCTCGCGGCGGCGTGCGTGGTGGCGGTGCGCTCCGGGACGTTCTGGGTCCTGGGTGCGGCCGCACTGGTGTCGATCCCGCTCGTGGCGCCGGTCGGACCGGCCGGTCTGCACCCGTGGGCGTGGGTCGGCGGGGTCGCGGCGGGGTTCGCGCCGCTGCTGCTCACCGGCGTGTGGCGGTGGGCGGCGGCAGTCGCCGGGGTGGCGCTGGCGGGGGTGGTGGGGTTCGCCGTCGGTGGCATGCCCGCGACCCACCTGCTGATCGCCGCCTCGGTCGCGGCCACGGTGATCGCGATGGCCGGGCTGCCGACGTGGTACGCCGGGCTGCTGGAGCAGGCGCGGGCGGGCCGGGAGGCGCGGGCGGCGCTGGCGGTGAGCGAGGAACGGCTGCGGTTCGCCCGCGACGTGCACGACCTGCTCGGGCACCGGCTGACCGTGATCGCGCTGAAGGCCGAGCTGGCCGGGCGGCTCGCCGGCACGGACCCGCAGCGGGCGGCGGCCGAGGCGTTCGAGGCGCAGCGGCTGGCGTCCTCGGCGCTGAGCGAGGTGCGCGCCGCCGTGGACGGCTACCGGGCGGTCGACCTGGCCGAGCAGCTGGCGGCGGTGCGCGGCGTGCTGCGGGAGGCCGGCATCCGGTGCACGGTCCCCGACAGTGGCGGCCTCACCGGTGACAGCGCCACCCAGCTCGCGCTGGCGGTGCGGGAGGCCTGCACCAACGTGCTGCGCCACAGCAGGGCGACGTGGTGCATCATCGACCTCGCCGAGCGGGACGGGGAGGTGCTGATGACGGTCACGAACGACGGCGTCGCCCCGGACGCGCCCGAACGCGGGGGCAACGGCCTGCGCGGCCTGGGCGAACGGCTGGCCGCGCACGGCGGCCGGATCTCCGGCGAGCGCTCGGCCGGCACCTTCACGCTGCGGGTCGTGGTGCTCGCGTGATCAGGGTGCTGCTGGCCGACGACGAGGAGCTCATCCGCGACGCCCTCGCCGCGCTGCTCGACCTCGAACCGGACCTGTCGGTGGTGGCCAGCGCCGGTGACGGCCGGGCCGCCGTCGACGCGGCGCTGGCCCACCGCCCCGACGTCGCCGTGGTGGACCTCCAGATGCCCGCCCTGGACGGCTTGGAGGTCACCGCGGAGCTCGCCCGCGTGCTGCCGTCGTGCGCCGTCGTGGTCCTGACCGGCCGCGGCCGCCCGCCGCACCTGCAGCAGGCCCTGCGGGCGGGTGCGAAGGGCTTCCTGCCCAAGGGCTCCCCCGGCGGCACGCTCGCCGACGTCATCCGCCGCGTGCACTCCGGGTCCCGCTGGGTCGACCCGGCGCTCGCGGCCGACGCGCTCGCCGCTCCCCCGTGCCCGCTGACGCAGCGCGAGCTGGAGGTGGTGCGGCTCAGCGGGTTCGGCACCCCGGTGGCGCAGATCGCGGCCCGCACGTCGCTGTCACCGGGCACGGTCCGCAACCACCTGTCGGCCGCGGTGGCCAAGCTGGGCGTGGCCGGCCGGGGTGAGGCGTTCCAGCTGGCGCAGGAACACGGCTGGCTCTAGTTCGACGTCAGCACGTCGAACGCGTGCTTGCGGTGCACCGCGAAGAGCTGCAGAGCACCCTCGACGTCCCCGGCCCGCAAGGCTTCCACCAGCGCACGGTGTTCGTCGCGCACGTGCTCCAGGTAGCCCTCCGTGCTCACCGCAACGCGCGTGAGCAGGAACAGGTGCACCTGCGACCGGATGGCCTCCCAGGCGTGCACGAGCCGTGAGTGGTCGGCGGCGGCGTAGACGGCGTCGTGGAACTCGATGTCCAGCTGCACCATCTCGTGCGGGGTGCGGGCGCGTTCCATCTCCTGCGCGGCCTTCTCGACGGCGGTGAGGTCGGCGGCGGTGTCGACGACCCGGCGCACCGCGAGCACCTCCAGGGCGCCGCGCAGGCTGTCGAGCTCGGCCACGTCGCGGGCCGACAGCTCGGCGACCGTCGCGCCGCGGTGCCAGCCGGTGCGGACGAGCCCTTCGCGTTCCAGCTGCTGCAGCGCCTCGCGGACCGGGCCGCGGCTGACCTCCAGCGCCTCGGCCAGCTCCACCTCGCGCAGCGGGCTGCCGGGCGGGTAGCGACCGTCGAAGATCGCCGTCCGGATCGCGTCCGCGACCTCGCTGCTCAGGCCGCGCCTGCGGGCGGGCTCCAACCGTGCCATGGCGCAATGTTAACAAGCGCACATTCCACCGACCAGCCTCGTTGTCCTAATGTCAACATTCAGACAACAGAAAGGCGCCAGCGTGAGCATCCCCCGCTTCCACCTCGCCATGCCCGTCGACGACCTCGCCGCCGCCCGCGCGTTCTACGGCGGCGTCCTCGGTCTCGACGAGGGCCGCAGCTCCGACACCTGGATCGACTGGAACCTGCACGGCCACCAGTTCGTCACGCACCTGGCCCCGCGGGTCGAGCGGGTGCACAACCCGGTCGACGGACACGACGTGCCGGTGCCGCACTTCGGGTTGCTCCTCACGCCCGACGAGTTCCAGGTCCTCGCCGCGAGGCTCACAGCGGCCGGCACGCGGTTCGTCATCGAGCCCTACCTGCGCTTCGCGGGGCTGCCCGGCGAGCAGTGGACGATGTTCCTGCTGGACCCGGCGGGCAACGCGCTGGAGTTCAAGGCGTTCGCCGACGACGCGCAGGTGTTCGCGACGTAAAGGGCGGCCAAAAATCTTGCACGATGCGCAAGTTTCGGTAGCGTGGAGGTGACACCGAGCGACGGCCCCGTCACGCGGGGCCGGGGACGGGAGCGCTTCCATGACCACGGCAGAGCGGCAACGCACCGCGCAGGAGCTGATCCGGCCCCAGCTGCCCGCTGAGCTGACCCGGCGCGGCCGGTGCCCGTTCGACCCGGCGAAGGGGCTGCTGGAGCTGAGCGGGCAGGGGCCGGTGCACCGGGTCGAGCACGGCGGCGAGGCGGTCTGGGTCGTCACCGGGCACGACGAGGCGCGGGCGGTGCTGGCCGACCCGCGGATGAGCGCCGACCGGTTCGGCAACCCGCGGGTGCGGGCGCGGATGTCGCCGGAGCTGTTCAACGAGATCTTCCCGCCCGAGCGCCGCGCCGGGTCGTTCATCTCGATGGACGCCCCCGAGCACACCCGCTACCGGCGGATGCTGACCGGGCAGTTCACCGTGCGGCGCATGCGACAGCTGGAGCCGCGCGTGCACGAGATCGTGACGCAGCAGCTGGACGCGATGGTCGCCGCAGGCCCGCCGTCGGACCTGGTGCACGACTTCGCTCTGCCGGTGCCGTCGCTGGTGATCTGCGAGCTGCTGGGCGTCGACTACGGCGACCGCGACGAGTTCCAGCGCACCACCTCGAAGCTGCTCAGCCTGACGACCACGATCGACGAGCAGATCAAGGTCGGCACCGAGCTGCGGCGCTTCATGCAGGGCCTGGTGCGCGCCAAGAGGGCCAAGCCCACCGACGACCTGCTGTCCGGCCTGGTCACCGAGACCGACCTGACCGAGGACGAGCTGGTCGGCATCGCGAACCTGCTGCTGATCGCGGGCCACGAGACGACGGCGAACATGCTGGCGCTGGGCACGTTCGCGCTGCTCGAACACCCGGAGCAGCTGGAGCTGCTGCGGGCCCGGCCCGAGCTCACCGAGAACGCGGTCGAGGAGCTGCTGCGCTACCTGTCGATCATCGCGTTCGGCGTGCCGCGGTTCGCGAAGGAGGAGAGCGAGGTCGGCGGTGTCACGATCCCCGCGGGTGAGACGGTCCTCGTGGCCGTGCCGGCGGTGAACCGCAGCCCCGAGCAGTACGAGGACCCGCACGAGCTGCGCGTCGACCGGCCGCGCGGGCACCACCTGGCGTTCGGGCACGGCATCCACCAGTGCCTGGGCCAGCAGCTCGCCCGCGTCGAGATGGTCGTCGGCTTCACCGAGCTGCTGCGCAGGCTTCCCGGCCTCAGGCTGGCCGTGCCCGCGACGGAGGTGCCGCTGCGCACCGACATGGCGATCTACGGCGTGCACGCGCTCCCGGTCAGCTGGGACGCGTGAGGCCGGTGCCGAGCTGGTCGATCCACCGGTCGATCAGCTCGGCACCCGACCACGTCCTGGTCGCCTCCGGCGAGTCGAGCCACCACTGCACGACCGAGCGCAGCGACGACGTGATCATCGAGGCCGCCACCACCGGGTAGGGGTCGACCTCCGGGTCCAGGCCGGTCCGCTCGGCGATCACCGCGGTCAGCTCCTGCTCGCGCGTCGAGTAGGCCGCGAGGACGTGCGGCAGCAGCGCGGGCGTGCGGCGCAGCTCCCGCAGCTGCCGCAACCGGTCGAGGTCGAGGTGCTCGGGGAACGTGGACTGCAGTGCCGCCCGCAGCGCGGCCAGCAGCGGTTCCTCCGCCGGGCGGGACGCGAACGCGTGTACGAACGCCTCGGCCGCCGTGGAGTCACCGGCGACCACGGCCTCCTCCTTGGACGAGAAGTAGTTGAAGAACGTCCGCAGCGACACCCCGGCCGCGTGCGCGATCTGCTCCACGGTCACGCCGTCGAGGCCGTGCTGCACGCACAGGCTCCGCGCGGCGTCCCCCAACGCCTCCCGTGTCGCCGCCTTCTTGCGCTCCCGCAGGCCAGTCATGCCGCACACCCTAGGTCCTAGCGCCTGTCGGCGCCGTAACCGGGCGACGCGCGCGGACCTGCTGAGACGGTTGACCGAACCATCGAGCGCAGGTGTCAAAATTGGTCTGGACCGGATCTGCTCCGATCCCTTGTCACCCGCGTGAACACCTCACTACGGTCCGTGAGATCGCTCTCACAGACCCACGGAGGACCGGGTGCGCGTACTCGGAGTCGTCGTACTGACCGGTGCCCTGCTCACCGCGGTCCAGGCCACCGCCGCACCCCCGCAGCCGCCGCGGACCACCGCCGGCGCCGCACCGGTCACGCTGATCACCGGCGACCAGGTGTTGCCCGGTCAGCGCGCGGTGCAGCCGGCGCCGGGCCGGGAGCGCGTGCTGTTCACCTCGTACACGGCGGGTGGGCGGGAGTTCGTGGTGCCGGACGACGCCATGCCGTTCATCGCCGACGGCCGCCTCGACGAGCGGCTGTTCGACGTCACCGAGCTCGCGGGCCACGGCGGTGCGCTGCCGGTGATCGTCACCTACCCCGAGGGGGCGCCGCGGGCCCAGTCCGGGCTGGACCTGCCCAGCATCAACGGTGTCGCGTTCGACGCGGCCAGGACACCGGTCACGGGACTGACCGCGGCGGGCACGTTCTCCCTGTCCGGTGTGGAGAAGGTCTGGCTGGACGCGAAGCGCCACGCCACCCTCGACCGGAGCGTCCGGCAGATCGGCGCCCCCGCCGCGCACGCCGCCGGGTACACCGGTGCGGGCACGACGGTCGCGGTGCTCGACACCGGCGTCGACCAGACCCACCCGGACCTCGCCGACCGCGAGATCGGCGAGCGGAACTTCACCGGCTCGCCGGACGCCGGTGACCACCACGGTCACGGCACGCACGTCGCGAGCATCATCGCGGGCACCGGCGCGCGGTCCGGCGGCAAGTACCGCGGTGTCGCGCCGGACGCCCGCATCCTCGACGTGAAGGTGCTGGGCGACAACGGGTCCGGGCAGGACAGCCAGATCATCGCCGGCATGGAGTGGGCCGTCGAGCAGGGCGCCCAGGTCGTGAACATGAGCCTCGGCGGCTTCGACACCCCCGAGGTCGAGCCGCTGGAGGAGGCCGTCAACCGGCTCACCGCCGAGAAGGGCACGCTGTTCGTGGTCGCGGCGGGCAACAGCGGTCCCGCGGGCGGCACGCTCGGCTCCCCCGGCACCGCCGACGCCGCGCTGACCGTCGGTGCGGTCGACGACCGGGACCGGGTCGCCGAGTTCTCGAGCCGCGGCCCGGCGCAGGCAGGCACGCTGAAGCCGGACCTGACCGCGCCGGGTGTGGGCATCGTCGCCGCCCTGCACTCCGACGGCCGCATCGGCGCCCCCGTCGAACCCGGCTACACCGCGCTCGACGGCACCTCGATGGCCACCCCGCACGTGGCGGGCGCGGCGGCGTTGCTGCGCCAGCGGCACCCCGGCCTGAGCGGTCCCCAGCTCAAGGCGCGGCTGACCGGCAGCGCCACGCCGGCCGCGAGCGCGACGCCGTTCGAGCAGGGCTCCGGCCGCGTCGACGTCGCGAAGGCCATCGTGCGGAACGTGACGAGCTCGCCCGGCAGCCTGAGCTTCGGCCGGCACCTCTGGCCGCACACCGGCGAACCCGTGGCGGCCAAGGAGATCACCTACACCAACGCGGGCACGGCACCGGTCACGCTGGACCTCACCACCGACACGAACGGCGCGGTCTTCTCCGTCTCGCCGGCACAGCTGACCGTTCCCGCCGGCGGCACCGCCACCGCCACCGTGACCGCGGACGTCGCGCGGCAGCCCGCCGGTGGCGTGGTCGGCGGCGCGGTCGTCGCGTCCGGCGTCCGCACGGCCGTCGTGGTGGACCTGGAGAAGGAGAGCTACGACCTCACGATCAACGCCGTCGACCGCACCGGCGCCAAACCGGGCCACCTCAGCGCGTTCCTCGTGAACGTCGGCACCGGCGCCCGCGCGTGGCCCGGCAGCGCCACCGGCGTCGTGCGCGTCGAGAAGGGCGACTACCTCCTCAGCGGCAGCGTCCTGGGCTCCGCGGAGTGGACGCACGACTCGTTCAGCTACCCGAACCTGAGCGTGACCGGCCCGATGACGATCGACCTGGACGCCCGCACGGCCAGGCCGGTCGACGTCACGCCGCCGGTCGACGCGCGGCTCAGCCTGCTGCAGACCGGTTTCGAGCGGGTGCACGGCGGAACCGCCTACACCGTCGGCAACTTCTCCGTCGGCGGCTCGATCGCGCACCTCGGCCTCGCGCACCTCGGCCCGGACTCGGAGGAGGTCACCGGTCAGGTCGCCACGTTCTGGACCGCAGGCACCGACTTCTACGGCCTGGCCTGGTACCGCGCCGGCGGCACGTTCACCGGGCTGTCGAAGACCGTGGCCGCGAAGGACCTCGCCGTGGTGAAGGTCGACCTGCCCCCGTTGCGGGACGGCCAGACCGCCACCATCGGCCACACGGTCGCCCCTCGCGGCCGTGCAGCGTGGACCTACGGCTCGCTCGACGCCCTGGTGCCCGGCCCGCGCACGGAGTACTACGGCGGTGAGGGGGCCGACTGGTCGCGCCGCCTGACCCTGTTCTCCCCGGCCGGCTACGCGGGCACCCTCGACGGCCCGCTGCGCCACTACCGCCCCGGCAGGCACTACGGGGAACCGTTCCACCGCGCCGTCTTCGGCCCCGCCCTGCCCGCGACCCGCGACGTGCCGCACTCGTTCCGCACCGGCGACCTGGTCCGGGTGACGATCCCGCTGTTCGGCGACTCCGCGGGCAACGCCGGGTACAGCCCGGTCACCTCGGCCCGCACGACGGTCCTCCGCGACGGCGTCCGCGAGTTCGAGACCGGCGAACCCGGCTGGGCGGTGTACGACACCGCGCCGGGCGAGGCCGGGTACGAGGTCGTCACCGAGGCGGTCCGCGACAGCGCGCTGAGCACGAAGGTCTCGGGCAGGTGGACGTTCCGCTCGGGCACGACCTCCGGCCGGACCGCCCTGCCGCTGTCGGTGGTCCGCTTCACCCCGGAGCTCGACGACAACGGCACCGCACCCGCCGGCCGCGCGTGGGGCGTGCCGGTCACCACCCAGTCGCTGACCGGCGACGTGCGGGTGACGTCGGTCGAGGTCTCCTACGACGGCGGCACGACGTGGAAGTCCACCCCGGTGCACGGCAACCGCCTGCTGCTGGCGCACCCGCGGGACGCGAAGTCGGTGTCGCTGCGCGCCCGCGCGGTGGGCAGCGGGCAGACGGTGGAGCAGACGATCATCAACGCCTACCTGCTGCGGTGACGCGCTGAGCCGGTCCGCGTGCCCTGGCAGCTCACGAGGCGACAGGGCACGCGGGCCTCCCTTCCCGCACCGGACGACCTGGCCACGACCGGGGGCGCCGTGGTCAGCTGAGGAGCACGAGCCCGACGGCAAGGGGGTACCGCGGTGCGCGAACTGACCGACGAGATGGTCGCTGACTGGACCGCTGCACGCCCGGCGCCCGCCGCCGAACCGCCCCAGCTGGTCCCGCACCGCCACGTCGCCCGCGCCGGTGACGTCGCCGTGCACCCCGACGGCCGGCGGGCGGTGCTCAGCTGGTCGGCTCCGCGGATCGACCCCGGGCTGCTCAACCCCGCTCTGCACGTCGTCGCCCCGGACGGCACCGTGACCGACCTCGGGCCCGCACCGGCCGACGCGCGCACGCCGGTGTGGTGGGGCGACCGGATCTTCTACCTGGCCCTGACCCCGCCGGGCCTGCAGGGCGGGATGGCGGTGTTCGACCAGGACCACCGCAACCTCACCGCGGACCTGCCCGCGTGCCCGACCGACCTCGTGCAGACGGACGGCGCGCCGATCGTGGTGGTCGCGACCGGGCTGGACACCGAGTTCCACCGCCTCGACGACGCCTGGGCCGACGCGAGGCCGGGTGGAACGCCCATCGCACGCGTCAAGGGCTCCCACCGCCCCGGCCGCAGGGCACCGCTGGACATCCCGCTCGGCCCCCAGCACCGCCTGCGCTACCGGGCGCACGACGGTCTCGGCCTCGACGCCCTGCTCGTCCTCCCCACCGGCACGACCGGCGCGGCCGACGGCCCCTTCCCCCTCATCACCCTCGTGCACGGCGGCCCCTACGACCGCTGGGCCGACGACTTCCAGCTCGGCTGGGTGCCGTCCGCCCAGTGGTTCGCCCAGCAGGGCTTCGCCACCTTCCTGCCCAACCCGCGCGGCGGACTCGGCCGCGGCCACGCGTTCGCCGCGGCCGTCAGCCACCGCGTCGGCCTGGAGGAGTGGCAGGACGTCGAGACCGGCGTCGACCTGCTCGTCGAGCGGGGCATCGCCGACCCCGACCGGCTCGGCATCGCGGGTTGGAGCCACGGCGGGTACCTGGCGGCGTGGGCGACGACGCGGACCGACCGGTTCAAGGCGGCGTTCGTCGGTGCCGGCATCTCGCACTGGCCTCGGCAGGTCGCCACCGGCGAGTGGGGCCGGTTCGAGGCCGCGCTGAGCGACAGCCTCGACACCAGCCCGATCACCTACGCCGACCGCATCCGCACGCCGCTGCTGATCGTCCACGGCGCCGACGACACGAATGTGCCGCTGGAGCAGGCCGAGCTGCTGCACGCGGCCGTCCCGCACTCCGAGCTCGTCGTCTACCCCGGCGAGGGACACACCTTCGCGCAGCGCGCCAACAAGATCGATCTGCTGAACCGAGCCAGAGCGTTCTTCGCGAAGGTCAGGGACTTGCGCAAGCCTTACGCAACGCCCGCAACCGAACCGCAAACCACCGCAAGCGGACGCCTCGACGCCGAAGCAATTTCCCCGCACCGTTCGGACGCGAACCGAAGCCGTCCGACTTCACAGCATGGCTGGTGATCGAGCGTCCTGACCGCAAAAGGCCACTCAACCCCGCCTCGAAGCACCCGTCTTTCCTGTTCAGAGCGCTCTGTCGCAAATTTGCGCAATCACGTCGAGATATTGCGGTAATCTGCTGGTCACTTCTACGGTGAGGCGCGCCACACCCCCTCGCGTCCCCACCGAGAAGGGCCAAGCACGCCATGTCACCGACGACACGCGCTCGCTCCCTGCTAGCCCCGTTAGCCGCAGCAACCCTCACCGCCGCGACGCTGGTCGTCGCCCCTGCCGCACAGGCCGCGCCGGTGAGCCTGGACCTCGCGCAGCAGACCAGGATCGACGAGGTCACCCTCACCAAGGCCGGTGCCGGCACGGAGACGTTCGCCGTGCAGACGAGCCTGGACGGCAGAGGCTGGTCCACGCTCGTCGCGGAACAGCCGCACACCTTCCGGGACGGCAAGGTCACCTTCCGCGTCGACCCGACCCTCGCCAAGCACGTCCGCGCCACGAAGACCACGGCGAAGCTCCAGGTCCACGAGGCGCAGGCGAGCGCCAGGCTGGCCGCCACCCTCACCGCCAGCAGCACCAACCAGGGCTACGGGCCGGGCAACGCGGGCGACGGCGACCAGTCGACGTACTGGGAGAGCGCGAACAACGCGTTCCCGCAGTGGATCCAGGCCGACCTGGGCTCCGCGACCAAGGCCGACCGGGTCGTGCTGAAGCTGCCGGCCGCGAACTGGGGCACGCGCACCCAGACGATCGCCGTCCAGGGCAGCACGGACGGCAGCTCCTTCACGGACCTGGTGGCGGCGCGGGGCTACGAGTTCAACCCGGCCGCGGCCAACACCGCCACCATCGACTTCACCGCCGCGACCACGCGGTACGTCCGGCTCCGCATCACCGCGAACACCGGCTGGCCCGCGGGGCAGCTGAGCGAGTTCGAGGTGCACGGACCGGCGACCGGTGACACGCAGGCGCCGTCCGCGCCGGCGAACCTCGCGTTCACCCAGCCGCAGTCCGGTCAGGTCCGGCTCACCTGGTCGGCGAGCACCGACAACGTGGGCGTCACCGGGTACGACGTCTTCGCCAACGGCAGCCTGCGCACCGCGGTCACCGGCACCACCTACACCGACACCCAGCCCGACGGCCTGCGGGTGACCTACCACGTCGTCGCGAAGGACGCGGCGGGGAACCAGTCAGCCGCCAGCGGCTCCGTCACGCGCGAGGGTGCGACGGGCCAGAACCTGGCGCAGGGCAAGCCGGTCACCGCGAACCACAACGTGCACACCTTCGTCGCCGCCAACGCCAACGACGGCAACGTGCAGACCTACTGGGAGTCCAACGGCTTCCCCGGCACGCTGACCGTCGGGCTCGGCTCGAACGCCGACGTCTCGTCGGTCGTGGTCAAGCTCAACCCCGACCAGGCCTGGGGCGCCCGCACGCAGAACGTCGAGGTCCTCGGCCGTGCGCAGGACGCCACCGCGTTCACCAGCCTGGTGGCCGGCCGCGACCACCGCTTCGACCCGGCGAGCGGCAACAGCGTCACGATCAGCGCGGCCGCCAGGGTCGCCGACGTGCAGCTGCGGTTCACGTCCAACACCGGCGCGCCCGGCGCCCAGGTGGCGGAGGTCCAGGTGTTCGGCACCCCTGCCCCGAACCCCGACCTCACCGTCACCGCGACGTCGTTCACGCCCACGGCCCCCGTCGAGACCGACCGGATCACGCTCAACGCCACCGTCCGCAACGCCGGCAGTGCCGCGTCGGGAGCTACCGACGTGACGTTCTTCCTCGGCACCACCGCGGTCGGCACGGCTCAGGTCGCCGCCCTCGCGGCCGGTGCGCAGGCGAACGTGAGCACCGCGGTCTCCGCTCGTCCGGAGGGTTCGTACGAGTACACCGCCAAGGTCGACGAGACCGGGAAGGTGGCGGAGCAGAACGAGACCAACAACGCCCGCGTCCACCCCGACCGGCTCGTCGTGACACCGGTCCCGAGCTCCGACCTGGTCGCCGTGCCGTCCTGGTCCCCGAGCAACCCGGGCAACGGCCAGACCACCACGTTCAGCGTCGCGCTGAAGAACCAGGGCAGCATCGCGAGCGCGACCGGAGCACACGGCATCACGGTCACGGTCCTGAACAGCAGCGGCCAGACCGTCCGCACGCTCACCGGCAGCCACACCGGCACGATCGGCGCCGGTGCGACGACCGCCCCGGTCACCCTCGGCACCTGGACCGCCGCCAACGGCCGCTACACCGTCCGCACGGTCATCGCGAACGACGGCAACGAGATCCCCGCCAAGCAGGGCAACAACACCAGCGAGCAGTCGCTGTTCATCGGCCGCGGCGCGAGCGTCCCGTGGCAGCACGTGGAAGCCGAGGACGCGACCGCCGGCGGTGGCGCGCAGGTCCTCAGCCCGAACCGCACGATCGGCGACCTCGCCGGTGAGGCGTCCGGCCGCCGTGCCGTCACGCTGACCGGCACCGGTCAGTCGGTCGAGTTCACGACGTCCGTTCCGACGAACACGCTCGTCACCCGGTTCTCCATCCCGGACAGCTCCGGTGGCGGCGGCATCACGAGCACCCTCAACGTCTACGTCAACGGCCAGTTCCACAAGGCGATCGACCTGACGTCGAAGTACATGTGGCAGTACGGCAACGAGGCCGAGCCGGGCAACTCGCCGGGAGCGGGCGGGCCGCGCCACGTCTACGACGAGGCCAACGTGGTGCTCGGTTCCACGTTCCCGGCGGGCACGAAGATCAAGCTGCAGAAGGACGCGGCCAACACCACGAACTACGCGATCGACTTCGTGAACTTCGAACAGGTGACGGCCGCCGCGAACCCCGACGCCGCACGCTACGCCGTGCCCGCCGGGTTCACCCACCAGGACGTGCAGAACGCCCTGGACCGCGTCCGGATGGACACGACCGGCACCCTCGTCGGCGTCTACCTGCCCGCGGGCACCTACCAGACGGCGCAGAAGTTCCAGGTCTACGGCAAGGCGGTCAGGGTGGTCGGCGCCGGCCCCTGGTTCACCCGCTTCCAGGCACCGCTGTCGCAGGAGAACACCGACATCGGCTTCTCCGCGCAGTCGTCCGCCAACGGCTCGACGTTCAGCGGGTTCGCCGTGTTCGGCAACTACACCGCCCGCATCAACGGACCGGGAAAGGTGTTCGACCTCGCGGGCGTCCAGAACATGACCATCGAGAACATCTGGGTCGAGCACATGATGTGCCTGTTCTGGGGCAACAACGTCGACAACAACGTCATCCGCGACAACCGCATCCGCGACATGTACGCGGACGGCCTGAACATGACGAACGGCTCGTCGGGCAACCGCGTCGCCAACATCGAGGCCCGCTCGACCGGTGACGACGCGTTCGCGTTGTTCGCCGCCACCGACAACGGCGGCAGCGGCCAGCAGAACAACGTCTTCGAGAACCTGTCGGTGCTCACGCCGTGGCGCGCGGCCGGTCTCGCGGTCTACGGCGGCAAGCTCAACACGTTCCGCAACATCTACGTCGCCGACACCCTGACCTACTCGGCGGTGACGATCAGCTCGCTCGACTTCGGCTACCCGATGGAGGACTTCGGGCCGGAGCCGACGACGTTCAGCGGCCTCACCCTGGTCCGCTCCGGCGGTCACTTCTGGGGTGCGCAGACGTTCGGCGCGATCTGGATGTTCTCCGCCTCCAAGAAGTACACCGGCATCCGGGTGAGCGACGTCGAGATCATCGACCCGACCTACAGCGGGATCATGTTCCAGACCAAGTACAACGGCGCCGCCGAGAACGTCTTCCAGGACACGGTGCTGTCCAACGTGAGCATCTCCGGAGCGCGCAAGTCCGGCGACGCGTTCGACGCCAAGTCCGGTTTCGGCCTGTGGGTCAACGAGATGCCGGAACCCAACCAGGGTCCCGCCGTCGGCGAGGTCACGTTCAACGGCCTGCGCTTCAGCAACAACTTCCAGGACATCAGGAACACGACGTCCACCTTCAAGATCACCATCAACTGATACCCCTGCCGCGAAGGACAAGTCCATGAAATCCACGCTCATGAGGCGTGCGGTGAGCGCTGCGGTCGTCAGCGCACTCGCACTGTTCGGATTGACACCCACGGCGGGAGCAGCGGTCGTCCGCCTGTCCGCGAACCTGACCGCGTCCAGCAGCAACGGCCCGTACGGGGCCGGGAACGCCGGTGACGGCAACCAGGGCAGCTACTGGGAGAGCGCCAACGGCGCATTCCCGCAGTGGCTGCAGGCCGACCTCGGTGCCGCGAAGAGCGTCAGCAAGGTCGTGCTGCGGCTGCCCTCGAACTGGGAGCAGCGCACGCAGACGCTGGCCGTGCAAGGGAGTTCCAACGGCTCGCAGTTCAGCGACCTCACCGGGTCGAGTGGCAGGGTGTTCTCGCCCGGCTCGAACAACACGGTGACGCTCGACTTCGGCGCGACCAGCGTCCGGTACGTGCGCGTCACGGTCACCGCGAACACCGGCTGGCAGACCGCGCAGCTCAGCGAGTTCGAGGTGCACGGCGAGTCCGGCTCGGTCGACCCGCCGCCCACCGGCGCCAACCTCGCGGCGGGCAAGCCGGTCGAGGAGTCCGGGCACGTGCACGACTTCGTCGCCGCCAACGCGGTCGACGGCAGCACCGGCTCGTACTGGGAGTCCAACGGCCTGCCCGGTCACCTGACCGCGAAGCTGGGCTCGAACGCGGACATCACCTCCGTCGTCGTGAAGCTCAACCCCGACTCGGCGTGGGGTGCGCGGACGCAGAACTTCGAGGTGCTGGGCCGTGAGGCGAGCGCGACCGCGTTCGCGACGCTGAAGGCGCGGGCGGACCACCGGTTCGACCCGGCCACCGGCAACACGGTCACCATCGCGGTGAGCGGCAGGGCGTCGGACGTGCGGCTGCACTTCTACTCCAACACGGGCGCGCCCGGCGGCCAGGTCGCCGAGTTCCAGGTGTTCGGCTCCTCCGCACCGGCGCCCGACCTGACGGTCACGAACCTGACGTGGTCGCCGGCCAGCCCCAGTGAGGCCGACTCGATCAGTCTCTCCGCCACCGTGCGCAACGGCGGCACGGTCGCCTCCGGCGCGACGACCCTGAACGTCGCGCTCGGCGGCACGACCGCGGGCACCGCGCAGGTCGGCGCGCTCGCGGCGGGCGCCACGACCACCGTCACCGTCAGCGCCGGCCGGCGGGGCGCCGGGTCGTACGCGGTCTCGGCCACCGTCGACCCGGCCAACCAGGTCGCGGAGACCAACGAGGGCAACAACACCTTCACCTCCGGCTCGCCCCTGGTCGTCGGCCAGGCACCGGGTCCGGACCTGCAGGTCACCGGCGTCACGCCGAACCCGTCGTCCCCGGCGGCGGGCCAGCAGGTGACGTTCGCGGTGCAGGTCAACAACCGCGGCACGTCGGCGGCAGGCGCCTCGGTGACCCGCGTGGTCGTCGGCGGCAGCACCCTGAACGCCACCACCTCCGCCATCAACGCCGGTCAGACCGTCACGGTCACCGTCGGCACCTGGACCGCCACCAACGGCGGCGCCACGGCCACCGCGACCGCCGACGCCACCAACGTGGTGGCGGAGACCAACGAGAACAACAACACCGCCACCCGGTCCATCGTGGTCGGACGCGGCGCGTCGGTGCCGTTCACGAGCTACGAGGCCGAAGCGGGCCGCCACAACGGCACGCTGCTGGAGGCCGACGCGAAGCGCACGTTCGGGCACACCAACTTCGGTTCCGAGTCCTCTGGCCGCAAGTCGGTGCGCCTCGACGCGCAGGGCCAGTTCGTGGAGATCACCTCGACGGTCAGCACGAACTCGATCGTCGTGCGCAACTCCATCCCGGACGCGGCCGGTGGCGGCGGCCAGGAGGCGACGATCAGCCTGTACGCCAACGACCAGTTCGTGCGGAAGCTGACGTTCTCCTCGCGCCACAGCTGGCTCTACGGCACGACCGACGACCCCGAGGGCCTCACGAACCGCCCCGGTGGCGACGCCCGCCGGTTGTTCGACGAGTCCCAGGCGCTGCTCGCGAGCTCCTACCCCGCGGGCACGAAGTTCAAGCTGCAGCGCGACTCCGGTGACACCGCGCAGTTCTACGTGATCGACCTGATCGACCTGGAGCAGGTCGCACCGGCGGCGCAGAAGCCCGCCGAGTGCGTCTCGATCACGCAGTACGGTGCCACGGCCGACGACCAGACCGACGACACCGACGCCTTGCAGCGCGCCGTGACCGCCGACCAGAACGGGGAGATCCCCTGCGTCTGGATCCCGGCCGGCCGGTTCCGCCAGGAGAAGAAGATCCTCACCGTGTTCAACAGCGGCGGGGACAACCAGGTCGGCATCCGCAACGTGACGATCCGCGGCGCCGGCATGTGGCACTCGCAGCTGTTCTCGCTGATCCAGCCGCAGGACGCGGGCACGATCAACCACCCGCACGAGGGCAACTTCGGGTTCGACGTCGACGACAACACGCAGATCTCCGACATCGCGATCTTCGGCTCCGGCCGGATCCGCGGCGGTGACGGCGGTGCCGAGGGCGGTGTCGGGCTCAACGGCCGGTTCGGCAAGAACACCAGGGTCACCAACGTGTGGATCGAGCACGCCAACGTCGGCGTCTGGGTCGGCCGCGACTACACCAACCTGCCCGACCGCTGGAACCCCGGCGACGGCCTGCAGTTCAGCGGCATGCGCATCCGCGACACCTACGCCGACGGCATCAACTTCACCAACGGCACCCGCAACTCCACGGTCTTCAACTCGTCGTTCCGCACCACGGGCGACGACGCGCTGGCCGTGTGGGCGTCGAAGTACGTGAAGGACCAGAACACCGATGCCGGCAGCGGCAACGCGTTCCTGAACAACACGATCGCGCTTCCGTGGCGTGCCAACGGGATCGCGATCTACGGCGGGTCGAACAACCGCGCGGAGAACAACATCATCTCCGACACGGCGAACTACCCCGGCATCATGCTGGCGACCGACCACGACCCGCTGCCCTTCGGCGGGACGACGACGCTCGCCAACAACGTCCTGTACCGCACCGGCGGCGCGTTCTGGGGTGAGGCGCAGGAGTTCGGCGCCATCACGCTGTTCTCGCAGAACCTGCCGATCCCCGGCGTCGTCATCCGCGACACCGAGATCCTCGACTCGACCTACGACGGGATCCAGTTCAAGGGCGGCGGCTCCGGCATGCCGGACGTGCAGATCACCAACGTCCGCATCGACAGGTCGAACAACGGCTCCGGCATCCTCGCGATGGCCCAGGCCCGCGGTTCGGCGAAGCTGACGAACGTGACGATCACCAACTCGCGCGACGGTGACGTCACGATCGAGCCGGGCTCGCAGTTCGTCATCAACCGGTAGATCCTCTTTAGAACCACCTCCAAACGGGTATTACCCCGTTTGGAGGTGGTTTTCCATGTCGACGGTCGTTGTCGGGTTCGACGGCTCTGACCAGGCGAAGCGCGCGGTGCTGTGGGGCGCGGAGGAGGCTTCCCGGTGCGGGGCGGCGTTGCGGGTGGTGCACGGTGTGCGGGCCCCGCTGCCGGAACCGGTGTTCACGCCGGTGTCCGCCCCGGTCCCCGAGTTCGTGACCGAGGAGACGATGGCCCGCGCAGCCGAGGACCACCTCGCCGAGCTGGCGCAGGAGGTCCGGCAGACCTGGCCCTCGCTGCAGCTCTCGACGGACGTGAAGATCGGCCGCCCGGTCGACGTGCTGGCCGACGAGCCCGGTGAGCTGCTGGTGCTCGGTTCCTCCGGCCGCACCGGCCTCGCCGAGATGTTCCTCGGCTCCACCGCCGCCGAACTGGTCTCGATCGGCGGCCGGCCGGTCGTGGTGACCCGCAGCGGCCCGCTCGACGGCCGGGTGGTCGTCGGCATCGACGGCTCCGAGACGTCCGCGGAGGCCATCGAGTTCGCGTTCTCCTTCGCCGAACGCCACGGCCGCGACCTGCTCGCGGTCTACGCGTGGACCGACGTCGGCTGGGCGGAGCTGCCCGAGCAGGACTGGGACCACGTGCGCGCGGACCTCGCGAAGGTCCTCGACGAGCAGCTGGCCCCGCACCGGGAACGCCACCCCACCGTCCAGGTGGCCGCGGAGGTCGCGTTCGAGGCACCGGCCCGCGCACTGCTCCAGGCGGCCGACGGTGCCGCCCTGCTCGCGGTGGGAAGTCACGGCCGCGGTGCCGTGGCACGTGCAATTCTGGGCTCGGTGAGCCACGCTGTGCTGCACCACGCGCCGTGTCCGGTCGCGGTGGTCCACCGGAGGTGACGTGAGATGCGCGGGGTGGCCGTGCTGGTGACGTGCTTGGCCCTGACCGGATGCGCCGGCGCGGAACCACCGGGGGTCCCCGGGTCGAGCGTCACGACCCCGACACCCTCGACGTCCGCACCGGCGGCGTCATCGAGCCTCCCCGCGCCGCTCCCGCCCTCCTCGACCCCATTGCCGCCCAGGACGACGCCGTCGCGTGCCCTGGAGCCGGGGATGACGGTGCGCGGCACGGTCTCCGGTGGCGTGGAGTCCGGGTGCCTGCTGCTCGACACGGGCACCGCCCAGTACCTCCTGCTCGGCGCCGACCCCGCCATCGCGGTGGCCGGTGCCGTGGTGGAGGTGAGCGGGCGTGCGGAGCCCGGCGCGATGACGACCTGCCAGCAGGGCACGCCGTTCCAGGTCACGCGCACGCAGCGGGCCGGCGGCTGACCGGCCCGGACGGCGACCGGTCCTGCCACGCGCGGTGGCAGGACCGGAGGTCGTGGGCCGTGACTACTTCGCGAGCGCCTCGCGCAGGAACGCGACCGCCTGCTTGATCGCGGCCTCGGCGGCGTGCGTGCCGCGCAGCGCGTTCAGCATCACGAAGTCGTGGATCACACCGGCGTAGCGGACGGCGGTGACGGGGACGCCTGCCTCGCGCAGCTTGTCCGCGTAGGCCTCGCCCTCGTCGCGCAGCACGTCGGCCTCCGCGGTGATCACCAGTGCCTGCGGCAGCCCGGCGAGCTGCTCGGTCGTGGCGCGCAGCGGGGACGCGGTGATCTCCGCGCGCTCCACCGGGTTCGTCGTGTACTGGTCCCAGAACCACTGCATGGCGTCGCGGCGCAGGAAGTAGCCCTCGGCGAACTGCAGGTAGGAGTCGGTGTCGAAGGACGCGTCGGTCACCGGGTAGAACAGCACCTGGGCCTTGAGCGGCACGTCGCCGCGTTCCTTGGCCTGCAGCGTCAGCGCGGCGCTCATGTTGCCGCCGACCGAGTCACCGGCGACGGCGATGCGGGTGGCGTCGAGGCCGTGCGCGGCGCCCTCGGCGACGACCCAGCGCGCGGCGGCGTAGTTCTGGTCGATCGCGACCGGGTAGCGGGCCTCCGGCGAGAGCGAGTAGTCGGGGAACACGACGGCCGCGCCGGTGCCCGCGGCGAGCTCGCGGACCAGGCGGTCGTGGGTGTGGGCGTTGCCGAACACCCAGCCGGCGCCGTGGATGTAGAGGACCACGGGCAGCGGGCCGGTGGCACCGACCGGCTTGACGACGCGGACCCGGAAGCCGTCGAGCTCGACCCACTCCTCGTCGACCTCGGGCTTGGCGATCTCACCGGACTGCACCTCGTCGACCGTCCTGCGGCCCTCCTCCGGTCCCAGGTCGGACAGGAACGGCGGCTTCGCGGTGGCGGCGGCGAACTCGGCGGCGGCGGGTTCGAGGACGGGGCGCTTCATGACTTCCTCCTGGCGTTCCGGGGTGGTGCCATAAAACTAGTGCGCGATTAAATCGTACACAACGTAATCACTGCCTCATCGCAGCCCGGAATAACCGCGGCGGGGCACGTCGTCGGACGTGCCCCGCCACCTCCCCGCACAGGCGGTCTAGCCGACCGTGAACGCGGAGGTCGCCCCGGTGAAGCCGGTGACCCTCCCGGTCCAGCCGGACTTCTCGTCGCCGTGGTGCACGATCCGGTAGGTGCCCGCGGGCGTGTCCGCCGGGACCTGCCAGGTGATCGTGGCGTTCGAGAACGCGATCCCGACGCGTTCCCACCGGTAGCGCGTCGCCCAGTCGCCGTCGTCGGCCACGCGCACCCAGGTGCCGTTCACCTGCCGCTGCACCTCCAGGAACGTCCCGTTGCGGCGCAGGTTGTTCTTCGGGTGCCCGGTGACGAACACGGCCGTGACGGTCTCACCGCGCGCGTAGGACGGCTTGAGCGCGTTCAGCACCGAGCCGTAGCTCTTGTCGGCGGGCTTGTCGTCCAGCACCACACCGGTCTGCAGGTTGATGTCGGTGAACGGCGGCCTGCCCGGCACCGGACCGGCGGGCAGCGTGGTGCCGTTCTTCATCGACGCCGCCAGCTTGCCGAACTCCTGCTGGTAGGCGGGCGTGGTGTTGCGGCCGAACAGGGTGGAGCCGCCCTCGTACTGCTGCGAGTCGTACTCCTCCGGCGTGGTGACGTACTGGCTGTAGTCGTTGGCGTAGCCCTGGATCAGGACGGTGCGCACCGGCACGCCCAGCTCGGCGGCCACCGACTGGCGGATGCGCAGACCCGCGGTGATCGTGACCTCACCGGGCACCGCCACGAGGTGCAGCTGGCCGATGCGGACGAGCTGCAGCGGCAGCACGTTCGGCGTCGCCGCGACCAGACCGGTGGGCACCAGGGACGCCTTGGGGAACTGGCAGTCCCGCAGCCACTGCGGCACCTCGACGTTCAGCGGCTCGAACAGCTTCTTCAGCGGCGACTGCATGCCCTCGGAGAAGCCGGGGATCGCGGGGCCGTCCTCGACGCTGCCCGCGATGGTGGAGGCGCCGACGACGCCCGAGCAGGTCGTGCCCGGCTGGCCGGTGGTCGTGTAGCGGCCCTCGACCTGCACGGTCGACATGTCCACGAACCGCATCCGCGAGTCGACACCGCCGGACAGCTCCGCGCGCGGCCCGTTGTAGATCTCCTGCGCCTTGCGGTTCTGGCGCTCGCCGATGATGCGGGCGTTCTCCCACTCGTTCTCGGTGGGACCGGAGCCGGGCTTGAGGTTGAGGTTCGGCGACATGTCGCCGGCGTTGGTGTTCGGGAAGGCGGCGACGAAGCCCGGTGCGTTGTCCAGGTACCGCACGCCCTCGTCGTCGTGCTCCCACTGGTAGGCCGCGTAGCCCTTGTTGTCCGGGGAGATCAGCGTGTTGGCGTTGGTGACCGAGGTGTTGTGCGTGGCGAACCAGCTGATCGCGCCGACGTCGGCACCGGACTGCCTGAACCGCAGCACGGTCATCTGCGGGTCGATGCCCTGCGGGAAGAACCCCTTGTCCGGGTTGCGGTCGAACGCCACCCGCGACCGGTTGACCGAGGCGTTGGTCAGCTCGCCGAAGCCCAGCGACACCGAACCGGGCCTGAGGTCCTCGTGCGCCTCGACGATCGACTCGGTGATGCCGTCGACCACGGCGGCGAGCGCCTGCGGCTGCATGCCGAGGATCGACAGGTTGTAGGCGAGGTTGTGCGAGTAGCCGCCGGGGCCGGAGTGCGTGTGGGTGGCCGACAGCAGCAGGTTCTCGCGGGTGTAGGTGGTGCCGTAGCGCGGCTGGAGCTTCGCGAGCACGCCCTCCTGGACCGCGCGGAAGATCATCGCGAGGTCGGCGTTGACGTACGCGACGCGCTTGTTCGTGGCGCGGTCGACCACGATGTAGGCCCGCGACCGCAGCCGCTGGTGGATGCCGGTCGTCTTCTGGTCGAACTTCGAGTAGCCCATCATGCCGTTCTCGGCGGCCGGGCCGGTGACGTCGGAGATGCCGCGGCCGACGAGGTAGGGCTCGGGTTCCGCCCACGCGGACGGTCCGCTGACCAGTGCCGCTCCCGCCAGTGCCGCAACGACCGTCATGACTGCTGTCCGCATGGACACCCCGCTGAAGTGAATGGGATTCACATTTCAGGAGCCACGGTAGGTGATCCAGACCACTTCGAGCAAGTGACGGCGAGTGCGTTGGCGGTCACGACGAGCAAGATCCCGGCCCAGTGGTGCGGCGCCAGCTCCTCCCCGAGCACCACCAGCCCGGCCAGTGCGGCGAGCACCGGGTGAACGCTCATCGCCAGTCCGAACAGGCGCGCGGGAACCTTCCTGAGAGCGATCACATCGACCGCGTAGGGCACCACGCTGCAGAAGACACCGGCGCCGATCGCGTACAGGACCGACATCCCGGTCAGCTTCCCGTGCACCACCAGCAGCACCGCGACCGGGACGTAGAGCGTCGCCGACATCGCCGTCGCGACGGCGGGCGCCTGCAACCCCGGCAGCCGCGCGCCGACCAGCCGGTTGAGCAGGATGTAGGCGGCCCAGCAGCCCGCGGCCAGCAGGCCGAGGCCGACACCGAGGTAGTCGCTGCTCGGGCCGGGCAGCACGAGCACGTACACCCCGACCGCCGCGACCAGCACGAACAGCACGTCGCGGCGCGTGCGCGACCCGGCCAGCGCGACGCCGAGCGGCCCGAGCACCTCCAGCGTCACGGCGAGGCCGAGACCGATCCGGTCGATCGCCATGTACAGGCTGAGGTTCATCGTCGCGAACACCAGGCCGAGCGCGATCGTCGGCCACCACTGCGCCCACGTGAACCGGCGCAGGTTGGGCCTGGCCATCGGCAGCAGCACGGCGGCGGCCACGAACTGGCGCACCGCCACCACCCCGGCCGGTCCGATGGCGGCGAACGCGTGGGCGCCCACCGCGGCGCCGAGCTGGTTGCTGGCCGCGCTGGCGGTCATCGTCGCGAACGCTCCCGTGCTCTTCATGCGCACCAGCCTGCGTCGGCCGCATCGATGCGGGAAATGCATGAGCCGCACGACCTATACGCTGAACGCATGGATTTCCGGCACCTGCGCGCGTTCGTGGCGGTGGTCGACGCGGGCACGTTCACCGACGCCGCCGCCACGCTCGGCCTGACGCAGGCGTCGGTCTCCCGGTCGGTCGCCGCGCTGGAGGCGGCACTCGGTGCCCGGTTGCTGCAACGCACCACCCGGCACGTGGCGCTGACCCCGACCGGCACGCAGGTGCTGGCCGGTGCCCGCCGCGTGCTGGACGAGGTCGCGCACCTGCACCTGGTCGTCGAGCAGTCCCGCACCGAGCTGCGCGTCGGCTACGCCTGGGCCGCGCTCGGCCGGCACACGCGGCGCGTGCAGAAGGCCTGGGCCGCGGCCCATCCCGGCTTGCCGCTGGTGTTCGTGCACTCGAACTCGGCGTCAGCGGGCCTCGCGGAGGGCGCGGCCGAGGTCGCGGTGGTCCGCCGCGCGCTCGACGACCCCAGGTTCGAGACGGCCCTGCTCGGCACCGAACGCCGCTACGGCGTGGTCGCGACGGACAACCCGTTGGCGCGCAAGCGTTCCCTCAAGCTCGCCGACCTGGCGAAGTACGCGATGGCGATCGACGACCGCACCGGCACCACCACGCTGGACCTGTGGCAGCCCGGCGGGGCACCCGCGGTCGTGCGCACCACGAGCAGCGTCGACGAGTGGCTGACGCTGATCGCGGCGGGCCAGGCCGTCGGCATGACGTCGGAGGCCACCGCCAACCTCAACCCGCGTCCCGGCGTCGCCTACCGGGTCGTGCGGGACGCGCCGCCGATCGCGGTGTGGCTCGCGTGGTGGAAGGACCAGCCGCCGCGGCACCTCACGGACCTGGTCGCGCTGGCCTGCGAGGCCTACCGGGGGTGAGGAAGCGCTCCCATTCCCGTCCGGTGCGGACCTGCCCGTCGCGCCATCACCTCGTGCACCACCGCGATCAACGCCCTGGTCGCCGCGGTCGGGGCGCGGTCGGCGGGCCGGGCCAGCCCGATCGGCCAGCGCAGGTCCGCACCGGTCACCCGCAGCGTCGTCACGCCCCGCGCGCCACCGAGGACGTAGCCGGGCAGCAACGCGATGCCCAGCCCGTTGCGGACGAAGTCGACGCCGGTGACGATGTCCGAGATCTCCAGCGTCACCCGGCGCGGCACGGCGGCCGCGGTGAACGCGCGGTCCGCGACGGCCCGGTTGCCGTAGCCCAGCGGCGAGTCGATGAAGTCCATGCCCGCGAGGTCGGTGATGGGCACCTCTTGCCGGCGCGCCAGCGGGTGGTCGTCGGGCACCACCAGGTCCATGACCGAGTGCGCCAGCTCGTCGAGGACGATCCCGGCGGGCACCTCCCCCGGCAGCGACACGAAGGAGAGGTCGAGCCTGCGGTCCAGCAGCTGCTCGACCAGCCCCACCGAACCCCCGGTCGCCGCACGCGTGCACACCTGCACGCCGGGGTGGCGGCGGTGGAACTCGCCGAGCAGGCCGGGCAGGTCGACCAGGGTCATCGCGGTGAGCGTGCCGATCCGCACCGTGCCGGTGAGCCCGTCCTTCACCTGCGCGACGGCGTTCCTGGCCTCGGTGGCGGCGTCCAGCACGGCCTGCGCCCTGGGCAGCAGCGCCGCCCCCGCGTCGGTCAGCAGCACCCGCTTGGAGTTGCGGTCGAGCAGCGGCGCGCCGAGGTCGCGTTCGAGGGTCTTGATGGCGGCCGAGACCGCCGACTGCACCACGTGCACGCGGGCGGCGGCGCGGGTGAAGTTGCCCTCTTCGGCGACCGCGACGAAGTACTCCAGCTGACGGAGGTCCACACCAGCGAGTATCTCAGAAGGTGATGATCGCGAGCTGCAACTTTCGTTGGACGTGATGATCCGCCGGGCACAGGGTGGGGGCATGTCCGTGCTCCTCGAAACACCGGTCGCCCCGACCGCCACCAGCAAGCCCCACGGCCGCGGTTTCTGGGCCGTCGCCTTCGCCTTCGCCGTCGCGATGGCCTACTCGACCGTGCCCGCACCCCTCTTCCCGCTCTACGTGGCCCGCGAGGGGTTCTCGACCTTCGCCGTCACCGTCGTGTTCGCCGCGTTCGCGGCCGGCGTCGTGATCAGCCTCGTGCTCGCGGGTCACGTCTCGGACTGGGTGGGCCGCAAGAAGGTCCTGCTCCCCGCGCTCGGCCTGGAGGTCGTCTCCGCCGTGCTGTTCCTGACCAGCACGGCACTGCCCGTCCTGGTCGTCGCCCGCGTGGTCAACGGGCTGGGCGTCGGCATGATCGCCGCGACCGCCACCGCCTACCTGCACGACCTGCACACCCGGCACCGCCCCGGTGCCTCCCCGCGCCGGTTCGAGATCGTCTCCACCGCGGCGAACATCGGCGGCCTCGGCACCGGCGCCCTGCTCGCGGGTGTGCTCGCGCAGCACTCGGCCACCCCGCTGAGCACCCCGTACGTCGTGCTGGCCGGGCTGCTCGTCGTGGCCCTCGCCGCCGTCGCCCTGACGCCGGAGACCGTGCAACGCCGCAGGGTCCCCTACCGCCCGCAGCGGATCAGCGCGGACCACGGCGACCGCAGGGCCTACTTCGCCGCAGCGGCCGGCGCCGTGTCCTCGTTCGCGGTGTTCGGCGTCTTCTCCTCGGTCTCCACGGGTTTCGTGGCGGGCGAGCTGCACCACCCGTCCCGCACGCTGGCCGGGCTCGTCGTGTTCATCGTCTTCGGCGGTGCCGCGCTCGCCCAGACCGCGACCGGCGGCCTCTCCCCCGCCGCCCGTCGCGGTGCGGGGCTCGGCGGGCAGGCGCTCGGCGTCGTGCTGGTCGTGGCCGGCATGACCGCGACAAGCCTCCCGCTGTTCCTGCTCGGCGGCGCGGTCGCCGGGGTGGGCGCGGGCGTGCAGTTCAAGTCCTCGGTGGGCGCGGTCGCGGCGATGGCGGCCCCCGCACGCCGCGGTGAGGCGCTGGCCGGTCTGTTCTTCCTCGCCTACCTGGGCATGAGCGTGCCGGCGCTGGCGATCGGCCTGGCTACCCGCTGGCTCGCGCCGACCACCGCCATGACGTGGTTCGCCGGGCTCCTGCTCGTGCTGCTGGCCGGGGTGGCGGTGCTCAGTCGACGTGCGTCGTGACCGGGTGCCGCACGTCCGCGGTGCAGGTGAAGACGTTCAGGTTCCCCTCGCGGCCGAACACCCACTCGACGTCGTCACCGGACGGCTCGTGCGTCGCGAGCGACAGCGTCTGGCGCTGGAGCGCACCGCACTCGGGGCAGTGGAACTCGACGGGGCCGCTCTGCCACCACGCGGTCCAGCCGCCGATCTTCGTGCCACCCGAGACCTTCTCGGCGCTCTCGGTGTACCGGATGGGTTCGAGCACGTTGACCGTGGGGACGTAGAGCTCCTCCTGCGCAGACGGCTCCGGCTCCTCCTCGACCAGCTCGACCACCGCCGCGGAGTCGCGCCACACCAGCCGCACGTCCGGCCCGTAGGCGTGCGGGAGGTCGTGGTGCAGGGTGCAGAGGAAGACCTGCAGCACGTCGGTGCCGTCCGGGAAGGGCAGCTCCGGGAAGTCGCGCCGGTAGAGCTGCACGGCGCCGACGAACGGCTCGCCCCCGCTCGCGGGGTCGTGCGCGGCACCGTCGCACCACGGCCACGGCTCGTCGATCGGCCACAGCACCGGGCCGCCGATGTGGCTGTCGGCGTCGGTCGGATCGCCTTCCAGCGGGTTCAGCAACACCGCGGGACGCGCCTGTTCGTCGGTGGTCGGCACGAGCCGGAAGGCTAGCGGCCGGGCGGCGGGGTAACGATGGCGCGGTCGGCACCGACCTCAGCGGGCATGAGGTTCTTGATCACACCGGTGCTCCTGGCCGTCCTCGCGACGGGCTGCACCTCGGAGGTCACCGGGTCCGGTACCGGCGCGGACACCACCACCACCACGACCACCACCACTGCGGCCGACCCGACGACCAGGCAGGTGGAGACGCCGACCACCACGGCGGGCAAGGCGACCGCACTGGACGGCGTGCCTCCCGAGCAGTACGAGAGCCTGCCCTCGCAGTTCTGCGACCGCCCCTTCGCCGGCGCCCGCGGCAAGCCGATGCTGGCCGTCGTGGTGGAGACCCCCGCGGGGAGGCTGAACTGCGACCAGGCAGCGGCCGTGCTGGTCGACTACTACACCGAGCGCCGGGAGCCGATGTCCGGCATGCCGCCGGTCGAGATCGGCCCGATGTCGTGCAACCAGGCCCCCGAGGGGATCATGCCGCAGGTCGTGTGCGCCGACGAGGACAACGTCATCTACTCGATGTGGCCGCAGACGTGACCCGGCGGGGGTGGGCGAGGAGCAGGACGCGGGGTCGTTCTTCCTGCAGCCGGTCGTCGACGCGCTGACCTACGGCGCCGACATCGGCCTC